>JBBRQD010000069.1:0-30355 GCA_038227045.1 Planctomycetota bacterium
CGCGGCAAAAGGCTGGAGGAAATTAAATAAATCGGAGTTGTTGGCAGACGTGATCAAGCTTGTTCGTTTCGTGGATGGCATCAAGGAAAACGCCGCATGATTTCAACATCGCCATCCACATCATTTGACAATTGCTCCACATCAATGCACCCGCCACGAACATCAGGATGATTGCTGTCGAGAGATGAATCTGAAACCAGCGACGTTTTCTGGACTGTTCGCTCATGCTTCAATCTCACAGAACATTGCCGTGCGCACGCCCGGTGTGTCCAGAATATAAACAATATTGTGACTGCTCTATCTCTCGTTTCCCATCCGAGATGTCCGCTTACGAATCCACCATTCGCAGACGAACCAAATGGTGAGAAGAATGTTCACTGCAATGAATACATCAACCGACGCCATCAGTGAATCGAATTTCCCCTTCCAGGTTGCTGGCAAGTCATCGAATCCAAGCATGGCAGCTCTTGTGTCACTCAAAAACGAAATCCCTGTGAATGGCCAACCGTATGAACGACGTTCCGTCCAGGAGGATAGGGATTCAAACGGCATACCGTCAGTTTTAACAATTGAATTCGCCCACATCAATCCACCCGCCGCAAACATCAGAATGATGGCAGTCGAGAGATGAATCTGAAACCAGCGGCGTTTTCTGGGCTGTTCGCTCATACTTCGACCTCAGAGAACATCGCCGTGCATGTGGCTGGGGGGCGCCATAAGCAGAATGTTGTGCCCCACGATTTTGAATCGCATATCTGATGAAGCCTATTTCGTCCTTTCGCCCCGTCAAGCCGTGGAATTTCAGGCAATTTGCACCGTGCTCACCGACACGCGGGGGCGAGAGGCAGCCGCCTTCGCCCTGCTCTCGAATTATTGATTGAATTATCGTTTAATTTCAGGCCATTTCCCGTATGATTCGTATTCCTAATTAGAGCACACATAAGGGAGCGACCGACTAAAATGGGCGAGTACCACCGCAAGGGCTTTGGCCTTAAAGAGACCGTCAAACCGATGCTGGAGGCCGCGTATGCCAGCCGGGTCGTCGATCTGCTGCGCATGAAGGGGCACCAGATTTCCCGGGGCGGCCTGACCGTGCGCCTTGCCAAGGAATTTGGTTTCTGCTATGGCGTCGAGCGCGCCGTCGATATGGCTTACCAGACCCGCCACCGCTATCCCGACAAGCGCATCTTTATCACCAATGAAATCATCCACAACCAATCGGTCAACAACCGCCTGCGCGACATGGGCTTTATCTTTCTTTCGGGCAGCTACAACCACGGCGAAACGTACAACGACATCACCAAGGACGATGTCGTGATTCTGCCCGCGTTCGGCGCGCCGGTGAAGGAGATCGAAATACTCAAAGAGAAGAACTGCATCCTCGTCGATACGACGTGCGGCGCGGTGGTGAAGGTCTGGAACAGCGTCGAAAAGTACGCGCGCGATCAGTACACCAGCATCATTCACGGCAAATACAACCACGAGGAAACGATCGCGACGTCCAGCCGGGCGGGCGCGCGCTACCTGATGGTGCGCGATCTCGAAGAAGCCGATTACGTGTGCGACTATATTCTCGGCAAAGGCAACCGCGAACTTTTTCTGACGAAATTTGCCAAGGCCTTTTCGCCCGGTTTCGATCCGGACAAAGATCTCAACCTGCTGGGTCTCGCCAACCAGACCACGATGCTCTCGACGGAGTCGATGGAGATCGGCACGCGGCTGCGCGGGGCGCTGCTCAAAAAATACGGCGACGAAGAAACGAAGGTGCGCTTTCGCAGTTTCGACACGATCTGCAGCGCCACGCAGGACCGCCAGGACGCGGTCAACGCGATGATGCAGACGCCGCCGGAATTGATGATCGTCATCGGCGGCTACAATTCGTCGAACACGACGCATCTCGCCGAAATCGGCCATCACCGCAGCGTGCCGTCATACCACATCGACGACGCGTCCTGCATGCTCTCCCGCGTGCAAATCCGCAACCTGCCCGTCGGATCGAACACCGAGACGGTGAACGAAAACTGGATGCCGGAGAAGTCCTCGCTGGTCATCGGCGTGACCGCCGGAGCCAGCACGCCGAACAACAAAATCGGCGACACGATCCTGCGCCTGTTCGAACTCTGGGGCGTGGACACCAGCGACCTCATCGCCGAAATTGAAGCGCTCGGGCCCGCCGCGGAGAAGGCTGAGACTGTGGATCCGCATGAGCATGACGAGCATTAACGGCAGACAAGGAGACTGGGAGACAGGGAGACAAGGAGAAAGAGCTCTCGTGATGAGCGCATTGCATTTTTTCTCCGTGTCTCCCTGTCTGTCGTTCGCTCTCCGCGGTGAATAAAAATGTCCGATTCGCTAGACCCGATCGTCACCGAAGCCCTCCGATCCTGGCGCATTCAATTGGAGTCTGGAATTCCGTCGAATGAGGCGCTTGATTTGTGCGCGGGGCTGCTGCGCGGATCGGAACGGGCGTGTTTTCTTCAGGCTTCCGAACGGACTTCCAAAGGCCAGGGCATCAATGCGGTTCTTGAGGCGCTGGCTCCTGTTTTATCGTCGGCTGAGCGCGCCATCCTGGCGGCGGGCTGGTCTTCCGGGCGTGTGGAAGCCACGCTTGATTCGCTGGTGCGCCAGCGCGAATTGTGGCGCACGGCGCGGCAGCGCATCCTTGGCAAAGCCGTCATGCCGATTGGAACGCTGATCGCGGCCTCGTTTATCGCGCCCATTCTGACGCTCATCGGCGAGGACGGCAGCGTCATTCTGTACTTGATCTACGTCACGATTCCGCTCGGTCTGGCCGCGGCGTTGTGTATCGCCGCGGTGCTCTTTTTTCGCGCGCGTGCGCTGGCTCCGGTGTTCAATGCGGATGGAACGCCTGTGCGCGCCTCGGGCATCGATCGTTTGATGCTCGGTCTGCCGCTGATTTCGCATATCGAGCGGCAGCGAAGCCTCGCCGAGTTTGGCGATCTGCTGTCGAATTTGCTGGGAGCCGGCGCGCTGATTGGGCCCGCGCTCGAGACCACCGCGCACGCCGTTCGCAACGGCTGCTTCCGCGAAGAGTGCCTGCGGTTGTCGAATCTGACGACCCGTGGAAACCCGCTCGGTCCGGCACTGCTTGATGAACCGACCGGCATCTGGCCGCACGAATTCTGCGCCGCCGTGGCGGTCGGCGAACAATCCGGCGCGCTCGACGCGACGCTGGCCCGTCTCGCGCAAAACGCGCGCGAACGCTACATCCGAGCCATCGAAACGTTTGCCGAATGGCTGCCGCGCTTCATCTATGGACTGGTCGCGCTGTTCGTGATCTGGAATATTTTCAAGTTCGCGTTTTCATATATGAAAATGATCAACGACGCGATGCCGCCGGGGGCGTGAAGTAAGGGATTGGAGTGCAACGCAGCTTTTTCATCAAAAAGATTTACTCACGCATCGATCTCGACGATAAAGTGATTCCATGTCCAAATGCCCGCGTCCCTTTCACGCCCCGCTGATCGCACTGCTTTTTGTCTCTGCTTTGACGCGGGCCGAAGAACTCGCGCCGCTTCCCGAATGGGTTGCGCGTGCCGGCGCGCTACGCGCAAGCGATCCGGCTTTGGCGCGGGGCAGGGGCATCGTTCGGTGGCGCGCTTGGAATGCGGAGACTTTTGCCGAAGCGACGCGCACGCAGAAACCGATTTATCTTTTTGTGACGGCGAATTGGTGCCGGGGCGGACAGGAGATGGAACGCTCCGTGCTCGGCGATGCGGCCATCGCCAACCGCCTGAATACCGAATTCATTCCCGTGCGATTGGACCGCGACGCTTTTCCGGAGACGGACCTGCGTTTGCAGCAAGCCGTCATGGCCACGAAAGGAACGCGCGGCTGGCCGTTGAATATTTTTCTCACACCGGACGGCGAACTGTTTTCCGGATCGACGTCGCTGCCGCTGGAGGACGATCTTGAATTCAACAAGCCGGGCATGAGAAGGACGCTCGAGTTGCTCGCACAACGCTGGAGCGAAGATCGCTTTCGCATCTCGCGCGAAGCCGGGACGCTGTGTCATGCGATCAAGAAAAGCACCGAGCACCCGTCGATGCGCGGATCGATTCCGCCAGACGTATTGAACACGACGGTGCTTAAATTTCAGACGCTGCTGGACCGCGAAAACGGTGGATTTATTTCGCCGGTGCCGGCGCAATTCCCGGAGCCGCGCGCGCTGGAATTGTGTCTGGCGCATTATGCGCGGACTGGCGACAAGAAGAGCCTTGAAGTGGTTGAGACGACTTTGGGCCATATACTGCGCGGCGGAATTTACGACCAGCTCGAAGGTGGCTTTCACCGCTTCGCCACCGACCGGCACTGGCGTGTGCCGCGCTTCGAAAAGCAGCCGATCTTGAATGCCGAAATGATCTGCATTCTGCTGCACGCCTGGCAAGCGACCGGCAATGGGCTTTACCGAACGGCCGCCGAGGAATGCTTGAATTTCTGGCGCGGCGAACTGGATGCGGGCGGCACTTTTTTTTCCGCGTCGATCGCGCCCGATGCGCGCTCGTTCGAAGACGGCGCGTATTACACGTGGACGGTGCGCGAAATTGAGCTGCTCTTTTCAGACGAAACGGACATTCGTTTTGCGCGCATGATTTACGGGATTGAAGAGACCGGCAACCAGCCGTACTCCGCGCCCGATCGGACAGTGTTGACGGCCGCGCGGCCGCTGCACGAAGTCGCGCGCGAACTGGGGCTGGACATTGACGTCGCGCGAAAGCGCCTGGAACGTATCCGCGAACGCATGCGCTCCGCACGTTCCAACCGCCCGCCGCCGCCGCGCGACGCGACGCCTTTGTGCGACGCCAATGCCATGCTCGCCGCCGTGTTCATTGAAGGCGGGCGCGTGTTGGGCCGCGGCGAGTTTACGCGACAGGGACTTAAGACGCTGAACGCGATTTTAAAAGAGCAGGTGGACGGCAAAGAGATCCTCCGTCCTCTTCGGCACGTGTTGAACGATCCAAAATCGGTCGCACTGGCGATGGACGAAGCTGCTCGCGCGTGGGCCTGTTTGCAGGCATACGAAACAACCGGCGATCCCACTTATAAGCAACTTGCTGCTGACGCGTTGAACCGGCTCGATGGAAATTATCGCGACTTGTTGCGCGGTGGATACATCGAACGAAGTTTTAAAGGCGTCATGGATTTCGCTCCGGCGTTAAATTGGCGGACAAAGAGCATTCAGGACACCAGCGAGCCGTCCACCAACGGGATGATCGCGTCGGTTTGCGTGCGACTGTACGCACTCGGCGGCGATGCTCAGTATTTGGAACGCGCGAAGGCCGCAGTCGAAGATATTGGCGGCGTGCTCACGACTCCCAGTCCTTACAATGCCACGCTGACCTCCGCCGCGGATGCCGTGCAGAATGGCGTGTTGCGCGTCAAAATCATCGGGCGCGAAGGCGATGCGCTTGCCGCCGCGATGCTCTCGCTTGCGCAGACGCGTTATTTTCCGTGGAAAACAGTCCTGCGCTTCGATACGCTCAATGCCGCCGGCGAAGTGGCCATCGCGAACCTGGACAGCACGAAAGCAATCGCGATCGTCGAAACGAAAAGCGATAAGCTCATTGCGGAATCGATGGAGGAGTTGAATAAATTCCTCGACGATCTTGGAAAAAGCGCCTCGCCCAAACCGTGATTTTTTTCACCGCAGAGGACGCGGAGGTACGCGAAGGACGGCGAATACAAACAAATTGGTTGAAGGTTTAAAAGTTGAAGGTTGAAGGAATTCCTCCAATGATTCATTATCGAAATACCGCGTTGCTGCTCGCACTGAATCTCACCCAGATCGCCGCATCGTCGTTCTCCGGTGAGGTTGTCGAAATGAAATTCTTCAAGCCGGACGCTGCGGACATGCCCGCGTATACGTTGCCTGAGTTGCTTACGACGCTGGATGGCCGCAAGGTCGCCAGTGCCGATGACTGGAAGAATCTGCGGCGACCCGAAGTTCTGGAATTGTTTCGCAAAAACGAGTATGGCCGCGTTCCGGACGCGGCGGTACAGACCGCTTTCACCGTGACGAATCGCGATCCGAATGCCATGTCTGGCGCGGCGACTCTGAAGCAAATCGATGTCGTCGTGGCTCGCGGACAAAAGTCGCTGACGATTCACGTTTCACTGTTTATTCCGAACGCGCCGCCGAAACCGGTGCCGGTATTTCTGCTCATCTGCAACCGGCCGGCGGCGGAAAATATCGATCCGACGCGCGCGGTGAAGAGCCCGTTCTGGCCAGCAGAGGAAGTCGTCGCGCGCGGCTATGGCGTCGCCGCGTTCTTTAACGCCGACGTTGCTCCCGACAAATTTGACGATTTCAAAACCGGCGCGTACACACTGTTCGACGAGATTCCGCGCGCGGCCGATTCGTGGAGCACGATTGCGGCGTGGGCCTGGGGCGCGAGCCGCGTGATGGATTATTTTGAGACCGACAAGGACATCGATCCGCACAAAGTCGCCGTTGTGGGGCATTCGCGCGGCGGCAAGACGGCGCTGTGGGCCGGCGCGCAGGACGAACGCTTTGCGCTGACGATCTCGAACGATTCCGGATGCAGCGGGGCGGGGCTTGCGCGGCGGCAAGTCAAAGAAAAGGAAACTGTCGCGAAGATCAACAAGGCTTTCCCGCATTGGTTCTGCGAGAATTATAAATCATTCGGCGACAAAGTAGATTCGATGCCCATGGATCAGCACATGCTCATCGCGCTGATGGCACCGCGCGCGGTCTATGTGGCGAGCGCGGACAAGGACCTTTGGGCCGACCCGCGCGGAGAATTCCTGAGCGTCGTCAACGCCGGCCCGGTTTTTCAACTCTTTGGAAAAAAAGGCCTGCCTGCAACAGAGATGCCGGCCATCGGCGAACCGATTCATGGCGAAGCGACCGGCTATCATATTCGCGAGGGCAAGCACGATCTGACAGTCTTCGATTGGAAGCGTTACATGGATTTTGCGGACAAGGTTTTCAAGCGGTGAATTTTACTTCTTTTCCTTAATGAGTTCCCAATGCACGCGGGCGACCTGGCCCATGTAGTGATCCTCGGCGAATTCGACGGCGGCTTTTTCGAGATGTTCACGGGCCTTTTTTTCGTCTCCCAATGCTTCAGCGTACAGCCCCAGATACAGGTGCGCGTAGCACAGATTATTCTTTAATGCCGCCGCCGCTGGATTTCCCGCGTTCGCTGCTGCGAGCACGTCTTCGGGCTTGTTCTCGCCTTTGAAGAGCAGATAGACCTGCTTCATCGGGACGCGCGTGTCCTGGTCGGTATCGATGAAGATCAAGGCTTTGCGCGCTTTTTCGACGCCCATTTCTTTTGCGGCGCAGATGAAATGCCACGCCGCGTTCTCGACGTCGTGCGGGTTCACCGTTTTGTGATCTTCGAATTGTTTGCGCCCGTCGGCGTAGCGTTTGAGGTAATAAAGGGTAATGCCGCGTTCCCAAAGTTGCGGCGCTTGTTCGGCAAAATGTGTGGCGAATGCGTCGAATGCCTTAATCGATGCGTCGAAATTTCCCGCGAAAAAATACTCCGCGCCCGCCGAACGAAACGCGGCGGGGTCTTTGAGTTCGGCGACCTGGTTCAGATCGGCGGCTGCTTTTGCGTGTTCGTGCGAACGCGCATGAATCGCGGCTCTTGTGTTGTACAGAACGTCGTTCTTGGGTTCTTTCTCGATGGCCTGAGTCAGCAACTTGATGGCGTCGCCGGTCTTCCCGTTTTGAAACGCTTCAATGGCCTGCTGGCGCAAATCTTCTCCGGCGTGGACGGTCCCAATGCACAGAATCCATAAGACCGCCATGCCGCCGAAAACGAAAGTTATGGTCGGCGGAATTCGAAGCGCTCGTTTCATATTTCTAGAATCCAAATGTGGAATGTCGCTCGGAGTTCAGCCTTTAGGCTGTCCGAATTCAGCCTAAAGGCTGTACTCCAAACATTTCGCTACGGCTTGATCCAATGAATGTCTTTCGAATCTATTGGTTGAGCAGGGGCCGCTGCCGGTGCCGGGAATGCCGCGGGTTGCTGTCCTATGGCACTCAAAGGTAGTGCGGACTGCTCCGAGGGATTTGGCATTATCGCTGGCGCTCCCTGTTGCCCCAGGCTGACGAAGAAGACAGCGCCGGTCCAGAAGGGCATCATGTCGACGACGGGGACCAGTTTTCCCAAAGCCGATGGCACGAATACCCAGTGGAATCCCAACAGCGACACCATGATTCCAGCTACGGCGATATCCAGGATATCGTTAAGCGGGTTCAAGGCGCCCAATTCCGAAAAGAACGGAATGAGCAGCCATTGAACGATGTCCGCCACGACCGCCACGATGCCGGCGGTGATGAGACGCCATGATGGAATTTTTATGGACATGGATACGTCTCCTGCAAAGATCGCGGCTAAACGATTACTTCCCAACACAACACTAGACGCTCCACACGCCCCACTATAATACACAATCTTTGGCTTTGCTCTGAAAAAGATGCGCTGAACTCGTATAATGATTGTATGTCCACGGGGTTTGATTTTCGATTTCGAGCGGATTAGAAAATGTGTCATTACGTTTAGGAACGGGTTGGCGGCTTCGCCTCGCTCCTAATGCGCAGATTGCAAATTCTCTATCCAAGATTCCACGGAAGGAATGTTGTCCGGATGGGCGGGAAAAATAGTGCTACGAAATCGAACGGCGGCGTGAAAATCGCCGAGCTGGGAAACGAACTTCGCGTCGATCCGCGCCAAATTGTGGCGGCGGCTCAGGAAATGGCGATGGAGAATGCCAAGGTTCCGGCGAGCTGGGTCACCGCCGGGCAAGCCGACCGGCTGCGCGCAAAATTCGGCGGACACCTGGAACTCAAAGCCAGGATCGAACGCAAGCTGCGCCATTTTGAAAGCGCGCTGGAAACGCCGACCGACGCGGTGAAGGCTGACAGGGCCGCTAAAGCCCACACTCCGAAACCGAACAAGAAGACGTTCGAATCCGACCGCCGCGCGATCTTTGGCGTGGTCGCGAGCACGGGAGGCGTACGCGTCGAAAAGGACGAGCCGTCTCACAAATCCAAGGCACACGCACCGGCAATCGAAGGTCAGGCTCCCGCTGCGCGACCTGCTGCGGATAATGCCGCCCAGCCGGCGGCGAAATTTATTGGCATCACAGTCGCTCCGCCGATCCGCCGCGAACCAGGCGCTGGCGACCCGCGCTTTGGCGTCACTGTTCCCGTGCCCGCGAGCGAAAAGAAAGAGGCGTCCACGGCAATCTGGCAGAATTTAAACGATGGCCGTGCGCCGCTTGAATTGCCTGCATCCGGGACGGATGCAAAACAAGCACTCACGCCCGCAGCGGATTCGACACCTGTTGCCGAGCCGATAGAGAAGGCGCACAAATCCGGAAAGAAGTCGACAAGCCATACCGGAGCTGAAGAAGCTTCAACTGAGCGACACGACGCCGTACCGGCAACCGAAGTGTTGGCCGCCGCCGCGCACTCGCATTCCACACACGTGGCACATGCGCCCATGCAAAAGCGCGAGATGGAAGTGCCCGTTAAGTGGCAGCCCAAGCACAAGGCATTTGGCTCGAAAGCAAAACTGAAGGCGAAGATTCACAAGAAGCTTCAGAGCGACGACTCCGGCAAGCATCGCGCCGACACTCACAAAGCGCACGCGACGGAACAGCGCAAGTGCGACGAACCGGAAGCGAAGCGATCGGCGGATCACAAGTCGGACGCGTCGAGCAAGCCGGATTCAAAGCGCAAACCAGCGCACGCGCATGAGCAGCCGGAGGGTGTTTTTTCACGGCTGATTCGGAAGATTTTTAAGAAATAGGTATTGAGACAGTATTAGAGCGGGTTTCCAATCCGCCCTACTTTCCGATGCAATATAGATTTTGATATGTGCGGATGAAAATCTGGCCATTGGAAAAGGCCGGCGAAGCGCGCGTCAATTCGCCCATCGGGTTTTTGCCAAGCGCGGCGAATTCAGGCGATGCCTTCAGGACGTGGCATGTGCCCTTCATATCGATGACGTACAGCTTGTCTCCACACAGCGCCATCGACCCCCATGACGACGTCGCGACGGGATTCTTCCAGATCGTTTTGCCGGTCTTGACTTCAAGACATTCGGCAGTTCCCGGTTCGTTCAGAATATAGAGATAGTCGCCGGAGATCACGCCCGAGCCGACGCGTTGTGGCAATTTGGCGTCGTGCCGCCACAGCCGGTGCGTTTCCGTGACATCGCCGGTTCCGCCATCGCGCACGCCGATTGCCGGACCTGAATAGCCGGACATGCACACGACGTATTCGCCGCTGTAAAGGGGATTGTTGTACACCAGCGGACCCAGGCCGCCGCACGTCCAGATCGGCTTTTGCGTCGCCAGGTCGTAGGCGATGAGCGTCTTCGGCAAGCCGACGAGCATTTCGGTTTTTCCATTGAACGTGCGGATGGCCGGGCAATTCCACGCGCCGTAAAAATCTTTCGGCGTTTTCGACTGGGCGTCGGGCAGCGGAATGCGCCAGACTTCCTTGCCGTTCTTTTTGTCGAATGCCGCGATGAAGGCGCTCAGTCCCGGCCCGCAATAGGCGATCACATTGTCGCCGTGAATGACCGGACTCGACGCGTTGCCCCAGATATGCGTAAATGCGCCGAGGTCCGTGTGCCAGAGTTCCTTGCCGGAGAAATCGTAGGCGACCATGCCCGCGGAACCGTGCCAAGCCACGACGATTTCACCGTCTGTCGCGGGCGACGCGGAGCAGTATGGATTGTCGCCGTGCGTAGGTTCGGTGCCGGCGAACGCAATTTCTTTTTGCCAGAGAATTTTGCCGTCCTTGCGGTCGATGCACAGCACCGCTCGGCGCGCGCCCTTGTCGAGCGATTGCGTGATAAAGACGCGATCGTTCCAGACGATCGGCGTCGAATTTCCCGGTCCCGGCAGCGGGATTTTCCAGACGACATTTTCGGTCGCCGACCATTTCACAGGAAAATCGGATTCTGAACCGATGCCCGTGCCGTCGGGTCCGCGCCACTGCGGCCAATTTGCGGCGCTCGCGAGAGTCATTGTGAACGCAAGCACAAGGATGAGAATCGACACGCGTGTTTTCATAGTGGCTCCTTATATCCTTAAAACCGTCCGTCTCAGATATTGAAATCCTGCGCCGGGCGGCGGATTTGGACTTGATGCAGGCCGCATTCGCTCTTGCCCGTGCCGGTCCAGCGGCCCGCGCGTTCGGGCGCGTTTTCGCCGACAGGAACGGTGCAGCATGTCGGATGGCAGCCGATGGTTTTGTAGCCTTTCGAATGCAGCGGATGCACAGGCACGTCGTGTTCTTTCAAATAGTCTTTCGTCTGCTCGCGTGTCCAATTGGCCAGCGGGTGCACGAGCATGACTTTGTCCACGCGCTCTTCGAGGATGCGAATGCGCGAACGTTCGAGCGAGGCGTCGCGGCGCAGCGCGGCGATGCGTGCGCTGTACGGCCGCAGCGCGCGCTCCATCGGCTCGGTCTTATTGATGCGGCAACACTCCGCCGGGTTGCGTTCGTAAAGCGTGTCGTTGCCATAGACCTGTTTGAACGTCTCGCGTTCCATCACGGGCTTGAGCGTGATCAGGTTGATTTTGTAGCGCTCCAGAACCAAGTCGCGGAACTTCAGCGTCTCGTCGAAATGAAAGCCGGTATCGATGAAGAGCACGGGAAGGCTGCGGTCGATCCTGGAGAGCATGTCGATCAGCACCATGCCGCCCAGTTGAAACGAGGTGCTTAAGCAGATCTTGTCTTTAAAATGTTCGATCGACCAGCGGATGATTTCTTCCGCGCCGGCGGTGCCGGAGGCACTCTCGAACACCAGATTCTGGGCCTGTAGATCGAACGATGTTGCTGCTGTTGCGTCCATGCATTTCATCCAAATCGGGCAGTGCGGAATCGCCGCGGTAACGACACTATAGCATAAAACCGTGTGAAACGGCATTCACGATTTTATGCAAATTAGACGCACCAATCCGTGGAATCAACGACGCAAAGTGAAGTCGATCCTGTCGCTCATATTGCCAATATCTCATGCTCTGATAAGATTCACTCTTTCAATCCGAGACGAATGCTCCTTTCGATGCCCAATTCAAACAACTCTCAATCGCCTGTTGTCGCCGCGCCGGGTTCGGCTTCTATTGCGGTCCACATTGACGGACTTTGTAAAGGGTTTGGCAGCGGATCCACGCGCATTGAGGTGCTTCACGATATTTGTCTGGAGGCGCGCAAAGGCGAAATGCTCTTTGTCGTCGGGCCGTCGGGCTGCGGCAAGACGACGCTGTTGACTCTGATCGCCGGCATGTTGGACGCGGACAAAGGCAACATCGCGCTTTTCGGGCAGCCGATTACCACCATGACGGCGGCGCAGAAGACGGCATTTCGCCGCGGCAACATCGGGTTTATTTTTCAGCAATTCAATTTACTGCCCACGCTCACCGCGGCTGAAAACGCGGCCGTGCCGCTGCTGATTCAGGAAGCGCCGCGCAAGCAGGCGGTCGAAAAAGCCGCCGAACTGCTCAAGGGCATGAAGCTCGGCCATCGGCTCAACGCCTTTCCGAGCAGTTTGTCAGGCGGCGAGCAGCAGCGCGTGGCCATCGCGCGGTCGCTGGTTGCCAACCCGAGACTGCTGGTATGTGACGAGCCGACGGCGTCGCTGGACGGCGACACGGGACACAAGGTTATGGAGACGCTGCGCGAATCGGCGCTGAAGGACGAGCGCTGCATCATCGTGGTGACGCACGACAGCCGCATTTTTTCATTCGCCGACCGCATCGTGCGGATGGAAGACGGGCGGATAGTCTCGGTGACGGCGGGGCAGACGCCGGAGTGAGGGGTTTGCACCACGGAGGCAAAGAGAACACGGAGAAGATAGAAGCGGAAATCGGAATTGCATTAGAAAATCCCGGGCCAAATTGATGTCACTTGCCGACGACTTGCGTGTATGCTTAAGAGTGAGTCTTCGAATGGAAACCATTAACCCCAAGCTTGTGATATTCCTATGCACCACACACCGCGATTCCAAGACAGTTTTTTGACCCGCCGCGAAATGCTGGGGCGTTGCGGCATGGGTTTGGGCACGCTGGCGCTGGCCGAAATGATGGGCCGCACCGGAGAGTTGCTTGCCGATGAAAACGCCATTTCTCACAGTGCCATGGCGCCGAAGAGTCCGCCATTGGTTCCCAAGGCCAAGCGGATCATCCATCTTTTTATGAACGGCGGGCCGTCGCACGTTGACACGTTCGATCCCAAGCCGTCGCTGACGAAATACCATGGCAAGCCGCTGCCGTTCGACAATCCCAAAACGGAGCGCAAAACCGGCGCGGCATTCGGCTCGCCGTTCAAATTTCAGAAGTACGGCAAAAGTGGAATCGAAGTCTCCGAACTTTTTGCCAAGACCGCCGAAAGCATCGACGACATCTGCGTGATCCGTTCGATGTACGCCGACGTGCCGAATCACGAGCCGTCGTTGCTGCTGCAAAATTGCGGCGAAGCGCGGCAGGTGCGGCCAAGTATGGGATCATGGCTGACGTACGGACTCGGCACGCTGAATCAGAATCTGCCGGGGTTCATTTCGATGTGCCCAGGCGGTTATCCAATCCAGGAATCGCAGAACTGGCAGGCGGGATTTCTGCCGGGTATTTATCAAGGCACGTACATTGACACGCAGCACACCGACATTCAAAAGCTCATCGAGAACGTGAAGAACAACAACACGTCGATGAAAGAACAGCGCGAGCAGCTCGATTTGCTGATGGCGCTGAATAAGGATCATCAGAAAAAGCGCGGCGAGGACGCGCAATTGGAAGCGCGCATACAGTCGTATGAATTGGCGTACCGCATGCAGATGGACGCGGCGGACGCGTTCGACGTGTCGCGCGAGCCGCAGGCGATCCGCGACATGTACGGGGAAGGCACGCAGGCGCGGCAGATTTTGATTGCGCGGCGGCTGCTTGAAAAAGGCGTGCGGTTCGTGCAGGTCTGGCATGGGGCGGGGCAGCCCTGGGATAGCCACGACGATCTGGAAGTCAACCATCGCAAGCTGGCGAAACAGTGCGATCAGGCCATCGGGGCGCTCTTAAAAGATTTGAAGCAGCGCGGGATGCTGGACGACACGCTGGTGATCTGGGGCGGCGAATTCGGCCGCACGCCGGTCGTCGAAATGCCCACGCCGGGATCGAACGCGGGGAAAATTAATGGCCGCGACCACAACCATCACGGCTTCACGATGTGGATGGCGGGCGGGGGAATCAAGGGGGGCTACGTCCACGGCGCGACGGACGAATTCGGATTCGCGGCGGTGGAAAAGAAAGTTCACATTTACGATTGGCATGCGACGGTGCTGCGGCTGATGGGTTTCGATCATGAGAAATTTACGTACCGTTATGCGGGGCGGGATTACCGGCTGACGGATGTGCATGGGAAGATGGTGAAGGAGATTATGGCGTAGCACTGATCTTCGACTTCTGTTTTTTCGTCGCGTCTTTTAATGATATCTGTGGAGGCTCGTTGATATCGACGACGAGTTTGCAATGGCATGTAGTTGAGCCCTCAATCGACAACCGCACGAACGATTCTCCTTCATCGGTATCGCAGCTCTTCTCTTGCACACGCCGTATCTCAAAGCAGTGTTGGGAGATTTTACCCGCCTCGCGTCCGTCAATGTCAATTGTTAGCTTACATTTCAAGATAGGCGAAATTGTTAATTTACAATTTATCGCCGGCATATTTGGATTTTTGCTCGAGCATCGATCACGTTCAAGATTGATTGTTAAAACGTCATCTTGAATTTTCAAATCGGAGAGTTTGAAAGTAGCATCATGAAGATAACTACTCAAATAAATAATATCGTGGCTAAAATTACCTCGGGGTCGAACATTGAAATCGAGCGGTGCGGAACTGGTTTGGATGAAAATTTTGGTAAAATCCGGCAACGGTTTTTTCATTTCAGCTAGATCCTGGAAACCGGCTTTGCCGAATTCTCCGAATGCGTCGGTCTTGAATGCAACCTTGGTTGTTGCACTTTCAAAAACTCCAAATCGTTTTTCAGAATCCACAACGCATTCGGTTGTGCGTTGTGATTTTCCAGGCCTAGCTCGCTCAGATTATCGTTGAACTGAATTAGAACGCGATCTTTCATGTGGGGTTCCGGCCCCGATTCGGCGATTACCTTTCCGGCTTTTCCCACTAACAACCAATAATTTTCGTTCGGACAAATATCGTCGGGGGGAACGCGACTTCCCTCGAAGCTTATTAGCTTTACTAACCGTATAGAAGCTTTTGGTCGTCGAATTGCGTTCATTTTACTTCGCCCTTTGGATAGACATTTATGTGACTACCATCCGCTTGCTGAACATCCCAATGCCAAGCATGGGTGCCTCTATGATTCGTGGATACCCATACGTTTCCGTTCACATCGGGCCAGCCGCCGCCTGGTCCATTTGGATTTTTGACTTTTTGGCCGTTCCATTTCTTGGGCGGCTCATAGCCAACTTCGCTGGTGGGCCGGTCCAGCATGTATCCTCCTGCACTTTAGCACGCACAAAGCGACGGGCAAATCAATTCAGATTGTCCCGCTTGGCTTTGCGGGTCTTGTGTGAATTCTTCTGTCACCCCTGCCGGGGTGAAGGATCGGTTGGGGCGATGTGTCCGGGGGTATCGACCTGCGGTCTCAACCCCCGGCTACCTTCTTTGACCCCTGCCGGGGTCTTTTGGGCTACGCGTCAAACAATTAACATGCGACTGTTTCTTCGGTCTCTGCGGACTATTCCCCGGCGTCCGCGGCCGCCGGCTTTTCGCTTCCTTCCGGCTCTGCTTTCAGCACGTCCGAGCGCACCAGTTCGTCCTGCTTGGACATGATTTTTTCGTGGATTTCTTTTGCGATGGGGGCGTTTTCCACCAGGAATTTCTTGGCGTTTTCGCGTCCCTGGCCCAGGCGGTTGCCGGCGTAGCCCAGCCATGAGCCGCTCTTTTCGACTACTCCGCAGAGGATGCCCATGTCCAACAGCGAGCCTTCCCAGGAGATACCCTTGTCGTACATGATTTCGAATTCCGCCTGCTTGAATGGCGGCGCGACTTTGTTCTTTACGATCTTCGCTTTGCACTGCGAACCAATCACGGTCTCGCCGTCCTTGATCATGCCGATGCGGCGGATGTCGATGCGCACCGAGGCGTAAAATTTCAGCGCGCGGCCGCCGGGTGTCGTTTCGGGTGAGCCGTACATGACGCCGATTTTTTCGCGAATTTGATTGATGAAGATGACGATGGTCTTTGAGCGCGCGATGGCGCTGGTGAGTTTGCGCAGGGCCTGCGACATCAGGCGGGCTTGGAGGCCGACGTGCGAGTCGCCCATTTCGCCTTCGATTTCGGCTTTGGGCACGAGCGCGGCGACGGAGTCGATCACGACCACATCTACGGCGGCGGAGCGCACGAGCTGTTCGCAGATTTCCAGCGCCTGTTCGCCGGTGTCGGGCTGGCTGACGAGCAGTTCGTCGAGTTTGACGCCGAGCTTTTTCATGTACTGCGGATCGAGCGCGTGTTCGGCGTCGATGTATGCGGCCACGCCGTTTTCTTTTTGGGCGTTGGCGACGATGGTCAACGCGAGCGTCGTTTTGCCGCTGGATTCCGGGCCGTAGATTTCGACGACGCGCCCTTTCGGAATTCCGCCGACGCCCAAGGCCATGTCGATGGCCAGCGAACCGGTTGAAATCGAGGGGATGTGCCGCGAGCCGTCGTAGGTCAGCGTCTGAATCGAACCCGTGCCGAAATTCTTTTCAATCATGTCCACCGCGCGCTTCAGCGCTTCCTGCTTGCGCTGTTTTTCGACATCGACTTCTTTTAGCGCGCGTGCTGATTTGGCGTCTTCTTTGGGGGGCTTTGCGGCCATCGGTCGGTTCCTCACGGGTTAAAATTTGGGGTTGAAAAGCGCGAATTCAAGTTCGCCATGACATATAATATTATCCTAATTCCAAGAGAGAAACTTGAGCGAATTGCAAAAAAATCTATTGGCGGTGAAAATTCAGGCGAAACGGCTAAAATCCGCGTTGAATTAAGACGTAGATTTATTTAAGGCGCGAATTACTTCGCCTTCAAGAGCTCATCCCGTTGCTTGCCCCACCATTCGAACCATTCCGCCTGCGGCGTGTCCCATTTGGGATGCTTTTCGGGGAGCAGTTTTTTTAGAAAATCTTGAGCCAAGTCTTTCAGGTCGTCGTTGTCCTTGAAATAAAGCGGAAAGGTCATTTCAATCAGCGCCACACGGTCGCCGACGGTCCAGCCCGTGGCCGGATTTTTATAATCGATTGCCGTTGCGGCCAGACGCGCACGGTCCGACAACAGATCCTTTAACAGCGCGTCCGAATTCGCGCCGTATCGATCTTTGTAGATCGTCAACAGAAAGAGCGCATTGAACGGCCCGCCCGACTGGGACGCGTACCCTTCGATCAAGCGAATGTTGTTCGCCACGCCGCGCAGGTGCTGTTCGCGCGTGACGATGTTGTTGCGCTTGGTCACGATTTCCGTTGGAAGCTGTGGGGCGGCACTGGATACGCGCGTCATGTCCGCCAGCAAACTGGCGTGAATTTGTGAAAATATCTGCGCGCTGTATGGTTTCCGCTGACCCGAAACGGCTTGAACCAATTGGACCTTGTCGTTCAAATCAAGGGGCTCGACATACGAGCCTTCGATGTACGGATATGCCATTAATCCATAACTTCCCAGATTTCGAATGATTTTCAGCCGCGACGCGTCGGAGCTGTCGCCGAAATTGCGGATGAGGCGGAAGAGTTCGATGCGGCTCTGCACTCCGGCTTCGGGGATTCGGGGCATGCGCGCGGCAAGGAGCGAGGCGAGGTTCACGTTTTTCGGTTCTTTGAACACGAGCGCGTCGAGATTCGCAACGTCATCCTTGACGGCAGGCACGCCCTCGGGTTTATCCGGCAGGCTCACCGCCAGCAGCGTCACGATATTTTTGGAGGGAATCGACACCGTGCCGTAGATGGTTTTGATGCGGACGATATTGTTTTCGGTACCGAGATACTCGCCCTGAATGACCTGCCCGTCGATTGTCTTGGCTTGAAGATCGGCGGCGCGCGCGGCGGGAACGCAGAACGCGAGCGCAAGGATTGTCAGCAACTTTGTCAGGTGTTCGGATTTCATGGTGTATGGCTCTTTGTGGTTCAACTCAAACATCGTAACCGCTTTATACTTCTTTTGTACACATGCGCGCGGCGAACGTCTCCATTATAATTCACGATTCGATTCGTGTTTGAAAGAATCCATAAACTGTAATCCTGGAATCTGAAACTCATCCCCATGCGCAAACAATTCAGCCTGAACCAATTCGACAACGGTTTCACCGTTGTCATTGAGCACATTCCGCAAGCGGTCTCGACCGCTGTCGGGTTCACCATCAAGACCGGCGCGCGCGACGAGGATGCCAAATACGACGGCGTCTCGCATTTTCTCGAGCACATGATGTTCAAGGGCACGCATAAGCGAGGCTGGATGGAGATCAACCGCGATTTCGACCAGATGGGTGCACGCTACAACGCCTTCACGAGCTGGGAAGAGACGTGTTATTACGCCTGGGTGCTGAATGACGAAACGCCGCGCGCGCTTGAATTGCTCACCGACATGCTGCACTCGCGCCTGCCGGAAGACGAGTTCACGACCGAGAAAAAAGTGATCCTCGAAGAAATCGCGCGCTACCAGGACATGCCGGACCATGTCGCGTTCGAAGAAGCGATGAAGCTGGCGTTTGCGGGGCATCGCTTGAGCAGCAATATTCTCGGCACGCCGCGTTCGGTCGGGAAACTGACGCGCGACGAAATGAAAAATTATTTCGACGCGCGTTACGTGCCGAACAACATCACTCTGTTCGCATGTGGCAATGTGAACGAAGCGAAATTCATGGCTCAAGTCGAGGAACTTTGGGGTTCGCGCAAAGGCCCGCGTGCGGACCGGACGTCGCGCACGCCGGGATTCCACGCCGGGCATAAAGCAGTGCACAAAAAAGATGTGGCGCGCCAGAATATCGTGATGATGTGGCCGATGCTGCCATTGAGCGACAAGCGCGCGTCGGCGGCGTCGATGCTGGGCGCGATTCTGGGCGATGACCAAAACTCGCGGCTGTACTGGGCGCTGCGCCACACCGGACTGGCGGAGGATGCGGGCGGCGGTTATTGGGGTTTCACCGACGCGGGTTTGATGGCCGTCAGCGCGGCCTGCGATCCGGACAAGTCGAAGAAGGTCGCGGGCATCCTGCGGGCGGAGACCGCGAAACTTAAGAAGGGGATAAAAGAAGCCGAGCTGCAGCGCGTCAAAAATCGCGCGCGCACGACGCTTGTCTTTGCCGCTGAGACGCCTTTCAGCCGCTTTCGGCAATTGATGCATCAGTGGATGACTCGCCGCGAATTGTTGACCGCTGAAGATATGCTGGCGCGCTTGAATGCGGTGACTCGGAACGATCTTTACGCGTTGCTGGAGGAGTTTCCTATTGATGGGGAAGGGGTGCAAGTCGGGCTTGGCCCAGTGGAAAAATCAAAAGTCCGAGCAAAGAAGAGCGCATAAGCCAGGTTTGTTCAAGGTGCCACTTCCCACACCGCCGGATCGGGATCGAATTCAGTCATGGATTTGAAGACTTCGGGTGTTTTGTTTCCGAAATCAGCGGCGTAAACAACGCCATGATGGTCGACCAAAAATGTGTATTTAAAATAGCCGGGCCCGTATACCGCCGGAGCGGCGACCAGAGCATATCCACCGGTCTGGTGTTCTTTTCCAGAGGAATCGATGGAAATGTAGCTGCACCGTCCACCCATTGCGTGCGGCCCCTGGCCTTTCAGAGCTTTGTAAACGTATCCCGTGAAGCGTCCCTTCCGCCCATCGCCATAGAACGCAGCGGCCAAATTTCGACTTATTAACCAAATGTTGGTATCGGTCAGACCATAAGTTCCTTCAATGCTCATCGCATACTCAAGTATTCCATCGTGATTGTAGTCAGCGCGGTGATAAATGTCTTGTGCCGTGCAATACATCCTGATTCCTCCGAAGCCCGGCATCTCATCGCCGTGACTGATTCCATTATCGAAAAGCTTTGCAAACGCTCTGAGCATTCCCGGCGACGCCGGCAAGGCGATCCCCATCCCCAATCCGAGCACGCCGGCGCTCACCCATTTTTTCGCACGCGGCCAATTCGCGCGATTTCCCACGAGTACCACTCCCCCCGCGCTCAACCAAAGAGCCACGGTGCCCGCGAGAATGACAAACACGGAAATTGAACGCGTCACAATACCAATGTTCGGATACGGAGTACCAGGATCTGCGGAATGATATTCCGTAAAAAAGACTGGAAGAATCAGCGCACAAAGCACGCCGTTCAACAGCGTCACGAAAAGCAGATCGGCAAGGCGAAACTGCCAGGAGCGGTTTGGCTGCGCTGTTGAAATCGCAAGCGGCACGGAATCATCCCTTCTCTAAAAACTTCTTGATCCCCTCAGTCGGCTGTTCATCGAAAATGTAGCGAGGACTGCCCTGAGCCGCAACTACTCCACCCTCCATAAAGACCACGCGGTGGGCGATGTCGCGGGCGAAGTCCATGTCGTGGGTGACGAGGATCATGGTCATGCCTTCCGCGGCGAGTTCGCGGACGACTTTGAATACTTCCTTTGTCAGGACGGGGTCGAGCGCGGAGGTCGCTTCGTCGAAGAGCATGACGTCGGGATTCATGGCGAGTGCTCGTGCGATGGCGACGCGCTGCTGCTGGCCGCCGGAGAGCGTCTGCGGATCGCAGGGGCTTTTCTCCCAGAGGCCGACTTTGCGCAGTGTTTTTTCGGCGATCGCACGGGCTTCTTCATCCGATTTTTTCAGTACGTATTTCGGGCCGCTCATGGCATTCTGCAGGACTGTCATGTGCGGGAAAAGATTGAAGCGTTGAAAGACCATGCCGACGCGCTGCCGCAAATTTTGAGCGTTGTTTTGATCCTGGGCGCTGGGTTGATAATTCTCCGGCCGGCCTTCGCTGACAAGTTCCCCCTTTAGGCGCACGCTGCCCTGCTGGTATTGCTCGAGAAGATTCAGGCAGCGGAGGAACGTCGATTTGCCGCAGCCGTTCGGGCCGAGGATGGTCAGCACTTCGGCTTTGGCGACATCGAGATCGACGCCTTTGAGCACCTGTTTGGCGCCGAAGCTTTTGTGAATGCCGCGGGCTTCGAGGATTTTTTCGCCGGTTGTTGCCTCAACGGGCGGCGCGGCTGGAGTGTGTTCCGTGCTTTGCATGAAAGGTCTCGGTGTCAATGATGCGCATCGATATGGAGTTCGGCGCCGCCTCTTGCCTTGAGTTTGCTCTCGATGAACTTGCCTAAAAAATAAAACGCGAGCGAGAGAATCATGTAGAGGAGTCCCGCCGCGATGTACATGTTCGGGAGGCCGACTTCCGAGTTCTTGCCGATGCCTTCGGCGACTTTAAGCAGTTCCATGACGCCGATGGCGCTGGCCAGGCAACTGTCTTTAAGCATGGCGATGGCGTCGTTGATGACGGCCGGAAGAATGATGCGAAATGCCTGGGGCAGCGTGACGAGAAAGAACGCCTGCGATTGGTTCATGCCAATCGACAGCGCGGCTTCGCGCTGCCCTCTGTCAACGGCCTCAAGTCCGGCACGGTGAATTTCGGCTTCGTATGCGGCATAGTTGGCCGTGAGGCAGAGTATTGCCGTCGGAAACGAATCGAGCGTCAGCCAATCGGTGTGCAGCGCCTGGCCGATCTGCGGCAACGTGTAGTAAACGAGGAACAACTGCACGTACAAAGGCGTTCCGCGCATGACTTCAATGTACGCCGTCGCCGGCCATGAGAGCAGGCGCGAGCGAGACATGCGCATCAAGGCGAGGATCAAGCCGAAGAAGACAGCCAACGGCATGCTGAGCGCCGTGAGGTACAGCGGCCAGCGCGCGGCATAAATCAGTTTGTCAATTTTGATGTCTTCGACAAGATAGCGCCACATTACTTTTCGACGATCCCCAGTTCTTTTTGCTTATCGTTCCAGATGTTCCATTTTTTATAAATCGCGGCGAGGTCGCCGTTTTCCTTCATGAGTTTCAGCACGCGATCAATCTCGGCCAGCAGCGTGTCGCTTTCTTTTTCCTTGCGCAGAGCCACGCCGTATATTCCGGGCGCTAACGTGGCGGGATTGTTGAAGATTTCCTTGTCCTTGCCCGCATAGAAATCGGCGATGATCGATTCGGCAAGGATGGCGTCGACGCGCTTGATCTTTAGATCGTCGTAGGGCGTCTTGGAGTCGGGGTAAATCTTGATCTGGTCTTCTTTGAATCCCGCGCGCTTCAGCACGTTGCCGGCTTCGGTCCCGTCGAGGATGCCGATTTTTTTGTCCTTGAGGTCGTCCATGGATTTGAGCACATCCTTGTCCGCCGCGCGCACGCTCCACTGCTGTTCGTATTTAAAATAAGGCTGGCTGAAGAGGTACGTTTTGAGCCGCAGTTCGTTGATTTCAATGCCGTTGAGCACGATATCGGTGCGTTTGGCTTTCATGTTTTCGAGCAGGCTGGCCCATTCGGCCTGCACGCGCTCATGCTTGACACCCATGTGTTCGGCAATTTTGTCCATCATGTCCATCTCAAAGCCGATGATGTGATTCGGATCTTTGAGATCGCCGTAGACATACGGTGCGCCGCCGCCGGAGTCCGCGCCCCATTTGATGACGCCAGCCTTTTTAATTTTCGTCAGCGTGTCCTCGCCCGCCGCCGCAGCCCCCGTCGTCCCACCGCCGGTCGTCGAAGTGCCCGTGCCTTGACCGCACCCGCTGAGAATAAATGAGCACAAAACCAACACCATGGCACCGGAAAAAACGCGGGGATTAAGCATTTTGATGGCTCCTTTTGACCGCCAATTCGGATTGGAAAAAGTTTCTTTGAGAGTGGTATTCTGACTGAAAGTTTTTTGCGTGCAACCGCTAAAACGGCAACGGCTTTTTAACCGCGGATAACGCCGATCTTCGCGGATAAACGCGGTTAAAATTCTTCGCCGTTTTGCGGTTCAAACGCCCAGGCGTGCTTCCGCGGCCGACAGCGCCCGGAGCAGCGCGCGGGCTTTGTTCAGGGTTTCGTCGTATTCGTTTCGTGGGATTGAATCGGCGACGATCCCGGCTCCGGCCTGGACGTGGGCTTTGAATGTGCCGTCGGGCTGGGTTTGCATGACGAATGTGCGGATCGCGATTCCGGTGTTCAGGTTGCCGAGATAATCCATGACGCCGACCGCGCCCGCATAGGGGCCGCGGCGGTCCGATTCGACTTCGTCGATGATTTCCATGGCGCGAATTTTCGGGGCGCCCGAAACTGTTCCAGCGGGGACGCAGGCGTCGAAGACGTCGAAGGCGTTCAAATCCGCACGCATTTTTCCGGAGACGTTCGAGACGATGTGCATGACGTGCGAATAATTTTCGATGATCATTTTTTCGCTGACGTGCACGCTGCCGTATTCGGAGACGCGGCCGACATCGTTGCGGCCGAGATCGAGCAGCATGGTGTGTTCGGCGAGTTCTTTTGGATCGTTGAGCAGTTCCTCGGCCAGGCGTTTGTCTTCCGCGGCGTCTTTGCCGCGCGGCCGCGTGCCGGCGATGGGGCGCACGGTGATTGCGCCGTTTTCCACGCGCACCATGACTTCCGGCGAACTGCCGACGAGATGCAGAGCGCCCATGCGCAGGTAAAACATGTACGGCGACGGGTTGATGGTGCGCAGGCTGCGGTAGACTTCGAACGGGTGCGCCTTGGTCTGACACGAGAGGCGTTGCGAGAGCACGACCTGAATGATGTCACCGGCGGAGATGTACTGCTTGGCTTTTTCGACGGCGTTGCAGAAACTGTCGCGGTCGACGTTGCTGGTGTAGCGCGCGGTCGCGGTGGGATTCGACGCGGGCAATTCGTCCATCGGTTCTTCGTGCGGCTCGCGCAGGCACTTGACGACGCGCTCGATAATCTCGCCGGCGTTTTTATACGCGGCGTGCGGATCCATCGTTTCGCGCAGATCGACGTGGTGAACGAGCGTGGCGATTTTCGAGACGTGATCGAAGGCGAGGATTGTTTTGTAAATCGGCACGAGCATGTCCGGCACGTCTTCCAACCCGGCGCGCGCGGGCGGATGGGCCATCAGTCGCGGCTCGATCAGGCGCACGACATCGTAGCCCAGATAACCGACCGCGCCGCCTGCGAAAGGTGGAACGGGAATTTGCGAGTCGCTCTGAACGGCGCGATTTTGTTTCAAGAAATTTTCGAGCGCTTCAAGCGGATCGCCGTCGTGGCTGACGCAGGCGCCTGCGGCGGTTTCAATCGAGTAGTGCGGCTTGGGAAACACGCCGCCGCGGAAGATCACGTCGGGGCGGCTGCCGACGAAACTGTAGCGGCCGATGCGTTCGCCGCGTTCGACCGACTCAAGCAGGAACGCATAATCGCTCGGCGGCATGCGGCGGTATGCTGCGACGGGGGTGAGTCCGTCGGCGAGAAAACTGCGCGACACCGGGATTAATTTGCCTGGGTGGGCGGCGGCGAGTTTCAGGAAGGTATCGATGTCGGGCGTAAGGCTCATGGGTTTTAGGCGTCAGTGGTTAGGGATTAGTGGCTAGTGTCTCACTTCTTTCGATTTTTCAAAATCATCTCGCGAAAGCGTCCGAACAAGTAAAAACTGTCGTGCGGTCCGGGCGAGGCTTCGGGGTGATATTGAACTGAAAACGCAGGGAATTCTTTGTGGCATAGGCCTTCAACTGTTTTGTCGTTCAAATTGATGTGCGTGACTTCGACGCGCTCAGCGGCGAGGCTTTCCGGGTCTACCGCGAAGCCGTGGTTTTGGCTCGTGATTTCAACTTTTCCGGTGCTCGCTTCGAAGACCGGCTGGTTTGCGCCGCGATGCCCGAATTTTAGTTTGTAGGTGCGGCCACCGAAAGCGAGGCCCATTAATTGGTGACCGAGACAAATGCCGAACATCGGCACTTTTCCGGCCAGTCCGCGGATCAAATCCGGTGCGCCCGTCACCGCGGCGGGATCGCCGGGACCGTTGGAGAGAAACACGCCGTCCGGTCCGCGCGCGAGGATATCGGCGGCGGTCGCTGTCGAGGGCACCACGGTCACATCCGCGCCCGAGTCGTTCAAGCAGCGCAGGATGTTGGTCTTGACGCCGTAATCGACGCAGACAACCTTGACGCGCGGTCCGGCCGTGGGCGCTTCGTTGGGCACCTGATTATTCGAAAACCCTTCGCAGAAACCGCTGTTCCATTCGTAGGCCTTCTTGCAGCTCACTTTTTCGGCGAGATTCAAGCCTTCCATTTGGGGCGCGGATCGGGCTCGGTCGACGAGGTCGCCGTCGGCGAGTTTCGCGGAATTTTCGGAGCACGCGAGCACGCCGCGCATCACGCCGCCGGAGCGCAGTTTGCGCGTCAAAGCGCGCGTATCGAGGCCTTCGATGCCGGGCACTCCGGCCTTGCTCAAATAGCCTGACAAGTCATCGTCCGAACGATAATTGCTGCGCAGCGCGCTTAATTCGCGGACGATGAATCCGTCGGCCTGCGGCTTGTTGGACTCCACATCCTGTGCGTTGACGCCGTAATTGCCGATCAGCGGATAGGTCATCGTCACGATCTGGCCGGTGTACGACGGATCGGTGAGAATCTCCTGATAGCCGGCCATGGAGGTGTTGAACACCACTTCGCCCGTGCGGTCCACGGCCGCGCCAAAGGCGCGCCCCCGATAGACGCTGCCGTCTTCAAGAACCAAGCGGGCTACTGGCAAATTCATCTCGTTTCCTTTCGTGCTTTCGATCGTTTCGTGCTGTTCATCTGCCCGTAAAAAAGGCTGGCGAATTCGCCAGCCCCTCATTTTCAACCTGATCTCTTCGATCTCAATACATAGATCAAAGGTCTTTATTTCGCCGGGGCTTGCATGTGTCGTCGTCAAGAACATCGATGCCGAACCATCCCAGAACCCAATCGGCGGCCTGTGCGGGGCGAACATTAATATCAACCAGGATCAACGCGTGGAACGTGGCCCCAATTCCAAGGAACGAGCGATCGGCGTTGTTCTGATAAACAGTGGCTGTATCCAAATCCATCTTGTCCGAACGGAAATCCTCAACCCAGCCGGTTACGCGTTCACGTTTGATTTTCTGATAATAAAGGATGCTGACGCCCGCTTCCAAGCGCTTTTCGCGCCAGACACCGGCGCTGCGGCCGCGGAATCCCACGCGGTACGCGTCGGAATAGCCGAAGCCCACCTGAGCGAATTTCGTGGCGCGTGCGTTGATCAGAAACCCAGGGCCGGCTCCGATGGAAAAATCCACGATGTCAACCAGATCGTACCAGCGGCTGAGGAAGTAGCGTCCGGCCTGGACTTTCATACTCTGGTTTTCGTCCACCGTCGTGTAACTGGCGTTGGCCTGCTTTTCAAGCGTTCCGCCAGAAGTGCCCACCGATGTCGAGGAGTAGCTCGAACCATACGAGGAACCGGAACCGTAGGCCGAACCGGAACCATAGCCGCCTCCGACGATTGTTTCCGCATGCGCGGCAACCGCCAAAACGAGCGACGCACACAGCAAAATCCTGGATGAACGCATTCGATCCTCCTCGCGCACTTTTCGACCGGGCGCAATATGACGGCACTGAATTGTCCTGCGAATCGAAAAGAGTTTCCCAGATTTTTTTTATTTGTCAACGCATTTCAAAGGTTATGTGTCCCGGAATCAGCATTTTTTATTCTCGCACAAAACCCACTAAATTAATCGAATTTGGAAGCGACTTTCAACCCATGGTGAATCAATTCAGCATCGACTGGCAATGCCCGCACTTCACGGCTTTAACAGGCACCGCCATGGCGCACTGCGGACAATCCTTTGTAGCCGGTGGCGCGGGAGGTGCCGGCGGGCGGAGTCTGGCGATTAATTTCACCACCATAAAAATCGCAAACGCCACAATCAAAAAGTTGATCAAGCTGTTGATGAACAATCCGTATTTGATCGCCGTTCCGCCGTCTTTTTTAAGAACCTCAAGAGGCGATGCCGACTCCGCCGCCTTGCGCGCTTTTTCATCCAGCGGAATAAACAGGCTGGAGAAATCCACTTTGCCCACGAGAAAACCCAGCGGCGGCATAATGATGTTTTCGACGAGATTGGAGACGATGCCGCCGAAAGCCGCACCGATCACAACGCCGACCGCCATATCCACGACATTCCCTTTTACCGCGAATTCCTTAAATTCTTTAAGTATGTGATCCTCTTTTTTTGTGAAGATGGAAAGACCTTTAACATGCGTGAGGCATAATTGCAAGCACGACCCCGAACATTTTATCCAATGGAATTCGTAAACAAACACAACCTCAACCGCCGCCATAACTTCAAATATGCACATAGTGCACGACCTCCCTCATATCCTTGAAGATCAAGAGGGACAGTAGCCCGGACTTCAAAATTCCCTCAAAAAATGCGAGGTGACCTGTCCTTAGACGCATAATCCTTTTTCTAAACTGTATGCCATTGACGGTGTAGAATCGATCAAAGGCGCAAACATTACCGCTCGATAAATAAGGAGATTCCATGCGAACGCGATGGCTCATGCAGTTGGGGGTTCTGATCGGATTGATAGTCGGGGTTGCCGATTTGAGGGCCGGGGAAGGCGAGAAACCGAAAGCCGATGGCAAGAAGCCCTACAAGGTCTTCTTCATTGGGCACAGCCTTTACAAATATGGACCCTGCGATATTCCCGCCGCGGTGCAATTCCTTTCGGAAGCGGCGGATGTGGATCGCCCCATTCAGGCCTCAACGTTCATCAAAGGCGGCGCAAAACACCAGGATTATCTTAATTCGCCGGAAGTCATGAAACGCCTGCACGACGAAGCCTGGGACATCGTGCTCATTGCCGGAAATCTCAACGACATGGTCAACCCCGAGAAGGTCAATCTGGAGTTTGCAAAAAAGCTCGACAACGAAGTCAAAAGTAAAAACATCCGGCTCTTGGAATATGTCGCGTGGCCCTGGGCGAAAGTGAGCGGCGACGACATAGTTGAGAAGAGAATTAAAGCTCAGGACGCCTTCAATCAATCGCTCATTCAACTCGCCAAGGATACGGGCGCCACACTTGTTCCAAGCGGCCCGGGTCTGGTCAACGTCATCAAGAAAGATCGAAAATTCATGGACGAGTTCAAGTACGGCGAGGTGCATGTATCCCCAATGGGCTACTACTTCACCGCCTGCGTGATCTTCGCCACAATCTACAACAAAAGCCCGGAGGGATTGCCAAGCGTTTTCAAAGAGTTTAACATCGACAAAGACACAGCCAAAATTCTTCAGGTCACCGCATGGGAAACAGTTCAGGAGTGGCAAAAGATACAAGCGGCAAACGCGCCCGCCAAGTAGCCACACGCATTGGCGCCCGGCACCAATAACGCGAATAATCCATGAGCATCTGATCTCCACCATTCCATCGCCGGTGTAGAATTCAAAATGAAACAAATTCTCTCTCTCATCGCTGTCGCCGTTCTGTTATTCATCATCGGAATTCGCGCCGAAGAATCGCCCTCATTGGACGAACTAACCGCCAAAGCCGCGAAAGGCGATGTTCACGCGCAGCTTGCGCTTGCGTTCCGCTACCGCGACGGCAAGGGCGTCGAGAAAGATATCGTGCAGTCGATGCACTGGGCTCATCTCGCCGCCGATCATGGCGATGCGTCGGCCATGGATTTGATCGGATTCGCGTACTTGACCGGTCACGGAGTGCAGCGCAACCCGGCGGTGGCGTTCGGTTACTTTCATGCCGCTGCGAACAAGTCCGCTCAAGCGGCGTTTAATTTGGGCCAATGTTATTTTGGCGCTCAAGGGATCGATCTGGACATTCCCAAGGCGCTGGAGGCGTGGAAAATGGCGGCGGAAATGGGCAGCGGCCGAGCGGCGGTCAACGCGGCGATGGTCTGCCTTTCGGGCGAAGGCGTCCCGGCCAATCCCCAGGAAGCCCGCCGGCTGGCCGCCCGCTCAGCGGAATTGAACGACGTGTCAGGGCTGGTTGTCCTCGGCGAAATCCAGTTTCAGGCCGGCGAAATCGAGCAGGCCCGAGCCAATTGGGCCAAGGCCTCGCAAATGAAACCGGTTGGCCCGACAGGCCAGCCCGTGCAGCCTTCCGACAACATGTCCGCGCAGGAAGGCGCGGATCTTTTGAAACTGATCGACTATCGCCATCGAAAAGGCGAACCCGGCGTGTTCGCGTACGTCGAAGCGCCACACGTTCATCAAGGCTACAACAATTGCGGCGCCACCTCGGCCGCGATGCTCGCGCGCTTCCAGGGCAAGACAATTGGAGCATGGGAATTCAAGCGGCTGTGTTCCAGCCCGGTGGGAACCGGCACCGATTGGGGAGATCTGCTGAAAGCGTCGGAAAAAATCGGCCTGCACTGGAAGCTGGTCACCTTCACGCCGGACGATGCCGGTTTCAAACAAGGCACGGATTTTCTAAAATCGGAACTCGACGCCGGCCGGCCCGTGGTCATCGATTTCAAATTCATCGGGCCGGAATACCCCGGCGGCGAAGCAGGCCACACACTCGATGTCGCCGGTTACATCGCAGCAGAAAACCTCTACATCCTGCGCAACCCCGCAATCCCATCGCCCGGCCTGGAACTAATCGCCACCGACGATTTCAAACGCTACTGGCGCTCCGATCACTACGGCGCACTCTCCCACAACGTCCTGTCCAGACCGGCGATTGTCGTCGATAAGCAATAGAGCGGTGAGCGGGACGCAAGGGACAGACACGCATCTATTTAGTTTCGTGTCTGTCCCTTTTATCCAATCTACAACAAAAGCCCGGAAGGACTGCCAAGCGCTTTCAAAGAGTTTAACATCGACAAGGACACAGCCAAAATTCTTCAGGTCACCGCATGGGAAACAGTTCAGGAGTGGCAGAAGATACAGGCGGCAAACGCGGCTGCCAAGTGACCGTCCGCGTTTGCGCCACCACCTGAATTATTTCGCAATGCCCTTCAAGCCGGTCGACGTGTAGAGCAAGTTCAAGGTGAACTCGCTGGAAATGCCGTTGATCAAGATCCGCACCGGGACTTTTACGGGTGTGTTCACAATGGCCGGTTGGGTCAAGTTCAACGGCGCGAACGCGTTTTTGAAGTTCCCCTTGGTATAAGTAATTGAGATCCTCCCGTATGCGGTTCCGGTAGAAGTCTTGGTAAACGTCAGGGCCTTTCAAAAGTCCTCATTTTTCGTAGAGAAATAGCCGATCTTCTATTCAAAGGAGATCAGAAAAATGAGTGTTGCCGCTGAAATTTCGCTTTTCGATGCCTTCAAGCAGGTTCCCGATCCGCGCAAACCGC
>JBBRQD010000070.1:0-30187 GCA_038227045.1 Planctomycetota bacterium
CACGGCTGATGGCCACACGGCGGCAGGACGACTCGTCCCGCTTACCGAGTGGTATACCTGGCAGCAAGAGCTGCTGTTTGTCTTGACGAAGTTCCTGAAGTATCTCCTGCACGGATTGTTCGAACTGTTGGCGCGCGAGCGAATCGACGGGCTTGCGTTCGAGCCAGCGGATGTCGGGCGGCTCGTGATAGAAGCCCCAGGGTTTGGCCTGCTCGTTGGCTTGGAGTCGTGCGGCTTCCAGGTCGTCGCAGTTCCATTCGCAGGGGTGGTCATGGCGAGCGGCCTCAAGATGAGCGCGTGTTTTCAGACTGCCGATGCCGGCTTCGATGGCACCATTATAGCGCGGGAAGTAGGGAGGCGAGAGCAGAAGTGAGACACGGTGATCGTCGAGCAAGGCTTTGAAGCGAGCCCGGGTCAGGGAAAAAAGTATTGGAAATTATTAAGAAGAGTGGGGCGGACGCCGTTCCCGCTTGAATCCGCGAGCCAAAGAGCGGGAACGGCGTCCCGCTCTACGCGTTTCTTGATCTTTCCTGCTCGTCCCCAATGTTGTTCGCCCCGGTGGGGCTTTTTGGAATCGGGTGGCATTTGAACCCAAGCCTACCCGGCCTGGGCTATAGAAGTTCGCCCCTTCGGGACTGGAATGCGTTAGGAAATTCCGTTACGGAGCGCTACTTTTCAATGGCGAGTGCTCTGTTGATGTTTTCGATTTTGTGAGCCTTTAATTTGCGCCGTAGCGCGGAGCATTTTTTAAATTAATTTTTAATTGACAGGGTTTGTTTAGGGTGTATATTAGCTTTATAGAATGGTCGTTTTGACTTAGGGGGTGCGATGAGTTGGGCGCGAGAATTCACTGGAGGTTATAGATGCGTGCTTAATGGGCGTTCCGTGGATTTAGTGATTTGAGGCCTTATTTCCGATCAACAATATATGGAATATACCCAGTTTTAAGGAGGACGAGAGCACAATGTGCAACTTTTGCAACGAATTTCGCCTTGTAAGAGGCAATCGAGACTGGCTTGGCCGCTTACTTTTTTCGTGCGGCTCTTATTTCGACAATTGAAAATGCAGGATGTGCATCTTTTGCAACGTAAGAACTCACGGTTGGCGTTAAATCTCCCAACCCTTGCGGTATTCGCGGCGGAGGTATTTGTCTGCTTCCGGGGCATTCGTGGCTTTTAGGTTGGCTGCGTCCCACTCGATCTTTTTGTTCAGGCGGACTGCTACATTTCCGAGAATGACTGCTTCGCTCAGGGGGCCGGCGTAGTCGAAGTTTGTGCCGCCGGGGGGGCCGCCTTTTACGGCTTCTGTCCATTCCTTGAAATGGTTTTTCGAGCGCGGCAGTGTGGGGGCGGGGCCTTTGAAATTCTTTTCGCCGGCCAGTTGCGGCCAGGTGGCGAACTGTTGCACCATTGTGCCTTTCGTGCCGACGTACATGGTGCCGCCGTCTTTTGTCGGTATCTTATCGATCCCGGCGGGGCACTCGGGCAATTTTCCACCGTCGTACCATGTCAGTGAGACAGGTGGTGCTTCGCCGCGTGCCGGGAATTGGTATCGAATGATGGAACTCTTCGGCGCGCTTTCGCTGGTCGCGCCTTCCGACGAAATGCATTCCACGGACGTGGGGTGGGTCAGTCCGAGCGCCCAGAATGGATAATCCATGATGTGGCAGGCCATGTCGCCCAGCGCGCCTGTGCCGAAATCCCAGAAGCCGCGCCATTTGAACGGATGATACGCGGGATTGTAGGGACGTTCGGGAGCCGTTCCGAGCCACAAATCCCATGCAACGCCTTCGGGCACTGGCGGCGTTTCGGTGGGACGGTTAACGCCTTGCGGCCACATTCCCGTGGGACGGTCGGTCCAGCAATGGACTTCTTTGACGGTGCCGATCAGCCCGGATTGAACCCATTCGACTTGGCGGCGAATGTATTCAGATGCGTGTCCGGCGTTGCCCATCTGCGTCGCGACTTTGTACTTGCGCGCGGCTTCGGTGAGCGAGCGGATTTCGGCCACGTCGTGGCAGAGCGGTTTTTCGCAGTAGACGTGCTTGCCGAGTTTCATCGCGGACATGGCCGCAATGTAATGGGTGTGATCGGGGGTGGTGACGACGACGGCGTCAATGTCTTTCTGTTCGAGCAGCTTGCGAAAATCCGTATACGTTTTGGCGTCCGGGTGTTTGGCGGAGGCTTTTTGAAGGCGCGGGGCATCGATGTCGCACAGGGCGACGACGTTGACGCCCGTATCGCCGATGGCTTGAAGATTGTGCTCGCCTTTTCCGCCTACGCCGATGAAGGCCACGTGCGGTTTATCGGTGGCGGCGACGGTTTTGTCTTTGTCATCGGCGCGCGCATACAGGCCCATGGCGGCAGAGCCGAGTGCGGCGGTTTTCATAAAGCCGCGTCGCGAATAATTGTGGTTCATTTTATTCTCCGTACGGAAGAAGTGTTGGAAGCGAGTATCAGGTGGCTCAATTGGACATACACCTGCTGCGAGAATCTTTGAAATGGAAAATGGAAAAAGGGAAATGGAGGCAATCGTTCAGTCCTCATGAAATGCTCTCGCACAAAGGCACGAAGAACACCCAGAAACACAAAGAAATGACCACGAAATACACGAAAACTAGAAAGTGAATTCGCGGTCTTTCGTGTCATGAACTGAACGCTTACAAATGGAGAGCATCTGTTACCTATTTCCGTAAAACAGGGTCCGGTTTTGGTTCGAGTTTTTTATCCCAATCGCCGCGCGTGCCGGACTCGATGCCTTCGCCGAGATAATTGCTTGGAGGAAGGATGGGGCCGTGGCCGGGTAAAATTAGATCGTAGTTTCCTTGGTACAATTTCTTCAGGCTGGCGAGCACGTCCGTCGCGCTGAAATTGATGCTGCCCGCGTAGCCGAGCGGGCCGTGCGGCATGATCAAGTCGCCGATGGCCAGCAGCTTCTTGCCGTCTTTTTCGATGCCCCATGCCATCGAACCCGCAGTGTGTCCGGGCGCTCGAATCGCGCTTACTTTTAGTCCGGCTAGATTGAGTTCGCTGTCTTCTTTGATTTTGATGTCCGTGGGCACGGGCGGGTGAAAACCGTAGCCGGAATTCAAAGGAATGTGATGCTGCATCGTGTACGCCATTTCTTCGCTGCAGACGAATTGAGCGCCGGTCGCGACGCGCCACAAGTACGCGCCCGGCCCGTGGTCTCCGTGTTCGTGCGTCGCCAGCACGTACTTCACGCGCATGGGGTCGAGGCCGGCTTTTTTGATGGCTTCCCATTCGCGTTCGAACGACAATCCGGCGTGCGCTTCGATGAGAATCAGGCCGTCCGGCGCTTCGATCACGCGCTGCCCGCCCGCGTCGCTTTCGGTGCGGCCTCCGGGCAGATTCCAAACACCCGGCACGATGGCCACGGCGCTGGCTTTGGCGACCCAGGGCTTCTCCGCGTGAGGCAGCGCCTGGTTCAGATCGCAGCGCCATTGTTCGTGCAGTGCGGAGTCCATTCCGATTACGATTCCGTTGGCCGTCGCGGCGATTACGCGCTGGCCATCGGCTTGAACGGCCAGCAGAACTGGGCCACTCAGCGAGACCGGTTTTGGCAGCGGCGCACCGATGAAGAATTCCGCGATGCCGAAACGGTAGCAGCCGCCGTCCCAGCACGAGATGATCATCTCTCCTGTTGGCAGCACGACGCCGTCGGCGATGGCGTCGGGCAAGCGCTGTGTGCGGACTTCACCGGAGTCGATGTCCAAAAGGTAGACGGCGCGCGCATCGGCGTCCGCCGGCAGGAAGGGGCTTCCGCCGAGTCCGCGGCTTGTCCATCGATGCGGCCACGCGACGAGACGTTTTCCATCGGGCAGAAAACGCAGATCGAGCCACGCGGCTTCAGCGAATAATTCCGCCGCGAATACGCGCAGCCGAGTGCCGCGTGCGTCGTAAACCGATACGACCGGACGCCCGGGCATCATGCGCGTGCCGATGTGTTGGTTGCGGCGCGTTGCCGACGATAGCACCCAGCGCTGCCAGCCGCGATAATCCGCCGTGGCGACGGATTGCAGTGATCCGTCCGGGCTCGCGTGCAGTGCGATCGAAAGGGGGCCGACTACTGGTACGTCCCATTGTTGGAGCTCTTCCTTGGGTCCGACGCGCGGAGTGGGCGATCCATACAGGCCCTTCTCAGCCTTCGGCACGGGGGGCAGTTCACGCAACTTGGTACGCGCCCACAGCGGCTTTTCGTCGCCGGGTTTCAGTAGATAGAAGTTGTCCAGAGTCGCCCGATCCTCCAACACCGGCACCGCGAAGCCCAGCGCGATGACGCCGTTCGGCAGCGCCGCTGCCGTGAGACTCACGGCGTCGTCGCCGACTGCGATGTTCGTGGTGAATGTGGGGGCCGTTTGGGCGTTCGCGTGCCAGAGCGCGCGGTTGCCGCTGGCGACCCAGATGCCGTCGTTGCAGCTCAGCGCGCGCATGCCGAGGTGGTTTGAATGATCGCCATAATGAAATGCGGCTGTGCGGAACCCCGTTTGATCGCAGAGCGGTGCGAGCATCGCCTGTTGTGCTCCGCGGATGAACACCGTTGGGAAATCGTTTGCCGTTCCGTTGGCGTGCGTGCAGAACGCCATGAACGACGTGCCTTCCGGCAGCATGGCAACGGACTCGATCCAGCGCTGCCCGACCGCATGATGGGCGACGATTTTGCCGGTGGCGTCGAGCACGATTACGTTCGGATCATCAGACGGAGCGATGGTGCCGACGACGATGCGGTTGCCATCGGGGGAGATTTGCAATGATGTCGCGCCTTGCCACGGGAGAGCGCCGGCAGTGCCGGTTCCGGGGACGCCGCGCGCGTCCCAGGCGGGAACCTTTGATTTTATTTCAGCGGCCTCTTGAGTCCGCGCGATTGGGAAGAGGATAACTAATAATGCGATCTGGATTGAGACGCGATGAAATGAATTCACTTTTGGGAAGTTCATGGTGGTCCTTTCGGACTTCTATTTTTTGTCGGGCAGTTCTTTTTACACCGAGCGCAATAAGTAAATCGATGCCAAATAGTGCATTCAGCTCCATTGCGGTGTAGCAATGGGTCGATTGATAGAGAGCCGATCACAGGAGTTCCCGCTCATGAAAATGCCGTCCGCTTCCGGTTGTGCTGGTTTTCAAACGATGAACAACATGCGCCGCCGCGATGTGATGCGCATTGGCGTTTGCGGGGCGTTGGGATTGAGCATCGCGGATCTGTTGCGGTGCGAAGCGCGCGCGGTCGAGCCTGGCTTTTTTAAAGAAGGCAAGGCCAAGAGCATCATACATCTGAATTTGCCCGGCGGCATGTCGCAGCAGGAATCGTGGGATCCGAAGCCGGAGGCTCCGACCGAGTACCGCGGCGCGTTCGGCGTGGTGAAGACCAAGACGGGCGAGATTCTCAGCGAGAATTTTTCGATGCTGGCCAAGGTTGCGGACAAGCTCACGATCGTGCGGTCCTGCGTCGGCAAAATTCCCGATCACGCGCTGGCGACGTATCATACGTTCACCGGTTATATCCCGACGACGGTCATCGATTACCCGCAGATGGGCGCGGTGATTTCGCATCTCTTTGGCGCGCGCAACGGTCTGCCGCCCTATGTGGCGGTCCCCAGTTTGAATGGCTTCGAGGGTGGCACGGGATTCTTAAGCAGCAAGTACGGCGCGTTTCAGCTCAATGCCGATCCCGGTGCGAACGGCCCCTTTAAGGTGCGCGATTTCAATATTCCCGCGGGCATGTCGCTGGATCAGTTCGATCGCCGCAAATCGGCGCGTGCGATTGTCGAACAGCACATGCGCCAGATGGACGCCGATCCGGACAAGCTCAACACGATGGATGAATTTCACCGCAGCGCGTATTCGCTTTTGACGAGCGACAAAGCGCGTCAGGCGTTTTCTTTGGACGGCGAAACCGACGCGACGCGTGAGCTCTATGGGTGCGGCGCCAAAATTAAAACGAACCCGGCCGCTGTGGGCGAACGCTTGTTGCTGGCGCGCCGCGTCGTTGAGGCGGGCGTGCGATTCGTGACCGTGAACTACGCGTCCTGGGATGCGCACGTCGGCATCAAAGAAATTTGCCGCGATCAAATGCCGCCGCTGGACCACGCCATCTCCGGGCTGATTACCGATCTCGATCAGCGCGGCATGTTGGACAGCACGCTGGTGATGGTCACGACTGAATTTGGCAGGACGCCGAAGGTGAACAAAGACAACGGTCGCGACCATTGGGCGCGCGTCTATTCGATGCTTCTCGCGGGCGGCGGTATCACGCGGGGGCAGGTGTACGGCGCGTCCGACGCCACGTCGGCGGAACCGGCGCGCGACGCGGTGCCGCTGGAGGATTTCCTATGCACCGTGTATCACCAGTTGGGTATCGATTCGAATGAGAAGCTGAATGCCTTTGGCGGCACGCGGCCGATTCAGATGATCAGGGATGGCAAGGTGGTGAAGGGATTGATTGCGTAGCACCTCAATGGGGACGTCTGCGCTCCGTATTTTCATTTGGGTTAACACTATGCGTGCCGCTTTAATTCTTGCGATTTCACTGTGCCTCGCCGTATCGGCGATCGCCGGACCGATGGTTCATCACATCGAGTACGTTACGCCGCGCGCGGGCCAGCGCGGCACCGTCGTGGAGGTCACGATCGAAGGCGCATTTATCAAGGATGCGCGCGAGGTGCTTTTTTTCAGGCCGGGCATCAAGTGCATCGAGATCAAGGCGCTGCCGTCTTTGAAAGAACCGCGCATCGGGATTCATGGCGGCTTCATTCAAGACAAACTGCTGTGCCGTTTCGAGATCGCTCCGGATTGCCCGCTTGGGATGCATCCGTTCAAGCTGCGCACCGCGACGGAATTGACGATGCTGAGTACCTTTGCGGTCACCGGATTTCCGGTGATCGACGAGGGCGAAGACAAACAGGGCGGCAACGATACGCTCAAGACCGCGAAAGCCGTGCCGCTCAATACATCTGTGCGAGGGCGTATCGATAACTCCAAGCTTGCCGATGTGGACATGTACCGCGTGACCGGGAAAGCGGGCACGCATCTGTCCGTCGAAGTCGATTCGGTGTGGCTCTCCGAAAAATATTATGGCGGTTCGGAGTTCGATCTCATGGTCCGGTTGCTCGATGCGGAAGGCCGCGAATTGGCGCGCAACGACGACAACCCGCTGCATCTGCAAGACCCGATTATTTCCACGATGCTGCCGCGCGATGGCGATTATATTGTCGAGATCAAGCAGCGCGTTTTCAACTCGGGGGACCATTGCAATTACCTCGCCCACATCGGCAGCAATACCCGCCCGCTTGCCGCGTATCCGGCCGGTGGCCCCGCGGGCAAGCCGTTGCTGACGACGCTGCTGGGCGATCCATCCGGCGAAATCAAAAAGACCATCGCGTTGCCGGCCACCGAGGGCGACTTTTCATTTTTTGACGACATGCCCTCTTTTCTGCCGATGCGCGTGAGCAGTTACGACAACGTTCTGGAGGACCGTGGCGCGAAAGAGACGCTGGTGAAAGCGTTGCCCGCGGCGCTCAATGGCATCATCGAGCAGCCGGGAGAAGTGGATAATTTCCGCCTCACGGTAAAGAAAGGCGAGCGCTGGCTTGTGCGCGTGTTCGCTCGCTCGCTCGGTACGCCGCTGGATCCGCGCATTGTGATCCGCCGCGCCGGTTCCGAAACGATTGAAATCGAAGGCGACGACGCTTCGCATGAAGCACGCGGTTTGTATGCCATGTCGGGCCAGATTCAACGCAAAGAACAGATGGACCCATCCGTCGTGTGGGAACCGAAGGAGGACTGCGAATATGTGCTGTCCATCAGCGACATGCGCGGTTTCGGCGATGCGCTTTCGGTGTACCGCATCGAGATCGAGCCTGTCCGCAACGAAGTGAACACGTACATTTCCGCGCGCGTGATCGACAGCGTCGAGTGCCCGCGGCTGACCGGCATCGCCATCCCGCAGGGCGACCGCTGGACCGTAAACGTCAATCTCTCCGAAGGCCAGGGCAATCGCTTCAAGGGCGAGATGGAACTCGCCGCGACCGGCCTGCCCAACGGCGTGCGCATGATTGCGCCGCGCATTCCCGCCGGCGCGAAACAGACTCAGGCCCAATTTATCGCCGATGCCTCCATACCGCCGCAAGTTGCGCTGATTACGTTGCAAGTCAAAGCCGTCGATGGCACGCCGCTGGTCAGCCACTCTCAGCAGAGTTTTCCATTTCTGAATCATTCCGGCGGCCATGCGTGGCAATCGTTCGTGCTGGACCACTTTGCTCTGGCCGTCACCGATGCCGCGCCGTTTTCGGTTGATTTGGTGCAGCCGCAGATTCCGTTGTCGCAAAACGGCGAACTGGCGGTCCACTTGAAAGTTACGCGCAAGAATGGCTTCAACGATCCGCTGGAGTTTCAATGCGATTTTACGCCGCAGGGCGTGCAGAGCGAACCGACGGTGACGATCCCGGCGGGACAATCCGAGGCCATCATGCATCTCAGCGCGGACACCAATGCCAAGCAGGGTAAATGGCAGCTCGCGGTCACCGCCTCGACAACGGGCGGTTCGTATTACCTTGGCGCCGGACGCATCCGCGCATCGACGAGCTTCATCGATCTGATTGTCGCCGAACCTTACGTGGCCTTGAAGAATCATCCGACCGCCGTGCGCCGCGGTGGGAAGGCGGAGATTGTCTGGGATGTTGAGAACAAGAAGCCTTTCGACGGCGAAGCGGAGGCCATACTGCTCGGATTGCCGAAAGGGGTCAGCGTAGTGAGTGCGCCCAAACTCAAAGCGGGCGCTCCCAAACTTGTCTTCGAGATTGCCGCGTCCGATGAAGCGTTGATGGGCCAATACAAAGAGCTGAGCTGTGAAATCGTGGTGAAAGAACGCGGTCAGGAAATTCGCCAGCGCAGCGGCAAAGGCATCCTGCGTGTCGATCCCGCGCTGGCCTCGGCGACAACCACTCAAGCGGCGGTGCCGCTTCCGAATGCGAGATAAACGATGGTCTCAAAAGCATTTTTGTTATTTACCTGTCTCACGCTGATCGCGTCCGGACCTCTTGCCGTATCCGAAGAGGCCGTTCAAGCGCCCAGCTTTCGCCGCGACGTCATGCCGGTGTTTTTTCGCGCGACTTGCAACACGGGAACCTGTCACGGTTCGGCGCGCGGAAAAGACGGGTTCATGCTGTCGCTGTTCGGCTATGACGCGAAGGGCGATTACTACCGTATCACGCAGGAACTGGTGGGGCGGAGAGTGAATCTGGCGGTGCCGGAGCAGAGTCTTCTGTTGCTGAAAGCCACGGGCAAAGTGCCGCACACGGGCGGCGAACGGTTCACGAAAGACTCCCCTTATTATAAAACGCTGTTGAGCTGGATTGAAGCGGGCGCGCTGGACGATTCCGCGGCGGTGCCGCTGCCGGTGGAAATCACACTGGCGCCCGAGCGCATGGTATTCGAAGGCGGCAAAGGCTCGGAGCAAGTGACGGTGACCGCGCGCTATTCGGACGGATCGAAACGGGACGTCACCGACCTCGCGCTCTTCGCGACGAACAACCCCAGCACGGCGGCGATCAGCAAGACTGGCCTCGTGACCGCGGGCGGGCGCGGCGATACATTTGTTTTCGCGCGCTTCAACCGTTTCACGATCGGTTCGGAAGTCATCGTGCTGCCGGACGATAAGAATTACCAGTGGACGAACCCGCCGGTGCAGAACGAATTCGATGGGATCGTGTATGACCGGCTGCAAAAGCTGCGGCTGTTGCCGTCGGAGTTGTGCGACGACGAAACTTTCTTGCGCCGCGTGACACTGGATCTCGCCGGCACACTGCCCAGCCTGGAGGAGTATCGCGCGTTTATTGCGGACACGTCCAAGGACAAACGCACGGCGCTGGTGGACCGACTCATTAAGAGCGATGGATTTACAGACCTGTGGACCGATCTGTGGGCCGAAATGCTACGCGTCAAGGGCGGCGGTTACGCGCCGACGGCCACCGATACGAAAGCGGCGGAGGTTTACTACGAATGGATTCACGATCAGATGGCGCAGAACCGCCCGCTGAATGAATTCATTTCCGATCAAGTCACCAGTACCGGCAGCAACCTCACCAATGGGCCGGCGAACTTCTATACCATGCTCGTGCATGACACGAAATTCACGCCGAAGAATTTCGCCTCGGATTTTTCGCAGCTTCTCACGGGCGTGCGCATCCAATGCGCCGAATGCCACAACCATCCTTTCGACCGCTGGACGCAGGACGACTACTATGGATGGGTGAGTTTCTTCACCGGCATCAAACGCAAACAAGGTTCCGAGCCGCGCGAGTTTTATATTTACAACGACATGGCTGCTGCGCCGGCGAAGCATCTCGTCGATGAGCGCCCGATGCCGGCCACCGTGCTCGGCGGCGAAGCGCCCGTGCCCAAAGGGGTCGATCCGCGCAAGGCGCTTGCGGCGTGGCTCACTTCCCCGAAGAACGAACTTTTTGCGCACAATCTGGCGAACCGCATCTGGGCGCATTTCATGGGCCGGGGTCTGGTCGAGCCGCTTGACGACATGCGCGTCAGCAATCCGCCGACAAACAAACCGCTGCTCGACTGCCTCGCGAAGCGCCTGGCCGATTCGGGCTTCAATTTGCGGGCGCTCGCGCGCGATATCTGTACCTCGCGCATCTATCAACTATCCGCCAGGCCGAACAAGACAAACGCCACCGACGAGCGCCAATTCTCGCGCTCGCAATTGCGCCGCTTGAGAGCCGACGTGTTGCTGGATTCCATCGTGAAAGCCACGGACGGCGAGCGCTCCTTCAGCTCTTTTCCAAAGGGCATCAAGGCGGTTCAACAGTACCCGCGATCGAGCGGCGATACGACAGGTGCGATGACGGGCGATCCGTTCTTCACGACGTTCGGCCGCGCCGGACGAGCCACGGTGTGTGCGTGCGATACGAAGATGGAACCGACGCTGTCGCAAACGCTGCACTTCATTGCCGGCGACACGATGCAGGCACAGATGGGCGCGGGCCGAGTGGTGCCGAAAGCGATCGAAGCGAATCGTCCGCCGGAAGCGATAATCGAGGAACTGTACATCCGCGCGCTGTCGCGCAAACCCGACGCGGCGGAGCTCAAGGCGTTGCTCGAAATGGTTGGCACGAATACCAAAGATCGCAAGGTTTATGAAGATATTTTCTGGAGCCTGTTGACGTCGAGCGAGTTTATCTTCAATCATTAGAATCGGAATTGTGTCCATGCGTCTCGTGTTTCCATTGCTCTTTCTTTATCTCGCGACGAATGCTTTCGCCGCTGAACCTGTCATCACGTATGACGAGCACATCAAGCCGATTTTTCGTGAGCATTGCCTGAAATGTCACGGCGAAGATGAGCATAAGGCCGGCCTTAATCTCTCCACTCATGCCACGGTGTTGAAGGGCGGCAGCGGCGGCGCGGCGGTCGTTGCGGGGCGCGCGAGCACGAGTTTGTTGTTCAAGGCTATCACCGATACTGACGACGAAAGCCGCATGCCGCCGAAGAAAGCGCCGCTTCCAGCCGCGCAGATCGAACTTATTCGCACGTGGATCCAAACAGGACTGCGCGAATCTTCGGAGAGCCAGTCGCTCGCCGCGGCGCGTGACATCGGATTCAAACCCGTTGCGAACGCGGCGGCAAAGGTTGACGGCCCGCCACCGATGCCGGAAAAACTGCCGCCGTTCACGGCACCGGTCACCAAACGTCCGCTGCCTGTCGTTGCCATGGCTGCAAGCCCGACGGCGCCGTTGCTCGCGGTCGCCGGCCAGGAGTATGTGCGGCTCATCGATCTGAACACACAGCAACCGCTCGGCGCGCTGCCGTTTCCGGAAGGCCAGCCGAACGTCATTCGGTTCAGCCACGATGGCCAGGTGCTGATGGTCGCGGGCGGCAAGCCGGTGCAATCCGGCTGTGTCGTGCTGTACGACGTTCGCAGCGGCAAGCGGCTCACCAGCGTAGGCGATGAAACCGATGCCGTGCTCGCCGCGGACCTCAGTCCCGATCAGAAACTCATCGCGCTCGGAGGCTCGGGCAAAGTCGTGAAAGTCTATGGCACGACTGATGGCAAGCTGCGCTATAAGCTCACCAAGCACACTGACTGGATTACGGCCGTGGCGTTTAGCCCCGACGGCAGCAAGCTTGCCAGCGCGGACCGTGCCGGCGGTATTATTCTTTGGGACACCGCCAGCGGCGGCATTCTGCTCACACTGGCGGAACACAAAGCGGCAGTGCGCGCGCTCGCGTGGCGCGGCGACAGCCGCATGCTCGCAAGCGGCGGCGAGGATGGCCAGCTTGTCTGGTGGGATGTGCAGGACGGCTGGCCCGCGATCCTGAACAACAACGCGCATCCGCCCGCGCGCGCCACGGGGGTGTACGGCAAAATTCCCAACGGCGTCATCGCGCTCGCGTTTGGCCCCGCCGGTGAATTGCTCAGCGCGGGCCGCGATCGGCAAGTGCGGCTTTGGGCAGCCGACGGCAAGGCGCTGCGCGCGTTTCCCAACGATGCGTCGCTGCCCCTTCAAGCGGCCATCCGAAACGACGGAAAGACTTTCGTCGCGGGCGATGCAGCGGGGCAACTGCATTTTTGGGCTGGAAACGCAAAGCCTTAAAACATCCTTTGCTAAAAAATTAAATTTAAGCACTTTGGTGTGACTGGCGGCTACGCCATCTGTAGTACAATCACCATTTGCGGAACCAGCCGTCGTAAACCGGCGCGCCCGATTTTTTTGGCACGAATCTATGTTGCTGGACAAGCGTCTTAACATAATCTATAAGAGAAAAATGCTCATTTTTTACGGTGCCGCCGCCGCTCGATGCACACAGAAACGCCGGAGATCGGCATGAGAACCACTACTTTGCGCAGCCTATTGCCTAGCCTCGTTTTTTTTTCCATTGCGAATGGAGTGCTGCCGTCGGCATTCACCGGGGAAACGCCCGCTCCGCCTCCCGCACCTGTACCTGCACCCGTACCGGCACCCGCGCCAGCGCCAGCCCAGCCTCCCAGCGCGGATGCCGCAGGCTTGGCCATTTTGGATACGGGCCGGCACGCTTACAATGACGGAAAGTTTGACGTCTCCGCCGAACGCTTTCGCGAATTTCTCAAACTGAATGCGCAGAAGAAGGAAGCGCCGGCCGCGAATTACGGCCTGGCGCTGTCGCTGCTTGAGTTGCCGCAGAAAGATTACGCTGCCGTCATCGTCGCGCTGCAACCTGTTTTGGGCCAGCCCGATTCTTCCGATCGTCCTATTGCGCTCTATCATCTGGCGTCGTGCCAACGGAAGCTGGGGTTGCTGGCGCTGGAACAGGCCATTGCAAAACCCACTGAAGCCGCCGCTCTTCGCAAGAGCGCGATCGACCAGTTTGCCGAGGCGGCGAAAAACTTTGCTGCCGCGGCGGATGCGTTCGCGGGACAAGGGAAGGCCAAGGCTGTTGCCGATGCGGCCAGCGATCGCGAATGGATACTGCGCAGCCGCTGCGACCAATGCGACATGCTCTTGCGGCTCGACAAGAATAAGGAGGTCGTCGAGCTTGCGCAAAAATCAATCGCCGATAAAGAGTATGTCAAAATTGCATTCCGCGAACTCGCCATTTACCAGTCCGGTTGCGCCAGTTTTGCACTGAAAGATTATCTTTCCGCCGGCCGCGCGCTGAGTCAACTGGCACCGTTTGAACAAGTGTTTGGAAACCACGCGCGCTATCTGCTCAGCCGGACGCACCATCTTGCCGGCGAGAATCCGGAGGCCATCGCGGGTTACAAAGCGCTGCTGGCGGATTATGAGGCGCTGAAGAAAACAGCCGGTGAAGCGATGAAAAACCCCGCGGTGTTGAAACCGGACGACCGGACTCGTTTCGAAACATTACTCAAGCCGCCGCCGGACTATAATGCTCGCGCGACATTCCACAGCGCGCTGCTTGCGGCCGAAGCGGGTGAATTCACCGAAGCGTTGACCGGTTTCACGGCGTTCGTGACGCTGTTTCCGGCCCACCCCCTTATAGATGAGGCGAAGCTGCGCCAGGGATTCTGTTTCGTTCAGGCGCGCAACTTCCCCGAGGCGGTCAAAGTTCTTCAGCCGCTGCAGAATCATCCTCAATTGGGCGACCGAGCGATGGGCTGGTTTGCGCGCTCGCAAGTCGGCGCGGCGGATCCGAACAATGCGCCAGCCTTTGATCCGATTGCGAAAGGGGCGATCGATATTTTTGGCAAAGCGGCGGAGAAGGCCAAAGCCTTTGGCCCGTCGGATTCGGACGCAAAAGATCGCCGTGGAGATCTTCTGTTGGAAATGGGCGACACGCAGCAGGCGGCGCGCATGTACAAAGAAGCGGCTGCGACTTATGACAAAGTGTGCGCCGAGTTCGGCACGTCCGAGCGCTCAGAAATGGCTCTGGAACGGCAAGTGACGGCGCTGCATTTGGCGGGACTGTATAAGGAGTCGGACGACCTGTGTCAGAAGTTCGAGCAGACCTATCCCAAAAGCATGTTGCTGGCCGCGGTGCTGTTTCGCGGAGCCGACAATGCCTGTCTGTCCGCAATGGCTGCCGCCAACGATCCCAAGGCGAACGAAAACCGTGCAGCGTGGGAGAAAAAATTCGACGTGGCCATCGGCCGTTACCAGCGCCTGCTTGCGAAATACCCCGAGTATTCCTACGTCAACCTCGCGCGATACGGATTGGGCACCGCGCAGTATAAACGGGGATTGCCCGCCGATGCCCATGCAACGCTCTACGCAATTCTCGAGGCCGAGCGCAACGGCGAACTGGCGCCGGTCAATTACATGCTGGGCGACTGTCTCATCCGCCAATTTCCCGCCGAAACAGACGATGCTTTACAGGCCGCTCAACTGATCGACAAGGCAGAACAAGCCGCACGGCTGCTTGATAAATATGCCGGATCCCAGGGCAAAACGCCGCAGGCCGCCGATGCTCTTCTGAAGCTCGCCCACTGTTACCAGCGCATGGCCACGATTGTCGTCGATCCGGTTGAACGGGGGAAGATTCTCGCGCAGACGCGGGCGATCTACGAGAAGATACTCAATGAACTTGGCAACACCCCGACGATGCCCTACGCGGTGCTGGAACGGGCGCGCTGCATTGCGCTGCAAGGAGACATTGGAGGCGCGATTAATGAGTACAATCGCTTCAACGCCGATCCGCTGAAGCAACATCCCGTCGCACCCACGGCACTGATCCGGATGTCAACGTTGATGCGGACGCAAAACCGGCAGGCCGAAGCGGTGAATTTGATGGTCGAATGCCGGAAGCGCTATGAAGAAGCGCTCAAGAAAGATCCGCTGCGGAGCGAATGGATTCCACAGATTCAATATGAGCACGGGTTGGCGTTGAAGGATTCTGCAAAGGTTGCCGAGGCGCGCGCGATTTTTGAGGCGATCGTCAAGCAGTTCGAAAAGAGTCCGGACGCCGCCCGCGCCCAGTGGCGCGCCGGGCAATGCCGCCGCGAGGAATTGCAGGCGGCGCTGGCCGCCGGATATGTGGCTCAAAAGAAGCCGGGGGCCAAACCTGAAGAGCTTGCGGCGGCCAACAAGGCCGTTGCCGACAGCCTCGCAGGATTGCGCCAGACGGCGGAATTGTTGAAGTCCGAAGCGGCGCGGCTCGCACCCGTTGCGCCTAATGCGAAAGCCAGCGAATCGCATGTGCGGATGCTGTATGAAGCGGCGTGGTGCTATCGCGCACTGGCTGAAACGGAGATCGACGCCGTGCGCCAAACGATGGCAGCGAAAACAGTTTCAGCAGTTCTCGAAAAAATGAAGAAGACCGCGCCTCCGAATCAGCCATTGCCTGCGTTGGCCGGACCGATCGTTGACTTGAGCGAAATTCCACCGCAGCCCAGCGAAAAGGCGGCGCAAGATCAATATGCCGCGTTACTGGCCGTGTCAGCTCCGGCCGGACTCTCCGGACGCGCGCGGCTGGAACTCGCGGAACTGCAAGCTCAACGCGGGCAGAACGACGCGGCGCTTGAACTGCTGGTGACTGCGCTGGAAGATGCGCCGCCGCCGGAACTCTCCGAGCGTCTCAAACTGCGCATTGCATCCTGTCTGATTGCGAAAGAAGAAGGAAAACTGGCGCTGGCGCAAACGCAGGCGGTGATCAAGAATCCGGCCAGCGTCGTGATGGGCGAAGCCGTATTGCTGACCGGGGAAGCCTTCGTACAAAGCAAAGACTGGCCCAATGCCATCGCGCAGTTCGTGGCGTTTCGCGATAAAGATCCGTTCCGCAACATGGGTGCCGTGACCGAGCGCGCGCTGTTGCGGTTGAGTTACAGTCTGGCGCAGACACTAAAGTGGGACGAGAGCCGGCAGGCGTTGGAAATGTTCGTGCAGAAGTTCCCACAAAGCGCTTCCGTTCCCGACGCCTTCTTTGGAATCGGGACGGCGTGGCAGAATGCCAACAACCTTGACAACGCGTACAATGCGTTCGCTGAAGTGACGAAACGGAGCGCCTCCGACACGGCTGTCCGGGCGCAACTTCAGATGGGCAAGTGCCGCCTCGCGCAGAAGAAGTATCCCGAGGCGTTGAAAGAGTTGCTGGCCGTCACGACGAATTACGACAATCGCGACATCAGCGCCGAAGCATTTTGCGAGGCCGGACAAGTTTACCAGGAACAAAAGTTGCCCGTGGAAGCGACAAAAATGTGGCAGCGCGTGGTCGTGGATTATGCCGAAAGCAAATGGGTTGAGACGGCCAAGAAACGTCTCGCCGGGAACAAATAGGCCTATGAAAAAAACATTTGGAACCGTGAGGAAGAATCCTGCCGTGAAACGGAAACTTCTTAAGTTCTGCGTGAGCGGGGCGATCACAGCCTCGTTGCTGCTGCTCTGCCTGAGTCATATAGCGTCCGGGTATGTTGAGGCGACTTACGCCCTGGGCAAAGTCATTTCCGAATCCACAAACGTGATGCTGATGGTTGTGGAGTCCGTCGACAAGCAGAAGAACACGATCGTGTACAAGAAAGTTCGCGACCTCAAGGGGACTCATCCGGGGGACACGATCAAGCACAACATCGCGCAGGCGGGATTCGCACCACGCGAATGGCAGAACGTGATGGCGTGGGCCGAACCGGGCAAGACGGCGGTCTTCTTTCACAACGGCGGCGCGGGCGAGACGTGCATCGACAATTACTGGTATCAGACTCCCGCCGGCGGCGAGTGGTGGAACATGAGCCACGCCGAACCGTTCTTTCTGCGAACGTTCGCCGGCAAGCCGGACAAACTGGCGGTCGCCATTGCGGCGATGCTGGCGGGACAGGAAGTGGTTGTACCGTGCATGGTCGACGGCGACAAGAACGCGATTCAGATGCGCACCGCGAAGATGCAGCGCATGAAGGCCAGCATGAAGCTTCAAGATTACAATGCGCAGCGGGACTTCGTCGATTTCGGCTCGGGTGGAGACGAACTTCGGCCTGTCGCGGGCATGCCGGGATTCACCCATATTCTGAACTTGAGCCGCGTCGGCGCGGGCGCGACGGGCATCGCCGCAGCCGACATCAACAATGACGGACGCGCCGATTTGTGCGTCTTCGGCGCGAGGCAGATGAGTGTACTATTAAATGGCGGGAATGCTTTTGACGAAGTGCGACTGCCGATTCAAGGCGGAGCGCGCGCCGTCGCCTGGGCCGATTTCGACAGGGATAAGAAGATCGATTTGTTCGTGGCCACTCCCACCGGTGCGCGGCTGTTTCGAAATCTCACTGAAAAAGAAGCGAAGTTCGAGGACGTCAGCGCCGTTTTGCCGCGCATGGCATACTCCAATCTGACCGCGGCCACCTGGATCGACTACGACGGCGACGGCCACCCCGATCTGCTGCTGGCCGACGGATTCCGCGGCCTGCGGTTGTATCGAAACCTCGGTGGCAAGGCTGCGCCGGCCATGGTGGTTCCGACGGGGAAGTGGTTCTACGCGGGACCGTTTGACAACACGGGCGCGAAGGGTTTCGACGCGGTCTATCCGCCTGAACAGGGCGTGGATCTGACGAAGGAATACGCCGGCAAGAACAACGAGAAAGTGGTCTGGAAAGAAGGCGCGTTTGTCGATGGGCAGATCAACAGCCTGGCGCTGTTCAAGCCGGAGCTCAATACCAACAATGCCGTCTATGTGTACCGCGAGTTGACCGTGGCCGGCGAGATGGAGTGTCCCGTGTCGCTGGGTGGCCACGATACGCTGACGATCTGGCTGAATGGCACGAAGGTCCATACGCAAAACGTGTCGCGCGCGGCCGCGCCAGATTCGGTGCAGTTGAAATTGAAACTGAAGCCGGGCAAGAACGCATTGCTGGTGAAAATCTGTCAGGGCGAAGGCGAATTTGGAGGATATTTTGCGGCCAAGTTTGGCGGAGCGCAGCCGTTGATTCCGCTGATGTTCGAGGATGTATCCGACGCGGTCGGTCTGGGTGAAAATGGCGTTGGAAGCAAAATGAAAGGCGATCGCCTGATCGTCGCCGATGTCAACGGCGATGGGCGGCCGGATTTCCTGTTCAGCGGCGGCACGGGACTGCTGGTGCTCAACACGCCCCAGGGTTTTGTCGAAGCGAAGGATTCCGGTATTTCGTATCGCACCGGGGGAGTCACGCCGGCGTTTGGCGATTTCAATAGTGATGGGCGGCCGGATCTGTTTATCCCGCAAACCGGCGTGTGCAAACTGCTGAAAAACGACGGCAACGGGCATTTCAGCGATGTCACTCCACAGGCCGGCGATCTGGCGCGTCAGTTGGGCGAGGCCCGTGGCGCGGCATGGGTTGAATTCAAGAAAGGCCGGCAGGATTTGATGGTGGGCTGCTGGAAGGGATCGAACCGTTATTTCCGCAACGATGGAAACGGAAAATTCACCGACCGCACCGAAGAGATTGGCCTGGCGTATAACGTCTACAACACGTCCGCGGTGTGCGTGCAAGACTTCAACAAGGATGGCACGCCGGACGTGGTCTTCAACAACGAAGGGCAAGACCCCGTGCTGCTGCTCGCGAATCCCGAATTTTTTGCCGATCCTGTCAACCAGATCGTTCAGGCTCCGGCAGTGTCCAGTGAAAGTGGAAGCGCAAATGGAACTGGAAGCGGCACCTCAACCGCGCTCTCCGTTTCCGGCGTGGGCTTGCTCAGCACTGCCGGATTGGCGCTGCTCTTTTTCGTGCTAATGCGGGCGCGTTCCGGCAGAGCCAGTGTGATTGTGCTGGCGCTGCTTGCGGCGGGCGCGGACGCGGAATTGCGCGCTGGAGAAGCGCCTCCGCCGCCTCCTAACGATTGGCCCACCGCGCGCGGCAATCCGCAGCGCACCGGAAACGTGGACAATCTGAACGGACCGAAAGCGCCGAATGTGTTGTGGATTCACAAATCGATGGATCATTTCGTTGCCGCGCCCGTTCCGTGCAATTGCGGCAAGGCTCTGTACATGTCGGTCATGGGAACGCTGAACACGGGATCGTTTCACGCCATGTCGCTGATTCCGGAGGCTCCAGAACGCATGTTGTGGTCGAAGACGGTTCCCTTCATCATGCGCCCGGTGGTCAGCGCACCCGCGGTGGCTGATGGGATGGTGGTTTTTGGCGACGGCATGCATCAAACCGATGACGCAATCCTCTACTGTCTTCAGCTTGAGACCGGGATGCCCTTGTGGAGATACCCGGTTCCGGGAAAGCTCGTGCATCTGGAGGCCAGCCCGACGATCGACAAAGGGCGTGTGTATGCCTGCGGCGGAAATGCGGGGCTGATCTGCGTGGATGCCAAGCGCGTGATACTCGACGGCAAAGAGCAGGATCTGGCCGCGGTTGTTCCGGTCCTGGCCAAGCGCTGGGCGGAACTGGTCGCCAAGTATGAAGCCGACAAAAAGAAAGACCCGCTGCTTGCGATTCCACCCAGCGAAGATGCGCTGCCCAAGCCGACGCCGAAACTGGTCTGGCAGCAGGGCAAGGACAAATGGCACGTCGATGCGCCGCCGGTCATCGCGGGCGATTTCGTCATCGCGACATCCGCGTTTCTGGACGACGAAAAGCAGGGCTTGCGCAGCGTTATCTGTATGAAGATTTCCGATGGCAGCATTGTCTGGGAAGCGCCGCTTGAACTCAATCCGTGGTCCGGCCCGACAGTCGCCGGCCAGACGGTGCTCGTGGGCTGCAGCAGCATTCGCTTCGATCGCAAAATCCTCGACAAAGCCAAGGGCGAGGTGGTGGCGTTGGACCTCGCGACGGGGAAGGTCAAATGGCGCAAGCCGGTGGCCGGGGCTGTTCTGTCCGCCATTGCGGTTAAAGGGGATATTGCGATTTATGCCGGCACCGACAAGATGATCGTCGCGCGGAACGTCAATACGGGCGAGACCAAATGGAAATACACGGGGCCGCAGCCGTTTTTCGGTGGAGTGGCCATCGCGGGCGATTCGGTTTATGCGGCCGATCTTTACGCTGGCGTGCATGCGCTCAATTTCGCGGACGGCGTTGTCCAATGGGATCTCGATCTGGCGGTAAACGAATCCGTGCAGTCGAAGAGCATGGTCTTCGGTTCGCCTGTCGTGCATGGCGGCGACATTTACGTGGCGACATGCAATCCGGATGGCGAAACGGTTCAGACTTCGTATGTCGTCTGCCTCTCCGATAAACCGTCTACCATTTTTGTCAAATGGCTGCCGGTAACGATCGACGCCCAGAAGCGCTCCGTCAGCATTCCGTGCAAAGTTGCGCCGAGAAAGCTCGCCTCGCTTAAAGACGTGTATCCGCTGGAAGTCGTCGCCACGTTCCCCACGCCGCGCGGCCAGAAGGCGCACGAGACCGTGGTCACGTACGATTCAAAGCCGAGCGAGATCCACAAGGCGCTCGAATCGATCGGATTGAAGGCGGGGAAGCCGGCCGTTGGAGAAGGAGTCATCGGCACTGGCGCGGAAGTGAGAATCATGCTCGAAGTTCCCGGAGTGACCGGCACGCCGCGATTAATTCCGCTCGAAAAGTTGATGGTCGATACGCGGACCGGAAAGACCCTGCCGATGCTGACGTGGAACTTCACCGGCTCGGTGATGCGCCAGCCGGATCCAACCAAAGACGCAAAAGTTTATGGAGCCGATCTGACAGGAACGCTGATCAGCCTGCTGCCTGTTACCGATGAGACCGTGTGCCAGTTACACTTGAGCATGAGCGACGGAAAACCGTTGACTCTTGAAACAAACAAGGACCTCCTGCCTGCGGTAGGCACCGACGTGAAACTCATCATTCAAGCGAAGTGAGGCGATTTGTGTTGAAGCGAAACTACATCCGAAACATGGCCATTGCAACGTTGATTCTGGCGATTGGCGCGACGACGACTCAAGCCGCGCGAGTGCTGTGGAGCGAGACCAGCGTAGACGTTGCGCGCCCGGACACAACCAGCGATCCAGTGGAGAAACAGACGCGCCGCGAAACGCTCGCCCAAATTCCGGAACTGCGCCAAAAACCCGCGCCGTTCGTGCGCATACCGATTCCCGATCCGCTAGAGAATCAACGGCTGATCGGCCTGCGCGAACAGCCCGCGGATAACGACGCTCCGCTGTCTTCAACGGGAACGCCGCCGCGCCCGGTTTTGCCGGTTGCGCCGCCACCCCCGCCGCCGGTTCCACCAGCGCCGCCGGCGAAATAACAAAGTAGGGCGGGTTTCTAACCCGCCCATTTTTATGAGATCGAATTGAATCTGGGCGGATTAGAAACCCGCCCTATTTTGTTATTGAATCCCCATCACCCGGCGAAGCAACAATCCGAAGGCGAGCGCCGCGATGAGGTAGATTCCCATCGACTGCATTTCCAAATTCCACCAGGCGCGCGGCACCGGTTCGCGCAGTTCGAGTTCGACGCTTAGCAGCCGGTCGCGTGTGGGCGATTCGGTGCGGAAGACCGTGGCCTGTTCGGGCGGCTGGCCACCTTTGGCTTGGATGGGCACCGAGACAGTGTAGCGGTCGTCGCCGTGACGGATCAGCAGCGGAAATTCGCCTTCTTTTTCAGCGCGGATTTTCCACACGGCCTGCGGGGCTTTGGAGGCTTCGACGACTGCCGCTTTGGGCGCGTTTGCCGGAGCCGATGTATCCGCGGTGCTGGCCGCCGGAGCGGGCGTTTTGTAGATTGCGACGGGAACGATGGATGCGCCGTCGGGCACGAGGCCGTCGTTGGGAATGACATGCGTGAAGCCGGCGGCGCCGTCTTCGAAAGTGCCGATCACTTTGACGATATCGCCCGGGCGTACGGGTTCGTATTTCAGCCGCGCGTCGACCCACATGGCCAGGATGCAGAGCGGCAGGAGGCTGAAAAGCGCCGGCTTGAGCGATTCCATCGCGTACTTCGAGCCGATCTGGCCTGCAAGGCCGGTGAGACGCGCGGCCTTTTCGGTATCCTTTGCCTGCTTGGCATCGCGCGTCATGATCTTCAATTTTTCGAGATCGGCGCGGCGGCGCCCGAGATGCTCCTGATCGCTGCAATACTTCTGGAACAGATTGACCGCCACGCCCGTGACGGCGCCGACCGCGATGAGCGCGCCGATGGGGCCGAGCCGCGTGACCCAACCGAGCGCGATGTCGAAGGGCACAAACAGCACCTTCAGAATTGGAAGAACGACCTGCGTCAGAAACTCGATCATTTCGATTTACCGCCGTTTGCTTGAATGACTTCAACGCAGCCTTTGTTGCCGTCCACTTTTATCGTCGAGCCGTGCGGAATCAATTTCGCGGCATTTTTCAGGACCACTGCCGGGATGCCGAAGTCGCGCGCCACGATGGCGCCGTGAGAGAGCACGCCGCCGCGTTCGACGACGAGGCCCTTGGCGTGAACAAAGAGCGGCGTCCAGCTTGGATCGGTTGTGGGACAGACGAGCACGTAACCGGTGCCGAGGTCGCCGGCTTCGGTCGGCGATTTGACGACGCGCGCAATGCCGGTGCCCAGTCCGGCGGAGACGCCGACGCCTACGAGCGCGCCGCCTTCGCTGTGTGCCGTCTCGGTGGCGCGCCCGATGGCGTCGAGCTTGTCGGAGTAAATGACTTCGGGCATTTCGAGGCGCTGGAAGGCCTGCCAGCGAACTTTGCGCTGCGCGATCGCCTTCAGGAGTTCTTCTTTGCGAGCCGAGAATTCCGCCAACTCCGACCGGTGGAGGTAATAGGCATCCTTGCCGAGATTGTTGCGTTCGGCGAACTCTTCCATGACGTGCCGCAGCAGCGACACCGCGATCATGAAATAATGCTTGCCGGTTTCGCGGTACGGAAGATAGCGCTGGACCAGCTTCAGGTCGGCGCGGATGGCTGCTTCCATTGACGACGCGCCGTGCTCCAGCAAGAGCGCGCTGAGCTGCGTTTCGGCGAATTCGCGTTCGGTCTTTTGTTTTTCGTGAAGTTCCTTGGGCGTCGACGGCTCGGTGTGCGCTTTGGCCGTTGGCGACGCATCGGCGCGCTTGTAGTTTTGAATAATCTGCTGCAGGTAATTGGGATCCTCGCTCCAGCGTTTCTCGGAGAGTTCGAATTCATTGACGGCGCGATGGCCGAAGCCTTCCAGGAAGTGGTGCATGGAGAAGCGGTCGCAGGCGACCTCGTACAGCGCGATGTTGATTTCAACGGTCTTATCCCCGGTGAGACCACGCAGCAGTTTTGCGAGATGCTCGCTGCCCTGTTCCTTGCCAAAGATATCGTGAAACGTCTGCGTGAGCAGGTCGTGGAAGTACGCGGCGAGGAAACCCGGCTTCAGCGTTTCAGCGCCGAAATCGTTCAATGCGATGCGGTCGCGTTCGTTGAGTTCCGCGAGCAATTCGGCGTCACTGAGACCGCTGAGATCCTTTTCGCGCGCGTGCTTGGCGTACTCCAGGAACTTCGGCAGGGATTTGTGCTCGAAATCGTCGATGCAATGCGACGAGAGTTTTTTCAGGATTTTTCCGGAGCGGTACATCTTGAACAGAAACCAGGGCAGCTTGACCAGGAATCCGCCGCCCGCGCGTTCGAAGTTGAATTTCGTGGGCGGTCCCAGAAGCGCTTCGGCTTTGCCTTCGCTCAGGTCGTAGTCGAGTGGGTAGTCGTCGTAAAAAAGTTCGGCGGACCGATTGGAACAGGCATAGACCTTGCCGCAGATCAGTTCGAGAAAGCCTTCTTGCAGGACGCGCTTGGAGGGTATGAAACCCAGGTGTTTGTAGAGGTCGATGAAGCCGCCAAAGTTCATGAAGCGGCCCATGAAATCCCACGTCAGCGGGGTGGGGGCGGTCATGGTTTCGCCGAGATTGTGCACGGCCCAGGTTCGTTTTTCGGTCCCGGCGATTTTCTTCAGCCGTTCGATTTCGTCGGCTCGGGCGACGGGCACGTCGATGCCGATGTCGAGACCGCGAATGCGGCGGCTTTGCAGCAGCGAGAACGCGCCGTTGGCGTAGCCCCATTCGATGTCCACGGGGAAGCCGAAATACTTCTCGATTTTCAGGCCGAGCTGCGCGAGTTCATCGACTTGCACCGGTGTCAAATGGGAGGAGACATCGGACAAGCTGCTCTCCGCGACTTTCATCGTCTGGCGGTCGATGATGAAGACGTCCGGTTCAACGCGGCCGAGCACGAGCGCTTCGCCCAGGCCGGTGGTTCCTTCGATCAGAATGCGCCGCGCTTCCGGCTGGTTGGGATCTTCCGTAAAGAGCACGCCTGAGAGTTCGGACGGGCACATGGATTGAACATTCACCGCAGTGCCGGTGAGATTGCGGACATCGTTGCGCGCGCGGTAGCGGATGGCGCGTTCGCTGTTCCAGGAGTTGAAGACGGCGTTGATCGCGGCCTTGATCGTCGCGCGGGGATCGGTCGGAAAATCGTGTCCGGTGGCGGCGCGGTAGGATTCCAGGTACTTCAGCGCCTGGTCTTTCGCGCTTGCCGACACGTCGAGTTTTGCCGATTCGAAGACGTGCTCGGAAAGGCCATCGACGATTTCGCCGTAGTGTAAAATGAAATCGCGGTACTTCTCCCAGAAATCGGGGAAGGCGCTTTCGAGCTCCGGGCGCAGTCCCACGTTGAGGACAGTGTCCATCATACCGGGCATTGAAATGGCCGCGCCGCTGCGCACGGCGACCAGGAGCGGGCGGGGGAGGGTGCCGAACTTCGCGCCGGTCTTCGATTCCAGCCAATTGAGGGACTTTTCGATTTCGTCTTCGAGACCCACCGGCCAGCGTTTTTCAGCGTGAAAGATGCGGCAGCATTCGGTGGAGATTGTGAATCCGGGCGGAACCGGCAGGCCGGCGTTGCTCATCATGGCGAGGCTGTGGCCTTTGCCGCCGAGAATTTTTTCACTGACGACCGAGGTGTTGTTGTCGCCGAAAAAATAGATGTATTGCGGCTTGGGCTGCGTTGCGTCGCTCACGGGTGTCTCACGTTGAAGTTCGTCTGCTGCTGAAATCATTGCACGCCTTAATAATTATAGGACGGGTGCCAAGGAGCAGTACCCTGCTCCTTGCTTGTGCGCTCCGAATAATTCAATGTCCCACAGCACGGAGCAGGGCACTGCTCCGTGGCACCCACGTTTCCCGCCCTATTTTTTCTCGTTTCCACCTATGGCAATCAGGCCTTGTTTTTCGGTGCTGACCCAGACGGCTTCGCTTGCGAGGATTGGGGCAGTCAGCACGTGACCGGTTGTTTTCTGATCGCGGTAGGCCCAGAGCCAGCTTGAGCTGGAGAGGTCGTAGGCTCCGACTCGGTTTTCGGCGCCGAGAAATAAAATGTTCTGAAAAATAGAGGGGGCTTGGCCGCCTTTGCCGAGCAGGACGGTGTGAGTTTGTTCGCCTTTCAGCGTGTCGAGGACGATCACGGTTCCATCTTCGACGGTAAAGGCGAGATGTTCGCCGCTGAGCGCGAGTGGAGTGACCGGCGCTTTTTCGACATCGCTTTCCCAAAGCGCGCTGCCGTCGGTGAGGCTGCGGCAGACGATTTTTGCGTCGCTGCCACTCTTGCCGGCCAGCGCAATGAAGACTTTGTCGCCGGAGACGCTGGGTCCGCCGAGGGGTTTTGCAGCAAGATCGGCGGTCCAGAGCTTTGAGCCGGAAGAATCGTCTAAGCACAGTAATTGTGGCTTGGGTGCGCTGATGGCCGCGAACAGTAGTCCGTGTTTGAGTGCGGGTGCGCCGGCCAACTCACCTATATTCGCCACCCATACCCTGCTGGGATTGGTGATATCGAAGGCGAGCAGTTCTGTTTTGGATTCCTTGACGACGATCTGATTTCCGGCGATGCCGATATAGGGCTGATCGAGTTGAACGAATGGGCGGGACCAGGCTTGTTTGCCCGTCTTGCTGTCGAACGCGGTCAATTCGGCGTCCTTGTTGACATCGGCGAGCATGAAGACCTGCGATTCATTCGCCACGATCGCGCGCGGCGTGCCTTTGATTTCACTTTGCCACACTTCGTTGCGCTTGACCGTGTCCACGCACGACAGCACGGATTTGTTGTCGTTTGTGCGAGCGGGGAAATAGAGCGCGCTGCCGCAGGCTGCCATGGGGCCGGCGGTTGGGGTGCTGGTGATTTTGCCGTCTTCGGTGATGCGGTCGGATTTGTTGCCGGTAACGCTGGGGGGGCCGCGGTCGTCGGCGGCATTGGCGTATTCGGCGTTGCCACCCGGGCCGGACCATGGCGGAAGGACTTTGCGGACGGCGGCGCCTCCAGTTTCCTCATTGAGGCAAAAAATGCCCTTTGTCGCCGAGCCGACATAGAGTCGATTTCCGGCCGCGCAGGGAGAGGACAGGATGCCTTCGCCCGGCGTGATGTTTAGCGACCATTGAAACGTCAGGCTGTCGCGCTTGACGCAATAGACCTTGCCGCTTTCAGTGGTCATGTAAACGCCCAGATCGGTGACTGCCGGCGAACAGACCATTGCGGAACCCGTGTCGAATTTTTTGATGAGCTTGCCTTCTTTGGCATCGAGCACATAGAGGCTGCCGTCGCGCGAGCAGGCGTAGGCTTTGTTGTCCTTGATCGCGACCGCTCCGAGCACGCCGTCGGCTGTTTTGAATTTCCAAAGTTCGTGCCCGTCCGCCGCGGACAGCGCGAGAATGGCGCCGGATGGATTCGGGGCGCTGCCGGCGTAGGTGCCGTTGCTCAAACCGACGAAGACTTGGCCATTGGCGTACGTCGGCGCGCTGAAAACGGGGTCGCTCGTTTTGGTGCGCCAGATTTCTTTTCCGTTTTCGGCGTCGATGCAAATGACGGATTGTCCATCGATGCCGCAGCCGCACAGCAGTCGCGGCTGCCCGTCGATGCGCAGCGCCTGGGGCGGACACTCCGCGTCCGGATAGACTTTTTCCATCTCGATTTTGATGCGCGAACCTTTTTGTTCCGGGTTGTTGATCGCATCCGTCACGACGACTTTGCCGATGACGGTGCGCAGCTCCTTTCCCTTTGAAGACTGCGCGGGATCGGGGACCATCGTCGTCCCCGGGGGGACTTCTTTGAAGCCGGTGGCGTCGAGGAACATGATGCTAAAATCCCGGTTATTTTCTTTCGGGCGAATGCGTTTGGGCGAACCGTCGACCGCGACTGTTTTGCCGGCGAGTTTGGCGAGCGCATCAGCCTGTGGACCGTCGTTGATCACGTAGTATTCGTTGCCTTCAACCCGCCACAGGACTTTGCCGCTTTCGATGTCGATGCACCACCAGCCGTCGTCGCCGGTGCCGACGTAGACTTTATTTTCAAAAATGCATGGGCTGCTTTCGACATGATTGGTGATTTGCACGGACCATTTGAATTCGGGCGGCTGCTTTCCGCCGCTGGCCCTGACGCGCGCGAGATCCAGGCAGATGATGCGCGAATCGTCTTCGACATGGTAGCCTTCGCCGCACACCAGATAGCGCGCTTCGGTGGCCGCGTCTTTTTGTCCGGCACTTAATCCGCCGCCGATCGCGGGTGAGGAAAAGACCGGCTGCACCGGGCGATCCGTGCCTTCTCCGGTAAACTGCCACGCCACTGCGCCGGTTTCCGTGTCGAGGCACGTGATCGAGCCCGATTTTACGCTCAGTGTTTGAATGCTTGTGCCAAAATAAACGCGGTTGCCGACGACGGTGGGAGACGAGTCGATGGCTTGAACTCGTCCAGCGGATGTCTTCATTTCGTTCCAGAGAACGCGCGCATTCTCGAAAGGGCCGCGCGCGCCGGAAACGGCTCCAGTGCGTTCGGGACCGCCGCGGAAGCAGACCCACGCCGCGCCGCCTTTTTCTTCGACGACCTTCGCGCCGAAGAGCGAATGTCTAAAGTAGATCAATGCAATCGGGGAGAGACAGACGGCCGTCAGGCCTTTGTGCGCCCAGCAGTATTTGAGCAGGGCGCGGTACGTTTTGGGCTTGAAGACGCCGACGATGGCCGTGCCGAACGCGGCCAGCAGATAGGGCAGTACAGTCATCAGCGCCTGAATCGGGCCGAGGGCGGAGGGGATTACTGCGAATGTGGAAAAATCGAAGAGATCAATCATGTACCGCCGCTTTATCCGAGGAATTATTTGGTAACCGATCAGAGCGCGAAACGGTCACATAGTTCGTAGTTCCGCCTTCAGGCGGTTCCGGGAGGACCGCCTGAAGGCGGAACTACGAACATTCACTTCGGGCTGTTGTCGATTTCGTAGAGTGTGCCGTCTTCTCCGAGCAACAAGACATCGTCGAGACCTTTTCCGTGCAGGTCGGCGCGGGTCCAGACTGTTGCGGACGAGGGTGTCAACGGGAGCGGGGTTGCGCCGTTGGCGGTCAGCGTGGTGCTTGTGGTGTCGTCCATAAAAAAGGTGCCGAGACCTCGATTCAGGAGGAGCATTGAACCGGCTTCGGAATAGATGAAGAGATCGGGGCGGGCTTCGCCGTTCATGCTGAGTGTGACGACTGTTGGGTTCTTGAATTCGCCTTTGTACTTTTCCATCTTTTTGAAATCGACTCCGGTCAGGCGCATTAAATCGGACGCCGGGCCGCCGTCGGCGTCCAATGCATAGCGCATGATTCCGCTTTTTGAGACGACCATTGCATGCAGTTTTCCGGTGTCGCCAAAATCGCCGAACGTGGCGAAGAGAGGCGCGTCGCCGCCTGTCCAAAGCGGTTTGGACGGCTTCAGCGCCCACGACTTGTCGGTTGAACCGGAATTTTCGTAGATGCGCAGTTCTCCGTCGGCGCTCAGGAAGACTGCGTCGGGCTTTTTGTCGCCGGTTGCATCGATCAACGCGGCCGCCAACGGCGCGCCTTTGCCGATTTCCAACGTGGCTTTGGACGCGACGAATTTCTGTCCGTCATTAATCCACAGTGTGTTGTCGAGCAGCAGGTCGGGCTTGCCATCGCCGTTCACATCGCCGACGGCGTGGAATTTGCCCGCGACTCCTTTTAGTCCCCACTGTTCGGTGGCGTCTTCGTAGCCGTCGCCTTTCGCGATGAACAATTGCGTGCCTGCCGCGCTGCCGATCAACAGATCCGGCTTCTTGTCGCCGTTCACGTCTTCGGCGAGCATCCACGTGGCTTTTTGAACAGGCAGTTTTGCGCGCTTGTGAATGCCGCCGTTAAACGGTTTGAGTTCGAATTTATTCATGAATGTGCTGGTGTCGGCGTTCAGGTCGTTGACCATTTTTGCGAGCGCGGACGTGCGCCCGGGGAAGCTTAGCTTGAATGTGTCGTCGGATTTTAGCACTTGCCAGACCAGCATCTTGGAAATTGGATTGGCCTTCGCCAGCAACCATGTGTCGCCGACGTGGATGGACGCGCCTCCGACACCTTCGGCGTCGGCCATAAAAAATACCAGCGGTTGACCGGCGGCAATTTCTTTAAGCAATTCGGGCTGTGGCACGAGCACGCGGATTTTCGCGCCGGGCGACTTGCCTTTGAGAGCTTTATTCAAGTCGACGTTGACGACGTTCGAATCTGCGACAACATCGACGACTTTGCCAATGACGACGGTGTTGGAATCCTTCTTATAGAGTTTCTCGACAGTATGCTCCACGTTAATCAATGCATTGACCGTCGAAACGAGCGCGAAAACGATAGCAATACATACCAGTGATGAAAGACAGTATTTCAACTTCACGTTAAGATCCTCGAGTTTTTTACGTGCCGTGAATTACAAGGGTGACTATTGACCCGCGCATTTCTAAAGCATCATTCTCGCTTGCGGCGGGCGGCGTTGAACTTCGTTGGTCTCGCACGGCGTATCTTCCCAATACGCCTTTGCTCGACCGCCTCGTTCAACTTGCCCGGCGCGGCGCGATAATG
>JBBRQD010000071.1:0-30048 GCA_038227045.1 Planctomycetota bacterium
CGTTATCGCGCCGCGCCGGGCAAGTTGAACGAGGCGGTCGAGCAAAGGCGTATCAAGAGGATACGCCGTGCGAGGCCAACGAAGTTCAACGCCGCCCGCCGCAAGCGAGAACGATGCTTTAGAAATGCGCGGGTCAATAATAGCTTAAGGCTTCGCCAGCGCCGCCGAGCCGCTCTTGCCCAGCGTCGCCGTGTACGTCAGTGTCTTCGTCACGCCATACGTGACATTATTGAAGAAGACATTGTAATTCACCATTTTCGCGACCTTCGACGCGCTGGCATTGGTCAACCCTGCGTTGGACAGTAGCGCCGCAAACGTGCCCTTCGACGCCGACACACTGTACTTCGAAACGCCGATCTTGGGCTTGCCAAGCGTAAGACCCTTCGGTGCGAACTTGCCTTTTGAATCGGCCGTGAAAACCAGGATCACGCCCGGCGTGCCGTTCACATCGCCCACTTCGGCGACAAACCTCGTGCCGGCCGCAATCGTCGTCAGCGGGTTGGCAATCGTTCCGCCAAAACTGACCGAATCCGAAAGTGTCGGCTTGGCGAAATTCAATTTCACGCCGACTTTGGTGACAGTCAACGCCACGGTCGCGCCGGCTGGCGCGCCACCGAACGGCGTTGACGTGGCGAGTGAGGGATCGCTGCCCGCCGCCAATTCGACGGCGTTGGAGAAACCGTCGCCGTCCAAATCATTGATATCCGCAATGGTCAACGTCGCCGACGTTTGCGCGCTGAGTTTTGCGCCCACGGGATTGCTGAGCGTGACCGTGGCCGTCAGGAACAAATCGAGCTTGTTGTCATTGAGAGTGGGAACGGAGATCGTCCGCGTGGTTTCGCCGCTGAGAAAATTGAGCGTGCCGCTCACCGCGGTGAAATTCGTCCCGGCGATGGCGCTCCCGGAGGCCGCTACGTAATCGACGGAAACGTTGCCGCTGGTGCTGCCCGTGCGGGTCACGGTCAATACGCCCGCGCTGCCTTCGACCACGGCATAATTCGCCGCCGTGAATTGCAGCACAGGGGTTGTCAAGGGCGTCACGGAGGCCAGACTGCGATAGACGCCGCCGCCGCCAATGAGCACTCCGGCGCCGCCCGCGGGAACGACCGTCGCGGCGCCGGTCGTCAGGTCGATCGTGTACAGCGCGTTGTTAATGGCCGCGAACGCGATTCCGGACGGCGCAATTTCGAAGCCCGTAATAGTGCTCGTATTGACACCCAGAGGGCCCACGGTCGTCAGCAAACCCGAGTTGGGTGCTGGAAGAGTCACGAGTATGTCAAGGTTCTGGTCGATGCCGTACATCGTCGTGGTCGCCGCTCCCGCCACCTGATTGGTATACGCCAGTGCGACGACGCTGGGCACGGCCAACACATTGGGGTCCGCGGGCGCATACGCCAAATTGGTATCGACTCCGGCAATCGCGCCGCTGGTGGGATCCACGCGCAAGTTCTGGTTGGCGTCGTTGACGATGCGAATCGAATCGGCAACCGGATCGAAACCAAATCCCATGTTGAAACTCGTCGGCAGCGTGCTCAGCGGCACAGCGCTGATTTTCGTCGCGATAGCCGTCACCGGATCGACGGTGTAAATGTTGCTCGCGCTGCCGATGCCGTACAGCAGCCCGTTGAGCGGCCGGAATGCGATCTCCCGGAGCGCTTCGCCTACAACCAAGCCGCTGACAGCAACCGACGCCGAAGCCACGGACGGGGTGCGGCTGTCGATCCGGCGCAAGTTGCTGCCCGTGTCGAGCACGACGATGTCGAAGGAATTCGTCGGCGTCGCCGCGGAGATATCGGCAATGATTTCGCCGCCGCCAATGGCACCCACCAACGCCGCGGTGCCCGTGCTTAAATTGAGCGTGTACAACTTAGACGTGATGTCGCCGGTCGCGGTCAACGAAGCATACGCCACGCCGGTTTGACCGGAGATATCGAAGCCCGCAAAATCCGTGGTGTCCACGCCCAGCTTGCCGACGGTGAACACTTGTCCGAGGTTCGGCGAAACGCTGCCATTGATCGAGCCGATCGACACCAGCGTGTCCTGCGTGGCATCGATGGCATACAGCGTCGTGGAACTGGCGTCCTGGTTGTTGTTCGTGTAGGCGGTGGAAACGATATGCGGCGGGATGCCGAACGCCGGATCGAATTTGTCATACGCCAACGCGATATCCAGCGCACTGGTCCCGTTGACGGGGTTCAAGCGCAGATTCTGCCCCGTCTCGCTGCAGCAGCGGATGCGGTCGGAGGTCGGGTTGAAATCGATGCCGAATCGAGTGCCTGAAAGAAGCGTCGCGAACGGTGCTGCGGACAACGGCGTGGCCACGCCGGTTGTCACGTCGATTCGATAGACGCGGCTGGTGCTGCCCACGGCATAAAGCTGCCCGGTGTTTGGACGGAAATCAATGCCGACGAGATTTTCGCTGGCTTGAAGGTTGGTGACCTGGACACTGCCGGTGATCGCGCCCGGCGCGGCGCTGTCAAAGCGCAGCAGTTTGTTGCTGACGGTAAGCGCCACAATCTCTTCCGCGCGCAACGCCAAACAGGACACCACCGACAAAACGCCCACGACGAGTGCAAGACGAGCAAATCGATTCATGATCCCTCTCCAAAGATGAAGTGATTCGTGCGCGAATTTCGAGTCTTACGTGACGGCATTTTTCAATAGGTTCAATTGAAAAAGAAAATAATGCAAATAACGGTGAGCTTTAAGACCGTTCGGTTCAATGCCTGAAGTGCCGCACCCCCGTAAACACCATCGCAATATTGTATTGATTCGCGACGGCAATCACTTCGTCGTCCTTGACGCTGCCGCCGGGCTGAATGATTGCGGTGACTCCGGCTTTCGCGGCGGATTCGGGGCCGTCGGGGAATGGGAAGAAGGCGTCGCTCGCCAGTGCCGCGCCCTGCGCTTTTTCGCCCGCTTTGGCCAGCGCGATGTGGACCGAATCCACGCGCGACATTTGCCCGGCGCCAACACCCACCACCGCTTCGTCCTTCGCCACCACGATCGCGTTGCTCTTCACGTGCTTGCATACGATCCACGCGAATTTCAACGCCGCCAGTTCCGTTTCCGTCGGTGCGCGCTGGGTGACCACTTTCAGCGCCGCGAATTCGTCCTCGAAGGACACGCTGTCCGGCGTCTGCACGAGAATGCCGCCCGGTATCGTGCGCACGTCGCGAAAACGCGTCGCCTCCAGGAACGCGCGCGCTTTCCGCGGCTCGTTCTCCGCGCCCGATTCGTCTTCGCCGGCTTCAAGCAGGATCACGTTCGCGCCCCACTTTTTGCGCGTCGTCAGAATTTCCTTGGCATTGTCGGAGAACGAGGGCGCGACGATGGCGTCGGCTTTGAAGTTTTTCGCGCCGACGATTTCTTCCGCGACGCGCGAATCGACTTGCCGGTTGAAACTCAACACGCCGCCGAACGCCGAAAGCGGATCGGCGTCGTACGCGCGCTTCCAGGCGTCGAGCAGGTCGTCGGCGATGGCCGCGCCGCAGGGATTGTTGTGCTTGACCACGCACGCCGCCGGGCGCTTGAATTCGCGCACGATTTCATAAGCCGTGTTCATGTCGAGCAGATTGTTGAACCCAATCTCCTTGCCCGAAATCTGAGTGCCCTGCGCGACACACGGCTCGTTGTAGCCGGGAATCGCGTATAACGCGGCGCTTTTCTGGTGCGGATTTTCGCCGTAGCGCAGCGACTCCCGGATGACGCCGTGAAGCGTGAACGTCGGCGGCATGACCTCCTCGCCCAGCGTTTCGAGATACGCACAGATGACGCCGTCGTAGCGGCTGGTCGTCGCGAAGACTTTGGCGGCCAGGCGCTGCCGCGTTTCCTTGAGCGTGTTATGGCCGTTCTTCTTGATTTCGTCGAGCAGCTCTTCGTAATCGTGAGGATCGACGATGACCGTGACGGATTCCCAATTCTTTGCCGCGCTGCGGATCATGCTGGGCCCGCCGATATCGATCTGCTCGATGGCCTCTTCAGGCGCGATGCCGGGTTTCTTGATGGTGTCTTCAAACGGATACAGATTGACGCAAACGAGATCGATGGGCGGAATGAAAAATTCGCCGGCTTGCTTGACGTGATCGGGCAGCGAGCGGCGGTAGAGCAGCCCGCCGTGCACTTTGGGGTGCAGCGTTTTGACGCGCCCATCGAGGATTTCGGGGAAGCCGGTATAGGCGCTGATGTCGATGACGGTCAGGCCGGCGTTGCGCAGATGTTTCGCGGTGCCGCCGGTGCTGATGAGTTCCACGCCGATGGCCGCGAGGCCGAACGCGAAATCGGTGAGGCCCGTTTTGTCGAAGACGGAGATTAATGCGCGTTGAATTGCAGACATTGCGTGAGTTCCTGCGTTTTTTAAAATGAGTTGCGTGTGGGGAAAACGATCGGGCGTAGTTTATCCGCCGAACGAAGTTCTGCACAAAAAAATCGCTGGGAAAAGGAGAGGGGCGATCTGAGTGGGATTTGGCGTCTGCTGATAAATCGTGGCTTTTGCCGAGAACCCGGCAAAGCCTTTATTGATAAGAACGAGTCATTCGGAACTGTCTGCGCCATTTCGACCGGCGCAGAATGCCTATAGATCAAGGAAGAAGTCTAGGCGTTTTGAGTTAATATCGATCAACTTCAGAATTTCGTAGACTTCCTTCATGTTCTGGCCCGTATTTTGCGCCCACAGAATAATACCAAGATTTTCACCGCAATGGCCGCCTAGTTTTACGCGATCAAAGATGTCTTCGGCCAGTTTGCGGTTCGGGTGGAATTCACGGTTGATTAGATCGTAATCTTCCTGATCGAGTTCGCTCCAGTATTTCGCTCCGGAAAGATGTTCAACGAGGCGTGCGCGGCACCAGGACCACCAATGTTTGCATTTCCAATTCATGATCGCTGCCTGGCCCATATCGCGGCCGGCTTTTTCAGAGAGGAACCACTTGTGGCGGTCCAATTCCAACTGCGCCGCGCGAAATAGCTCGCTCTCGCGGCGGATGTCGGACTTGGGCGCACAATCCGTGGTTATAGGACAACACAACGAAGACATGTTACGCCTCCCGAAAGCCTATCTATGACGTGTAGTGAGACTCCACATTTTAGCAACTTCGACCTTTAAGTCAAACACATTCTTAGCCGCTTCAACACGCGCGCATAATCTAATTGTCCCTACCTCTACACTACATTTACGTCCAAGGCGGCTTTTCTTTGCGTAAAAAAGACAAAACCCCCGCCATACATTCTGACGATTGACGTGCTCTTGCATTCAATTCTACAGCCAAGTTCATGTCATCAAACACTTTAAGCCTGAATTGCTCTGCCAGTAATCGCTTCGTCGAAGCCATCGCCTCGGGGCTGTTTTTCGCGAACTGAGCCGCCCATCGCCCGCATTCGTCCATCAGTTTCTCGACCGGAACAACTCCATGCCCTATGCCAATTGAAAGCGATTCGTGTGCCGAAACACTTCGTGCAGAAAGCATCAACTCCCGCGCCTTTTTAACCCCAATGCTCAATTGAAGATAGACTCCGACAATTGCCGGCACAAATCCCAGCCGCACTTCACTGAAACAAATCGACGCCTTATCGGACAGAATCGTTACGTCACACACCAGCGCCACACCCGCCCCGCCCGCCACAGCCGGACCGTTCACAGCCGCGATTAGCGGTTTGGGATAGCCGATCAGGTAGTCGTAAAAATCGCGAATCGATTTGGAATCGGCGAGATCGTCTTCGTACGACTCGCCGGCAAATGTCTCCAAATCGAGACCAGAACAAAATACGTCGCCCGCCCCCGTCAAAATCACACTGCGAATCGCGTCGTTCTTGCGCAGCAGTTCCAGCGATCCGATCAAGGCCGCCCGCATCGCCGGGGAGATCGGGTTGCGCTTGGCGGGCTGGTTAAGCGTCAACGTCGCGCTCATACCGCCCAGATGAGAGATGACCAAATCGGACATTTTGTAGCCTTGTGATCTTTTCCGTTCATCGTCGGTTACCGCGAATATCTTGAGAAAATTACGGCGAACAGCTTTTTTGCCGCGAATCGCCGCGAATTATTTCCTTTAAAAAAACGGCTGGACGGATAATTGTGGTGCGGGCGTCTCGCCTACACAGCGACAGCCGGGAACGGTCGCACTACAATTAGTGTTCAAAATCACCGATGAGGTTGCTTAAATGAATGAACCGACCTTGCCACTCCCCGCACATGCCGTCGCGGCACTGTTGAATGAAATCGGCACCCGCATGGATTTGGGCGGCGAATCGCCTTTTAAAAGCCGCGCGTATTTTGCCGCGGCCGAGAATCTCTCCGCACTCCCGGTGCCCCTTGAGCAACTCGTCGCTCAGGGCAAACTCAAAACCATTCCCGGCGTCGGCGAAGCCATCGCGGAGAAAATCATTAAGCTGCACAAGACCGGCACGCATCCGACGCTCGATTATTTGCGCTCGCTGTTCCCGGCCGGCGTGCTCGACCTGTTGAAAATTCCCGGCTTGGGACCGAAGAAGGCCGCGGCGCTGTATCAATCGTTGAAAATCGCGAGTCTCGTCGAATTGGAAACCGCCTGCCTCGCCGGCAAGCTCGCGACGGAGAAAAGCTTCGGAGCGAAGCTTCAGGCCAAGATTCTCGAAAGCCTCGCCTTTGAAAAACGCAATCAGGGTCTCGTCAAAATCGACGCCGCTCACCGGCGCGCGCGCGCCGCGAGCGAAACTTTGAAAGACCGCCATTCCTCCATTAAGGAGGTCATCGCCGCCGGAGACGTGCGGCGTGGATGCGAAGTCTGCGGCCGGATCGATCTGGTTGCCGTGATCGACGACAATACCCTGGATGAACCGCTCGAATCGACATCCGAGTTTCGCGTGATCACAACGCCCAGCGCAAATTTGGGTGCCGCGCTGCTCTTCGCGACTGGCAGCGAATCGCATCTCGCCTCACTGGGAAATCTGGCCAAGGCGAAGGGTCTCGAATTGACTCCCGAAGGGCTGCGGCGTGGCATGAGCGAGCTGCCCTGCGCGACCGAAGCTGAAATCTACGCCGCGCTGGGTTTGGGTTTCATCGAGCCGGAACTCCGCGAAGGCCGTGGCGAAATCGAACGCGCCGAACGCGGCGCTGCGCCGCGCCTCATTGAAGACAAAGACCTGCGCGGCATTTTGCACTGCCACACGGATTTCTCAGACGGGTCGAACACGCTCGGCGAAATGGCCGAAGCGACGCGCAAACTCGGCATGGAGTATTTCGGAGTCTGCGACCATTCGCAGAGCGCCGCCTATGCCGGCGGCATGCGCATCGAGAAAGTCGTTGCGCAACATCAGCTCGTCAACGAATTGAACCAGGGCTATCAAGGCAAGCGTTTCCGCATCTTTAAAGGAGTCGAATCGGACATCCTCGAACACGGTGAACTGGATTACACGGACGAACAATTGGCGTCGTTCGATTTCATCGTCGCGAGCGTGCACAGCCGTTTTCAGCTCGACAAGAAAGCGCAGACCGCGCGCATCGTCAACGCGATTCGCAATCCGCGCACGACGATTCTGGGCCACGCGACCGGCCGGCTGCTCTTGCAGCGCGAGCCCTACGACGTGGACATGGAGTCGATTTTAAAAGCATGCGCCGACCACGGCGTCGCGGTGGAAATCAACGCCGATCCGCACCGCCTGGACCTGGATTGGCGCTGGCACCAGCGCGCCCTGGAACTCGGCTGCCTGCTCTCAATCAATCCCGACGCACACGACACCACGGGCCTGCTGAACCAAAAGTGGGGCGTGATCATCGCGCGAAAGGGCGGCGTGCCGGCGGATCGCGTCCTGAATTGCTTCGATTTGGAAAAATTCGCAAAACATATCGGCGATCGAAAGAAAGGTTTGAAGGTTGAAGGTTGCTAGAGTACTTATTGAATTGCCGTTGTTTAACCTTCAACCTTCAACTTTCAAACCTTCAAACCAAAGCTCTTTCTTATTGAAGGCCCATCCGCTAAACTCGTCTCACTGTCACCTTTTAAGAAGCAACGTTAAGGAGCGTCATTTCGAGCCGCTATGGCCAGCCTGTTTAATTCCACTCCCAGCCCCGCGACCGGAATCCCGCCGCTCCATGTCGATGCCGACTACGCTCGCGCCGTGCTGCATGCCGAGGCACGCGCCATTGCGTCGCTGGAAGAACGCATCGGCTCCGATTTCCTTGAGACCGCGCGCTTGATTCTGAAACTCGGCGTCGCCGGGCGCGTGGTGGTCACCGGCATGGGCAAGGCTGGATTGATCGGCCAGAAAATCGCCGCGACGTTCGCATCGACCGGCACGCCCGCGCTGTTCATGCACCCGGCCGAAGCGGTGCACGGCGATTTGGGCATGGCAACTCAACAAGATGTCGCGCTCGCCATCTCCAATTCAGGTGAAACGGAAGAACTTCTGCGCCTGCTTCCCACACTCAAACGCATTGGCTGCACGATCGTCGCGATTACCGCGTCGAAAGAATCGTCGCTCGGCCGCGCGGCGGATCTGGCGCTCGAAATCGGCAAGATTGAAGAACCCTGTCCGCTGCGCATGGCACCGAGCGCGTCGACCGCCGCGCTGCTGGCGATGGGCGACGCGCTGGCCTTGAGCGTATTGAAAGCACGCGGCTTTACGCGTGAGGATTTCGCCAAGCTGCATCCGGCCGGCTCGCTCGGACGCGGCCTGTTGCAAGTCGTCGATGCGATGCGCAAGACCGATCGCATGGTGCTGGTTAAAGAGCCAATCACCGTCGGCGAAGCGCTCGCGGCCATGGCTCGTCCGCCGCGAAACGGGGCGGCGGTCGTCGCCGATTCCGATGGCCGGCTGCGCGGAATTTTCACGCATGGCGACTTCGGCCGATTGGTGCTGCAAAATCCGAACACGATCACGCAGACCATCGGGCAGCACATGACCAGCCCCTGTAAATTCGTGCGCGGCGACGCGCTGGTCGTCGATGCGCAACAATTGATGCACGAAAAACGCATCAATGCGCTCCCGGTGGTCGATAACGATATGCGAGTCTTGGGGCTGCTGGATATTCAGGATTTGGTTTAGTCCTATATAGGAGTACGCATTGGATTTGAGTGCCTTCTCAGCCGATCTTCGTCCGGGCATGCGCGGCGCCCCGACACAAGAGGCGCTGCGGGCGTTGAAAATCGTCATATTCGACGTGGACGGCGTGCTCACGGATGGCCGGATCATCCTCGACGATAAGGGTGTGCAGTCGAAGTTTTTTCATGTGCGCGACGGTGCGGGCATCACCTTGCTGCAAAACAGCGGATTGATGGCCGCGATCATCACCGGGCGTTCGTCGAATGTGGTTGATGTTCGGGCGAAAGAATTGAAAATACCGCCGGTGCGCGTGTGCCAGGGTGCGAAAGTCAAATTGCCGGTGTTCAACAAATTACTCAAAGACCTGGACCTAAAGCCGCACGAGGCGCTGTTTATGGGCGATGACCTGATCGACCTTCCGGTCCTAAACGAAGCAGGCGTGGCGTGCTGCCCGTCGGATGCGTCGGCCGAGGCCATGCAGGCTTGTCATGTGGTTTCGACAAAGCCCGGCGGTCTCGGAGCCGCGCGGACGATCTGCGAATTTGTATTGAAAGCCCGCGACGATGGCAGTTGGGATCGGGCGCTTGACATCTATTTGGGACGCGCATGAAGAAGAGCAAGAAAAATACGTCGGCCGAATGGGTTCTGGCAGTGCTGGCTCTGATGCTCTGCGGGAGCGCTCGTGCCGAAACTGCCAACCTCAATGATGTCACGGCGCGCGACGTCGTCGTCGTCGATTTGGAGCACCCCGACCAGCCGTTTGACACCCGCGCGCCCAGCACTCAATTCGTTTCGCCGGATGGTGAAAAAATCTGGAATATGGCGAAGGGCCGCGCGTTGACCAAGTCGCAGGGCCGCAGCGGCGGCATCTTCGATTTCAACGTCGTACCCGACGATTTCATCTCCGCGACCAATTTCTACAACGAGCGCTTCGATCCGGGCGAAACCACCGAAAACATGACTGTCGTGCTTTCCGCCGCCGAAGCCCGGCGCAACGGCAAGAAGCTCGAACTCACCAAAATGCGCATGATTTATTTCATCAGCGATGCGCCGTCGGGAAAATCCCAACCAGGCGACCCGCCTTTGCCCGGAGTAAAAGCGAAGCCCGCCAAAGCCAAGCCCAAGGCCGGCGCGCCGGGAAAACCGGGCGACAAGAAGGACAAGAAGGCCGCGGCAACCGCCGAAGGGCCAATGGCCATTCCCAGCGGCGGGCGCGTCGTCATCACCGCGCCGAAATGCGAGATCGATCTTGAAACCAACGAAGGCTTTGCGTCGGGCGGGGCGAGCGTCGAAATTTTCCAGAAGCCCGAAGAAGGCAAGGCGCCGAAATGCAACGCCAAACTCTTCAGTCCGTTCTTGCGCTGGCGCAGTTGGAACGAAGCCGCGACGGGTTCGACCGAGATTGTGATGTACGCGTGCAGCAACAATCCGGACGAAGCCGACCCCGAAGTCTGGGGCACGTTTCTCGTGCCCCAGCCCACCGGACCGGATTCGGACATTAAAGTTCGCGGCAAGGGCATGATCTTCGAGAGCGGCAAGTACGACCGCCCCACGCCCGTTTACGACGAAGAAGGCCGCACTGCGGGCACCAGCCTGGTGGCGCGCAGCAAGGCCTATTTCCACAGCACTATTTCAACCGAAATGACGGCCTCGGCGATCACTTCGCTGATGCCCTTCCAGGGCGATCCCAACGCGGCCAAAGACGCTGCGAAAAAAGATGCGCCCAAAAAAGACGACAAGAAGGATGATAAAAAAGTCGCCGACAAAAAGACGGGCAAGAAAAAGCAGCCCGTCGAGCCGGAACCCTACAAAACGGTCGTCTCCTGCAATGGTCCGGCGATCTTCGATATGGCCTACGTGCCGCACAAAGTCAATACCGTGAGCGCCGATCCAGAAGCCAAGGGCGACGCGGTCGATCTCGATCTCAAACCGATGTTCATGGGCAAGCGCTTCGAATTTCTCAACAACGTCAACTTGATCAAGACGCCGGTCAAGGAGAAGCCGCCGGAACCGGGTGGCGTGGACATGGCCACGCACATGTCCTGCGGCCATTTGCGCATTCAGTATCCCCCGAATGCCATGCCCAGCATGAATTCGTTCCCGGACTATTCCGAAGCCATCGGCGGCGTGAAAATGTTCGGCTATAAAGAACCCGATCCGCCCGAGCCGGGGATGCCGCCCGAGCCGCCGGAGCCGTTCAGCATCGAATGCGAGCGCATGTATCTCGACGGTCCCAGCGACAACATGTTCCTCGTCGCCTCCGAGGACGCCACGGAAGAAAAAGGCAATCTTGCGTTCGTCAAATATACGTCCGGCGCGGCGTTCGCCCAGCAGTTCTGTTACCGCCGCAAAACACAGACGCTGACCATGCCCTCCGAAGGGCGCAAGAAAATGATCATTCATCCCGTCGCCATGGGCGCGGCCGGCGGCGTCAAGACGCTCGCGGACGTTCAGCCGGCCACACCCGCCGGCACCGCTCCGGTGCCGACGCCACCCACGCCCGGCCTGATGGCCGGCGGCGATACGTTCATCTCCTGGTCCGGCCCGCTCTCCCGCGAACTGCGCCGGATTCCCGTGCCGCACAAACACGATATCCTCAAAGAAGTCCTGACGCTTCACAAGGACGTGGTCATCGAACAGCCCGACAACGGCCTCAAGATGTACGGCGAATTAATTCGCCTTCACAGCGACGCGGTCACGAAACAGCCGGAGTATATTTACGCACAGGACAATGTTGACATCTACATGGGTGAACTCCAGGCGCGCGGTTATATCGTGACCATCGAAATGGCCAGCGACGAATCCGGCAAGGAAACGAAGAACCTGATCACCATTCTCGGCAACCGCAAACTCGGCATCAAAGCCGACGTCTTCCGCGGCGGCGGCAACGCGGTCCGGTCCGATAAATTCATCATCGACAAACTCACCGACAATTTCGACGCCTTCGGCGGCGCGGTCGCAGTGGTCAAGTCAGACACCCCGCCTCCCCCGCCCTCCGATCAACCCAAGCCGCCCGAAGCCGCGCAGGGCGCCAGCGGGCTTGTCAGCAGCATCAAATTCGACACCGGCAGCGATATTTTCATTCAATGCGACGGCCCGTTCAGCCAGAACGCGCAGACCCACGTGGTCACCGCCGAAGGAAACGTGCTCATCCGCCAAACCGGGTTGAACCTCTTGTCAGACCGCGTCAAAATCACGCTCGACGATCCGCCCCCGCCCGAAGACCCGAATGCGCCGAAGAATCCGTCCGATCCAAAAGATCCAAAGAACGCGAAAGCGCCTGCCGCTGCAGACGACAAGAGCAAGTTGAACGGCGCAGGCTCGAACGGCAGCGCCCCGCGGACGCCGCCCGCAAAACCCGCCACGCCTCCGGCGAAACCGGGCGCACCCGCCGCACCGGGCCAGCCGCCGCCCGCCGCATCCAACGATTTCTTCTCCAGCGGTTTGAAATCGCTCGAATGTTTCGGCATGGTCGAACTGGCCACCGACGACAAGCTGATTCACTGCGACAAACTGAAATTCGACGCGAAGAACGAAAGTTCTTTTCTCGAAATGGACGATGTCGAGGACGATGTGCGCGTCTACATCCACGGGGAAGACGGCGCCGACAAAGTGCTCTGTGCGCGCAAAAATCTGTTGCTCAATCAAGCCACCGGCACATTCACACCCGGCGGACAACTCTTGATTCTTCCTTACAAAATAACGACACCCACTCCGCGCAGCAGCGGCAACAGCCCAGCCCGGGCACCGGCGAAATGAGAAATCCACAGAAAGTTGGGTGGCCCAGCCCTTGGGCTGGGTCGCGACAGCGACAAGAAGCCTCTCCCACGTCTATCGAATTTGAGGAAAAGTATCCGGAAACAAAGAGACCTTAAAAATGTTAAAAATACGAATACACATCGCCCGCCCTTCCATATTCCCACTGCTCTGTCTCAGCGTCGTCCTCTGCGCATCTCTGCGTCCTCTGCGGTTAAAAAATCTTTCGGCAGGAGAGGCAGCCCCACCACCCCCTCTTACGGTTACAGCCGATGCTCCGAAGCCCGTGCCGCCGAAGATCAACGACAACGAACTGGATCGTGTGGTCGTCGCGCCGGCGCAAAAATTTCCCTGGACGGGCAAACCGCTGCCGCCGCCTGCCGTCAAAGTCAAACCGCCCGGAAACAATGCGCCGGGAACCCCGCCTGCCCCAGGGTCCGATTCGCCCATGGACATGAGCGGCGACATGATCATCAAAGCCTTCGGCCCATTCATTCGCGAAGAGAAAAAATCCACCCCGGCGCTCGAACTCCCCGATAAGGAAGTGCTGACGCTGACTCAGAACGTCGAAATCGAAATGCTCGAAACCAAATCGGTTTTGCGCGGCGAAAAAATCATCATTTACAAGGATATGAAAACGGGCGAGACCGAACTGGTCGAAGCCAAAGGCAACGTCCAGCTCGTCTCGCCCGAGCGCACCGGCAAAGGCGAATTGATGCGTTTCGAGATGTTGAAGGGGCCGAACGGCGAGGTGCTTAAGAATCAGTTCACGCTCATCGGCGATGCCACGAGCGGAAAAAAGGCGACGCTGTGGCTGCGAAAGGATCCGGCCGACCCAACCAAGATAGATGTCATCGAGGCCACGCGGTTCGTGCGCGACGAGCGCCTCGACACCTTCAAAGCTACCGGTTCCCCCAATGCGGTCATCACGATGGCGGACGACACGGACCCCGCAGCCGATAAGAAGGGCGCGCCACCAACTGGCAAGCCCGGAATCACGCTCGGCGCTCCGGCCCCGGAAAAGCCGGCACCTAAGGCGGCGCCCAAACCCGCCGCTGGAGCGAGCGGCGGAATGGGAAGCATGAGCATGTCGGGCGGCGGAAAAGTCAATATGCGCGCCGACGCTGAATTGTTCTTCGATGGCCCGACCGGCAAATTGAAACTCACGCGCAACGTCGTGTTTATCAAAGAAGGCGTCAATCCCGGCGAAGGCGTCAAGATGTGCGCCGACGATGCCATCGTCACGCTGGACGTGCCTCCGCCCGGGCAAGTGGTGAATCCGGGAAGCGCTTTTGGTGGCGACATGAAGACGATTGAGTGCTTCGGACGCGTCGAAATCAAGTCAGGCATCAGCACCATTCTCTGCGACAAAATGAAATTGGACCAGGAGCGCAACATCCTCTACATGGAAATGAACAACCCGGCGGACGCCGTCCTCGTCTTCAATTCAGACCAGCCGCTGGGCGGCAGCATCATGATAGCCCCGAAGACATTGAAGATGAATCTGGACACGCGCGAGCTTGAAGCCGGCGGCCCGATGAAGACGAAATCGTTCGCCGGTCCGCCCGGCTCCTACCGCGGCAATGGCCCCAAGCCCGAGGACATCAAGCCGCTGGTCGACCCCAAGGCCAAATCCAGCCCATTCGTCGATCCAAAAACAGCCAAGCCCGCCAGCGGCAGCGTGCTGGGAGACGTGAAAAAATAGATGACGAAATAATTGTGGTGCAGACTTCCAACCTGCATGGTCGGATTCACCGTGCGCGGAACAATTAGTCGCGGCGCGGTGTAACAACGATCAGGAGACCTCATTATGGCCCGCTTCGTTCAAATCGCCGCCGACCTGTTCCGCTGGACCGACACTTGCAACGCCTATGTGCTGCGCGACGGCGACACGGCGCTGCTGATCGATCTGGGCGACGGCAGCGTGCTGGATGCGCTGGGCGAAATCGGCGTGAAACGCGTCGAGTGGGTCTTCTTTACGCATCACCACCGCGAACAATGCCAGGGCGCGGCGAAATTGCGCGGACTCGGCGCGCAGGTTGCAGTGCCCGCGCTTGAGCGCGCGTTCTTCGAAAACCCATTGTCGTTCCGCAAAATGAAACCGACACTCGGCGACGCGCACACCATCCATGGCGCGAGTTATCTGCGGCCGCCCCTCGAACCGATTCCCATTGCCAAAGCCTTTTCCAAGATGGACGATTTCACCTGGCACGGCCGCGAGATCTGGTGCGTCCACACCGGCGGCAACAGCCCCGGTCACATGGCGTATCTGCTCAAGCAGGACAACCGTTTTGTGGCGTTCAGCGGCGATTTGATGCTCGACGGCGCGAAGATGCACACGTGGTTCGACACCGAAATGGACTACGGTTTCGCGAAGGGCATTTACGAACTCGGCAATGGCGCCGCGCAACTCGCCGGCTACGATCCGGCGCTTTTTCTGCCCGCGCACGGCCCGGCGATTCACGACGGGCGCAAGCCGCTCCTGGAGTACGTCGAGAAACTGAAAAAGCTCGCAGCGCTGTACGTGCGCGGATGGGACATTTTTCGCTTCGCCGGCTGCGATCAGGACACGATCAGCCGTCCGACGGCGGTACCCCATCTCTGGCAGGTAACGCCGCATCTTTATAAATTCCGCGGCCCCGAATACTGGGTTAATTTTCACATGCTGCTGGCTGACAGCGGCCATGCGTTGGTCTTCGATTGCGGGCTTTTCGACCGCGCCTTTCTCGATCGCTCCATCGAACTGATGAAGGCGCGCCTGGGCCTCAAAACCATCGACGCCATTTTCATCACGCACATGCACGGCGACCACGCAATGGACTCCGGCTACGTCCGCCAAAAGTACGGCGCGAAGCTGTGGGGAATGGAAGGCGTCGTCGACAAATTCGAACGCGCCTGGGACTACGATCTCGCCGCGCTTTTACCGTCGTACAACGATCGCGGAAAGCCGGACTTGCTTGAACCGTTGAAGTTCGACCGCGTGATCCGCGACGGCGAAACGATTGCCTGGGAAGGCTACGCGCTCAGCGTCGATTGGATGCCGGGGCAGACTAAATTTCACTCGTGCATACACGGCGAAATCGACGGCAAGCGCGTCGCGTTCACCGGCGACAACGTCTGCGCCAACACCAGCGATCCGAGTCAAGGCGGCAACGAGGGAGTGGTCGCGCGCAACGGCGGCGCGTTGGAGGAGGGCTATCTTTACGCCGCGAATTATCTGCACGGCATCGCGCCGGATTTGCTGCTCGGCGGACATTGCTGGGCGATGGAAAATCCGAAGGAACTGATCGAGCGTTTCCGGCAGCGCATGGTGGCCTTGCGCGACGCGTTCCTGTCCTTGAGCGTCGAAGACGATTATCGCTACATGTTCGATCCATATTGGGTGCAGGCGCTTCCATTCCGCATCAGCGTCAAACCCGGAACGACGGCGGAAGTGCGCGTGCTGGTGCGAAATTATCGCGAGCAATCGCAGAAGCACCGAATCGAGATTCACACTCCGCCGGGAATCGTGGCCGAGCCTGCCGTGCTGGAAGGCGAACAAAAACACGCAGGCCATCAATCGCATGTCGTAAAACTCCGCGCAACCGCCGACGCCAAAGAAGGTCTCCGAATGGTGGCGCTTGACATCACGCGCGACGGAACGCGGCATGGAGAATTGTTTGATTTCATTGTGAACATCGAATGAACTGCTTTTTAACATCGAATCTCGCGGATCGACGCGGATAAAAGGCATTTTTAGAGTGAACATTCCTCGATTTCGGCGCATAACAACATTGAGGTGTCGGCTTTCTTCGACCTAAGTTCACTAGAAATTATCCGCGTTTATTCGCGAAGATCCGCGAGATTCGATGTTCAAAGCTGTTTCTTCGCCGTTCAATTCGCGGTGAAATCGATGATGCGCATGGCATGTCCGGCGCTCTTGGTGTCGGCGGAGATTCGCAGCGTCAGCGTGTGTTTGCCGGGCTTCAGATCGGTTCCGAGCATGACCGTGCGCGGGTAGTGCAGTCCGCCGCTGAACCGATGCAGGAGATTCACCGGGGCGAACGTGCCGCCGTCGATGCTTGCCTCCGCGATCCCGGCATCGGGGCCGGCCACAATGTACGCGCCGATTGCGGTGCCTTCGAAGTCGAGCGTCGCTTCGGCACCCGCCTCGGTGGCGCTGAGCATCGGGATCGAGGTGAACCGATCGCGTTTGCCGCCTTTGATGTTCTTCCAATCCGGAACGCCGAGAGCCCAGCCATTTTTTATCTGCGCCTGTTTCGGGTCGATAAAGCGGCCGGCGCTGTAGCTCAACGAGTCGAGCGGTTCCGGAAGCGCGTGCGGCATAAGAACGGCGTCCTTGGGCAGCGGCGCGGGCCACGCGCGGTTGAACAACTCGTCGATCATGCTGGCGCAAATGGCGTTGCCGAACTTGGCCGGGTGCACGCCGCCGTATTGTTTCCAGGTCAGCTTCTGCGCAGTGATTTGTTCGGCCACTTCCTTCGCCAGATTGATTGTCGAAACAGAATAATGCGCGGCGGCGGCTTCATGAGTTTCAATGGTCAGCGGCGTCTTGCCGTCCTGCAGCGTCTTCAACATGCCTTCGTTCACAAAATACGTGACCACAATGTCCATGTTTGGATTTTGCGTGAGCGCGTGGCGGATAAGGCCCTCCATTCCGCGAATGCATTCGGCGCGCGTGTGCATTGCGTCCTGATCGTCATTCACGGCAAATTCGACGAAAAAGAGATCGACGGGCCCATCCATCAAGACGTCGGTCAGGAGCCGAAACGCGCCGGTCGTCGAACACGTCGATGAAATGCCCGCGCTGATGAATTTGAAATCCGTCTCGGGAAAACGTTTCTTCAAAATGTCGCAGACCATGGGGCGATAGCCATCCATTTCGGTGATGGAACCGCCCATAAAAGCGACGCGGCCTTTCTTGGTCTTTTCGAATTGAATGCGCGAATTGGTCAGATTGCCGCGCAGTTGAACGTGTGCGCCGAAAGGCGGCGCGGTGTCCGCTGCGGAGGCCGTCGATGCCAGTACGATCGCTAACAAAGCTGCGTGAAGTGGAAAGTGACTATGCGATAATTTCATTCGAGTGACCTTTGAGTTTGGGTTTATAGCAGCAAATCACAACAAAGACTCGATGATATACCCCATAGTCGCAATCCGCGGTTGAAGTCAGTACACCAAACCTGTCGTTGCCCGTCGGACACTCCCCGCTAAAATGCGCGCGTTAAAGGTGCGGCGGAATTTTTCAACGGGAGCAGTCTACAACCATGGCGATGTCGAAATTGTCCGATTTGAGCGTGTCCGGCAAGCGCGTGCTTTGCCGGGTGGATTTCAATGTCAGCACCGATAAAAAAACCGGTGAGATCAAAGACGATACGCGTATCGTCGCGGCTTTGCCGACGATCAAATACCTCACTGATCGCGGCGCGAAAGTCATTCTGTGCAGCCACTTTGGCCGGCCGGAAGGACGCGACCCAAAGCATTCCCTGAAACCGGTTGCCGACCGCCTGTCGGAGCACTTGGGAAAGCCCGCCGCGTTTGCGGACGATTGCGTCGGCGAAGTCGCTGAAAAAGCGGTGGCCGCGCTGAAGAACGGCGACGTCCTGCTGCTCGAAAATCTCCGCTATCACGCCGGCGAAGAAGCCGACGATCCCGCGTCCGCCGCACAACTGGGGAAGCTCGCCGATGCGTACGTCGACGACGCGTTCGGCGCGGCGCACCGCGCGCATGCGTCCGTCCACGCCGTCGCAAAGCTCATTCCTCAGAGAGCCGCCGGACTGCTGCTCGAAAAAGAAGTTGAGTATCTCGGCAAAGCGCTTTCGAATCCGGAACGGCCCATGGTCGTAATTCTGGGCGGCGCGAAAGTCTCCGACAAGATCAAGGTCATCGAAAAAATGATCGACGTGGCCGACACGATCCTGATCGGCGGCGCGATGGCGTACACGTTTGCGTTGGCCCAAGGATTCACGGTTGGCAAATCGCTCGTCGAGCCCGACAAAGTTGATCTGGCCAAGCATCTCCTGAAGCTTGCCGCCGAAAAAAAGAAGAAATTTCTGTTGCCGCTGGACCATGTCGTCACGCAGAAATTCGAAGCGCACGCCCCGAATCACGTCGTCGCTTGGGGCAAGATTCCGGACGGCTGGGATTCACTGGACATCGGGCCGAAGACGGTTGAATTGTTCAATAAAGAAATCGCCAGCGCCAAAATGATCGTCTGGAACGGTCCGCTGGGCGTCTTCGAACTGGAGCCGTTCAACGCCGGCACATTTGCAATCGCGAAAGCAGTCGCGGCGAACACGGGAGCGACGTCAATCGTCGGCGGCGGCGAATCGGTGGCCGCGGTGAAGAAAGCGAAGCTCAGCGACAAGATCACGCACGTCTCGACGGGTGGCGGCGCGAGCCTCGAATTCCTCGAAGGCAAGCACTTGCCGGGCGTCAAGGCGCTGGAGAAATAACCTCGTTCGTAGTTCCGCCTTCAGGCGGATCCCCCGAACCGCCTAAAGGCGGAACTACAAACAGGTGCTTTCCCGCGCCGCATTTCCATCCGATGCGTGACGCAGCGCGGCAGTTCTTCAGTGTAATGCGAAACGATCACGAGAGTCGTTTGCGTCTTCGCGCAGATGGCGTCCAGCGCCTTGCATACGAGTTCCCGCGCGTGCCGGTCGAGGCCCTGGCACGGTTCGTCCAGAATCAACAACGGTGGCTGTTTCACGAACGCGCGCGCCAGCAGGACCAGGCGCTGATGGCCGTCGGAGAGCAGGCGAAATGGGCGCGCGGCGAGCGGCGTCAGGCCGAAATACGCGAGCCATTTCAAAGCCGTGCGCTCCTGCGCTTTTGAGCAGCGCCGATACAATCCCAGCGTTTCAAAGAAACCCGTGCAGACGAAATCCAGCGTGCTCGTCGCACCGTCGTAATGCAGAGAGATGTCCGGCGCGGCATAGCCGATTCGAGCTTTCAATTCCCACGTCGATTGCTCGCTGCGCAGCATTCCAAACATCGACACACACTGTGCGAACGATTGCGGATGATCGCCGGTCAGCAGGCTCAGCATAGTCGTTTTGCCGACCCCATTGGGCCCGAGCACGGCCCAGTGCTCACCCGGAAAAACGGTCCAATCGAGGCGATTGAGAATCAACGCATCGCCCGCTTTCACATTGATGTCGCGCAATTCAATAAGCGCTTTTGAACCGCTCCTCTTCGGCATTCGACGTTTGATTTGAATGGGAACAGGCTGGCGTTTGGGGGCGCGAAATGCGAGGCGCTCCAGCCGCACGGATTCCGCCGAACTATGATGTGCCTCACCGAGAACTTTGCCATCTCTCAGATACAAACAATGCGTGATGCCGAGCGGCAATTCCCAAGGGCGCGCGGTGAGGATGATCACTCGCTGGTGGCGCATGATCGCGTTCAACGCCCGCGTTAGACTCGCGCGGCCTTTGATATCGAGACCGATCAGCGGCTCGTCGAGCACCAGCAATTCGGGCGACAGAATCAGCGCGCGAGCGATCAAGAGTCGGCGCATTTCGCCCGTTGAAAGATGCAGCGCCTGGCGGTTCAATACTTTTGCCAGTCCCATTTTTGCGGCGACGGCCATTCGGCCGGCGGCTTCCTTGCCGCCGCGGTTCTTTTCAAGTCCCAGCACTTGCGCGGCGGTGAGCGTCGCTTGCTCTTCTCCAAGGTACCAGCGCGACGCGTAATAGCCGTCGGATTGGGCGACGAACTGGCGCTGCAATTGAAACGAAACGGTGGCGATGCGCTCGCATGGATCCGGAAGATCCTCGCCAAAGCCATAATCGATTTCGCCGGAAGTCGCGGTCTGCCCCGCGATGGCCGCGGCCAGGCTGGATTTGCCCGAACCGTTGGGGCCGATCACCGCCCAGTTTTCGCGCGCGCGGATGCGCCAATTCATATTTCGCAACGCGTCGATTTCGCCGCGATGAACCGTGACGTCATCGAGCGCGAGCAATTCTTCAGTCATCTAAAATTACTCGTAGCTTTGAACGAGCGCGCCCGATTTCAGGCGTGTGCCGGGGAGCAGCAGTTTCAAATCGAAGTGGCTGATGATCTCCGCTTTGTTTTCGATCGGCTTGCGCGGCTTCTCGGAGACCAAGCGGCCGTTCTTGTCGAATTTTTGCTCCGGCGTCTGGTTCGTCTTTCCATAAAAATAAAAATTGAAAGTCTCGTGCCGCTCCAGCATCCAGCCGCGCTCAACATCCACAACTGCGCTCCCCTCTCCGGTGAAGCGGTGCGTAATGCGGCTGGCCACTAAGAATTCCTCCGGAAAGCGCGACGCGAATTCGGGGAGCGACGAGTCGAACAGGCCGGCGATCTGGTAGTCCACCGTGGCGATTTTTCCACCGGGCGTATCGCGAACTTCGCGCACGCGTCCGTTGAAGATTATCTCGAACTGGGTCGGGAGCAGTTTCGCCTCAAGACCCTGCTCCAAGGGAATAATGATCGGCACGCGGAAGCGCCATGTATCCCCCGGAGCGACGGGGCGTTCCGGAAAAATCGGAAACATGTAGTGCGGCGCTTCGTTGATGCAGACATGCGGCTGCGGCATGTTCTCGATATTCCCCGCGATCCGTTCCTTCAAGATGTCGACCTTGTCGTTGTCCGTGGCGATCGTGATGTGTTTGGCGTCTTCGTACAGCAGGTTGCCGTGGACGTAACTGCCGTCTTTGAGCGTGACCATTTGCACTGTTTTGTACGCGATGCGATTTTGTTTATCGAAGGAATACGCGCGCAACGACTGGCCGACGATGCTGAAATTGGGACCGAGATCGATCAGTTCGTTGGCATTTTCCAGCGCGCGTTCAATAGTCTTTCCGTTCTCCATTTTTTCAGTGCGCTTGCGGTCGGTGAATGTGCGCCAAAGGGCCATCATGTCGCGCCCATCCTCCTGGCCAGTACACAGCGCATTGAGGTAAAAGCCGTCAACTTCGCGATAGGAATTCGCGGATTTCTGCTCGCGGTCCAGCGTACCCTGGTAAACCATCGACTTGCTGACCGGCCGATTCAGGCGCAGCGTCACCGCCGGCCCGGGCACAACCGCCTGATGCCAAACAATCGGTGTCTCTGAGGGCTTCTCCGGCTTGACATTCTTGTCGCCGTCCGGCGCAGCCGCAAACACACGCGCCGATGCAAACAGAACTGCCGCAAGAAGGAAGGCGGTCCGAAACAATAAACGGTGCTCCATATCAAAACCTCAAAAATAATCCGCGAAGATTCGCGAAGATCCGCGAGATTCGATGTTAAAAATGTCTTCGCCGTTTCCGCTGTTCCCCGATTACTTCAATTTCAACGTGCGATCCAGGAAGTCGCCGAGCACTTTGGGAAATCCTTCGCCGCTTGGAAACGCGTGGCCGGCTTTCGGGCTCATCCAGTAAGTGGTATCGGCGCCCACGGCTTGAAACTTTTCATGAATGCTTTTACCCGGCACTCCGGGCACGATTGGATCGAGTTCGCCATCGCAAATCAGCAGTGGGGCGACATCTTTGCGCACGTGGCCGATGGGGCTCATTTTGCGATACAGAGCCTTATGCTCTTCGGTATCCGGAATGATGCCTTTGAAATTCCGACGGTGGCGCGGACGGGCATCGTCCTGCATTTGCATGGGCCGGCCGTTTTTGTCGAGCATGACCTTGCCGTCTTTATCGACCTTGATGCCAGGCGCCTTCCGGAACGTCCCATCGGGCAGCACGTCATTCGGCGCGTCATTCCATTGGTCCACAAAATCCCACGGTCCGACAAAGGAAAACGCATTGCATACTTTAGCGCTCACTCCTTTAAGTTCTTCGGTCGGGCCACCGTCGTCGAAATCCTCCGGTACTACTGCACACATCGCGCTCAAATGCGATCCGGCGCTGCCGCCGAAACACCCAATGCGTTCGGGATCAATGTTGAAGCGCGCAGCGTTTTTGCGGATGAAGCGGATGGCGTTGCGGCAGTCGCGAATTTCCTCGGGGAACCCGCCCTCTTTCCATTGATCGGGCGTCGTCGCGCCGGCCTTTGCCAGCCGGTAGTCGATCGAGAAAAACGCAATGCCTCTGCTCATGGCGATCGGCGCGAGGTTACCGCCGCCCCACATGTGCTCGATGGACATGGCTTTCGCGCCGCCCTCCCACCAACCGCCATGAATATCGACCATGACCGGCGCCGGTTTGTCGACGCCCTTCGGCAGAAAAGCATTGAGCTTCAGTTCGCGCCCCTCAACGGTGCAATAAGTGATATTCAACTCGCTGGAATACTCGACTGCGCGGAGGGTCAATGCGGCGACGATCAGCGTCGCGGCGAACGCGACCCGGTGGATGAGGGACATGCGGAAGCTCCTTTAATACTCGGCGGTATACTAATGGGCTCAAACAGCCAAACCGAAAGTATAAGCAGCGACGGAATGCAATGCAAATTGCAAGCGATCCAACTTCGGCGTTTGCAAATAACGAGGAGAGGAATTGTATTGCCGCCCCGCTGGCCGTATCATTCCTAACAAGCAAGAGCGCTTTGGGGCACGCACTTGTTGAAGAGAAGGGAATAAAGTTGCCGAAAATTTATAGGGCAATGCTGCCGGATGCGAGTGGCGAGAAACCGAAGATAGATTGTGAGGGTGGCGCGGGGCTTGGCGTTCGCGTTCCGCCTGATCCTAACGCAGATGTGCATCCAGATGAATCTGGCAATATCTCGCCCGGTGAAGGAATGTCGGTTGCGCCGAACATTGAGGCACTGGATTGGTTTCGGATACCAAAGCGCCTGAAGCACTTGTATCCCGACGCTATCGGGTCAAATAAACAAGTCATATGGAGCATGGGCGAAGGACCATTTGTCGACGCAGCCGTTGGCTCTTCCTTGGTATTGCGAGTTACATCGGATACACATGGACAAGTCGAGCCCGATAAAAAACTTTTGCTCGATGAATTTCAGAGTGCATTAGCCAGAACACAAAATGAATGGCAGAAAGACGAAGGTTAATATGGGACGCGAACATTACGAACAGTCAAAGAAGCTTTTGCTAAAGCTTCACGAATTGAATGTTCAAGGCAAGGACCAAACCGACGAAGCCGACGAAATCCGCGAGGCAATGGATGCTCCGGCACGAGGACTTACATCCTTGGAACGAAAGCGACTGAAAGGATTGTCTGCCGATCTCTACATGCTGATTGGCGAAGAAGTAAAGGAGTCTGCTGTCCTTTCGGATATTGATCAGGAGTTCCTCAACAGTTATCGTGCTAAAGATTGGGACCGAGTCCTTGAAATTCTTCGCAAAAAGAACCTCTGTCTCGAGGAGCATCTCGTTGCCAGCACGCGTGCCATATGCTGGTTGGAATTTGGGGATTACGATGTTTCGCTACTATTTGCGGAGTATGCCGTCAAATTAAATCCAGACGAAGCGAATTATCCAACATTCGTTAAACTCAATCGCGCGAAGTTAAATGGCGAACCGCCAGTTGCCCAAAAGCCGTCTCCGCAGCAACTCGTTAACGCCACCATCCTCGAATTGAGCCTTCTTCAAACCGCATGAAAACCCTCTTCATCGTCCTCGACACCGTCCGCCGCGACTACCTCTCCGCCTACGGCAACAACTGGGTCAAGACCCCCAATCTCGACCGCCTCGCCGCCACCGGCGTGGTATTCGATAACCATTGGGCTGGATCGCTGCCGTGCATGCCTGCGCGGCGCGAGTTTATGACTGGGCGGCATAATTTCTTCTTCCGCGGCTGGGGGCCGATTGAGCCTTTTGACGATGTGCTGCCGCGCGAGTTGCGCAAGAAAGACATCTTTTCGCATCTTGTGACCGATCATCAGCATTACTTCGAACTCGGCGGCGAGAACTATCACACCGCGTTTTCGACGTGGGATTTTCATCGGGGCCAGGAGCACGATGGCTATGTATCGCTGATCGACCGCGTCGCGCTGCCTGAACATCTGGGGAAACTCAGCGAGCAGAATTGGAAGAATCGGCAGGTCATGCAGAAGGAGGAGGATTTCTGCGGGCCGCGCACCTGCATGGCCGCGTCGAAATGGCTCGACGCCAACGCCAAATCCGCGGACTGGTTTCTGCAGGTCGAACTCTTCGATCCGCACGAGCCGTTTCATTGCGCCGACAAATACCGCGAGATGTATGGCGACAAATGGGATGGCCCGCTCTTCGACTGGCCGGCTTACGAGCGCGTCGGCGAATCGAAAGAAGCGGTCGAGCACATCAAAAAATGTTACGCCGGTTTGTTGAGCATGACCGACCATTGGCTCGGCGTCATTTTCAAAAAAATGGACGAGCTCGACCTGTGGAAGGACACGCTGGTCGTCTTCACGACCGATCACGGCACGCTGCTGGCCGAGCACGAATATTGGATGAAGAACTACATGCCGATGTACAACGAGATCGCGCGCATCCCGTTGCTGGTGCATCTGCCCGGCGGCCAGAAAGGCGGCTCGCGCGTGTCGGCGATGACGCAGAGCATCGACATCATGCCCACCGTCCTCGATTACCACGGCTGCGAACTGCCGCCGCACGTGCACGGAAAATCGCTGCGCCCGGCGTTCAATGGAAACGGGATTCGGCGCGACGGCTTGTTCGGCTATTTCGGCAAAGCGATGAACATCACCGACGGGCGCAGAGTGTATTTCCGCAATCCGGTCAACGACGATTGCGGGCCGCTTTTCGAATACACGGCCATGCCCATCGCCGGGATGCGGAAGTGGTATCCGCGCGAGCAGTATGCGCGCTGGGAAATGGGGCGCTACTTCGGGCACACCTACAATATGCCGCTGTTCAAAATTCCCGCGGTCGCGGTGGCGCCCATCGCGCCGCCGGGCGAGGCGAGTTTCATCGGCCGGCATCAGCTCTTCGATATCGTCAGCGATCCGCGCCAGTTGAAGCCGCTGAACGATCCAAAACTCGAAGCACATTTCGCTCAGCGCATGGTCGAGAATTTGAAGGCATTCGACGCGCCGGACGAGCAATTTTCACGACTGGGGTTGTAGACCAGACTACCTTACATCCTCATTTGGATCCAAGCGCATAGAGCACCGTTTCCGTTCGATAATAAATCCGTTTGCCATCGACGAAAGGACTCGCGACGACGCGGTCCTGGCGTTCCCCCCACGATCCTTGAGCCGCCAGTCCTTCGATCTTATTCTTCGCCACCTGTTTGAATTCACGTCCGGGTTCGAGGACCACTGCCGCTCCGGAGTTGCCGAAGAAATAGAGATGCTTTCCAGCCAGCACCGGGCTGACGCCATGGCCCCGCACCGGTCCTTCGTTCGCGGTTTCGAAGTGATCGAGGTCGAGCAGTTTTCGATACACGATCGTTCCTTCTTTTTCGTCGACAACTGTCAGCACGCCGGCGTTGTTCATCACATAAATGAGACCGTCGTGAACAATCGGGGATGCCAGATGCCAGCCCAGATAGTAAAAGGGGAACACGTCTGTCGGAACTTTCACTTCCTTCAAGAACTCCGGCACGGCGGTGTCTCCCACGGACTCCGGCAGCCGCAACGTGTAAAGCATGTCTCCCCCGGTCGTCATAATGCACAAAATTCCCTTGTCGATAACCGGTGTCGACGCCGCTTGTTTGAATACGAGGCGCTTGTCGTCAAACAAAACTTTCCCGTCCGACGCGCGGATGATCGACCCGTTGGCTGAGATGACGGTGTCGACATCCCCAATTCGTGCGCGCGTAAACGAACCGTGGAAAAAGCGCCCGGGATTCATCCCGGTCATCTCGACGAACGGGTTGCGCCAGAACTCCTTGCCGGTCTTTGTGTCGAACGCCATCACGTCACGCATGAACACGATTAATTTGTCGCCGACCAGAATGGGTGACGACGTGTATCCGTGTTCGACTGTTTCGTGGTTGTCGATGCGAATCCATTTGCGATTGCCATCCAGGTCGTAGCAGGCCGTCACGCCGGACGCGAACCACGAATAGATGAATTTTCCGTCGCTGGTGGGCGTGAGTCCCGCATAGCCGACATCCTGGCTGACGGGTCGCTTGAAGCGCACGCCGTCTATTTTTTGCATCGAGTCGTACAGGCTTTTTTCGAGCTTTTCGCGGTCGCCCGCCGGTGTTTTCAATTCATGGCCGGAGAGGTATTCGGCATTCATCTCGTTCCACTTCGCGGCGAGCGGCTCGATTTCCTTGAACGCCGGATTGGCGTCCTTCTCGGCGTCGGTCAACGCGTCGAAATAACTGTTCGAACGGACCCACAGCACCTTGCCATCTTCTTTATCGATGCAGAACAAATCGTGCGGTTCGCACTGCACGAAGATCTTGCCGCCAACTACAATCGGCCCGCCGGGTCCAGCGGGCGTTCCCTGGTAAATTCGCGTGCCGGGAAGGGGCCGCGTCCAGGCGATATTGGTTTCGTCGTACCCATTAGGCACGTGCGCGTGGAACAGAGGCACGGCGAACCACTGCTTTTCTTCCGAACTCACTTTCAGCAAAAAGCGATTCCAGCCCTTCGTCAATTTAAGATTTATGCGCGCCCCGCCGGTGGTGTTGGCGGCGTAAAGCTGTTTTCCATTCAACACCACTCGCGTCGCGAGGCGATGAGTAAGCTGCAACGAAAGCTCGCTGTCTGCGTCGGAATAAATATACGAATGCGCGAAGACGAACGATTTCGGATTCGCTCCGAGCAATTCCGTGAAATCCATCGTCGCGCCGCTTTTTCCCTCGGGCGCTTCGAATCTTTTCCACGCCAGATTTTCGATCTTCTCGCCGTCGTCCGGCGAAAGCTGCGTTTCGTTCGGGAGCGTATCCTTTTCGTGAGCCTTGGGCACGTCGGGTACCGGGACGGGGCCGAGAATCAGCCAGTCGCGGATGACGCCGTCCAGCATGGGTTTGCCGGCGGGGCCGGTTCCTTCGGGCTTTCGCGCCTGAACATGCAGCCCTTTAATCGCCTTGCTGACGCGCCCCCAAGTCACGGGCGGATCGGCGTCGGGAAATTTTCCCGAGCCGTCGCCGCGCCAGCCGATGGCGCTGTCGGCGGCCACGCCGCTGCCGCAGGCCAGGACCATACAGCTTGCCGCAATTATTTTTCGCCAATGCATAGTAACGTTTCTCCGTCGCGGACAAAAATGTGGCGCCCGGCGAAAGCCATGCTTCCGCCGGAACCTTCGGCCACTTTATTCTTACGGACTTCTTTGTATTCGCGTCCCGGCTCCAACACGATGGTGTCGCCGACGTCGTTGCTGAGAAATAGTTTCCCGCCCGCGAAACACAGGCTCGGGTAAAGGTTCGCAATCGGCAGATTGTCCCGGCCCGTGGCATTGCCGATGTCGATATCTTTGACGAAGAGCACTTTTCCGTCAGCGGCGTTGAGCGCGTAAAAGCTGCCCTCATTTGAAACTGCGAAGAGCACACCTTCCTGGTGTATGAGCGAGGCATAGAATGTGCCATCGATATCGGTCTTCCACAAGACCTTGGCTTGTACAGAGTCGGGCGCCTTGGGGGTAAATTCCACGGCCGAGGTTGTCGCGCCGAGAAAGTAAGCGACCGATCCATTCAACACGGGACTGGCAAATTGGAGTTCGGACTGCGTGTCCAAAATGGCGCCGTCCTTGAGTCTCACCACATGTCCCGACGGACAGATCGCCACGTCCACGCCGCCGATTGTGGTCGTGACCGGCGTGCCAAAGCGTTCCGGCACTTTCTCATTTTTCCACACGACCTGGCCTGTCTTGGCGTCCAGAGCGATCAGGTGATTGATGCTGACCAGCAATTTATCCCCGGCCAAAACGGGAGATCCGCTGCGCCCGTATTCCGACGTAATTGGGAGATCGAAGTATTGGATCCATTGCCGCTGGCCTTCCAGGTCATAGCACGCGACAACGCCGGAACCGAATGAGGCGTACACAGAATGACCGTCGCAGACCGGCACCGGAGTCACGTTGCCAGGCGAGCCTTTCACTGGCTTTTCAACAGGTTTCACCGGCAGTTCGGCAAGCCCATTGAGCTTCTGCCACAGGACGGCACCAGTATCGGCGTTCAGGCAGATGAGCTTCGAGGGTTCGGCTAGAACAAACACTTTGTTCGCGCACACGCTGGGTGAAGAGAATTTTCCCGGACCTATTTTGACCGACCACAGAACATTCTTCTTCGCTTCGGCGTCCCACTCGACGGACGGAGCCGCGTGGGGGTAACGTCCCGAGCCATCGCCGCGCCAACCGTACGTTTTCGACGGCTGCGCATCGGATTCCGCGGCATGGATATTTCTTTCGCCGCATCCTAGTGCGAACAGCCCAAATACACATATCACGGTCTCGAATCGCATAGGCCGGTTCCAATTATTTTTCAATCAGTATCGTAGCGTCAAGTACACCGAAGTTGCGCCGTGTCCGTTTTTCAGTGAACATTTTCCCCGCAGGGCCGCGCGACGGTTGATCGCGAGCAGGTGCGCTCGAAAGTCGGATCTTGCCAAAGATCGGTATTGCTGCATAATATCGATCAAGACATGTTGGATCGGGCGCGTGTCGTCTTCATCGCGCATTCTGTTCTCGTAGCTCAACTGGATAGAGCAGCGGATTTCTAATCCGCAGGTTCCGCGTTCGATTCGCGGCGGGAACACTCAGTCTCTCCTGCGGGAAATGACTCCCTGCTTTAAGAATCGTCCGAATAACAACGAAGCGCCCGCACCTGCTCTTCAATTTCAGATAATTGAATCTCATCGGAGATTGTAGTTGCCATCTCCGTCGTTTCATCGAGCTGAAGAAATTCAGCAATTAACACCATCTCCAATTGATGCGGCGTCTGTTTCCAAACCGCCAGACAAGCCCGATACATCCGCCGATAAGAAGAGAACCCCATCTCAATAGCCCAGGTATTCTGACAAAACTCCGGCCATTTCCGCGAAGCCTTCAAAGCCTTCCAAACATCCCAACAAGTAACATCCTCATCTCCCGGTGCTGGAGTAAATTTAGGGGTGAGGGGCAATCGGCCCCCCTCTCCCCTTGAGGGAGAGGGGTTAGGGGTGAGGGGTACGGGAGTTGACCCCGCCCCACCCTTTTTCGTTACAAAAGATGCACATTGAGTCCTAAAATCCCGAACAAACAAACGGATCTTCGAGCGCAAAACCTTTTGAATCTTCTCAGCCCGAACGCAATCGACTACCTGAGTCAGCGAATGCCCCGAAAACTCTTTAATGATTCCAGCCTTGCCAAAGTAGACGACAGTAACAGCCGATACATAGTACATGAGACCTATCGGAAGCGCTGAAGAACTTGAACGCCGCCGCCGCCAAGCCGTTGAGGCAGTCAAACGCGGCGAAAAACAAGCTACCGTC
>JBBRQD010000072.1:0-29676 GCA_038227045.1 Planctomycetota bacterium
AATGATGTCGTTCATCAAGACTCATAACCAGGATTCAACACCCATGCTGTGGACCGCCAAGGCCGAGAAGATCATCGAAAAAGTGGAGCGCGCACGTGCAGCGCTCCAAATCGTCAAACAGTGTGAATCAGTAGACTAGCCGTGAAACCGCGTTCAAAAGTTTTGCGCCGCTTGTCTTGCTCTTCGCTCTGGCGGGAGCGGGAGTTGCTGTTTATGTATTGATGTTTCGTGACGATTCGGTGCATCGGAACATGTTGATTGGAAAAACTGCCGGCGCAATACTTATATTTTTCTGCGGATCGCTGCTTTATGTTTCAATCTTACGATGGCTGGCGGGATCGTGGGGCGGGGCATGTGACTACTTTTTTCGGATATTCGCCAATCCGAAAAGTGTTTCAATCCCTTTTGTAGACATAGTTCAGGACGAGAACGCAAAAACGGGCATCATTATAAAACGGGTGTTTGAACCCTTTGCATCCCGGCGTGGTCTTCATGTTGTTGTTGACGGCAGGGAAGTTGGACAACTTGCGCGGTGTGCTGAGCGCAAAGTGGCTCTTGCTCCCGGCGATCATGAAATTTGCGTCCAAATGGATTGGTGGCGCAGCAAGCCAATTGTCTTGAACATTAAGCCTGGCGAGTTCGTTCCACTCAACTGCGGCAGTCGTTTCCGATTTCTCTTTCCGTTTTACACGGCGGGTCTTTTTTTGTGGCCGGAACAATTCTTCTTTGTTTCCGCCCGGGCCTAGTCGAAAGGTCACAAAGCCGTTTTATTTTTGCGACATGTATTCTTCGTCCAACGGAATCACGCCTTTTACTTCTGCATTCGAATCCATTTCGCCCAAGCGTCCAAATCGTTTCCGAAGTTCTGGCCGGTCAGGGAACTCATCGCGGCGCAGGGGGCGCAGACGGTGGTTTTGATGCTGGTGAGTTTCAATTCGGGGAACTGGATTGGGAAACTCAATGGAACGATCACGCTGACCTGCGCGCCGCTGTTGACCGTGTAGCTGTCGATCTGGCGCGTCGCGAAGTTGCTGAGTTCGCTGACCGCGGTGCGCACTTCCATGGTGGCGCGGTAGAACATGGCGCTGTAGATGCGCTTGTCGCCGAGGCCTTCTAGCGCTTCTCCCGCCGCGCCTTTCAGGATCGGATCGCGCACTTGGCCGCCTTCTTCCGCGAAGGCGGATATGTAGGCGTTTACCAGATGATTCATGGCGCCTTCGTCGTTGCGCGATTTGATCAGCGCGACCGCTTCCTTGCGTACCGGAATGTACGGATCGGCGATGGCAATTTGCGCGAGCCGCTTCGAAATCTCAGCGCTGGCGGGCTTGAGCACTTCGATTCCGGCGAGCGCGGCGAGGCGCGTCTGTTCGTCGATGTCGCGCGAGGGGTCCAGGTAACTGACGACCGCTTCGGTGGCCTTGTTGCGGTCGGCGGACAGCGCGGCGAGCGCGGCCTTGCGTTCCTTTTCGTCAGCGGCTGAAATCGAACGCAAAGCTTTGCAATACGCGAAGACTTTTTCATCGTATTCCGAGCTCAGGCGCTGCGCGTGCGGAACTGGGCGCAGTCCGATCACGGGTCCGTCATCGACTACAGCTTGAGCATTTACTCCAATAGGGTTGGGCGTGGGCTTGGACAACTTGGCCGGCGCGAAGGCGATTTTTCGCGCTTCGGCGTGGCTGGGATCGGCCCTCAGCGTGGCGCTCAGTTCGCGGTCAGCGTAATCGTAGAGGCGCTGCGTTTTGGCCCATTTATAGAGTTCGAAATGCGCGGGAGCTTTGTCGATTTTGATGTCATTCAAGCGGCGCTGGTATTCGGTGCGGCCTTCGTCATCGAGGTCGATGGCGGAAATTTCGCTGCGGTTGAGCAGCAGCAATTTGCCACCGGTGTTGATCGCCACCAGCGGATCGCCGGGCGTTTCGCGTACGACCTGCCCTTCGATGACCATCGTGCTGGTCAATGTGATGCGATCGGCCGCGCGTGAGACGCCGAAACAGGCGCACAGGCTTGAAACAAATACGCTGAAATAACAAATCCGACTGGCCATGAATCGTGTCCCCGTATCTAGTTGTCCAAATGTTTGACGTATATGCGCGCGCGTCCATTGCCGAAAAAAGAAAATTCGTTAAGTGTGCCACCAGAGCCGCGCACGTAAGTAAGCGGCCAAGACCGTGTCACCGCGCAAAAAAAGCCGCTTACTAACGTGCGCGGCTCTACTTCTGTGGTAAATACGCACATGGCGAAAAATAAAATCGATGCGGAACCGGCTCTCCTACCCATGGCGAAAGTGTATCTCGCGGGGCCTTTGTTTACGATCCACGAGCGGCGGGTCAATCGCGAACTGGCTGCGGCTGTTGAGCGCGAATTGCCTTCCGTGCAGGTGCTGCTGCCTCAGGATTTCAAACACGACGACCGCTATAACGATCAGAAAGCGTTTGGATTGATCTTTAAAGGGTGCATCGACGGCATCGATCAATCGCGGTGTGTGCTGGCGTGGCTGGATGGGCCGGATTCGGACAGCGGGACGAGTTTTGAAGTCGGTTATGCGTATGCGAAAGGGATTCCGGTGATTGGGATTCGCACCGATTTTCGCTTGAATCAGGAGCGCGGCGTGAATGTGATGCTGTCGCGGGCCTGCGCGGGGTTTGTGTACCGGCCGGCGTTTGCGGAGGATATTGAGGGGTTGGCGAAGGAGGTTTCGCGGGCGGTGAAGAAAATTTTGAGGAACGGGGTTAGGTATTAATCTGGAACAGTGGTGCGTGTTCAGCCTATCACAAGGGATCTCGCACAAAGACACAAAGCACACCAAAGAGGCACAAAGAATACAGGAATAGATTATCTGACTTTTCTTGGTGCTTCTTTGTGTTTTTCGTGCCATTGTGAGAGGGTTTTAGAGCTTGCGTTACGGGGGTGGAAAATTTCTTTCGAAATCTTCAAATTCCCGCTTGCACTCTTCCGCATTGTCTATATATTCCTTTCTCCCTCAAACGGGGGAACGCATTAATTCCTTAGGGCTTGAAAACGGGATCGAAACCCGCAAGATCAGAGCCCAGGGCGAAGACAGACCTAGCGGTCGATGTCAAAGGGTGTTTGGGAAAGGTCGGGCCTGCTTGGCCCTCAGTAGACCTTAACCGCAAATCCCTTCGATGTCGCCATTTTTGTTTTGTAGAGAAAGTGATCAAGCGATGGACATTCAGATTTATAACGCGGAAGGCGCAGTCGTCGGGACCATGGTCTTCGACGAAAAGCTGCTCGGCGAGAAAGTTCGCACGAAGCTGCTGCACCAGGCCGTGATTCGCTCCGAAGCCAACAAACGCGTCGGAACGCACAAGACGAAATCGAAAGCCGAACGTTCCGGTTCCGGCGTCAAACCGTTTAAGCAGAAGCACACCGGCCGCGCGCGCGCAGGCATGAAGCGCTCCCCGTTGTGGAAGGGTGGCGGAAACGCATTTGGGCCGCGTACTCGCGATTATCATAAAGGGATGCCGGTTCGCATGCGGCGCGAAGCGCTCAAGTCGGCGCTCCTCTCCAAGATTCGCGATCAGCAGTTGAAAGTGATCGATCAGCTCAATTACACGGCACCCAAGACAAAGACTTTTACGAATACGCTTAAAGCACTCGGCATGACAGGTTCCTGTCTCGTCGCCGATCGCAAACCAGTCGCTGCACTCGTCAAATCAGTCCGCAATGTCGCCAAGTGCATGATTATGCCGGCCCGCAATCTAAACGCCTACGATCTCCTCAAACACAAGTACGTCCTCGTCACCAAAGAAACAATTGAAAATATCGCGGAAGTGGTGAAAGCATGAGCAAAAATCGCGCATCGCATTTGTTGTCTGATCCCTATTCGATTCTTCAGCGCCCCGTGATGACCGAGAAAAGCCATGCCATGGCGGCGGCTCCCGGCGAAGGCAAAGAAGAAGAAGGTAAGAAGCGGCGCTATACCTTCGAAGTTCATCCGAAGGCGAACAAGCATCAGATTCGTTCGGCGGTCGAAGCGGCGTTTGGCGTCACTGTTGACGTGGTCAATACGATGATCGTCAAGCCGCGCAAGAAGGCCTTCCGCGGTGGCGCTCGCAAGGGTGGTTTTTCGCGCCTGCGGAAGAAGGCCATCATTCGCCTGACCAAGGATTCGAAGCAGATCGACTTGATGTAAAAGCCGTTTCAGGTTCCAGGTTTCAGGTTTCAGGTTAAGTTCGGCCAAGAACTTGAAACCGTTGTTAGGAAACGGACGGTGTGCGATGGAGGACGAACGGCGCGAAACGGGTGTTGCGCAACCGGCGTCGGCTCCAGCGACCGAATTGACGGGCGCCAGGACGGAAGTTGTTGGGGAGCCGGAAACGGCCTCTGGAAAAGATAAGATTTCGGGCGTTGAAGTTGAGCAGAAAAAAGACGAGCCGGAAGAATCGGCGCTGCGGGAATGGTTTGAGCTGATCGCTCGAGCTGGATTCTGGGCCTTGGTTCTTTACTTGTTCGTGTTTCAAGTGTCGGTGGTCGAAGGACCGTCGATGCAGCCGAACTTTCAGACGTTTGACCGGTTGGTGATCGACAAGTTGACGTACCGGGTTTCATCCGTGCGACGGTTTGATGTGGTTGTTTTTCAAGCCACCGAAACGGACCGCAGGTGGCCGGGCAAGGAAAGCAAAGATTACATCAAGCGCGTGATCGGGTTGCCCGGCGAACGCGTGATGTTGAAAGAGTACAGGGTTTACATCAACGGGAAACTGTTGGAGGAACCTTTCGAATTCGAAAAGAGCCCTTATCGGGATCTCGAAGAATTCGTGGTGCCGCCCAAGCATTATTTCGTCATGGGCGACAACCGGCCGGACAGCAAAGACAGTCGCAGTGCGGGGCTGGGATATGTGCCGGAATCGCAAATACGAGGCATTGCGCGGTTGAGATTCATGCCGCTGAGCCGATGGAAGTGGTTTTGGCGGGAATAAACGACGGTTTCAGGTTCCAGGTTTCATGTTTCAGGTTGAAACAATGAAAAGGGCAACTTGAAACTTGGAACTTGAAACGGGATTTTGAACATGGCACTTCGATTTTACAGGCCGATAACAGCAGGCACCCGCGGCGCGTCCGTGATCGATTACCGCAAGGAATTGACTGCGAAGAAGCGCCCCGAGAAGTCGCTGATCGAGCATATTGCTCGGACCGGCGGACGTAATGCGCATGGTCGCATTACGAACCCGCACATGCAGAGCACGTACGCCAAGCAGTATCGCGTGATCGACTACAAGCGCAACAAAGACGGTGTGCCAGCGAAAGTGGCGTCGATTGAATACGATCCGATCCGCTCCGCGTTCATCTGCCTGCTGCACTACAAGGACGGCGAAAAGCGCTACATTCTCTCGCCGGTCGGTTTGAAGGTTGGCGCGTCGGTGATCTCCGGGGACAAAGTCGAGCCGGATGTCGGCAATGCAATGCCGCTGAAGAACATGCCACTCTCGACGCAGATTCATTGCATCGAATTGCAGCCTGGTTCGGGTGGCAAGATGGTTCGCGCCGCCGGTGGCGAAGCGCGGTTGCTGGCCAAAGAAGGCAACAAGTGCACGGTGGTGCTGCCTTCGGGCGAAATGCGGTTCGTGCCGGCGGAATGCCGCGCGACCGTGGGACAGATTGGAAACTTGGACCATCAGAACGTGCACGTCGGCAAGGCAGGTCGAAACCGGCACATGTTTGGACGCCGTCCGAGAGGCCGCGGCATGGCGAAGAATCCGGTCGATCATCCGATGGGCGGCGGATCGGCGCGCCGAAAGGGCCACATTCCGCAGTCCCCGAGCGGCGTATTGGCGAAGGGCGGCAAGACGCGCAAATTGAAGTCGCGCACGAACAACCAGATTATCCGCCGGCGCACGAATGCGCCGAGCGCGACGGTTTAAAAATACGATTGAAGGTTGGAAGGTTGAAAGTTTGAATTGGAGCCTTGCCTTCAACGCTGAAATTAGGAATTCGAAATCGGAGTTTAAAGATGTCGCGATCGATGAAGAAGGGTCCTTATGTGGACGAGAAGTTGGTGAAGAAGGTTGAGAAGCAGAAGGACACCGGCGCGCGCGAGCCGCTCAAGACGTGGGCGCGGTCCTGCACGGTGACGCCTGACTTCGTCGGCCACACCTTCATGGTTCACAACGGCAAGCAGCATTTGAAGGTCTATGTGACGGAAGAAATGGTGGGCCACAAATTGGGCGAGTTTTCGCCGACGCGTGTGTTCCGCGGACATTCGGGTGCGGGCGGCGGTGCGAAGGCGGCGACTCCGGCTCCGGCGGCCGCTGCTCCGGCGAAGTAAGTTTGAAGTTCGTTCGTAGTCCCGCCTTTAGGCGGTGCATTAGGACCGCCTGAAGGCGGAACTACGAACTTGACCGAACTAGATTGAACGGATTGATGGGACACCGACGATTATGGGCAAGGTTTTACGCAGCAAAGTAGTGAATGAGAAGCGCGTCGCGCGCAAGCATGCCGGCAAGGACAAGGCTCCGACCCGCAAGCTGGCCTATCCGGCGGGCTACTATGGGGCGTCGTTGCGCGGCATCCGCATCGCGCCGCAGAAGGTTCGCCTGGTGATCGATCAGATTCGCGGCCACACGGTTGACCGGGCGCGCGAAATTCTGCGCTATTCGAGCAAGCGCGCCGCGTATTACGTCGATCGCGTGTTGTTGAGCGCCATCGGCAATGCTGACGTGAAGAGCGAAGGCCAGGCGAGCGCGGAGAATCTGGTGGTCGCCGAGTGCTACGTGGACGAAGGTCCGCGATTGAAGCGATTTTTGGCCGGCCCAATGGGCCGCGCCCGGCCGATTTTGCGCCGCATGTGCCACATCACTGTCGTCGTGGGCGAGCCCGAGACGATCAAAGCGTAATGGAATCTGAAACCGAGTAACTGGAACCTGGAACTGAAACAATGGGTCAGAAAGTTCATCCCTACGGATTTCGAGTCGGCATCACACGGCCTTGGGTGTCGCGCTGGTATGCGCGCCGCAAAGACTATGGCACGTATGTGGTCGAAGACCAGAAGATCAAGAAGTTCATCAAGTCGCGCCTGAAGCAGGCGGGGCTGAGCAAGATTGAGATTGAACGAACGGGCGACGAAACGCGCGTCTTTCTGTTCACGTCGCGCCCCGGAGTCGTGATCGGCAAGAAGGGTTCCGAAATCGACAAGATTCGCGAAGAGCTGCAGAAGTTCTCGAAGGATGGATCGGGCAAAAAAGTCCAGGTCAACATCCGCGAAATCACCAAGCCGGAAATGGATGCGCAGTTGGTGGCGGAAGGCATCGCCGAACAGTTGTTGAAGCGCGCGTCGTTCCGCCGCGCGATGAAGAAAGCCGTGGAAGCCACGATGGGCCAGGGCGCGCTGGGCGTGAAAGTGATTGTGGCCGGGCGGTTGGGCGGCGCCGAAATCGCGCGCACCGAACCGTACATGATCGGCTCCTTGCCGCTGCATACGCTGACGGCGGACGTGGAATACGGATTTGCGGAAGCGAACACGACGTACGGGGTGATTGGTGTGAAGCTGTGGATCTACAAGGGCAAGATCCAGAAACAGATTCAGACCATGGAAGCGCCGACGCCTTCTGAAAGCTAAGAGTAAAAGCGTAACTGAATATTCGATTGTGATTTGAAACGGAGTCTGCCATGTCGTTGATGCCAAAAAGAGTCAAATATCGCAAGAGCCAGCGCGGCCGAATTCGCGGCAACGCGACGGCCGGAAATTATGTGGCCTTTGGCGATTACGGGATTCAATCCACGGAGCCGGGCTGGCTGACGGCGCAGCAGTTGGAAGCGGCGCGCGTGGTGTTGTCGCGTTCGCTGGGCAACGAAGGCCGGTACTGGTGCCGGGTCTTTCCGCACAAGTCGGTGACCGCGATCGCCGCCGAAACGCGCATGGGCAAAGGCAAGGGCGAAATCGAATATTGGGCGGTCGTGATCAAGCCCGGCACGGTGCTCTTCGAAGTGGCTGGAATTCCGGAAACGGCGGCTCGCGAAGCGTTCCGGTTGCAGTCCGGCAAACTGCCGTTCCGCATGAAGTTCTTGAAACGGCGCGCGGAGTTCTAAGTTTGACTGTCGCGTGAAACCTAAAGCAGGCGGGACGCCTGCACCACGAAAACAAAGATTGAGATTGAAGAGGTAAGGAACGATGGCCGCGATTATAGCGAAAACACTGCGCGAGAAGACGGATGGGGAGCTGCAGGACCAATTGGTTCTGGAAAAGAAGAAGCTCTTCGACGGAATCGTCAAAAGCTCGTCGGGCGAATCGATCAAGGCGCACGACAAGCGCGAAGGCAAGCGGCTGGTCGCTCGCATTCAGACGATTTTGAGCGAACGGGCGAAGCGCCAGGAATTGGACGCGAAGATCAAGGATTTGACGCCGAAGGCCGCGAAGGCATCGCCGGAATTCCTGAAGCTGACGAAGTCGGTGGACGAGCGTGCGGCGGCGATCAAGAGCGAATTGGCCAAGGAAGAAGGCAAGCGCAAGGTCAAGCCGATGCTCAAAAGGATCCGGACGCGGCACTTCTATCCGGAAGATTTGAACGGCAACGGTGGCGCGAACCGCAACGCGGTGCGTCTGGCGGAAGCCAAGCGCGTGCGCCATGGTCTGGAACGCGAAGATATGGGGCATAAAAACGGTTGAAGGTTTAGAAGGTTGAAGGGTGAAAGTTTAGCAGGGCAGAGAATGGTTGCGCGCACTGTATGGCGCGCATGAGAACATTGAAATTCGACAGTCAACGATGGGAATGAACCATGGCGGAAGTAGCGGAACACAAAGTTGAAGCGGCGAAGGCCGGCGAATCGCACGAATCTCATGGGGGCCGGCGCTCCGAAGAGGGCATCGTGATCAGCGATGTTCGCGAGAAGACGATCACGGTTGAAATCAAGCGCCTGGTCAAGCATGCGCGCTACGGCAAATACATTTTCCGGTCGACGAATCTGCACGCGCACGACGAGAAGAACGAAGCGCGCAAGGGCGACCGCGTCGAAATCATGGAGACGCGCCCAATCTCCAAGCAGAAGCGCTGGCGACTGGTGAAGATCATCGAACGCGCGGCGATTCTGGGCCAATTGGACATCAAGGAAGTGGTAGTCGCCGCGCCGAAGGCACCAGTGGTGCCTGCCGAAGCGCCTAAGGCGTAACGACGGTTTTTAGGAATTCAACGAACGCGACTGAACAGGACAGGAAGGCACTAGAGAGATGATTCAACATCACACAGAGCTCGTCGTATGCGACAACACCGGAGCGCGGACCGCGGTCTGCATCAAGGTGCTGGGCGGCACGCACCGGCGCTATGCGTCGGTCGGCGACATTATCGTCGCGGCGGTTAAAAAAGTTCAGCCGGGCAGCGAGTTCATGACGACCAGCAAGAAGGACAAAAAGAAGCTGGTGGTGAAGGGCGTGGTGGTGCGGACACGCAAAGCGGTCAAGCGCGCGGACGGATCGTCGGTGCGTTTCGACAACAATGCGATCGTGCTGATCACGCCTGAAAAAGAACCGCGCGGCACGCGCATCTTTGGACCGGTGGCGCGCGAACTGCGTTCAAAGGGTTTCATGAAGATCGTGTCCCTGGCCGCGGAAGTCGTTTAGGACCGCGCTGGAAAAGGCCTTCGACACTGACGAAGAAGGCCGACGGAAGCATTTAAGACGCAGGCGGAAGGAAAAGAAAAGGTACGTTGTACATGAAAAAAATTGCCAAAATCATCATGGTTAAGACGAAGATCTGCAAAGGCGACAAAGTCGTCATCATCAAGGGCGAAGGTTCGAATCTTGAAGATCAAGAGACGAAGAAGCCCCAGCTTTGCACGGTCCTCAAAGTCGATCGGATCAAGGGCACGGTGCTGCTGGATGTGCCGAAGGGCAAGAAGCGCGGCGAAAAGCTGACTCCGGTGCGCGGCGTGGAACAGTGGAAGACGGCGCGCTACAACCAGAAGACCGGCGAAGCGGGCGGTTTGAAGATCATGAAGCGCCCGATCCATATCTCGAATGTGAAGGTCGTCGAGAAGGCTCCGCCGCACGAGCATGCGACAAAGTAAATCGTTGAACGTTTAATGTTCACAAGATTAATGAGTAACGACGAATTTAGGAAATGCAGTCATGGCCGAAAAAGAAAAAGAAGAAAAGAAGCAGCCCGCTCCCGCGAAGAACAAGCCCGACGCCGCCAAGATCGAAAAGGCGAAGGCTGCTTCTAAGGGTCCGAAGGTTGAAGGCGGCGAACAGGTCGCGCCCAAGGTCATTCGCCTGCGCGATAAGTACCAGAAGGAAATCGTTCCGGCGCTGCAGACCAAGTTCAATTTCAAGAACGTCATGGCTGTGCCGAAATTGACCAAGGTTTGTTTGAACATGGGCTTCGGCAAGCCGGCGACGGACAACAACCCGAAGGTGGGCGAAGTGTGTCTGGCCGACATGACGCTGATCGCCGGTCAAAAAGCGGTTGGGACGATGTCGACGAAATCGGTGTCGAATTTCAAGCTGCGCGAGAACATGCTGATTGGATGCCGCGTGACGCTGCGCGGGCCGAAGATGTACGAATTCCTCGACCGCCTGTTCAACATCGCGCTGGCTCGCGTGCGCGATTTCCGCGGGATTTCGCCGCGCGCTTTCGACGGCCGCGGCAATTATTCGCTGGGCTTGAAGGAACAGACGGTGTTCCCCGAAATCGAGACGGACAAGACGGACATCATTCACGGAATGGACATCACCATTTGCACGACGGCGAAGAAAGACGAACACGCGCTGGAGTTGCTGAAGGCGATGGGCTGTCCGTTCCGGGATCACTAAGAGATTGTTTTAAAGAAGGAGCAGGCGGAACGCCTGCGGCACGGGACTTTAAAGAAGCGTTAGACGGAGAGAGATCGATGGCGAGCCTACGTTGGGTGGTGAAGTGCAAAAAGAAGCCGAAGTTTTCGTCGCGGGCGTACAACCGCTGCGAGCTGTGCGGCCGGTCGCGCGGGTATTACCGCAAGTTCAAGATTTGCCGTCTCTGCTTCCGCTCCCTGGCGCATAAGGGCGAACTGCCTGGCGTGAAGAAGTCGAGCTGGTAAACGGCGAACAGCCGGCGAACGTTCACCGTGAATAGTGTGAATGTTTTTGGAACACCATTTTGGATCGAGAGCCTCCGCGTTGCGCTGGTCGCGCGATGCAAATGAGATTGCAGGATAAACAGAACGTGCACCGTTCACGTGTAATCTGTAGCGTTTAACGAAGGAAGAAAACATGCCAGTTACCGATCCGATCGCCGATATGTTGACACGCATCCGCAACGCGGTTCATTTGCGCCGCGAAGCGGTCAACGTGCGCAGTTCGAAGATCGTCATCTTGATCGCCGAGGCGCTCAAGCGCGAAGGGTTCATTTCGAACTTCGAGATTGTCAAGAATCCGAAGACGCCCGCGCAGAACGACCTGAAGCTGTTGCTGAAGTACGGCCGCGCGGGCGAACAGGTGATCAACCTGATCGAGCGCGTGAGCACGCCGGGGCGGCGGGTCTACGCGCAGATGGAGTCGCTGAAGCCAGTCTTGCGCGGCATGGGCTGCCAGATTCTGACGACGTCGAAGGGCGTGCTCTCCGACAAGGAAGCGCGGGCCGCGAATGTGGGCGGCGAAATTTTGGTCAAAGTATATTAACGCCTATTTGCAGTTGCCGGATTTTTGACGTAGAAACAGGAGTGTAGCATAATGTCGCGAATCGGTAAACAGCCCGTGGCCATCCCGGCCGGAGTCGAAGTCAAGGTCGAAGGCCAGGTCGTCACCGTCAAGGGGCCGAAGGGCACGCTCAAGCAGGAATTGACGGGCGCCATCAGCGCGGAAGTGGACACGGCCACGAAGGAAGTGAAGTTCGCGCGCGGCAGCGAGTTGCGCATCGACCGCGCCAAGCACGGCCTGTACCGCTCGATCGTCAACAACATGATCGAAGGGGTGACCAAAGGCTACGCGAAGAACCTGGAAATTCAGGGCGTCGGTTATCGCGCGGAACTGTCCAGCGACAAGAAGAAGCTGCGCTTGTTCGTGGGCTACAACACCAAGATTCCCGAAATCTACAGCATTCCCGAAGGCGTGAAAGTGACGCTCGCGGTGCCGACGCAGATCAGCATTGAAGGCATCGACAAGCAACTGGTTGGACAGGTTGCGGCATCGATTCGCCTGGTGCGAACGCCGGATGTGTACAAAGGTAAGGGCATTCGCTACGCCGGTGAAGTCGTCCGCAAATTGCCGGGCAAGACGGTGGCGGCGACAGGGAAATAAGATTGTTCGGAGTTCAGCCTTTAGGCTGGCAGAAGACAGCCTAAAGGCTGAACTCCGAGCGGGTTTTTCGTGCGGCTTGCGGGATCTCCGGCCTGTGCCGGATTCCGAAAAACGCAGGCTGAGTGGCCAGACAAAAGACGGCGCGAAAGCGCGGCATGAATGAGGATGAACGGTCATGAGCAAGGTATCGAGATCGGAACGCCGGGTACGCAAACATGTTCGTGTGCGCAAAAAGGTCGCGGGCACGGCGCAGAAGCCGCGGTTGAATGTGTACCGCAGTTCCAAGCATATTTACGCGCAACTGGTTGACGACGACAAAGGCGCGACGCTGGCGTCGGCTTCGTCGCTCAGCAAGGATTTGGACGGCTTAAAGACCGGCGCGAACAAGCAGGCAGCTCGCGAAGTCGGCAAGCTGATCGCAAAGATTGCGAAAGACAAGAAGATTGAGAAAGCGGTGTTTGACCGCGGCGGCTATCTGTATCACGGCCGCATCAAGGAATTGGCGGAAGGCGCGCGTGAAGGCGGATTGAAATTCTAAAACACCGCCGGCGTCTTGCGCCGGCCCGATACGAAACTTGCCGGCCGCAATCGAAAGATGGGCCGGGGGTAAAAAGCGGAGATAGACGTGGCAAACGAACGAATTGAAGCGGCAGGATTGAACCTCGAAGAGCGCGTGATCGATATCTGGCGTTGCGCCACGGTGGTGAAGGGCGGAAAGCGCTTTTCGTTCGCCGTGATGTCGGTCATCGGCAACGGAGCCGGCATCGTTGGCGTGGGCTATGGCAAGGCGCGCGAGGTGCCGAATGCGATCGAGAAGTCGGTGAAGGACGCGAAGAAGAATCTGCTGCGCGTCTCGACATTCGGCAGCACGATCCCGCACGAAGTCCGCGGCAGTTACGGCGCGTCGACGGTGGTGATGTTTCCGGCTCTGCCGGGTACCGGCGTTATCGCCGGACAGGCGGTGCGGGCGGTGCTGGAATGCATTGGCGTCCACGACGTGTTGTCGAAGTCGGTGGGCGGATCGAACAACAAGAAGAATCTGGTCAAGGCCGCACTTGAATGCCTGCTGCAATTGCGCAACCGTGAAACGGTCGCGGCGTTGCGCGGCGTGGAAATTGCGCCGGACGCCTTGCTGGCGGCAAGCCTGACGGCGGCCAAGCCGAAGCCCCGCTTTGAACGCGAAGAACGCGGCGGCGGACGTGGCGGCCCCGGACGCGGTGGTCCTGGCGGCGGGCGCGGCGGTCCTGGCGGCGGACGCGGCGGCGGTGGTGGTGGACGCGGTGGTGGCGGCGATCGCGGCGGCAGTGGTGGCGGACATGGCGGATCGAGCGGCACGAGTGCTTCGGTTGCAGCCGCTCCGGCAGCACCCGCGGAAGCCAAGGCCGTGGAAGCTCCGGCAGCCGACGCGAAGCCGTAGTATTGCGCAGCGAAAAAATGGGATTGAAGACAGGACGGCTCGGAGAGCCGTCTTACTATTAGTTGGCGGAGACCGCAATGATGTGCCGCGGCTCTTGCTCAGGCGAGGGAACGAAGTTTAGATTCGTTCCCGCACAAGCGGCTGGACATGGCTTGTGTCACGATTCGAGAGGTTTTTAAAGATGCAATTGCACCAGGCCCGCAGGGCGAATTTGTCGAACAAGAAGAAGACGCGTGTCGGTCGCGGTCCGGGCAGCGGCTTGGGCAAGACGGCTGGCCGCGGCATCAAGGGTGCGACGTCGCGCTCCGGTTATGCGATGAAGGTGACGTACGAAGGCGGCCAGATGCCGATCTTCCGACGCCTGCCGAAACGCGGCTTCCGCAACGGCCGATTCAAGGTCACGTTCGTGGTGATCAACGTCGGCGATCTGTCGGTGTTTCCGGCGGGCAGCAGCGTGGGCATCCAGGAATTGCGCGACAAGGGCCTCGCGTACGGCACGAAGGGCACGCCGATCAAGGTTCTCGGCGAAGGCGAATTGACCGTCAAGCTGTTGGTCACGGCCGACGCGTTCAGCAAGAGCGCGATTGAAAAGATTCAGAAAGCGGGCGGCACGGCGACATGGATCGACGGCGCGCCCAAGAAGAAGGCTCCGAATTTCAAGCGGATCGACGCGGAAAAGAAGCAGGCCGAGAAGTCCAAGGCCGCTGCCGCGAAGCCTGAAGTCAAGGCTGCCGAAGGCAAGCCGGCTGAAGCGAAGGCGGTAGATGCGAAGCCAGCGAAAGCCGAGCACAAAGCCGAAGAGACGAAGGCGCCTGCCAAAGCCGAGCACGAGGCGAAGGCTCCGGCGAAGGCCGAGCACAAAGCCGAAAACGCCAAAGTCGAGCATAAGGCTGAACCAGCCAAAGCGACAAACAAGCATGACGCGCCGACCGGCGAACACAAGGCTGAAGTCGCGAAAGCGGCCAAGGGTCACACGGGCGGAAAAGGCAAGGCCGGCGATGTTCCGGAAAAGCACTAAATCAGTTTCTTTTCGCCGCGTTTCACTGTATACATTTATGCTCTGAATCGCTGTGCGAAAATTCAGGCGGAGCGCCGCTCCGCCACTTGTTGTACTGTTTTGAACGGGGCGGCGCTCCGTTCTACTTACTTTTGAGGATCAGGCATGTTCTCGGCATTCGCCAACATCGCCAAAATTCCCGATCTTCGCAGAAAGACCCTGGTGACACTGGGACTGCTGGTCCTGTGCCGCGTGGGCGTGTTCATCCCTCTTCCGGGTGTCAACCTGGACACGGTGACGGGCATGCTGAAAGACCAAAAGGGTTCCGGTTTCTCCGAATTTCTGGGCGTTTTGGACATGTTCTCCGGCGGCGGTTTGAAAAAGATGTCCATTTTTGCATTGGGCATCATGCCCTACATCTCCGCCTCCATTATTTTTCAGCTCTTGAGCGCCATCATTCCGGCGCTTCAAAAAGTGGCCAAAGAAGGCGAAAGCGGACGGCGCAAAATAACGCAGTGGACGCGTTATGCCGGCGTCCTGCTGTGCATCGTCCAGGCCGCCATCATCTGTTCGACTCTGCTGAGCAGCAATCCAAACGGCCAGCCGATGGTCACCATGTCGCATTGGTCGTTCATGCTGAGTTCCTGCGTCATTCTCACGACCGGCACGTGTTTCCTGATGTGGCTGGGCGATCAGATTGACGAGTTTGGCTTGGGCAATGGCGTTTCGTTGATCATCCAGATCGGAATTTTGTCGCGTCTTCCGGCCGCGCTTGGCAGCATTGTGTCGCGCTTCGACACGTCGCTGGACGCCGCGGAATCGTCGAAGATCGGGCCGAGCCATATCTTCATTCTGCTGTCGTTGTTCCTGCTGATGGTCATGGCGGTCGTCTTCGTGACGCAGGCGGAACGGCGCATTCCGATGCAGACGCCCAAGCGTTCGCGCATTGGGTTCAAACAGCAGCATTTCCTTCCGTTAAAATTGAATGCGTCGGGCGTAATTGCGATCATCTTTGCGAACTCGCTGATCGTCTTGCCGAGTTTGTTGAGCGCATCGAGCTGGGGGTGGATGCGTGAATTCACCGGCTTCTTCGCGCGCGGATCGTTCATGTATGTCACGCTTGAAGTCAGTTTGATCATCTTCTTCTCGTACTTCTACACGGCGGTGCTGTTCGACCCCAAGGAGCACGCGGAGAACTTCAAGCAGTACGGCATGTTCATTCCGGGCATTCGGCCGGGCAACGACACGCGCGATTATCTCGAGAGCGTGATGAATCGAATCACGCTTGCGGGCGCCGTGTTCATTGCGATCATTGCGATGGTGCCGCAGATCATTCAAAACACGATGAAGGTAAGCGACCAGATCTCGGACTTCTTCGGCGGCACGGGATTGCTGATCGTCGTCGGCGTGGCGCTGGACGTGGTCAACCGCATCGAATCGCACTTGTTGATGGAACGCTACGAAGGCTTCATGAAGGGCGGCGGAAAGATCAAGGGCCGGCGGTAAACTGCTCATTTGTCATTTTTGATTTGTCATTTGTGATTTGTCATTTTGAACGGTCGGCGTTTTTGAAAGTCGGTGCCGGTTCAATGACAAATAACAAATAACAAATGACAAATGCCAAATGACAAATAAATCGTACCTGGCATACAGGATTAAAAACGATGCCCGACAAACGGTACGTGCTGCTTGGGCCGCCGGGGGCGGGCAAGGGAACTCAGGGCGAGCGGCTGTGCGCGGAATTGTCGATTCCGCGTTTGGCGACGGGCGATTTGTTGCGTGCGGCGGTGGCGAATCAGACTCCGGTGGGGCTGGCCGTCAAGCCGTACATGGAATCGGGCAAGCTGGTGCCGGATCAAGTCGTGATCGACGTGCTGATGGAAGCGGTCGAAACGGCGAAGAAGGCTCATCCGGGCGGGTATGTGCTGGATGGCTTTCCGCGCACGTTCCGCCAGGCAGAAGCGCTCGAAAAAGTATTGAAGAAGCGCAAGGAAAAGATCGATCTGGTGATTCTGATCGACACGCCGGACGAAGTGATCCAAGGCCGGTTGTCGCAGCGCCGCAGTTGTCCCGATCCGTTGTGCGGAGCGGTATACAATTTGACGGGCAAGCCGCCGAAGAAAGAAAACGTCTGCGATTTGTGCGGGAAGCAGTTGATTATTCGCGAGGACGACCGTCCGGAAACGATTCGGGTGCGGCAGCAGCAGTATTGGCACGACACGGCGCCGCTGGTCGATTTTTACGAACGGCGCGGGATGTTGTGTTCGGTGCCGGGAAGCGGATCGCTGGAGGAAGTGGCGGCGCTGATTTTGCAGGCAGCCCGGTCGATTGAGGCGGGAGGCCGGAAGAAGGCGTTGAGAAAATAAGAGTTCAGGGACCAAGGTTCAGAATTCGGAGCGTTTCGCACGAGGCGAAACGGCCTCGGGTTTTGAACCTTGGTCTTTGAACGGAGTGGTATTCAGTGGCTCAGAATCTGTATTCAGAACGCCAGATCGCGATGATCCGCGAGTCCGGAAAGATCGTCGCGCAGTGCCTGGAGGCAATCCGGTTGCTGGCGGTTCCGGGATCGACGACGCGCAAGATGGACCAGGCGGTAGGCGAGATCATCGCGCGCCGGGGAGCGAAGTCGCCGTTCATGGGCTACCAGTTTCCGGGGAAGAAGCCTTTTCCCGCGAACCTCTGCGCATCGGTGAACGATTGCGTGGTGCATGGCGTGCCGAACGATGCGTTGCTGGTGGAAGGCGATTTGGTGTCGATCGACGTGGGCGTGACGCTGAACGGATACATCGGCGATTCGGCCTGGACGTTCGCGATCGGCGAACCGGATCCGGCGGCGAAGAGATTGTTGACGGCGGGCGAAGAGTCGTTGTGGGCGGGAATCGAAGCGGCGCGGCCTCGGGGCAAGATCAACGACATCGCGCGCGCGGTTCAAACGCTGGTCGAAGGGCGCGGGTATTCGGTGGTGCGCGAGTTTGTGGGACATGGGGTGGGGCAGGCGTTGCACGAGGAGCCGCAGGTTCCCAATTACGTGGATGCCAACGCCACGGCGTTGATTTTGAATAAGCCGCTGAAACCCGGCATGGTGATCGCGATCGAGCCGATGGTGAACGAAGGTTTGGCGGAAGTAAAGTCGGACGAAGGCATGTGGCCGGTGCTGACGAAAGACGGAAGCCGTTCGGTGCACTTCGAGCATACGGTCGCGATACTGAATGACCGGATTGAGATTTTGACGTTGCCGTGACGCCTGAATTCAGGCCGATTGAACGCGCAATGTGCATGTTTGGGAACGAGAATTGAAGGGCAAAGGCGATTTCGCTGAGCTTGGACGGACAAGAAGTCGGCTCTACGATAGGAATTTTGAATACTTTTGCAATTCGGCAGAATTTTTGCGTTAGGCAGTTGACACAGTGTGGGTGGTACATTAGAATACTCGGCTTCTATAACGGGCGCGAGTCGTTTGAAGACGATGCGTTTTGGTATGTTTTTGGAATTTTTTTCCAGACTGTGTGAAATGGCCAAAGAAGACGCAATTCGAGTGGAGGCGATAGTCAAGGAGGCGCTCCCGAACACGCAGTTCAAGGTGGAACTGCCGAACGGGCACATCATCCTGGCTCACGTTTCCGGTAAAATGCGCATGAATTTCATCAAGATTTTGCCCGGCGACAAAGTGACGGTTGAAATGTCTCCTTATGATTTGACCAAGGGGCGCATCGTTTTCCGCGGGTAGTTGTTCAGGGCAAGGCAGGATCGAAATGTTGGACGAGGCCGCGGCTTTGTCCGGTTTAGAAACAAAACGTTGGACTTAGAAAAAAAGCGGAGCAGAGCACATGAAAGTCAGACCGTCCGTCAAGCGCAGATGCGAGAATTGCAAGATTGTCCGCCGCAAAGGCCGTCTGCGGGTGATTTGCACCGACCCGCGCCATAAGATGCGCCAGGGCTAAAAGCAGAATTCGGAATTCTGAATTCTTTTAAATGAATCGACTGAAATTCAATAAGACAGGAAAGGTAAAACAAGCAAATGCCTCGAATAATGGGCGTGGACATTCCCACTGAAAAGCGCATCGATATTTCGTTGCAATATCTTTACGGAGTGGGCTCGTACCGCGCGAAGCAGATTCTGGCCGAGACCGGCATCAAGCCGGAGACGCGCGCCCGCGACCTCAAGGACGACGAGATCGCCCGCATTGCCGCGTTTATCGACAAGAATTACAACGACGAAGTGACCAAGGACGGCCGCTCCGGGCCGGTTGAAGGCGCGTTGCGCCGCAAGGTTCAGCAGGCGATTTTGCGCTTGAAGAAAATCAATTGTTTCCGCGGAACGCGCCACATCAAGGGCTTGCCGTGCCGGGGTCAGCGCACGCAAACCAACGCGCGCACCCGAAAGGGCAAGAAGAAGACAGTGGCCGTCAAACGCTCAGTCAAAGAAATGCGCTAATATTGTCGTACCGCCGGCCCATCCATCGATTGGGGCCGGCCAAAATCAGTCCCATGCCGGCATCCTTCGAATGTTGGGCCGGCAGCACATAAGCAGCTTAAGGCGGAGTTAGAAATGGCTAAGGCGTACAAGAAGAAAAAGGTCAAACGAAGCGTGGTTCGCGGCGTGGCGCATGTTCAGGCGACGTTTAACAACACGATCATTTCGATCACCGATACCAACGGCGACACGCTGTGCTGGGATTCGGCCGGCACGGTGAAGTTCAAGGGCGCGCGCAAGAGCACGCCATTCGCCGCTCAGCGCACTGCGGAAGCCTGCGCCGAAAAGGCGATCAAGATGGGCATGAAGGAAGTCGAAGTGCGCATCAAGGGACCGGGTTCGGGCCGCGAATCGGCGATCCGCGGCATGCAGGCCGCCGGCCTGAATGTGCGCGCGATCGAGGACGTCACGCCGTTGCCGCATAACGGCTGCCGCCCGCGCAAACGCCGCCGCGTGTGATCCAACGAAATGCTGAGGAATTTGTCAGCATTATGGACTCGGTATTCAGCATTTTTTATTCATTCAAAGTCCGCACGGTAATTAGCGCGTCGCGTCTTCCGGCTTTGAATGCGAACAATGAGAAGACGGGCCGAACGATCGCGATTCAATTCGCGCGGGGCCGCCGGTAAACGACAATGCGCAGCGTGGTTCGCGGGATTTCTTTTCACTGAAAAGGCCCGCCGCGCAACTTGAAAAACGGAGTGATCGAATGGGTCGTTATACTGGACCGAAATGCCGGTTGTGCCGCCGCGAAGGCATGAAGCTCTTTTTAAAGGGCGTCCGCTGCGAATCCGAAAAATGCGCGATCGCGCGACGCGATTATCCGCCCGGCAACGTCAATGTGCGCCGCGGCAAAGTGTCGTCGTACGGCGAGGGTCTGCGCGAAAAGCAGAAGGTCAAGCGCTTCTACGGCGTGTATGAAGAACAATTCCGCCGCTATTTCGCTCTGGCGACCGGCAGCAAGGGCAACACCGGCGAAACGCTGATGACGCTCTTCGAACGCCGGCTCGACAACGTGGTGTTCAAACTCGGCTGGGCGGTGTCCCGCGCCGAAGCGCGCCAGGTGATCGTGCACGGACATATCAACGTGAACGGCAAACGCGTCAATGTGCCCAGCTATTCGATTTCAAAAGACGACGAAATCAAAGCGCGCCCGAACGGGCAGAGCCAGAAGCGCGTCAAGGCGCGCTTCGACGAAACCAAGGGGCGTCAATGCCCGTCCTGGATCGTGGCCGACGCCGATGGAATGGGTGCCAAAGTAATTGGGTTGCCGACCCGCGAGGACGTTTCAATTCCGATCCAGGAACAGTTGATCGTCGAATTGTTGTCCAAGTAAAGTATGTGTGGGACGGGTTCCATTGCCCGTCCCGCGAAAAATATTACGCAGCAGAGCCGCTCCGTTCAACGCGTGCGGCTCGAAAGGTTCCGATACCGATTGTCGCGCGGATGCGGCGCAGGTCAGGAGCCTTGGGATGTGACGAAGCCTCTCCGCGTTTGACCCGGCAACTTCCTCTGCCGTTTGGTCGAATGGCTTCGCCAGCCGAAAATCAAGAGGAACGCGAGGACTATCCATGCGCATTCGCTGGCGCGGTTTTGAACTGCCCACCCACGTTACGCTGAACAAAGAAACCGCCACGGACAAGTACGGCATGTTCGATGCCGAGCCGTTTGAGCGCGGCTATGGTGTCACGATTGGAAATTCGCTGCGGCGCGTGCTGCTGTCGAGCCTTGAAGGGGCGGCGGTGATGTCCATGCGCCTGGAAGTCGGCCACAAAGGCGACGAGGGAAAATTCAAGACCACCCAGATTTCGCATGAATTCACGGCGATTCCCGGGCTGTTCGAAGACGTGACGGATCTCGTGCTGAACATCAAGGAAATGCGGCTCAAGCTGTTCACCGACGAAGCCGTCGTGTTGAAGATCGAGCGCAAGACCAAGGGGCCGATCAAGGCCGGCGACATCGTCAAGAACGAGCGCTTCGAGATCGTCAATCCCGAACTGGTGCTGTGCAACCTGACCGACGACATTTATTTCGATCTGGAACTGACGGCGCGCAAAGGACGCGGGTACCGCACCGCCGAAGAGAACATTGTCGCCGATCAAAACGTCGGCACGATTCCAGTGGACAGCGTGTACACGCCGGTGAAGCGCGTGCGCTACAAGGTCGAGAACACCCGCGTCGGCCAGCAGACCGATTACGACAAGCTGAACCTCGAAATCTGGACCGACGGCACGATTTCGCCGGAGATGGCGCTGGTGGAAGCATCGACGATTCTGCGCAAGCACTTCAACCCGTTCGTGAAGTACTTCGAACTGGGCAAGCAGATCGAAACGGAAGGCGTGAGCACTCCCGCGGCGGCGCTGGAAGCCGGCGAGGACAACAATGTCCGCGAACTGCGCGAGAAACTCAAGCAGCCCGTCAGCGTGCTGGAACCGTCCGTCCGCGCCGAGAATTGCATGGCGGCGGCGAACATTCAAATTCTGGCCGACCTGGTGCGCCTGACCGAAGCCGACGTGCTGAAGATCAAGAATTTCGGCAAGACGAGCTTGAAAGAAATCAAGAAGAAGCTGGGCGACATGCAGTTGTCGTTCGGCATGGAAGTCCCGGAAGAAGCCGGTGTGCAGTCCGGGGAATAAGTGAAAACGTTACACTGATTGAAGGAAGCGTTAGCGCGGATGTTTGGCGAGTCCGCTCATTAAAGAAAAGTGGAGTTTTGACATGCGTCATATGAGTGCAGTAAAGAGCCTGAGCCGCAAGCCGGCGCATCGGCTGGCCACGATGCGGAACATGGTCATCAATTTGATTGAACATGGCCGCATCCGGACGACGATTCAGAAGGCGAAGGCCGCCAAGCCGCTGGCCGAGCAGTTGATCACGCTCGGCAAGAAGGGCACGCCGCATCACCGCCGCCTGGCGATCAGCGAACTGGGTTCGACGGTACAGGCGAAGAAGACGGTCAAGAAAATCTTCGGCGAAGTGACGGAACGCTTCAAGGCCCGGGCCGGCGGTTACACGCGCATCATGCGGTTGCCGACGACGATTCGGCTGGTGCAGGCGGATCTGCCGCGCGGCAAGAAGATCAACCGCTCGAAATTCTACGGCACGCGCCTGGGCGACAACTCGACGCTGGTGCTCTGGGAATTGTGCGAAGCGGAAATCGTGAAGCGCGAGAAGAGCAAGAAGGAACGCAAGAGCAAGAAGCCCGCGAAGAAGAAACTGAAGGGCGACGAGCTGATCGAAGCGGCGAAGACAGCGCCCGCGATTGCGGAGAATTCGGGGACAGATGCTGTGGGTGCGACGCCGCCCGTGGTGGACGGCGGGAAAGCGTAACGCAAACCCCGGTTCAAATTAGATTTTTGAAAATCCCCCGGATAGTGCCGGGGGATTTTTGTTGAATGGACGTTCCGTCCATTTCGGAATTGTGTTGAATCGCTTGATACGGTATCTTTTAAACGACGCCTTGGGAATTTGCGCATCGATTTTCAATATTGGAAGGATCTAGCCTACACATGTTCTCCCGCGTGATTTTCGCCTGCGTGCTGTGTGCCCTGACGGCGTTATTCTCCGGCTTCGTGAGTGCCGGCGAGAGCGAAGAACCCATCGATCCCGACGTCTTGCGCAAGGTCCGCAAGCTGGTCAAAGGTACTTTGGCCGAAGATGTCAAGGAGCGCGAGAAGGCGTGGAATGACATCCGCGAGATGGGCAATCTGGTCACGCCTGGGCTGGTGGAACTCTGCAAACTGAAAGAAACTACGCCCGCGATGTCGCAGTCGATTTTGATCGCGCTCGGGGATTCGAAGGATCCGCGCGCGGGGCCGGCTCTCACGGATTTGTTGAAGTCGTCGGAAGCCTTTATTCGCAAAGGCGCGGCGCGCGCGATGGGCGATTGTCAATACAAGGCGGGATTGCCGCAGCTCGAAACGGCGGCGCTCAATGAAAAAGAAGATGAGGACGTGCGCCTGTTTACCGCGACTGCGGCGGCGAAGCTGGGTAGCGAAAAGGCTCTCGGCGTGTTAAACGCGCTGATGAAATCGGAGAAATCCGAAATTCGCTCGCGGGCCGTCTTTGCGCTGGGAAAATACGGCGGCATCGCGCGCGTGGCGGTGATCGAAAGCGCGCTCGGCGATGCCGACGACAGCGTCCGTGAAGATGCCGTCGAAGCCTTGAGGCTGCTCAAGGAAAAGCCCGCCTGGGCGGGGCTGATCAAGGCGACAAGCGACGCGAATTTTCGCATCCGCGGCACCGCGATGGACGCGCTGCGCGAATTGACGAAACAGAAGATCGACAACGAACCGAAACTCTGGCAGGAATGGTGGGAAAAGCACAAGGACGATTCCGAGTCGCCGCCGGAGAGCAAGCCTGACGAAAAGAAAAAGCTCAAACTCCGGAAGGAATCGTTTTAAGGCGCGGCGGCACTCTTGCCGCCGAACGATTGCTTCACGAAATATAACGGCGGCAAGAGTGCTGCCGCTCCGGCTCATAAAGGGTTTCGATGCTCAATAAATTGATGATTTCGGCTGCGGTTGCGCTGGCATTGAGCCTCACCTGCGCTTGTGGATTGGACGCGACGCTGGTGCAGGCGGACGGCGAAGAAATCTTCGGCGAGTTGAAAGAAATCAACGCTGGCGGCGCGACGGTTGGCGCGCAGAAATTCGCGGCCAAAGAGATTGCTCAAATCAAGTTCTCGCCGCAGCCCGCGCAATTATCGCAGACCGCTCCAGCAGTGATCCTGCGCAATCAAGATGTGCTCAGCCAAGCTGTGATCGTGTCCGGAAGCGACACCAAATTGACGCTGAAATCCGGGCAAGACCCGCTGGAATTGGAGTACAAAGCGATCGACGCAATCGTGTTTTATGCCGCGTCGAAGAAGATGCCGGACGGACTCGCGGCCACATTGAAGGCCGCGCCACCGACCGAAGATGCCCTGCTGACGGTGAAGGGCGAGACGATCTCGGGCTTTTACGAGAAGCTCAACGAAAAAGAAATTTCATTCAACGCGGGCGGACAGTCGAAGGCGTATCCATTCGATCAGATTGCCGCGATCAAGTTTGCGGCGACTGAAAAATTCGAGCCGAACAAGGCGTTGAACGCGGTGCTCCGGCTGGTTGACGGTTCGCGCATCACCGTCAAGCCCATCGAAGTGGCCGGGGGATCTTTGAAAGTGGAAGTGGCCGACGGAAAAAAGATGCAATTCACGGGCAGCAGCGTCGTCAGTTTGGAATTCAGCGGCGGCAGAATGGTGTATCTCTCCACGCTCACGCCGAAAACCGTCGAGCAAAGGCCGTATGTCGGCGGCGCGCCGGTGGTCTTCACCTGGCGCAAAGATCGTTCCGCTGCAAATGGGCCGTTGAAGATCGGCGACACCGTTTACGAAAAAGGCGTTGGCGTTCACAGTTACTGCAAACTCGTCTACGAATTGAACGGCGGCTATGTCAAATTCATGTCCGACGTGGGCATGGACGCGTCCGCGCCGCCGAAGGCGGTGTGCGCGTGGAAAGTGATTGTCGATGGCAAAGAAAACGCTGGCGGGATTGCTAAAGCGGGCGGCGAGAAAAAGGGAGTGGCGATTGACGTTACTGGCGCGAAGACTTTGGAATTGATCTGTGATTACGGGCCGGACGAGGACGATGCGGGCGACCGGTTGGATTTTGCCAAAGCGCGGCTGATCAAGCCGTGAGTCGATGCGATTGATCACACGTCGGGACCGAGACGGTCCCGCCACGAGGACAGACATTCCAATGTGGAACGAAAGAATCGGTGGCGCATGGGTGGCCCAGCCCCACGGGCTGGGTGCCGAAGGCACAAGAAGCACTCCTGCGCATCTCGCGTTTCAGCTAGTGCGCGGGTCTTGGGAGAGGCTTCTTGTCGCTTCGCGACCCAGCCCGTTGGGCTGGGCCACCCTAATCGCGATCCTTCTCGCCAGCGTGCTTGCGCGGCCGTGCGTTGCGTTTGAAATTCCGCCCGACATCGGCCCTGAATTGATGGAGGCGCGCAAGGCTTGGCGCAAGGCGGAGGATTTGACCGGCGACATTCGCGATGAAAAGAATCGGGAACCGAAGGAACTCGACGCGCTCATTGACGCGCGCGACGACGCATACCAGCATGCGGTCGAAATGTTTGAGAAGGCGCTGAAAAAAGATCCCACGCATCCGCAGGCTCTTGCCGAATTTGGGCGCTATTGGCTTTCGCGGCGCGACTTTTTCATTGCGCGGCGCTATCTCGAAAATGCGTGGCGCAGCGCACTGCCGTTGTCGGTACAAGCACCAGCGAGTGCCAATGCGTCGCCGGACGGCTGCGGATCGCGCGCGGAAAAATCGCTGACCGAAGCCGACAAGGCGGATGTGCTGCGCGCGCTGGGCGGAATTGCGGAGCGCGCCGGTGAAACCGGCGTGGCGTTGTCGCATTATCGCGCGGCGCTGAAACGCTATCCCACCGACCCGCGCAACCGCGCGTCTCTGGCGATCGGGTTGTGCGCGGCGGGCAATCCGGCCGAGGCGGTCACGCTGCTGGAACCTTGGGATCGCAGCGATGCGACGAAGGTGGAAGCGCCGTTGGATTTTCCGAAAGACAGGGCGGATGTGCTGGCGCTTGGATTGTATACGCTGGCGCTGGCCAAAGAAGAACTCGGATGGAATGAGGATGCGCTGGCTCTGTATCGCCGTTCGGAGGCCGCGTGCAAACAGGCGTTTGCCGCGACGGGCGAAACGGCGGAAAGCGCGCGCATGGCCATCGCGCGGCTCGAAGACCGGCTCGACGAATTTACGGAGAATGAAAAATCCTGCGCCAAGCAGGCGGAGGAGATTGCCAGAATAAATGTGGAGCGCAAGAAGGCGAACCTGGCGCCGCTGTCCGCGCCGAAGAGCGACCGTGTGATGTTTGCCGACGCGCTGAACTTTTGCGTACATGCCGTCTCGTTGAAAAAGCAGGCGATGCGCGATCGGGATTTTCTAGCGGCCATATCGAAATTGCGCTTCAACGAAATCAAGGCCAAAGAACTTGAGAGCGTCCCGGAATTCGGCCTGTATCAATCCGCCGAGAATTCATTTCAAGCGAGCGTCACGTCGTTCTCGCGTTTTTCGCGGTCCTACTACGAACTGGCGCTGTGCGAATTGCAGATGCACCGCTTTACGACCGCGCGAAACATGCTGGACGCGGCGGCGTTGTACAATCCCAACGACGTCGCCACGCTGAGCCTGCGCGGGTCGGTGCTGCTGGACTTGGGGCAATGGGAAGAGGCGGCGGGCGTGTTTCGCAAAATCGTGTCGCTCGACGGCGACAACGGCGCGGCGCATTTCGGATTAGGGCGCGCGTTGACGGCGTTGAAATCGAACGAAGCCGTGTGCTCCGAAGCGGTGGATTCGTTCGGCCGCGCGCTGCGGCTTGGCGTGCGCGACGAACGCATGGAGCTTTCGGTTTCGCTCACCGCAAAAGACGGGCAGGTTTACTCCGGCCACATCGTCGAAAACGGCGACGATTGGATCGTGAAGGAAGACGGTGTTGCGCCGTTCCGCATCGCCAAGAAGGAAGTCGAGAAAGTCAACGAGGGGCCGGGGCTGAGACAGCAGGCGCTCGCGATGCTGGAGCGTTATCAGCGCGGCGAAAAACCGGTGGTCGTGCAGCGCTACAGCGGCCGCAAGCATTTTGACGACGAACCGGTGATTGATGCCCGGCCGACAGGGACGATCTTTGGACAATGACGACAAATTCAGCGACTCCATCGGAAACCGCAGGGGCAGCGCCCCAGCGCAAGCCGAACGGCATCGCGCCCTGGATTATTCTGGCGCTGTGGTTCGCGTGGCTTGCCGCGCTGGTGGCGATGTCGTTTCCGGAATGGGGAAAGTCGAAACGCGATCTGCTCGATGGCAAGGACCGGGTCGTGCAGCCGACCGGGACAAAGTAGGGCGGGTTTCCAACCCAGAGCCGCGCACGTTAGTAAGCGGCCTTATTTTGCGCGGTCTGCAATTTTAGCCGCTTACTTACGTGCGCGGCTCTGGAATACGACTCAACGCTCCGAGTAAAGCGATTTGGAATCTTGTCGAATGGAAGACGCGCCCGTTGAACTCGAAAGCATGGACCCCGCGAGCGTTCGCCGCCGCGTGTTGGAGCGGGTGCGCTTTGAGCAATCGATGGGCGTCGAATTTTTGCCGCGCGTTCAAGTCGCCGCGCCTGTAAATGTGACTGCTGTTCATCGGGACCGGGACGGTCCCGCCACGGTTGTGCCTACGCGTGCTCCGGTTGCGACGGCCGCGCGAGTTCCCGCGTCTCTTGTTGCGTCGAATGCGGGTCTGGACAAAGAGGCGCGCTGGCAGGCGCTCGAAGCGCGGGCGATGGCGTGCGTGAAATGCGTTTTGCATCAGGCTCGCACGAACGTCGTTTTCGGCACGGGCAACCGGCAGGCGCAGCTTGTTTTCGTCGGCGAAGGGCCGGGGCAGGATGAAGATTTACAAGGGCTGCCATTCGTTGGCAAGGCCGGACAATTGTTGAACAAAATTATCGCCGCGATGGGCTTCAAACGCGAGGACGTGTACATCTGCAATGTGGTCAAATGCCGCCCGCCCGGCAACCGCACGCCACTGCCCGACGAAATCGCCGCGTGCTCGCCGTTTTTGGAAGAGCAGCTCGAATTGATCGCGCCGAAAGCCATCGTCGCGCTGGGGGGACCGGCCGCCAAAACACTGCTCCACACCAGCACCGGCATAACCATGCTCCGGGGGCGCTGGGCGTCGTACAAATCGATTCCCGTGATGCCGACGTTCCACCCCGCGTTCGTGTTGCGCACGTACACCGAGGAAGTGCGCCGCCAGGTTTGGGACGACATGAAAAAAGTCGTGGAAAAATTGAAGTCATAAAAATGCGATTTGTGCGTCAGTATCATTGAAATGTGTTTTGATTGTCAGCTTTGACCAATGCGCCCAAAAGGAATTCATTCCGATGCATTGCCCTGCTTACCGATCTGCACGAAATCTCCGGTTGCTCGTCGTGTTCGTATCGGCGATTTTTTTTCTGTCGTACGCTGAAGAAGCGAAAACGAATCAAGCCGTCAACCGGTCGAAGAATGCGCCACCGAAAAAGACAGGCGCACTTTTCGAACGCGTTCTGGACCTCAACCGTGTTCAAGAACCGGAGCTGATACCCGATGAGATGCGCAAGGCATTCGATGAACTGATGGCGTCAATACGGCCGGAGATTGAAAAGGCCAAGACGCCCAAAGACAAAATCGAGGTGCTCAACAAAGCGCTTCTCGCCGAGCGCGACGTGACCTATTTGTCGAACCTGTATTGGCGCGACGCGACGCTCGCCGCATGCCTGCTGCGCAAGCGCGGAAACTGTCTGTCGACGTCCACGCTGTACATGCTGGCGGGCGAAGCGCTCGATCTGCCCATCCACATGGTCGTCATTCCGCGCCACGCGTTTGCGCGCTGGGACGACGGCAAGGTGCGCATCAATATCGAAACCACGAACAAGGGCACGGAACTCAGCGACGCATATTATCTGCACCGCGCGTCGCAGCCGGCCGAGGAGGATGTCGAAAAACTGGGCTGGTGCAAATCGCTGAGCGGCGACGAGGCCATCGCCGAATTGCACGCTACCGCGGCCTGTCATCGCGCCGGCGAAAACAATTTCGACGGGGCGCTTGCTCACTGGGACGAAGCCCTGCGCCTTGCGCCCACGCGCTCGGATTACGCGTTGCGCCGGATCGGGCTGATGGCGGATATGCCCGGCAAGCGCGACGAAGCCCGCGATCGGATGGCACTTATCGCCCGCCGGAAGGGCGATCCGCCGCCCACGGTTGTGACGGAGGCGCTGATGTATCTGGCGCATGACGCCGCAGGGGAAGGGAACCACAAAAAAGAGCGCGATTTTCTGATGAGCGCATTCGTCGAAGCGCCGAAGCCACTGCAACTGGGCGTGCTCACGGAACTCGCGTTTTGTCTGCGCGCGCTGAAGGACTATCACGGGGCGGTGCGCTACATGGAACTCGCGGCCGTCATCGATCCGGAGGACGCCAGCACGCTCTACAATCTGGCGATACTGCAGAAGAATTCCGGCAATCTGAAGGGCTCGCTGGCCACCATCGAAACGGCGCTCAAGTTCAATCCGGAGAGCTGGAATTTGCAGATTTTGAAAGCCGGCTATTCGATCGCCGACGGCCAGATCGAAAAAGGAATGAACCTGTACGAAACCATCGAGCACCCGCGCGCGGACGAAGAATTCTGGGAGATCATGCAATCGTGGTTTTGGGCGCAGTGCCAGGAGCGCGGCGAATTCTATCTGCAATTCCAGCACGCGCTCGAAGCGGCGCACTCGCCGCGCATCTTCGAATGGGTGGATCAGGATCCGGATTTGGATTTCCTGCGCGAGGATGTGAAGTTCAAGGAGTTGGTGGCGAAGCACCGGGCGCGGTTGGTGGGGAAGAAGTAGGATTATTGACCCGCGCATTTCTAAAGCATCATTCACGCTTGCGGCGGGCGGCGTTGAACTTCGTTGGTCTCGCACGGCGTATCTTCCCAATACGCCTTTGCTCGACCGCCTCGTTCAACTTGCCCGGCGCGGCGCGATAATGA
>JBBRQD010000073.1:0-28855 GCA_038227045.1 Planctomycetota bacterium
AGCGGCCAACTCGACAACTGCCATCCGCGGACTTGTGTTCGCGCCGACGGCCAACCGCGTTGCGCCGGGAAGTACGGAAACGACAACATTTACCATTTCGACCAACGACGGCGTTGCGGCCGCCGTCACGAACAACACGACAACCGTGGTCTCGACGTCGATCAACGATGCGCCGACGATTACCGGCGCGGTGTCCAACCAAGCCGTCAACGACAACGCCACGATTTCGCCGCTCACAGGTGTAACGATCGGCGACGTGGATGTGCCCGCTCAAACACAATCGGTTTCGGTGACGCTCGACACCGCCGCAAAAGGTTCGTTTACGACGCTGAACGGCTTCACCAATGCGGGCGGCGGCGTGTACACCTTCAGCGGCACGGCAGCCAACGCTACCACCGCGATTCGCGGAATGGTCTTCACCCCCACGGCCAACCGAGTCGCGCCGGGAAGCACCGAAACGACGACGCTGACGATTTCCGTCAACGATGGCATCGCGGCAGCCGTGACAAACAACACGACCACGATTGTTTCAACCTCCGTCAACGACGCGCCGGTCGTGGTGAGCGGTCCGTCGGCCGTGCCCAACCCCACGACGGTGAACCAGCCGATTCAGTTCAGCGCGGCGGCCACCGACGCCGACGTCGGCGACACCGTTACGTACCAATGGGATTTCAAAGACGGAACGAATTCCACACTGCAGAATCCCATACACATGTTCGCTGCACCCGGTACCTATCTCGCCAGCGTCACCGTCAGTGATACGCATGGCGGCTCAACGACGGCGAGCGTTTCCGTCATGATTGGCACAGGCGTCCTGGGAGAAGGCGATTCGGACGGCGATGGTTTTTCGGATGAAATTGAAGTCGCGTTGGGCTCCAACCCATTCAGCGCCATATCGACGCCGCTGGGACTGCCCTCGCCGCTCGCAAGCATACCGATGACACATGCCAATTTGAGAATCCACTTGGATTTCGCGAGGAACAACGGCGATGCAATCGTATTGAGCGGACATCTACCGGTGAACGGTGTGATTCCCGTCAATCAGCGGATCATCGTCGATGTCGGCGGCGTGGTCAGATCGTTCACTCTGAACGAGTCGGGAACGGCCAGATTGAACGACCACGAACACATTGCGCTGCACGTCCGTAAAGTGTTGTTGAGCTCATCCAAGCATCCGAATTTTCGCATGAGCCTGAGGGCCGGATCTTTCGCCGCTGCGTTCCCCGATGAACAATTGACCTCCGCGCCGGCGAAGGACGCCCCGCGAACAGTCAATGTGACGGTCATATTCCTGAACACCGTCATGAAAGCCAGCGTTCCACAGCGTTACACAGTAACTGGATCGAACGGAAGAACGACGACGCCCCAGTAAATTAATGTCCGGGGAGGCAACATTACTTTCGCCTGCGTGAGTTACCCGCCGCGCTCGGATTTGTCCCGTACCGCCGTTTTCATGGGAAGATTGCAAGTTTTATGTCGAAACATTTGCACATCTTTGCTTCGCGTCAAATCCTTCAATTTGGGCTCGGACCCCTTCGCCCGCTTGCATTTACAAGAAACACAGTCCTGACACTTCCACCTTACAAACCGCACACAAAGACGATACTTCCCATGAACGCGTCACGCCTGTTTCTGGCGCGGTTGACATACTGCAAGTTCTATCCGAACACAAAGACGACCCTTCTCCCGCTCAATTAACGGCGCTATTACGGCACCAATACGGCAACGACTTTGCCGGGCTGGCTGCGGTTTGGGCTAGAATGCCGGACCATATCCGCGCGGCGATTCTGGCGCTGGCCGGGACGGTCAAGCCTTGAAATCAGACCGGATGGAATAAACGCCCGCCCGCCGCCACATGGCGCGGCGGGCGTTTTTGTTTAAGGCGCTTGCGCGCCCCGCGGTTTGCGATGACCGCAAGGAACAAGCGAAAGCGCTTATAAAAACTATCGGGATTTCATTCTGGCCGACATTGTGGAAGAGCTGCGAAAGTCGGTTGCGCCATCGAATTTCAACGACCCCGGCGGCTGGAAAAGTTTCGTCAATCAAGTGTTGCCTCGTTGCACCGACAACCCCGCCAAGGTCGTGTCGTTGGCACAAGCGCGCCGCGACGAACGGGACGACGATCTAGCCGAAGCCGAAATTGCTCAAGCCACCGACGGCAAACAGTAAAAGGAACTGGAAAGCCTTTTGCTCCAAACGCGAGTAACGCAAGCGCCAGCATTCCGCCGGGCCGCGATTTCCAGAATGCGCCGCACTCTCGAATTGATACAATCGAGAAGATATGTCCGTAAATCGTACTCCCGCCCACAAGAAGTGCGAGGGATTCGGCGCACATAGTGGTTGAAACCATTCCCGCTCTTTCGCTCCAAATTGCTGCCACGACGTTTGAACACCCGTCGATCGAATGTCCGCACAATACAATGTGACCTATCACATTTGAAATATATCGCATTAAATCGTATTATAAATACGATATTTAGACTGTTAAACCGTGTATCTTCGTCGCAAACCGATCAAAGGGGTGCTATATGTCGAAAACCAATTCAAGCGAGAAGTCCGAGTGGGGCGAGTTGCTGCGGCCTCAGGACGCCGCACGGCGGATGGGCATCAGCTATCCGACGCTCAAGCAGTGGATTTACAAGAAGAAGGTTCGGGCGGCGCGGACCGCGGGAGGGCATTATCGCATCCCTGCTTCCGAAGTCGAACGTCTCAGCCGAATCATGACTGCGCCGAGTACAGGCAAAAAGCCCACTGGCGTACAAGCCATCTCGGCCCGGAACAAACTGCTCGGACAGGTGGTCGAATTCAAGATGGACGGGCTTCTGGCGCAGGTCACGATTGACATAGGTGGAAACTACGTCACGTCGCTTATGACCCGCGACGCCTGTGTGGAACTGGGATTGGGAATTGGGGCGCGAGCGTTCGCCCTGTTCAAAGCTACGGAAGTGATGATGATCCGCGCATGAGAAAAAAACTCATGCGCCTTAAATAATGGAGAGCGCATGAGACGGATATTGTGGGTGGTGCTTCTGGTCCCGATCGGCTTGCAAACAAAGCCGGTCATGTCGGCTGACGACGATTTGCGATCGACGGTCGAGATACTGAAGAAAGAAGTCGAGTCGCTTCGCGGCATGAAAAAAGACTACGACTCCGTCAAGCAGGAACTTGAGACAATCAAGGCGGCGACCACCCCCGCGCTTTCCACGACGGTGGACACCGCGATGGATTCCAAGTACGGCCCGAACACACCCGTGACCACCACTCATGGAAAGCTGCAGATCGGGCTATTGGCGCAGATCTGGTACTACAACATTCAACAAGGCCGCCGCGGATTCTTTGATGATCCCACGGTTAACAAAATCAATGACAACAATTCGATTCAGGACGGCAGCGGCTTCCGCACCCGGCGAATGGAATTGACGTTCAAGATGGACCTCAACGAAAATTTCACCGCGGTCCTCATGATCGACCCGGCCCGCGAATCGGGAGGCTATCCCCAGTTGCCCAGCGATCAGGGCAATTACAAACGCGGCAACAATATTGCACCTGGCGTCATCGGGAGCAACGGCACCAACGGCACTGCTCAGGGAACGCAGTTTCAGGTGGGCGGTTCCAACTGGAATGGCAGTTCCGCAGTGGGCGATCCGCGCTTGTTACAAAACTCCTACCTGACATGGCACGATTGCATTCCGCACCACGCGGTCACGATCGGTCAGTTTAAACCGCATTTGGGAGAGGAAGGCGTGCGCGACACGTCGCAATTGGATTTCTGCGAACGGTCGATGATCGGTTTCCAAACCGATAGCCGCGATCAGGGTGCCGCGCTCGATGGGTATTGGTGGGAAGTCGACAATCCCGAAACGTCCGCCGGCAACGTGACGTTTTCTTCAATGAAGGCAAACAACCGCATCCGTTATCAACTCGGCGTGTTCAATGGTGCTGGCAGTTACTTCACCACCGGCGACAACCAGAATCGCCCGGATAACAATTATTCGAAAGACATCCAGGGCATGTTCTTGATTCGCCCACTGTGGGACGACTGCTTGGGCCATCTGGAACTCGGCGTCTCATACATGGGCGGCAACAAGGGCAAAGGAGACCAGGGCAACGACCCGGTCAACACGCCGACCAACGATTTGAACCGTCCGCAAGCGTGGGCCTTCCGTTGGAACACATGGGCCCGGTACCGCTACGGAAACGTTCTTTCAGGCCTGTGGTCGGAAGCCGAGTGGAGTGAAATCCACGATCGCGAAGCACCTAATTCGGTTCTTGATGTGCTCGGAACTGGCGGTGCCAAAGCGCCCGATTTCAGTCAGAACATCGGGCAACCGTTCACGCGACAGGGGTTCTATGTATCGAGCGGCTACAAAATGAGCGAAAGCCACCTTTGCAACGTCCCGTGTAGGTTGAAGAAGTTCGAATTCGCCGGCCGCTTTGAGCAATTCCAAAACATCGAAACCGCTAATCAAGTCTCTCCGTATAAAACAGACTTGTTCTATACGCGCGTTTGGACGGGCGGCATAAATTACTATATCAGTGGCCATAACGCGAAGATCCAGGCGAACTACAATATCGTTGAGCTGCCGGGGGACAAATCCAACCCGACGCGTGTGTTTCACGATACGAAGGCCAATAATTTTGTGATTCATTTTCAAGTCGCGTTTTAAAGCATCGTTGAATTGACGTGCGATTCGAAGCCGAACGGATTATTCCGCCCGGCTTTTTTAATGTTTTGAGGCAATTCAATCGCTGCGCGATATACAATTCGGACAAGCCAGCGACTACCCAGCGGATTGGCATTCGCCACCATTGCCACATTGTTTATTCCGCCGGGAGCGTTTACGGTGTATATGAAATCAAGAAAAGAGAACTTCCCCCGTGACATGGTCAATATCTCTTCGACGCAATGAACAGCCGGCCAACAAGCGCTGGATTGCGACCGCGTTTACTTTTCGTACACGCTGGTCTGAACGATGAAATGTCACGACTCCCTGTTTCACCGTACCGTCCGCGCGCTGGCTCTCTGCCTGGCGGCTTTTCCATTCGCGGCTGGCGCGGGCGACGTGTGGCACGAAATCGCACCGGGAGTGTTGCGCGCGGATGGGATGCCGGCGGGCTATGCGCTCGTGGATGGCAATGCGGCGGTCCTGATCGGCGCGCCGAAAAGTTCCGACATCGCGGCCCTGAAGGCGCGCGGCTTGAATCCGGAGTTCGCGCTGCTCACACACCACAACAGGGACAGTTGCGAGTTGGCCGCGGAGTGGCTGAAAGCGGGCATCCCTGTCCGAGCCGGAAAGAAATCCGAAGCGTGGCTGAGTCCCGAGGGCGTCGCGAAATTCTGGGATGAGCAGATGCCGCGGCCGGCGGGCACCGGCTGGCCGCAACTGTTTGTGCGCTATTGGACGCGCTATGATTTCTTCGTCCATCCCACCGGGATCGCGGGGATCACTTATGACTTCGACGGCGACTCGGCGCTTTCTTTTCGTGGCTGGCGCATCGAAGTCGTGCCGACGCCGGGACACAGCCGCGATTCAGTTACGCTCGTTGCTCGCCGCGCGGAAAAAGTCGACGAAGCGATCGCCTTCTGCGGTGACGCGCTCGCCGCGCCTGGCAAAGCCTGGGCGCCTTTCACCATGGATTGGAATCACTGGCAGCCTGAAGGCCAGCAGACCGCGGCGGATTCGCTGCGGCGGCTCGCAAAGGCACGCCCCACTTTGCTGTGCCCGAATCACGGGGAACCGATTGCGAAGGACATCGATGAGACGCTGAGGTTCACCGCCGATGCGTTTGAAAGGCTGGCTCTGCTGAAGAGTTTCGAGCGCTTCACAAAGGAGACGCTGGGGCAGCCGCCCGTGTATCCTTTTCTCGCGCCGGAACAGGTCGGCACCGCGAATCCTTCCGGCAATCCTCATGCGTGGACACGTCTGTCGCCGCATCTTTTTCTAAGCGGCAACACCTATGCGCTGGCGTCGAAGGACGGCCCCGTGCTGCTCGTGGATGCCTACGGCCCGAACATCACTCAGCGAGTGGCCGAATTGAAACAGGACTTTGGTTTCGGTCCCGTCGAAGCGGTGACGGTGAGCCACGCGCACAACGATCACTACACAGGAATCTTCAAGTTGGCGGAGGGCGAAAAGTTTCAGGTGTGGGCGCTCGACCGCATCGCGGACGTGATCGGCGACCCGAAGCGCTTTCGCGCGCCCTTCGAAGATGTGCGCCCGGTGAAAGTCGACCGGCGCCTCGCGCCTGGCGCTGATGGCGAGATGGTCTCGTGGCATGAGTTTCGGTTGAAGTTCCATCATCATCCGGGGCAGACAGAGTACGCCATGGGCCTAGAAGTCGAAGTGGACGGAAAACGCTGCATCTTTACCGGCGACAGTTTTTATCACGCCAACCAATACGCGGGCTCGGGCGGGTGGACGGCGGCGAACAAAGGCATGCCGAATGGCTATGCATCCACCGCGCAATGGATTCTCGATACGCGGCCGGACTGGATCCTCGCGGAGCATGGTGGCCCCTTTGCATTCAACGAAGAAGACTTCCGGCGGCGCGTCAAATGGGCGCAAACAGCCGGAGCGGCGGCGGACGCCGTGTCGTTGAGCGGCCAATATCCTTGGGACTGGGATCTGCATCGGACACGGATCGAGCCACACATGATCGACGCGCGTCCCGGAGAAAAAACCGTCGTCAAATGGGTCGTCAAAAATCCATCGGCGCGCGTGCGGCGCTTCAGTCTTCGGCTGGCGCGGCCCGGAATTCTGATGCCCATGAACACGGAGGCAGACATCCCGGCGTCGGAAGAGAAGTGGCAACATCTGGAACTCGCAATCGCTCCGGACGCCCCGTCCGGGCGCCACATCATCCCCTGTGATGTCGCAGTGGACGGCGTTCAGGACGCGTGCGATGTTTTCTTCGTCTTGTTCATAAAAAAAGATCCGGCTGAAAAAATAAATATCAGGTAACCGGTCCTAAATATTTTCCAAATGGAGCGCCGATATGATCTACAAACGAAAATGGGCGAGGGCGGTTGCAACCATCATGTTCAGCGCCGCGCTGATATTCATGTTCGAGCATTGCGCCGTCGGGGCTGAACTACCTAATCCGAAAAACGGCGGACCCGAAGGCGGCCCAGCTTCACTCCTTTTTCTCGCTAGCCCCACAAATATGGCAGGCGCAGGCGATGGCTTTGTCGACAGCCGATATTTGCATGAGTTAACCGATGCCGGTTACCAGATCACGCGCACGAATCTCACGCAGCGGATCACCCCGGAGTATCTGCGGCATTTTGGCGTGGTAATTGTTTCCGGGCTGCCTTATGCGGGGCAGCAATACTATCCGGGCGGCGATATTTTTCTGACACTCGATGACAACATGAGGGCGCTGGAGACGTATGTCGCGGAGGGTGGCGGCATGGTTGTTATGCCCGCTATAACGGAATTCGGCGAGGCTTATACCGATACCTACAACCGGCTTTTGAAACCTTTCGATGCGCGCTTGTTACCACAACAATTGCGCGACGACGCCAATACCAAAGGAAGTTATGCCAGCGGCATTATTGAAAGTGCTGGAAGTATAGGACAGGGTCTTAAAGAGTTTCTGTATCCTATAAAAGTCATGCGGTGGGATCATGCCTATTCCGGCACGCCGGTCTTGACCGGCAAGGATTGGCAAGTAGTGGCTCGCGGACGGGATTCCTCCGGTTCGCACCAGGCTATCGACAACAGCAACGTCGGAAAGCGGCTTACAGATCACCGGCAAATTTTTGCGTATCGACAATATAATAAGGGCTATGTGGCTGTCAGCGGCATTCACGCCTACTACACCATGAGTCATGTGTATTGGGCGGAGCGCAATATTGGTGAAAACGATACGGGCGTGATTGATGGCGCTGTTCTAAACGGTATAGCAAAAGAAGGCCGTCGGAGCGACTACGGCGCGTTGATCGATCAGACTTTTCGAGTGTTCAGCGCCAACAGCTCCATTCACGGAATTGGCAAAGGCACCGTCGCGTCAATCCCCAACGTGCCGCCCGAAGTGCCTGGCGCGATCGACTGGCATACCGCCGTCGTGCCGCGCAGTTGGCAACATCGCCTATTGACAATCGGCCCCAATAAATTCGCGGTAAAAGACGATCCGGAGGCTGGACCGGAACTCCATTATTACAAGATATTGATCGGCCCGCGCAGCGCCATCAGCAGCGGCAAAGGGACCGTGAAGGAATATCGTGACGAAGCGCTCAAGGCCGGCTATTCAGCGATCGCATTTTGTGAAACGTTTGAAGATATCGATCCGGCAAAGTGGAATGGTTACGTTGCCGAATGCGCGGCTCAGAGCGATAACCAATTCGTTTGCCTGCCGGGTTTTGACATCAAGGATTTTCAGGGTGGTCGTTACCTGGTCATTGCCGCCCCGCGCTTTCCCGACGAAGACTGGTTGACAAAAGATCGCAAGAAATTGGTGGCGACGCGGATGCTTTCGCTGGGCTGGTACGGACATATCGCCAGCGTTCACCGGTGCACGACGGATAATGCGTTGAACTACAAAATGTATAAACAGTATCAAGGCATCACGGTCTATACTTACGATGGGCAGGGCAAATTGGTGGACGACTCGCTGAAACCTTATCAATGGGCGCTGCAAAGCGATTCCAATCCCACACCCATCACGGCGCATGAATTGGACAATCCCGCCCAAGTGGCGGCTGCCGCATCGGCAGGTTTTCAACAAATTATGCCCGGCTGGACATTGCCCCAGGCAATTGACTATTTTCGTTTCGCCTTCCCGCATTATTTCGAAGCGCCATTCAGATATTACATTTCAGAAGGACCAGTTCTGGATGGCTGGAGCTTGCTGAACAAAGATCTGGGACCCGCGGAGCTCGGCCGCGATCATTTCCGGCTGGGTATCGGTCTCAAGAGCGCCCAGCCCATCGCGGAGGTGAAGCTGTACAACGGTTTTGATCTCGTGGGCCGATGGACGCCAAAAACACCCGAATTTCGAACGGAGGTTGACGGCTTTCACGACAGCCAGCGCGATTTCCTGCTGATGGCCCAGGATGCCGCTGGAAAACGCGTGCTTTCACCGGGAATAAAAACCACTACACGCAACAGGCGCCAACGCTGCAGCGACCGCCAGAACTGGCTTGGCGGCGTCTGGATATATACCGGCTGGACGCTCAATGGACTTCCCTCAATAGATATCCCAATAAAGGAGGGATCGATACCACAGGTGCCGATATTCGATTATCCATTCTTTTCAAACCATGCACAAATCTCCGATGCGGATTTGTCTTATCGGTATGTTGATAAAATGGGTATGGAAGTCGGTGGGGATGGCAAGGCCACGTTCGCCGTCTGTCCTTCAGAATGGATTGAAGGGTCCGTGAGGAGCACCTACTTTACGCCGCTCAAACGCGACGATTTCTCGGTTATGCAGCTTGAATTTGATGTAAAATTGAGACAGGACATTATACCAAAAATAACGTCTAAAGTATATCCCTCAATCACCACCGCCCGAGAGAATAATAACCTCCTGATCCTCCCGGAAAAACCCGTGGATACTCTCGCTCAAATGCTCGATCCGAAAACGCACAAGGCTGCGCCAGGCAATCCCGCGAACGCGGTAAGCGAGCTTCCCATTGGAAGCTACGCCGGGGGTCTTGTGCCTCTGACTGCGGGGCTGCGTGTGGATGGGCGCACTATCGGTTTCGCCGCGATGCCGGCTGACACGGCGGCGCTTCCGGCGGGCCGATCCTGGCATGCAAAGTATCTGTTGCTACGGGCGAATTCCTTTCACTGGCGCAACTCAAACGGTTCATTTCCGGCCGACGCGCTGGCGGAAAAAGCGCTCACCCAAATGGGTTTTCGCGGCGAGCCGCCGTACACCTTTCAGTTAACATGCGGGAAATTGGATAAGCTTGCTTATATTGCCGATTTCATCACCGACAAAGGTGGCATCGCGGGTACGTGCCAGAATCACCACGGCGATATGCTCCTATATGATGTTCCGTTGCGAATGAGCGGGCTGAATGGCCGATGCGCTACGGCTCTTTGGCGCTCAGATTCGCCGACACTCACCTACTTCGGATGCTTTAATGGTCAGGGGTACGTTACGTTAAACGCGGATAAAGCAGTCGATTTTTACGCCGGGAACGTGGCGGAATGCAATTCCGATTTGTTTGTGTCGCCGGTAGTCTGGAACAGCACGGAAGCGTGGTTCAGAGTCAACAATCCGACCGATCGCGACATCGTCACTGAGTTCTCGACGCCCGCCCCAATTAAAAACTTCAAGCCGGTTAGAAAGACTATTACCGTGCCGGCCGGAGCGTCGTTGGATATCCGCGAGTGACATGCGACGACCGGGATATTTCAAAGACGAAGCGCAATGGAGCGTCCCTCAATGGATGGGTATTTCCTTGATCGACGCGCGCTTTGTCTACCTGGTCCACGAACTGCAACTGTTTGGGTTTGCCAGCACCGAGCCACTCGTTGACGCATACGTACTCGACACGCTGACCGCCGAACTTGCGCCGTTGCAAAGACACTCCGCGGACCGTGGCGGGCTGCGCAATCTGCTGGACATTCCCAGCGTGGCCGCACTGGCGTCAACTGGCCCCGTGCGCATGATTGCCGAGGCGCTGCTGGGAACAAAATGTTATGCGGTACAGGGGATTCTGTTCGACAAAATTCCGAGCGCCAATTGGAAAGTGGGCTGGCATCAGGACACCACCATCGCCGTGCGTGAACGGCGTGAAACGCCAGGCTACAGCGCGTGGTCAGAGAAGGCCGGCGTCAACCATGTGACTCCCCCGGTCGAGGTGCTTCAGCGCATGTACTCGATCCGCCTGCACCTGGACGCGTGCGACGAAACAAACGGCCCGCTTCGGGTGCTATCAGCAACGCACCACCGAGGCATTCTGAATTCTGAAGAAATACGAAAGCACATCCAGACTGACGAACCGTTCGCCGTGTCGTGTACGGCCTCACGCGGCGCAATGCTTGTCTTTAAACCGCTGCTGTTGCATGCCTCGTCGCCAGCCGCGGTGCCTGGGCACCGCCGCGTGATCCACCTCAATTTCGCCGCCGATCCGCTGCCGGGCGGATTGGATTGGCGCTGGGCGGTGAGGGGTCAGTAGTGCGGTCACAAGCGCATGCAGACCGCTTTGGTCTCGGTGTAAAGCTGGAGCGCTTCCTCGCCCATTTCGCGGCCCCAACCCGATTGCTTGTATCCGCCAAAGGGCAGTGCGGCGTCGAAAATATTATAGCAGTTCACCCACACCGTGCCGGCGCGCAATCGGGCCGCGATGCGATGGGCCTTTGACGCGTCGCGTGTCCAGACGGCAGCGGCAAGCCCGTAAATATTGTTGTTCGCGTTGGACACCACTTCGTCCACGTCGCTGAACGGAACGGCGCAGACCACCGGCCCGAAGATCTCTTCGTCCATCACCTGCATCCCGGGACGTGTATTGACCAGAACGGTGGGCTGTACGAAATAGCCCGCCTTGCCAACGCGCGCGCCGCCTGCTACGGACTGTGCGCCATCGCTTTGGCCGGATTTGAGGAACCCCATCACTCTGTTGAGCTGTTCTTCTGAAACCAGCGGCCCCATTTCCGTATCGGGCGCGTGGCCAGGTCCCACCTTGATTTTCCTTGCCGCCGACGCCACGCCCTCGACCACTTTTTCGAAATGTTTCGCGTGCACATACAACCGCGAACCGGCGCAGCAACATTGGCCGTGATTAAAGAAAATTGCGCTAGCCGCGCCGGGAATCGCGCTGTCCAAGTCGGCGTCTTCAAGCACGATGTTGGGCGACTTGCCGCCGAGTTCGAGCGACACTTTTTTCAGGTCGTTGGCGGCGGCCTTGACGATTAATCTGCCGACTTCGGTCGATCCCGTGAAAGCAATCTTGTCGATGCCGGGATGCCCCGCCAATGCCGCGCCCGCCGTTTCGCCAAGCCCCGTGACGATGTTCACGACACCGTCGGGAATTCCCGCTTCTTGAATCAGTTCGCCCAAACGCAGCGCTGAGAGCGGCGTCTGTTCCGCCGGTTTCAACACCACCGTGCATCCCGCCGCCAGTGCGGGGCCGAGTTTCCAGGCGGCCATCAGCAACGGGAAGTTCCACGGAATAATCTGCCCCACGACGCCAATCGGTTCGCGCTGCGTGTACGCGAAGAACTGCGCGCCCGGCGCGTAGGGTACGGAAATAGGAAATGTGCGGCCATGCAGCTTCGTCGTCCATCCGGCCATGTAGCGGAACAAGTCCACCGCCAGCGGCACGTCGGCGACGCGCGCAACGCCAATTGGCTTGCCGTTGTCGAGCGACTCGAGCGCCGCGAATTCCTCGATATGCCGCTCAAGCAAATCGGCGAGTTTCCAGATCAGCCGCCCGCGTTCGGAAGCAGTGAGTTTGCTCCACGGGCCCGTTTCGAATGCGGCACGCGCAGCCTTGACAGCGCGATCAATGTCCTCGCTTCCGCCTGCTGGCACTTCACAGATGGCCTCACCCGTGGCGGGGTCGAAAGTAGAAAACGTCTCGCCGGAAACGGCACTGACCCATTGTCCATTGATCAGCATTCGGCGCGGCTTCTGAAGCCATGCGGATTTGGCGATGTCGGAATGAGAGTGTTGGGCTATTTGCATGGTAGTATCCTTTCCAATTCAATTGGGTTTGAAATTGTGGTGCAGGCTTCCAGCGTGCAATTCCTCCTATGCAGGCTGGAAGCCTGCACCACAAGACAACGCTAATATCCCGCGGGAACCGCCGCACTCCCTGCCGTCGGTGTGTCGAGTAAGTGCGGTGGAACCGGACCGAATCCGCGCTGGATTGCATCGCGCAGGATCGTCTCGGTCGCCGTCGCGCCGATGCGGGTGACACCCCATGTTCGAACCTTCAGCATGTCGTCCAGGCTGCGTACTCCGCCGGCTGCCTTGATCTGCACGCTGGCCGGGCAGGCTTTTCGCATCAGCTTCAAATGTTCTTCCGTCGCGCCCATGTAATTGTACGACCCGTCCGCCTGCTTCACGAACCCGTAGCCCGTCGATGTTTTCACAAAGGCGACGCGCTGTTCCGAACAGATTTCACACAGCCGAACGATGTGTTCGTTCTTGAGGTAGTCGTTTTCGAAAATAACTTTCAGGATAGCTCCTCCGGCGACGACCGCATCGTTCACCGCCTTGATCTCCGCGGCCACGTCGTTCCACGCACCGCCGAGCACCTTGCCGTTGTTCACGACCACATCGATCTCGGTCGCGCCCTCCGCCATGGCGCGCTGCGCCTCCGCGATTTTGATTCCCGTGTGATTGTTGCCGTGCGGGAAACCCGCCACGGCGCACACGAGAACGTCGGAATCGGCGAAAATTTCGGCTGCCATCGGAACGCTGTACGGCTTGACGCACGCGCTTGCGACGCCGAATTTGCGCGACAACTCGCACCCGGCGCGCACCTGCTCATCGGTCATGGTCGGATGCAGCAGAGAGTGATCGATCATTTTGGCCAGATCGCGAAAAGTGGGATTCATGACGGTCTCCTAAAGATGTTTAGTTGTTTTCAGACAGAGCCTAATTCTCACCGAATGAAGTTGCGCAGATACGCGCCGCTTTGCCGCAGCGCCGCCAACCGCCGTTCCTGCGAACCCTCATAAGCGCGATCCTCCACTTCGATGCAGACCGGACCGGTAAAACCCGCGTCGCCCAACACCGAAAAAAACCGTCCCCAATCGATCTCTCCGAGGCCCGGCAGTTTCGGACAGTGGTATTGCAGCGGCGTCTCAAGAATGCCCACGTCGTCCAATTTCTCCCGATCGACGCGCACATCCTTCGCATGCACGTGAAAAATCCGGGATGCGAATTCGCGCAGCGGGTTGATGCAATTCATCTGTTGCCAGACCAAATGTGACGGGTCGTAATTCAATCCGAAATTCGGGCTGGGGATGGCCTCGAACATCCGGCGCCAAACCGCTGGCGAGATCGCCAGATTTTTTCCCGCCGGCCATTCGTCCGCGGTGAACAACATCGGACAATTTTCGATGCCAATCTTCACACCTTGTTCTTCCGCAAACCGGATGAGCGGTGGCCAGACTTCGAGAAAGCGCGGCCAGTTGTCGTCGATCGATTTCTTCGGATCGCGTCCGACGAATGAATTCACCGCGTTGATGCCGAGCAGCGCCGACGCCTTGATCACTTTCTTGAGGTGCTCGACGACGCGTGCCGACTCTTCCAAGTCGGCGGACAACGCATTGGGATAATACCCCAGCGCGCTGATGGTAACGCCTTTGCGCTCGGCCAATTCGCGCACGTGGCTCGCATCGTGCTGATCGAACTCCGTCACATCGACGTGCGTAATTCCCGCGTAACGCCGCTCGGCTTTGCCCGCCGGCCAGCACATGAGTTCGACGCAATCGAACTTCTCCTGAGCCGCAAAATCCAGCACCTGCTCCAACGTAAAATCGGGCAGAATCGCGCTGACGAATCCCAGTTTCATGACTCACCTCTTTCGGCGAATCTGCCGACTACCTGGCGCGACGCGCTGCCGACTCCGCCCAGAACAGCGTGAAATTCGTATGCGTCGGGGCGGTAGATTGTCTGCTCGTACCAGAGCGGATCTTTAGAAGCGAGATACCCCGTTGCCACAACCCGCAGGGCTGCGGTGCGCGCCGGCACGCCCAGCAGTTTTGCATCGGCCGGTTTAAGATTCACAGCTTGAATGACCTGCTCCGCGCCGCCGATATTCAGACCGTAACGCTTCACCCAAAGGCCGTACAACGAGCCGGTCAATTCGCGCGCGTTCAATTTCGGGCACAGCTTTGCCGGGACATATCGCCGCTCCAAAATCACAGGCTTCTTGTCCGATAGCCGAAGCCGCTCGAAGTAAAAGACGTCGTCCTTGGGATCGAGCGCCAGTTGCGATGCAACACCGGCGGTTATGTCCTTCGCCTTGACGCGCTCGAATTTCAGCACGCGAGTCGCGGGGGCTTTTCCCCCCGCGCGGGCTTTGTCGGTGAAACTGACGAGGCGGCGCAGGTCGTAGTCCAACATGCCGGTATTGACAAACGATCCAACACCCTTTTTGAATTGAAGCAATCCTTCGGAAACCAGGCTGCCCAGAATTTTGTTTGCGGTCTGTCTGCTGACGTTGAAACGCTCGGCGATTTGTTGTTCCGTGACAGCCTGCTGCCCCTGAAACAATTTTCCGCTGCCGATGAGCTCGGGCAGCGTGCGATTCCCCAGTTCCCCGACGGCGTCGCGGACCCGCTTCACCGTCAGCGGGCTGATCTTCATCGCCTCCGCCTGGCCGTTTAAAATGAAGCTGACCGTCGTGGGGCTGATACCCAGCCGTTCGGCAATCTGGCGTTGTGTGATCACTCGCGTCAATTCCGGGGTTGTGAACTAAACTATTTTAGTTTATACACCCGGTGCATGCGATTGTCTCGTAATTATTTTACAAAAAAAACGCGGTTGCCTGCGATTTTAAGGCGCAAACTAAACCTATTTAGTTTCGGGAATCGTCGCTGGCTTTGGAACCGCTTTCGGCTCCGGCACGGCCGGTTTTCGTTTCGCCGCCCATGCGTCCCATTGGGTGCGGTATTCCGGTTTCATCGGGGTGAACGCGATGGCGACGTTGGGGAGATCGGCCTTGAGTTTCGCGAGGTCTTCGTCGGAGAGCGCGACGTTGTTGAGCGCGAGTTTCGCGAGCTTGGGACATTCCTTCAGGCGATTCAATCCGCCGCTGTAGCTCAATACGGACAGTTCGAGAGTCAGCTCTTTCAGATTTGGAATCGTGGCCAGCGGGGCGATGCCGGCGTCCGTCAGGGCGGCGGTGCCCGAAGGCCACAGCTTCACGATCTCCAGCGCAGGATGCTTGGCGAGAAGCGCGACATTGGCGTCGCTCGCCACGCCATGCTGGAAAACGACCTGCCGGAGATGCGGGGCCGTGACGATCTGCGCCATGCCGCCGATGCCAAACTTGCCGTCGTTGGCGAAACTTTCCAGCGCGGGGTGATTCGCGAGCGCCGACGCGGCCTGCGGCGTGAGGCGATCGGTATGCGACATGATCAACACCTTGAGCGCTTTCATCTCCGCAAATTTCGCCGCGCCGGCATCGGTCATCGGCGAATGACTGAAGTAGAGCGCCTCCGGATTCAGCGCCGCGAGATGCGCCATGCCGGCGTCGTCGCTGACCGCGCCGTTGAGGTTGAACGAGTGCACGGAAAGCGCCGTGACGGCGGCCCATTGCTCGTCGGTGAGCGGAGTTTCAGATTGCAGCGTCAGAGTGAGTCCGACATCTTTACGGTTGCTGATGTTGGCTTTCAGCGGCTTCAAAATTTCAGGAATTTCGGGGAGCGGCGCGGGCTTGTCGAGCGCCAGAGCACTGACAAATTGGCCGGAGCCGAGCAGGACGATGAGGATCAAGAGTTTGCTGAGCATGTGAGTGAAGTCTCGCGAGTTTGAGGGATTGGTCTGAACCTATTTGATGAGTTTAGTCGGAACCTTCGCTTTGCCTTCCACTCCAATCAAGCGTTGCTCAAGCCCCTGGTAAGGGTAGATGAGCTTAAATGGATCGAGGCCGATCTGTGTCAGAATCAGCGCCTGCAAGTCGCGAATGCTGACGGGATTTTCGGTGATGTAGTATCCGAGTTCGTCCGTCTCGCCATACACTTGCCCACCTTTGATTCCACCGCCGGCCATCATCATGCTGAAAGCAAACGGATGATGGTCGCGGCCGATGAAATTGGCGCTCGGGTTGTTGTTTTGCTGCATCGGAGTGCGCCCGAATTCGCCGCCCCAGACGATCAGCGTGGAATCCAGCAGGCCGCGCTGTTTCAGATCTTTGATCAAACCGGAAAAGGCCCGGTCGATCTGCTGGACCTTGATCGGGAGAATCGTCGGGATGTGTTCCCCGGGACTGACTCCGTGATGATCCCAGCCCCAATCGTAGAGCTGCACGAACCGCACGCCGCGCTCGACCAGACGCCGCGCCAGCAGGCAATTGTTGGCGAACGTCGGGTCGTCGCCTTTGTAGCTCGTGCGCACATCGCCGGCTTTGTGCAGATCGGAAACATACCCAGGCTTTGCGCCGTACAGGTCCAGAATGTTCTGCGGTTCCTTTGTAATATCCATCGCATCGGGGACGCTCATTTGCATCCGGAAGGCGAGTTCGTATTGCGAAATGCGCGTCACTGTTTCAGGATCGCCGATTTCGTGTTCCTGCATGTCGTTCAATTTTTTCAGCACGTCCAGCGTATCGCGGCGTCCCTCGCGGCTCATGCCTTTGGGGTTCGACAGGAACAGAACTGGATCACCATCCGTCCGGCACTGCACGCCTTGATAAACACTTGGCAGAAATCCCCCGCCCCACACGCTGACGCCGGCATCGGGCGTTTTTCCGCCGCTGGTCAGCACCACGAATCCCGGCAGATTCTGATTCTCCGAACCCAGACCGTATGTCCCCCACGCCCCCATGCTGGCGCCGCCCAGCAACTGCGTGCCGGTGTGTAGAAACAATTGTGCGGGCGCGTGATTGAATTGCTCGGTGTTCATCGATTTGACAATGGCCACATCGCCGAGCACTTCGGGCAGATGCTTCCAGACCTCGCTCAACCATGCGCCGCTCGCGCCCTGTTGCGAGAATTTAAATGGCGTGCCCAGCATGTTCGGGACGCCTTTGATGAAGGCAAAGCGCTTGCCTTTCAAAAACTCATCCGGGCATTTCTGGCCGTTGTGCTCGACCAGTTTGGGCTTGTAGTCGAAGAGGTCGAGCTGCGACGGCGATCCGGCCATGTGCAGATAAATAATGCTCTTCGCTTTGGGCGCGAAATGCGGCTTCTTGGGCGCGAGCGGATTGGCGTCGCCGGGTTCGTCGGCACGCGCGCTGCGGTTGAGCAACTGGTCCAACGCAATCGCGCCGACGCCCATGCCGAGCTTGCCGAAGAAGTGGCGGCGAGTGATCGATTTGGCGCATTCGTGCAGAAGGTTCATTTCATTTTTCCTAAAGAGCCGCGCACGTAAGTAAGCGGCCATCTCGCTTGTGCATTCAAACCTGTCCGCTTACTTACGTGCGCGGCTCCTTTACTTCGTCACAAATTCATCCAGATTCAAAATCACATTTGCCACCGCTGTCAGCGCCGCCGCATGCGCGGCGTCCATTCCTGCCGGAAGTGGACCGAGCGGGTCGGTCGCGAGCTTTTCCATCGCTGTTTTGTCCGCCTTCCCTTCCTCGATTCGTCGCTCATACAATTTGGCGAGTTCCGAAATCTCCTCGGGGCGAGGTTCGCGCAGAAGTGCTTCGCGCAACCCGAATGCGATCTGACCTTCCAATTTTTCGCCGCCCCTTAATGCCATTTTGCGGGCAAGTGCCTGAGCGCATTCGACGAACACAGGATCGTTCAACGTGATCAGCGCTTGCAACGGCGTGTTCGTTCGCGGACGGCGCAGCGTGCAGATTTCGCGGCTGGTTGCATCGAAGAGAATCGCTTCGGGATAGGGCGTCGTGCGCTTGATAAACGTGTACAAGCCGCGCCGATAGCGATCCTCGCCGGGACTCGTGGCCCAATCGTCGTTGCTGTATGTGGACTTCCACAGCCCGGGCGGCTGGTAGGGCATCACCGACGGCCCAAACATTTTCGAGCTGAGCAATCCGCTGACGGACAGCGCCTGGTCGCGGAGCATTTCCGCTTCCATGCGGAAGCGCGGCCCGCGCGCCAGCAGGCGGTTGAACCGGTCTCGTTTTGCCAATTCCGGCGTGGCGCGCGCGCTTTGGCGGTACGCCGCCGACAGCGCAATTTTCTTGACGAGCTTTTTAAACGACCAGCCATTCTCCATGAAATCGACCGCGAGCCAATCCAACAATTCGGGGTGCGACACGGGTGCGCCCTGCGACCCAAAATCTTCCAGTGTTTCGACGATGCCCACCCCAAACATCTGCGCCCACACGCGATTGACCGCGACGCGCGCCGTCAGCGGATTCTCTGGCGAACAAATCCATTGCGCGAGCCCCAGGCGATTCTTCGGCAGGCCGTCCGGCCACGCGTGCAGCGAAGAGGGAACCGACGCTTCGACCGCTTCCGTCTGATCGAGGAAATTGCCGCGATTCAAGACTTTGGTGACGCGGCGCTTTTTCTCGGACAATTCACGCAGAATCGGAGTCGCGACGGGTTTCACCACCGCGCGCTCGCCCTTTAACTTGGCGATCTCGTCGCGCACGGTTTTGTGCTGTGGGCAAATGTTCGTGAAATGAGTCAGCAGCGCCCGCTTTTGTTCAGCGCTCCGCGCATCGGGGGCAACCGCGACGATCTTTGAAATCGCGTCGGGCACGGAAGGCGACAATCCCGGCGTCGCGTCGCTCGTCAATGCGATACGGAATTTTCCCATGCTGAAGCCGGGATACGAGAACTCAAACGAATGATCGAGCGTCAGCGTGAGTTCCTTGCCTTGAACAAGTTTCAGCGGAGCCGCCAACGAGAACACGGCGGTATGCGGCTCAGTCAGTTTGGGCGAAACGGCCCAACCGTGTTTCTTTGGATCGGGATTTTTCAACACGTGTTCGACGGGGTAATCGTGCTGCGAAAAATCCGCAATCGCCTTGTTGAACGGAATCTCTTCGTCTTTGCCGTCTGAGGTTTTGACGCTGAGCTTGATGCCGGTCAGCACGAAATTACCATCGTCTTTCGAACGCCCGACGCCTCCTTTGGGATGCGACGCATCGGGAAGCGCTTCGACCCGCAATCCAGTCAGATCGAGTTGCGGCGCGTCAAATGTCAACGTGTACTGCTCCTTCGCCGGACCTCCGTTCTGGCCTTTGCTCTTTACCAGAATCGAGCCGTCGTTCTGCTGTTCCAGCGCCGAGCCGCTGACAGCTTTGAGACTCTTCGGACGAATCGTCTGCCAGCCGAGATGCTGCTTGATTTCGTTTTCCCACGCGGGAAGCGCGGCTTCGATCTCCGGTGAATTCTCCTTCAATTTTAATTCGGCGGACGCGATGGCCGCGTCCAGCGTCGCGATGCGCTCCACTTCATTGCGCGAAGGCGTCGCGAGCGTGGGCTGCTCGTCGCCTCGATTGGCGTCTTCGGTCTGATTGAAGAACGCGTAGAAACTGTAGTAATCGTTAATCGTGATCGGGTCGTATTTGTGCGTGTGGCATTTGGCGCAGCCCATCGACAAACCCATCCACACTTGCACGGTCGTATCAACGCGGTCGCGCACGGAATGCATGCGAAATTCTTCGTGGTCCACCCCGCCTTCTTCGTTGGTCATCGTGTTGCGATGGAATCCGGTGGCCACGAGTTGATCGAGAGTGGGTTTTTCAAGCAAATCTCCGGCAAGCTGCTCGCGCGTGAAGCGGTCGTATGGCATGTCGGCGTTGAAGGTATTGATGACCCAGTCGCGCCACGGCCAGATGGTGCGGCGGAGATCTTTTTCGTATCCTTTTGTGTCGGCGAAGCGAGCCAGGTCGAGCCAGACGCGAGCCCAGCGTTCGCCATACGCCGGCGAGGCCAGCAATCCGTCCACATATTTTTCAAACGCATTCGGCGACGGATCGTTGACGAACGATTTCAAGCTGTCGGCCGATGGCGGCAGACCGGTTAAATCCAGCGCGGCGCGGCGGGCCAGCGTGAATTTGCTCGCTTCAGGCGACGGGTTGATCTTTTCGGATTCGATTTTCCGGAGCACGAAAAAGTCGATTTCGTTTTTCGTCCAACCCTTCGACGCGACATCGGGCAGCGGCGCTTTGACCGGCTTTTCAAAGGACCAGTGTTTTGAAAATGGCGCGCCTTCGGCGACCCAGCGCTTCAGAGTCGCGATTTGTTCAGACTTCAGTTTTTTGCCTGACTCGGCCGGCGGCATGTGATCTTCGTCGACGGTCGTCGTGATGCGCCGCACCAGTTCGCTCTCGTCCAGCTTGCCCGGAACGATGGCGCGTTTTTCCGATTTGGCAGGCAGCATTGCGGCGTCGCGGTCGTCAAGGCGCAGGCCGCCTTTGCGCGCAGCTTTGTCGAAGCCGTGGCATTTGAAACAGTTCTCAGTGAGAATGGGCCGAATATCGCGGTTGAAATTGATCGGGGCGTCCGACGCGAACGCCCCAATTGTTCCAAACGAACAAACCGTCGCCAACGTTAAAGTGAGTTGCTTCATAGATACGATACGTCTCCGCGTTAGCTGTTAGCGATTAGCTTTTAGCTATTAGCCATTCGCTAAAGCTAATCGCCAATCGCTAAAAGCCAATTGCTAAAAGCTAATCGCTAACAGCTAAAAGCTAACTTGACCCATCCGTCACATGACGCAAAATGGCGTTCTCAACCGATTGAAAGGCCGTGCCGCGATGAGTGAGGAACTCGACATTGAAAAGCCCGGAGATTTAGTCGGTTACTTGCGCGCATCTGGCCGCGTCCCGCCCGACGAGAAGTTGACGCTCACCATATTAAGTGGAGGCGTCTCAAACCGCACGGCGCTTCTGGAACGCGGCAACGGAGAAAGTTGGGTCGTCAAGCAGGCGCTGGCAAAATTGCGCGTCGCCGCGGATTGGTACAGCAGCCCCGAGCGCATTCATCGCGAAGCACTGGGTTTGCGCTGGCTCGCTCAAGTCGCTCCCACCGGCTCCATCGTTCCATTTATTTTCGAGAACCACGAACATCACCTCCTGGCAATGCAGGCTGTGCCGCAACCGCATGAGAACTGGAAGACCGTTTTGTTGCGGGGTGAATTGGATTCAAATCATATCGTCCAATTTGGACAACTCCTGGGATCCATTCACCGCAATGCAAGAGCGCTTCGCGACGATTTGGAACCGGCCTTTGCCGATACGTCGTTTTTCGATTCGCTGCGCCTGGAACCGTACTATGCCTTCAGTGCCCAGCAAGCGCCCGGTGCGTCGGCGTTTTTGAACAATCTGATTGCGGAAACGCGCGCGCACCGGACAACCCTGGTGCATGGAGATTACAGCCCCAAGAATGTGCTGGTGTACAACAATCGACTCGTTCTACTCGATCACGAAGTCATTCACTGGGGCGACCCGGCGTTCGACATCGGTTTTTCGCTCACGCATTTGTTGAGCAAGGCGCATCATTTGAAAACACGGCGCGCGGCTTTTATCGCGGCGTCCCACCTTTATTGGAAAAGCTACAACGATTCCTCGTTTGAATCGCGCGCCGTCCGGCATACTCTTGCGTGCCTTCTGGCGCGCGTGGCGGGGCGCTCGCCATTGGAATATTTAAGTGCGGAGGAGCGCGGCGTGCAGCAGAGCGCCGTATTGAAACTGATGGGCAAACCGCCCGCCACAATTCCTGAATTGATTGAGGGATTTGCGTCATGCCTGTAATTCAAGAACTTCGTGCGATCGAAATTCTCGACAGCCGCGGGCGTCCGACCGTCAAAGCGTATTGCACGCTGGCCAGCGGCGCATCGGCATCCGCGTCGGTTCCGTCGGGTGCATCGACGGGCCTGGCGGAGGCGCTGGAACTTCGCGATGGCGATTCCAACCGCTATCGGGGGTTGGGCTGCCGAACCGCGGCAAGCCATATCAATGGCGAAATTCGTCAGAAAATTTCGGGACGGGAACTGGATACGCAGGCTGCGCTGGACCGCATGTTAATTGCGCTCGACGGCACGGAAAATAAATCGAGGCTCGGCGCGAATGCGTTGCTCGCCGTCTCCCTGGCGTTTGCGCGCGCGACAAGTCTGGAAAAGAAAATTCCGCTCTACCAGCGCTTTGCGGAAATCCTGGGAACGGTTCCCGGAACATTGCCCCGTCCGACAATCAATCTGTTCAGCGGCGGAAAACATGCGGGCGGACAGGTTGCGATTCAAGATGTGCTGCTGGTTCCGATGTCCGCACACTCGATGAACGAAGCCCTGGCGATGACGTTTGCAGTGTACCAGTGCGCGGCGGAATTGATCGCGCGGGAATACGGCATGCGCGTGCTGCGCGCGGACGAAGGCGGTCTCGCGCCGCCCGCGCCGAACAGTTCCGTTCTGCTCGATCACGCGGCGACAGCCATCGAAGCCGCGGGATTAAAATTGGGACGCGACGTATGTCTTGCCGTCGATGTCGCGTCCAGCCATTTTTTTAACAATGGGATCTATGATTTGGATGGAACGCAACTTTCCAGCGATGCAATGATCGAGATTCTGTGTGGCTGGTTGCGCGACTACCCCATCAACAGTTTGGAAGACGGACTGGCTGAAAGCGATTGGGAGCATTGGCCACGGCTTCGAACAGCGGCTGCCGGACGAGCGCTGATTCTGGGCGATGATTTGTTGTGCACAAATCCAAATCGTATTCAGCGCGCGATTAATTCGAAAGCGGCCAATGCGCTGCTTCTAAAAGTAAATCAGATTGGCACATTGACGGAAGCCGCCGAAGCCTGCCTGCTGGCGCGCTCCGACAATTGGCACGTCACCGTCAGCGCGCGCAGCGGCGAGACCGAGGATGACTGGTTGGCGGACTTGGCGGTCGGCTGGTCGGGGAACCATATTAAGGTGGGATCGATTACGCAATCCGAACGCCTGGCGAAATACAATCGTCTGCTTGAAATCGAAGCGGATACAGGCTGGCCATTGCCGCCAGAGCCGCGCACGTAAGTAAGCGGCCAAACATGTTAACGCCGCTTATTTACGTGCGCGGCTCTGGCGACAGTGTATACAAAACCAGTTTACCAATTGTTCGGCAAAATCTGACGTTTATGAAATTCGATGTTACCATCCAGTATCAACACATATGAGGAGTCACGCCATGTATCAGAAACAATTCGTGTGTGTATCGTTCATCGCAATTTTTTTGATCTCCTCAGCACGTTACGTCGTCGCCGCCGAAAAACTGTCCGATGCTGCGATCGCTCAAATCTCAGCGCTGCAGGACGAAAAGGCCCATCGCACTGTCGCGCAAAAAAAGATGGACTCGCAGTTGGTCTACTCCACGAAGACGCAGCGCGGCGAGGTCATCGCCGCGGCCGCTCCAGCCTTGAAAGCGGACGTGGGCATCGACGGCAACGGACGGGTCGTCGTCGATATCGACGCCGCGAATGTGTCGCCGCAGTTGCTTAACGCGATCGCCGCATCCGGCTGATTGGCAATCAATAGCTTTCCCGATTTGCACGCGATCCGGGCGTTGATGCCCGTTGGTAAGATTGAAGAATTAGCGGACCGCCTTGATGTCCGCTTTATCCGTCCAGCCATGGAAGGAAGCACGAATCCCGACTCGACCGGCGCGGTCGGAGCGGCAGGCGCGGCGGGGTGGGGTCCGATGCCCGGCACCGACGTGCTCGGCCGAACGCGCCCACGCCGCGCGCGGACGACATCGGCGGGCAACGCTCAGACCGGCGTGGCGTCGCGCGCGGGTAGTTTCACGTCGCAGGGCGATATCACACATCAGGCAAAAGACGCGCGAGCAGCCTTCGGCATCGATGGCACCGGAGTCAAAATCGGTGTCATGTCGGACGGCGTGGATGGGCTGTCCGCCGCACAGACGTCCGGCGATCTCGGTGCGGTGACGGTGCTGCCCGGGCAGGCGAGCACCGGCGACGAAGGCACAGCGATGCTGCAGATCGTTCACGACCTGGCTCCGGGCGCGCAACTTTTCTATGCGACGGCGAACAATGGCGTCGCCAGCTTTGCGCAGAACATCCGCGCGCTGCGCGATGCCGGCTGCAACATCATCATCGACGACTTCAGCTACTTCATCGAATCGCCGTTTCAGGATGCGGCGGTCTCGTTGGCGGTCAATGACGTGTCGTCCACCGGCGTGCTTTATTTCTCCTCCGCGCGCAATTCGGGGAACCTCACCCTTAATACGTCCGGCACGTGGGAAGGCGATTTCAAAGACGGCGGCGCGGCGCCGGGAACCATCGCGCGCGGCGGGCGGCTGCACGATTTCGGCGGTGGAACCCCGTTCAATATTGTCACGAAAATCGACAGTGGTCAAAACCGCGCGGACCTGTTCTGGGCAGATCCTTTGGGCGGTTCGTCCAACGATTACGATCTCTATATCACGGACTCGGGCGGCAACGTGTTGCGCAGTTCGACGAATGTCCAGAACGGCACCCAGGATCCGTATGAGTCGGTCAACACCCTCAACGCAAACGAACGCATCGTCATCGTCAAATTCTCAGGCGCTGACCGGTTTCTGCATCTGGATACGGGCCGCGATGCGATCACGATCGGGACCAACGGCAATGTGCGCGGACACAACGCGTCCGGCGCGGCGAACGCCTTCAGCGTGTCAGCAACGGACGTCGCGAATTCGTTTCCCAACGCATTCTCGGGCGGCGCGACGAATCCGGTGGAGAAGTTCAGTTCGGACGGACCGCGGCGCATCTTTTTCAATCCCGATGGCAGCGCGATCACACCCGCCGATTTTTCTTCGACGGGCGGGCTGGTCTTGCAGAAACCCGATATCACCGCGGCCGACGGGGTGGTGACGATATCGAGTGTCAGCGGATTGAATCCGTTCTTCGGAACGTCGGCCGCCGCGCCTCACGCGGGTGCCATCGCGGCGCTAATCAAATCGTATAATCCGACGCTGACCAACGCGCAGATTCGCACGGCCATGATGAGCACCGCGCTGGATATTCACGCGCCCGGTTTCGATGTCAATTCCGGTTCGGGTATCGTGATGGCCCTGCCGGCGGTTCAAGCCGCGCCCGCGCCGGCTGGACCCGTTTTTCAAGTCACTTCCGTTGCGCTCAACGGCACGGACGGCAATGGGAATGGCATAATCGACGCGAATGAATGCAACGAACTGAGCGTCACGCTCAAGAACATCGGCACTGCGGCGACCGGCATCAGTGCGACACTGTCATCCAGCATCGCCAGCGTCACGATCACTCAATCCATCTCGCCGTATCCGGATCTTGCCGCCGGCGCGGCCAGCGTCAACGTGTTGCCGTTCCACATCAGCACCTCGACGGATTTCGGCGCCGGCACGCCCGTCGATCTGCTGTTGACTGTGACGGTCGCCGGAGGACCCACGTTTAAGCTCGGCGTCACGCCACCGTCCACGCCGCCATTTTCCGTGACGGGAACTCTGGCCATCGGTGACACACAGCAAACCGGGCGGCTCGCTCGCCTCGGCACCCCCAGCACGTGCGCCGCACCCAAAACCTGTCCCGGCCCAAACACAACCGTGGGGGCGCGTTTCTTTGATTCCTACTCCTTTACGAACTCCGGCAGCGTGAGCGCCTGCGTTACGGTTTCACTCGCGGATACTACAATGAGCGGTAATGCCTATTGCGTCGCCTACTCGGGCAGTTTCGACCCGGTGAATCTCTGTACAAATTACCTGGCGGATATGAGTGTGAGCGATGAGTTGACGACGATGTCGTTCAGCGTTGCGGCGGGCGCAACGTGTGTGATCGTGGTCCACGAAATTACTCCAGGCGCCGGCGTGCCAGGCTACACGCTGACCGTCGCCGGGCTTCCGCCTGCCACCTCGAACAACGGCGGTGCGTGCGTTGCGACCGATTTGGCGGTGACCGCGGGAGCGGTTCTTTCCGGGACCGACTGCACGGCGACCTTCACGGCCACCGTGCAGAACAACGGTCCACTGGCCGCGACCAACGTGCGGCTGACTGATTTGCTTCCGCCCAACGCCACGTTCGTTTCGGCGATTGCGCCCAACGGCTGGATCGGCGCCACGCCGCCCGTTGGCAGCACGGGAACCGTGACCTTCAGCACCGCGAGTCTCGCGAACGGCGGGACGGCGAATTTCACCGTTGTTGTAAAATTGAACACGAACACGCAAAACAATGGAACCTTTACCCACACCGTCGGCGTTAGCGCGCAGCAATCCGACATCAGCCCCGCGAACAATTCAGCGACCGCGTCGGTGATCGTGATGTTGCCGGGAACGCCGTCGCTTTCAGTGTCGCCGGCGTCGGGTTCGGTCGGCTCGCCGATTCCGTTGAGCATTGTGGCCGCAATCGGAAACCCCATTGTTCCGCAGACGCTCGCGATTCAGCTTTCCGGCGTGCCGGCGACCGCAACACTCTCGGCGGGAACGAACAACGGCGGCGGCGTGTTCACGCTGACGCCGGGCCAGTTGACGGGCTTGAGCATCGCGGTTTCAGATGTCGGACCGTTTGCGCTTACCGTGACGGCGACCGGCACCGCGACTGCCGTGTGCGCCGCCGCCGCGACGAATACGGTCACGCTTGGCGTGGATGTGGCGCCGGTGTTTTTAAGCGCCCCTTCGGCCGCGCCCGCGATCGGATCGGCCCTGTTCTCGACGGTGGAAGTGTCGGGGTTGACGGTGCAGTTCACGGCGATTCCCAACCCGGCGGACACGATCGTGACGTGGGACTTCGGCGACGGTTCGCCCACGGTTCAGGGAAACAGCGTCCAGCATCTCTATGCCGCTGCCGGCGGCTTTACCGTGATCGCCACCGGACAGAACGCGCGCGCGGACTTGAACACCAGCGCGACAATTACGCTCACCGTCGCGGATGCGAAAACGCTCTCGGCAACGACCAGCCTGACGAAGACGAAGGCCGCGATCAAGCTGTCGACCACCAAAAATTCGCTCACGCTCAGCACATCTTTTCCGCTGACGAGTCCGGCGAAATTAATGGGTGGCGAAATCGTGACGTTCGCGATCAACGGATTGAACGAGACCTTCGTGGTCAGCTCCAAAGGCAAAGCGGCCACCGCCGACGGCAGTTGCCAATTCAAGATTACGCCGTCCAGCAAAACGAAGGGCGGAATGGGATCGTTGAGTGTTAAACTGTCCGGAAACATCCAGGCGAAATTATTCAGCGGCGTGGCGCTAAATGCCTCGGGTTTCCCCACAAAAATCGTGGTTCAAACGAACTACCTGAACACGCCGTTCAGCGTCGTCCTTCCGGCGGTTTTCAAGAAAACCAAGACAGGCGCGACGGCGGGCGTGACGCAGCCGAAATGAGACGCGTTCGGTCTCGGAATAACTTCTCGGGGAAGTGCATGAACCCATTTCAGATAAATTCGTGCGCGTCCCCGTTATTACAACTGCCTCAGGAGCGCGGGCCTGATCCCCGCGCGATTATCCAAAGACCCAGCACATTCCCGGTGCTCATGACCTCGCGCAGGGAATGGAAATCGAAACAGAGGGAGGCTTAAAGAAGCAGCATTGGGCCACCCGCCCCCAGGATGACATTGCGGCGCTCACGGATTCTTTTGCGCGGCGCGGCGACGGATTTGCCATTCGCATATAAACCATACTATAGAAAAAATTAGGAGCGCAGCTATGAAATCTGCTAAAGCATTAAGATAACGGATATGGTGATATCTAGGGTTTAAGAAAAAAGGTGTGTTGATTGAAAATATCATTGGATCGACCGCCATTGCTGAAATCGGCCAGCCAAAACACCTAAATGCCCCAAAGAATTCAAAAACTGGCCTTATGTTCGCCCAAATCAGCATACCCGCAGTAAACATTAGCACAATTGCGGTCGAGAGATGGGTTTGAAAGCGCCTTTTTTTAAGGAGCTTATATTGCTGAATCCACAACTCTATTGCACACCAAATTACTAAACATATGAAGATCGCAATTGCGAGGTCTAGGACAACCATGACATGAAATATAACCCACTTCGGCTCAGTTGGAAGACCTGGTCCTGGGTCCGTAGATGTTATAAATTCATTTGATGCCGCATTTAAAGGCCATCCATAGGTGGTTTTAATTGATTCCATCGTTCCGGAAGTTGGTTTGTTGGGCTTATCTTTCCAGTATATAGAAAAATCTAGGAATTCTACGTCAGGGCCTTTCAAAAGTCCTCATTTTTCGTAGAGAAATAGCCGATCTTCTATTCAAAGGAGATCAGAAAAATGAGTGTTGCCGCTGAAATTTCGCTTTTCGATGCCTTCAAGCAGGTTCCCGATCCGCGCAAACCGC
>JBBRQD010000074.1:0-28716 GCA_038227045.1 Planctomycetota bacterium
GCTCCTACTCCACGCCGCCAAATGCCCCCGCCACCGACGCTCCCGCCCGGTCTTCGCATCGCCATCCATGCCGCTTCCCTCCTCGGCACAGCTTCAGCGATTCTTCAGGGAATTGGAAGATGGGGTTGATCGAACGCTTACCGAAGTTTCGTGCACACCGCCTTTTTTCCGTGTACACTGCTGCCATGTTACCGATGCCGGCAGATATGACCCTTTTAGACAGGATGGTGCTGGGCGTGGAAAGGGTGCGCGATCGATTGGCGCGGGCCACGGCGGCGTTGGAAACTGCCGGGATTTCGTATGCCGTCGCGGACGGAAATGCAGTGGCCGCGTGGGTAGCGACCGTGGATGCGGCAGCAGTGCGGAATACGCAGGATGTTGATATTTTGTTGAGGCGATCTGATTTGGAGCGTGCTGCTCAGGCTTTGGACTCGGCGGGATTCGTGCGGCGAAATGTGCAGGGATTGGAAATCTTCCTGGATGGGCCTGACGCGAAAACGCGCGATGCGGTACATGTCGTGATCGCCGGGGAAAAGGTTCGCCCTGAGTACGAGTTCGCCGCGCCCGATGTAAGCGACTCCGAAAGACCGGACGGAATTCGCATCGTTGCGTTGGAGGCGCTGGTGCGGATGAAGTTGACCTCGTTTCGACGCAAAGATCAGGTGCATCTGCTGGACATGCTGGAAATCGGGCTGATTGATGCGGGTTGGACGAACAGGTTTGGCGCTGCCCTGGGCGCGCGATTGCAGCAATTGATTGACACGCCGGACACATAAACCAGCATGGATTTGCGAACGCCGCAAATCCGTGCCACTCTCGATTACATCACCTTCACCTTCGGCTTCAACCCATATTTCTCAATCCGGCTGCGCAGCGTATTGCGCGTGATTCCCAGCAGTTTCGCCGTTTGCAGTTGATTGCCGTTGAGTTTCTCCAGCGCGCGGCCGATCAGCAGACGCTCCATATCTTCGATCAAGCTGGCTTTGCCGCTGCTCAGCAACCGGTCGATGATATTGTCCATGTCCATGTCGGTAGAACTGGGCTGCGGCGCCGAGTGCGTCGGTAGCGCGACAGGCACTGCTACCGCGGGTAGCGCGGCCGCGGAGGGCGGCGGCTCGCTGCCGTATGGTTGTGTCGCCGGCCCGAAATCCAGGTTGTCGGTGCTCACGATACTGCCGTTGCACAGCACCATCGCGCGTCGGACGACGTTCTCTAACTGGCGGATGTTGCCCGGCCAATCATGCGCGCAGATCGCGTCCATCGCCTTCTGCGAGATGCTTTGCGCCTGGCTCGACAGCGCTTCGCGATGGCGGTGCAGGAAGTAGTGCACGATCTCCGGAATATCTTCGCGGCGTTCGCGCAGCGGAGGTAGCACGATTTCCATAACCCGCAGCCGATAATACAAATCCTCGCGGAATCCGCCTTCGCGAATCAGCTTTTCGAGATTTTGATGCGTCGCCGCGAGAATTCGTACATTCACGCGGATCGTTTCCAGACCGCCCACGCGTTCGAACGTGTTGTTCTGGAGCACGCGCAGAATCTTGGCCTGCGTCGCGATGCTCATGTCGCCGACTTCGTCGAGAAACAGCGTGCCGTTGTCGGCCTGCTCGAATTTGCCGAGTTTGCGGCTCTCCGCACCGGTGAACGCGCCGCGTTCGTGGCCGAAGAGTTCGCCTTCGAGCAGGTTCTCGGGAATCGCGGCGCAGTTGACCGCGAGAAACGGCTTGTTGTTTCGCGTGGAATGCTGCCATAGGGCGCGCGCGACCAGTTCTTTGCCGGTGCCGGATTCGCCGCGAATCAACACGGGCACTTCGCGCGGTGCCACCTGTCCAATCTTCTTGCAGACCTCGTGCATCGCGCCCGACTGCCCGATGATCCGGTCGGCCATGCCCAGCTTGGATTGCTTCTTGCCATTGTTGTCAGCGATGCCGCTGTCGACGCGCTTGTTTAAGCGAGCGGAAAGCAGCGCTTTCGAGACGACGGTGTTCAGCATCTCCGTTTCGAACGGCTTCATGATGTAATCGTAAGCGCCGCGTTTCATCGCTTCGATGGCGGTTTCGGTCGAGCCGTGAGCGGTCATGATCACGACCATCTGGCGCGGCCGTTCGGTGCGAATCGTCTTAAGCAGTTCAAGTCCATCGGAACCAGGAATCTTGACGTCGAGCATCACCAGGTCGGGATCTTCCCCGCGCAACGCTTCGAATCCGGCCTCCGGCGTTTGCACCGCGGTGACGCGCCGGTCGTCGCTCGAAAGCTGCCGCGCCAGCGAGTAGCACACGCCTTCGTCGTCATCGATAATCAGGATTTTCTGCATAAGCGATTTCCTAAACCCCAGCCGGCTCCTGGCACGCGGGCAGCGACACTTTAAAGAGTGCGCCACGCCCAATATCTTTGCGAGGAGATTCAACTTCCAAACGCCCGCCATGCGATTCGACGATGCGCTTGACAATGGACAGTCCCAGACCGACTCCGGACTTTTTCGTCGTCACGAACGGTTGAAAAAGTTTCAACTGAACTTTTTCCGCCAGCCCCGGACCGTCGTCGGCGATTTCCAGCAGCGCTTCGCGGCCGGTGCCCACATCCGACAGCTTCGTGCGCACACAGACTCGACCGCGCTTGTCCACGGCTTGAATCGCGTTCAACACCAGATTGTAAACGACTTGCGACAACTGCGTGCCGTCGCCGCGCACCGGCAATTCGCCCTCGCACAGATCGATCATCATGCGCGTGCCTTCGCTCGCGGAAGACGCCAGCAGCAGCATGGACTCGTCCACGGTCGAATTGAAATCGACCGTTTTCATTTCGGTCGGCTGGACCTGAGCGCGCGCCGTGTTGAGAAAGCCTTCGACGATCGCTTCCAGCCGCGCGATCTGCTTGACGATCATCTCCGAATCCTGCTGGGCATTGGCCGAGAATTTCTCCGTTTTGTGAATCGTTCCGAAGAGCATCTTGATGCTCGTCAGCGGGTTGCGGATTTCGTGCGCCAGGCCGGCCGCGAGTTCCCCCAGCATCGAATGCTTTTCCGAACGCCGCAGCGATTCTTCCGCTTCGAGCATGTGGCGGTGTACGCGCGCATTCTCGATCGCCAGAGCGCTCGAGAGCGCAAGGCTTTCGAGCAGGCTTCGGTCATGGCTGTCGAACCGCTTTCCGGCCGCGCCGAAAACACACAGCACGCCCAGCGGGCTTTCCTTCGAAATGAGCGGCACGGCAAGCAGCGAGCGCACGCTTGAGTCCAGCGAGAGCACCGTGCCGATGTTCGCGGCATGCACGTCTTCGAATGCCATCGCGATGTTTGACTGGATCACGCGGCCGAGAAGCGAGCCTGCCACGGGCACCGGCGGCTGCTGGCGGTACTGATCCGAGCCGCCATGGCACGCCGCCATGTCAAAATCGCTCTCCGAATCGTTGATCAGAAAGACGGACACGACTTCCGCATGGCAGACTTTCGCGGTCAGTTCGACCGCTGTCGCCAGAACCTCGCGCAAATCCAATGAGCTGCTCAAGCCGCGCGCCACATCGCCGAGCAACTGTAGTTCGTCGGCGCGGCGCCGCGCTTCTTCATAAAGCTGCGTCGATTGAATCACGCGCGCCGATTGCGCCGCCAGCGACGTCAGCAGTGCCTCGTCTTCGGGCGTGAAATGATTGCGCTTAGACGAATCGCACGAGATCACACCGATGACACGCCCGCCGATCTTCATGGGAACGGCGAGTTCGCTCTTTAAATCTTGCTGTATGCTGATGTAGCGCGGATCCTTCGCGACATTGCCCAGGCGCAATGCCACGCCAGTCTCCGCGACCCAGCCCGTGACGCCCTGCCCGACCTTCAGTTTCGTACTAAAGATGCGCTTGCCTTTGAAACCCTCGGCCACTTCAACGCTCAGGTTGTCGTCTTCGTCGCAGAGCATCAGGCTGGCGGATGTGGCACGCGTGATGCTGAAAGCCGCTTTTAGAATGAGTTCGAGAACCTCCTTTGGCGACTTGTCCGCTCCCAGCGCCTCCGAAATCGGCGTCAGGGAGAGCATATCCACGTGATGAACTGCCGGGTTCGCTTCGAGTACTTGCGTATCCGATTCCCTTAGTTTTATCTGAGCGCGGCGAAATGCCGATTTTGCCATGCGCGTGTCCTTTTTCTCACCTTTTCGAGCCATCTCGTGCCTTCTGCTCACCCTGTAGCGTTTTAGGTAAATAACAAATGTATGGCCATTGTTCGAAAAATGAAGCAATTGATTTCGCTCTATGACAGAGTCTGTCAAGCGCCAGTGAATGGCCATTAGACATCAGAGTGGTTACAAATCAACATTAATTGGAGTGGTATTATTTGAGCATAAAGGCGCGCAATCGAATCAGTGACGCACTTGCCGTTATTGGACTTGTATGAATTGAATAATCTGATTCCCGAGCGATTCGATTGGACTCTAGCCTTTTGGTGCTTGCGCGTTTTGGAAAAGATGCCGATTCGCATAAAAATAATCCGCGCCCGACCAAATCGTGACCACGGTGACGACCCACATCATGGTATGAGCCAGCGATGTAACTTCCGCACCTTTGATCGCCGGTTCCATGGCGACCAAATCCTCGCCGAACACGATTGCCATGCCCAGCACGAGAAAAATGACCGTGCCTTGAGCGATGGCTTTTATCTTGCCGCTTGAACGTGCATGGACAAACACCCGCCGCTCAATGCCAAACGCGCGAATCACCGTCACCAGCATGTCGCGATAAAACAGCACCATGACCATCCAGATCGGAATCCACTTGCCATGCGCCTGGCTGGCGAAAGAGAAAAAGACGCTCAAGCGAAATGTGGAGTCGGCGTAGGGATCGAGGATCTTGCCGAAATCCGAAACCTGGTTCAACTTGCGCGCAATAATGCCGTCGAGGATATCGGAGATTTCACTGAGGCTCATGACGACGAGACAGGCGATCAATCCCGCGCGCCCGCAAATCCAATCCGGCAGAAATCCGTCCTTCCCAGACCCTATAAAAAGCGTCAAAAATACTGGGGCAGACGCGAGCCGGAAGAGCGTCAATATGTTGGGCACAGTCATAACGATAGATATAAGGCCCGAAGCGGAATCGCGAAAGTAAAATTCGTTCGGATGTCCATTTCGATTTCATTTTTTCCGGTCGTTCTTTGCGTCTTTGTGCCTTTGTGTTAAAAACCTCTTCAAAGCTGCGTTGAAATCGAAAGGAACCCATGTCCAATCTCACCGACAAAACCGTGATCCACAAAGGCCGTTTTCTCACCTATGCCAAGCGCGAGAATGGCTGGGAATTCGTCGAGCGCAACAACGTCTCGGGCATCGTCGGCATCGTGGCCGTTACGCCCGATCGCAAAATGCTGGTCATCTCGCACGTCAGTCCGCCTCACGCGAAAGAAGCCTACGAGCTTCCCGCCGGATTGGCCGGCGACACGCCCGGACAGGAAGACGAATCGCTGTCCACCGCCGCCGCGCGCGAGCTGATGGAAGAGACCGGTTACGAAGCCACGGAGTTGAAGCTTCTTTGCCACGGCGCTACATCGGCCGGCATGAGCAACGAAGTCGTCAGCTTATATCGCGCCATTGGCGTGAAAAAAATCGCGGCGGGAGGCGGCGTCGAAGGCGAAAACATCACCGTCCACGAAGTCCCGCTGGACTCCGCGGTCGATTGGCTCGCCGCAAAAATAAAGGCAGGCTGCGTTGTTGACATGAAAATCTACGCGGCGCTCTACTTCGCCACGCATTAAGAATTGTCTATCGCAAAGACGAAAGGCGCAAAGAACGGCAAGACGACGGGAATGCAAACGGGCTGGCGATCAATCGCCAGCCCGCTCGTTTTTCCTTGCCTTTTCTTCGCTGTTCTTTGCGTCTTTGCGAGAGACTAAAAACTACTGCTTCGGCGGAGTCGCCTCGCGCACAATCGCGCCATCGTTTTCGCTCAACACCAGAATCGAGAACTTCTGGACGTTGTCGATTTCGTTGGTGCTCAAGCTCGCGTAGTCGAGCTTCCCGCGCAGATCCGTGTAGCCGTCCTTGTAGAACGCCACCACGCCATCTCTGTTCTTCGCGTACACTTTCACGTACGCTTTCGAGATCGGCTTGCTGGTGTCGGAATTGAGCACCTTCACCTGTCCATAGTTTTCGACGACCTGCACCGACAGCGAATTCGCGTAGTATGCGCGCGACTTCTTCACGCCACCGGCCACAATTTCCACCATCACGTTGCTGCTCAGGAATTCCTTTGGCAGATCCATCGTCAGCGCGTTCTTTCCAGCGGGCAGTTGCACCGTCTCCATCTTGTTCGGCCGGATGTACGCGAACTGGCCCGCGTATTCCTGCACGAACGGATTGCCGGAGAAGAGCAGTTCGATGTCCATCTTGTAGTAGTTGACGCGGCATTCGCCCAGGTTCTGGTAGTTGATCGCGATCTTCTTCGCTTCCACCGTGAACTCGAGATTCGGTTCGGTAGCGGCGAGCGCGGCCTGTTTCTGCTTCTTGTCGTCCTTATCGACAACGACATTGTCTTTGCCGTCGATCTCGTCGCACTGCGCGCGCACTTCGGCGAACGAGTTGCGCCAGCGATCGACCGGATAGCCTGTGTACTTGTCGGCAATCGCGCGCGCCGCTTTCGAATCGCCGCCGTAAAACAGCGCGAAGCACTTGAAATAATCGTGCTGCAAACGCGTCACCAGCGCGTTCGGATCGACTTTGTCGAACAACGCCAATCCTTCTTCGACGCGGTCCTGCAACAGCAGATAGTACGTCACTGCCATCCGGTCAACGTTGTCGAGCTGCGCGCGATAGGCCATGACATGCAGCAGGCGCTGATATTGTTCGGAGAAGCGGTCGTTCAAAATCTTGCGTATCTTGCCGAGCCGGTGCGCGCGCGCGTTCACCAGCGGGCTGTACTCCATGACCTGGTACGTCTTGCGAACCACCGGATCGATCGTGACGAGCTTGCTGTCCAGAATCGGTCCGCACTGCGCAATGAAGCCGTCGCTGTTCTGAAGGAATTCGCGCGTCGCGGCGATGTCCCCGTGCATCAGCGCGTATGACTCGACAATGTGGTTGTACACATGCCGTTGCGCCAGAAGCGTGACGACTTGCGTGAAGAACGCTGCGTCTTTCAAGCGCCAGGCGATCAGTTCCAGATTGAGCCGGTCGATGTTGTTCGCCTTCAAGTACGCAATCGTTTCCGCCGGCGTGCCGTTCTGTGAAATGTAATCCCATGACGCCGTGTCGGCCTTCGTCAGTTTCTCGACGACGTTCAGCGTCTCGGCCGGAGTGAACGCGATGATCTTTTCGTTCTTCGCTACCTGCACCGGGTAATGCGCGTATTGGCCGGGCAGCGCGAAGTAGAAGTAGTATTCCGCGGAACTCGTCGCGTAGGGCGCAACGTCGAGGAAAATCCCCTTCGTGTAGAAACCGTTGCGCACTGGAATCGCACCGGCGGGAATCTGCATCAGCAATTCGAGCTTCTGCGGATTCGCCGTCGGGTTGGTCAGCACGATCTGGCAGCCGTACACGGCGTGCGTCAGGAATTCATCGCTGACATACTTCTCGTACTTTTCGTTGTTTTCAAAACGATAGCGGTCGTCCAGCTTGAAGAAATTCTCGCTAATCAGGATCTGCGACTTGCCGCCGTCCGCGCCTTCTTTGATTTCCTTGTGGAAGAGAATGATCGGGCTCTTGGCGCCCAGCGTCATCTTCGCGCCAGCGAATTCGCTGGTGTGCTTCTGCGCCTCGAACGGCAGATCGAGAACCGAGAGCGCGAACAGAATCTCGGTGAAACTGCGCGACGCATCGGCCAGATGAATCGAATAAAACTTGGCATTGCCGCCTTTGGCCATAAAGGCCGCATAGTCCTTCCAAAACGCGTTCACGGTGACGAGCGCGGCGTTTTGGTTTTCGATCGGCAGATGATGGTAGTTGTTCTCGACCCATTCTTCGGTCTTGTCTAGCTTGCGATAAAACTGCCGCGCCTGCTGGCGCAGAGCCATGTCGTCATCGAACGCCTTTCCAGCCTCCCGCCGCGCGCGCGACGCGGGGGGAGCACCCGGCCCTTTGGCTTTCGCCTCGGCCTTCTTCAACGAGCGCTCTTCGGATTGTTCCTTGGACGCCAGTTGCTTCTCTTGTTCTTGCAGGCGATCCATCTTTTCGCCTGCCTTGTCCGCTCTGGCATCCGATTCGTCCCGGGCTTTTCCGTCTTTGGCAAGACCCTCGCTCGCAGCAAGAGCTCCCGCCATTGCAGGTGCCGGAGGCGCGGCCGCCGTTGCGTTTTGCGCCGGCATGTCCTTCGGCGCATTCACGACCATGCGCGCCGCGTCGATCCCCAGCACGTCGTTCGTTTCGAGCGCGCTACCTTTGATCGCCGTCTGATACAGCATGTTGAAGTGTTCGATGTCCGGCGGCAGCAGATCGAAGAGATCGTTGACATGCCGCGCCCCGGCTTCGCCCTCGCCCTGAATGCGCTGGATCAGCAGAATGCGTTCGACAATATTGAGCTGCCCGTATGCCCACGGCTTGAGGTACTCGCTGACATCGTCTTCAAGCAGGAAATGATCGATGAACTTCTTGTCCTTCTTGTTCTTCAAATAGGGCTGGACGGCAGTCTTGAAGAATTCAGGATCTTTCTTGAAGACAAAGAAGCTGAGTTCGTGGCTGGCGTATTTGGAATAAAACTCGCGTTTCTCTTCCGGCTTCAACGACGGCCAGCGCGTGATGAAATTGAATTCCGCGAGATTCGCATTGCCACTCAGCGTCGCAAACAGCGCGTACGCTTTCGCAAGCGTGTCGTACGGCTCGATGGTCGATGTGCCGATGTCGGCAATCTCGAAATTCTGGTTTCCTTCCAGCACGGAGACCTGTTTGCGTTCCGTAAAATGTTTCGCCGGATCGAGTGTTTTGGCCAGGCGCAAATCGATGGGCACCGTCTTTGTTTCGGGCAATACGATTTGCTTGTAAACCGTGTTACTGTGATCGACCAAGAGCAGATGAATCTGCTGCCCTGGTCCCAGATCCTTGCGCAGGATCGTGACAATGCCATTAGCGTCGGGCTTCAAGTTGGCGAGCAGTACGGCTTGCGACGGAAGGAAATCGAAGTCCGCGAGGATGTTCGCGTCCGTGACGACTCTCGATCCACCGTGCCGTTTAACCATTAGTTTCTGGCCGCCGCCCCCCCGATTGCCAAAATCGCCGCCTTCCGCCGCGGAATTCTGCGCGGTCTCCGTTTTGCGAATTGCCCACGGATTGAGCAGCAGGCTGGGGCGGTTGAGCATGTTGCCGGGGTATTTCGTCGCGTACTTGCGATCCATGATGTAGCGGTATTCGTCGCCGATGTCGCGCCCGGCGAGATACTGCGATTCCGCGACGCCAACCACCACCTCCGACGGCTCTTCGAAATCCACTTTTCCAAGATGCCCGAGAATTGAAAATGCCGGATCGAAGCGCGTCGCGGCCACGTGCAGGCGTGCGAATTTGTCCGCGTTCTTAAGCGTCACTTTCACCGCATCGGGCGTCACGTCCACCGCTGAAATCTGCAGCGGCGCGGGGTTGATCAATTCCAACATGCGCGCATTCGAAGTCGCGAAACCGTCAACCACGATGCCTTCGGCAATCTTCACGCTGATGTGGTGGTTCAATTCTTTGACGACGAAATCATAGTCGCCGCGCGGCAGTTCCGGGATTTCAAAGAAGCCGTCTTTGATCTTGATCGAATTGAATTGATCGACCAAAAATCCGGTCCCGCGCTTTTCAAGCAGCGACACTTCCGCGCGGCTGGGTGCCAGCAGCTTGCCCATATACGCGACGCGCAGCGCTTCGCCGGCTTTCGCATTGAGCGAATGCGGCAGGCTGTGGTGCGCGCTCGCGATCGGCCAATTTCGGTTCTGTCCATCGATGCCGGCCGTCTGAACCCACGCCACGCCCAATTCATCCAGCGGCCCGAGATCGATCCGCCCATCCGGCCCGCTTTGCAGCGTGATATGAATAACTTCGGTGAAGTCCCGGTGCCTGATATCCACATTAATCGCGCGATCCGGAAGCACCTCGCCGCTCTTGCCGAGAATGGTGAGAATGTAGCCCTTGTCGAGCCGGCTGAAATGCACGTCCGCGAAATGCTCGGTCTTGTCGATCTGGTTGAGCGAGAATGAAGCCGAGTCCGCCAGATCGATCTTGTTTCCCGTGCTCAAGACTTGAATCTTGGCCTTCAGCCTGATGTGCAGGTCGCTCAAGTTTTCGGGGACTTGGAATTCGTAAACCGTTTCGGCGTCGTCCTGCAGTTTGAAATCGCGCACTTCCTTCGCCGACGCCACGCCGTCGCGGTCGACGGATTGCAGCACGAGCGTCACTTCTTCAAGAGCCTTGAATCCAATCGCCGTGCCGTTGACATACAGCATCGGCCGCACGAGCAGGCGTGCTTTCTTGCGCTTCAACAGTTCCTCGCGTTCGACATAAATCCCCGCCATGAGTTTGTAATTTTCGGAGAGGTGCTGAAAGTTGTCGAGCGAGAGCAGATTGCCCGCGGTGACGACGATGTTCTGGCGTCCCGGCGCATTCGTGAACGGAATCAGAATGTCGCCGTCCGCGCTCGATTTGTACTCGTGCCCCGACAGCCAGATCGATGCCGTCTTCTGCTTCGTGTTGCTCTCGTCGAGCACCGTGAAAATATGTCCCGCCGCGCTGGAGCGTTCCAATGCTCGCACGCGCCCCTTGTGGATGACGGCGCGGCTGCTCTTGCCGTTGCCGATGAAATCGACGACGTACACGCCGGGGTTTTTCAGCGTCGGAAAATCAAACGTGCGGCGCACGCGGCGCAGCGGCGGATCGTCGTAATTGTTGGGTGTCTCCTGATTGGCCACGAGACCGTCGAGATTGATGCTCGTCTCGACTTCGCGCTGCAACTCGCGGTAATAATTCATCGTGTTGACTTCGTACACTTTCACCATCAGCGTCTTGACGTTCTTGACATCCAGCGCCAGCGAGACTGCTTCGTCGGCGCGGAAATACTCTTTATTCGTCGGCGCGAAGGCGATGTCCACGCGCTCCTTGAGCTGCTGGAAGCGCACCGGATTGTTCAGCAGTGAGTACCACTTTTCCTGATCGCCCGCGCCGCTCAAAATCTTGGCTTCGGCGAAGAGATCTTTAAGCCACGTGTCTTGGACAAAAACGGCATACGGTTCATAGGTGTCTTCCGTCAAAAAGAAATGCGAAAGATAATCGCGCACAAGCTGTTCATCGTTCGGCACCGGCGGAAGCAGCGTCTCGATAAATTGCTGGCCGAGTTGCGCGCGGGCATTGTTCTTCTCCAATTGGTGTTTAACGTAATCCTGATTGATATAATGAACCGTGCGCGGCAGTTTCAGATATTCCATGAAACGATCTTTGTCGTACACGCCCTGCTTGAGATCGTACGCCAGCCGCTCATACATAATCTGAGCCTTGAGCGAATTGAAATTCGGCGCAAGCTTGGAGACGAACGCCCACATTCGTTCGAGATGCGCGAGATGTTCCTTATCGTCGTGCTTCCAGTCGATGTCGGGATTCGGCTGCAGCCGCGACAGATACACGTTTACGTAATTGTTGTTGTTCAGCAGGTCGGGCATCAGCTTCGCAATTTCGTCGAGCTGACTGAGCAGCAACAGGCGATGAATTTCGATCGATCCGAAGCCGCTGCTGTTTTGGAATTTCAAGTCGCTGACGACGAGCTTCGAAAGCCCCTCGTAATCGGGGCGCTTGAGGCGCTGAAGCAACTGGCGGCGGCGGTTGCCGTCGGCATTTTCACCGGAGAACATGGGTGTTCCGATCAGCATATCGATGGCGCTGTCTTCGAAACCGCTCAGTTCGCCGTGATGATTCAAGGCGCTGGCAATGAGCGTTTCAATGGACAAAATTTTAGGATCGAGCCGGATGGGGTGGTTGGGCTTCTGGCCCGGAATGAAGCGCTGGTGGTTGAATTGCAGGCCCAGCCGCCAGGTGATGAAATCGAACGTCTTCTTTGGATTCTTGTCGAAGGTCAGCAGCGCCTGGCGATTCTTGATCTCCGCCACGCGCCCATTCTCGCCGTGGCGCTGAATCCATTGCGGGAGCAGCGCATCGACTTTGTCGAACTGCGCGCTGTTTTGCAGGTGGACGCAGTTATAATAATAATAGTCGTCCGTGCCCGGAATAAGTTGCTTGAGCGTCTCGTCGCGATTGGGCGAGAGCGCGAACTCCTCGGCAATGCCGATTTCAGATGCGTGCATGGAAATCTCCGTCATGGAAAAAAACGTGCAGAGGACGAGCAGGGGAAGATGAGTGCGGCGCATGGCGATGACTCCGGCAATGGGCGATGATTTTCGCATAACGATAGCGAATGGGCGTTAGACTGCAACAGTACACGAATGGTTTCGCAGAAAGTTCGAATTCTTAGACCAATCGTCGGGTGCCACGGAGCAGTACCCTTGAACGGAGAACGGCAGGCATGATAGCAGACGACCGATGCCCCTATTGCCAGGAACGCATGGAAAGCGGGCGTGTCATGGCCGGAAAAGGCCCGATCAAATGGTATCCGGACGATGGAAATACGATCCTGGGCCTGATAAATCTCGACGCAAGACGCGTCGGCGAATACGGCTTTTTAAGACGCTCAAAGCTCATCGGCTTTCGCTGCCGCAAATGCGATGTGATTATCGTCAATGAGTGACAACACTGAACCGTTTTTATCGAGGACCAATAGCGTGACGTTTTTAAAATCGACGCACTGTGCAGCACGAGCATCTTCCATCGTAATTATTTTCGCGGCGATTTCAGCGGGCGCTCTACATGCGGCAGACACAGGCGTGAAAGTGTCGTACCAGTTGCCGCTCGACGGCCCTCTTCCCAAGACATACTGCGTGACGCTGGCAATCGTCGATCCGAAGAATCCGGATTGGATCGTCAGCACATTTGTCGCGGCTCAGCCGCGCGCCGTAACGGCGGAGAATCAAGGCAAGTTCGCCGAAACGTGGGACGGTCTCGACGAAAATTTCATGCCGGTGCCTCCCGGCGATTACGGCGTCAAAGGCATTTACATGCCCGCGCAAAAATGGCGCGTGGATGGCGAATGGCACTCCGTCACGCCGAAATTCGTGGGCGGCGCGTCGGCGTGGATGCCGTCGCCCGAGCAATGGGACAAACCCGAGCCATTCGGCGGCGATCCGACACGCCAGCCGTTGGGCGATGTTGCTGTCGGATCCAATGGCGTTGCTGTGTTCGGTTACGTATATCTTGAGAACGGTACCAACAATCCGCTGATCGATTTGAAGAAGCCGCTGGGCTACGATCAATTCATCCGTGCGTTCAACAGCGGCGGCGCGGCCGGCGGCTCAAGCGTGGCCACCGACGGCGAAAGCGTGTGGGGTTTCAGCACCGATGGCGGCAAAAAGTTCGTCTATCGCGCGGACGGAAAGCCATTCGGTGACGGCAAAGGCGCAAATCGCAACCACGTCTATCTGCCTGCCGGCTGGGTCACCGCAATGGCTGCCGGCAAAGATGCGGGGGGCAAGACGGTTCTCTGCGTCGCGCAACGCGGAAAAATCGTCGAGCCGCACAAAGGCAATTACGAAGAGAGCAAGACCGAGTTCGCCGATGCAATCACGATTCACGATGGAGCCGATGGAAAAGTTCTCGCCGAATTGCCGCTCGCCCGGCCGCAGGGCATCGCGATTCGTGCGGGCGTGCTTTACGCGCTGCACGCGGACGGCGCGGGCATGGCCGTAAGTTTCACGCCGCTAAACGAGGCCGCTCAGGCGAAAATATGGACTCGCGCTTTCGCCGTTCCGGAAACCATCCATCCGGAGGATATGGAAATCGATAGTCACGGACGGTTCTATCTCAGCGATTCGAAAGCAAACAAAGTTTTTAAACTCGACGGCAAAGGAAAAATCCTGCTCACATTCGGCCAGCTTTCGGAACAGAAGTCCGGCGGCTACGATCCATTGTCGTTCATGTCGCCGGGAAAGCTCGCCACGTGGACGGACGATGCGCGCAACGATCATTTGATTATCGTCGAAAAAGCCGGGCCCAATCGTGCGAGCGAATGGAGCGCCGAGGGCAAACTGGAGCGCGAATTCCTGACGCTGCAAACAATGTGCAACGACGGCTACGCGTTCGATCCGGAGCATCCCGAGCACCTTTATATTCCGGGACAGCAGCACTGGCTGACGCGCTTCAAAGTGGATTACGCACACGGCACGTTTGTCGTCGATGCCGTCTGGCCAAACGTCGGCAACGATCCGCGCGCACCGAATCTCGACAAGCCGCAGCTCATTCGCGCCAACGGCAAGATGTACCTCGCCGCGGGACGTTCCTACAATGTGTATCGTCTCGACGGCGACCGCTGGCTGCTCTCCGCCGCGCTTCTGCATGAGAACGCCGGAGGCAAAGCGCGCTTTGCATTCTGGCACGATTCAAATGGCAATGGGCGCGTGGACGACGACGAAGTCGCGCCGGCTGAATTGCCGGGACACTTCATGACGTATCACGGGCAAAACTGGCTCGACGATCTCTCAATGCTGGCGATCAATCAAGGCGGACAAGATGTCTGGCGGCTCGCGCCGATCGGTTTCGACGCGCACGGAAATCCCATTTTCAAAGAGTTCACGAAACTATTCAGCGACCCTATTTTCGAAGCGCGCGCGGCGGGCAAAGCGGACGCGATTCATGGGGGCAACGAACTCGCTGTAAATTTTGCAAGCGATTGGATGCAGGGGGACGGCTCGCTTGCCGATGGTTTTTACATTCAGGCGCGGGGCGGAAAAAACTTCAGCGCGAACGAAGGTCCGCAACACAAAATTACGCGTTACGTGCCGGACGGCAAGGGCGGGTATCAATTGAAATGGCGCGCCGGCCGGACCGCTCTCGCACGCGTGACAGAGCGCGGTGAAATGTACGGCGGGATGCGCGTTCACAAGCCGGTCAACGGACTGCTGAGCGTCGTCGATCAAAGCCGCTGCGGCATTCTGCTGTACACGGAAAGCGGCCTGTACGTCGATACGATTTTTCCCGACGACCGCCGCGGTTTCACTCCGAAAACGGCAGGCGTTTACCCGCAGCCCGGCGAATTCTTCGCCGGGACGATTGTGCCGAACAAAGACAACGGAAAAATCTATTTCGCGATGGGCAAATACACGCCGACGATCTTCGAAGCGGAAGGTTGGTCGCTGCGCGACAATCCGGTGCGCGCGCTTGATACGGTTCAGCGCAGTGTAACAATCTCCGCCGCCCAAATTGCTCAACCGCCCGAGATCGCGCTGACGTTGCGCGGCGGGGCGGGCACCGCCAAATTCGCGCGCTTCACGCCGGCGCTCGGCGACGCGGCTCTCGATGGTTCGATGTCGGGCTGGGAATCCGCCGAGCCTGTTTTGTTTCAGGCGGACAAGGATCAGCACGTCGAAGTGCGCTGCCAGTATCGCCCCGACGAATTGTTGCTGCGCTGGCACGCCCGCATGGCCGCGCCGTTTGTGCCGAAACCGTTGCCGCCGTTGGAGCGCATCTTCACGCACGATCAGCTCGCTGACACATTGAGCTTTTATATTCAAGGCGACGTCAACGCCAAGCCGGGCGGGGCGCTTGAAGGGCGTCCCGGCGATGCGCGCTTCGTCTTTGGGATTTTCAATCAGGATGGCAAAGCGCAGCCCGTCGCGCTTGGGCTTTATCCCGATTGGTCCGGCAAAGGAACGCCGCAGATTTATCGCACGCCGGTAGGTTCGGCGTCGTTCGCACATGCGGGAGCGGTCGCGGGAATCAAATTGGGGCATGCGGTCGATGCCGATGGAAAAGGATTCGTGCTCGCCGTCGCGATTCCGCGCGCCGCCATTCCGGCCATGCGACAACCCTTTAATGGCGGGTTGCGCACACTTGTTGACTTCGAAGCCACGTTTGGCGGGCACAACAAATTCTGGTGGGCGAACAGCGACGGCTCCGCAAGCCGCGAGACGTTTGACGAACCGACCGAAGCCCGCCTATATCCCGGCGCGTGGGCGCAGGCGCAATTTCAAGGACTGGACGATGGTGTGCTCGTGCGCAATTGGCTCATCGCGGGTCCATTCGGTGGGCCGGGCGCGGAAAAGTTCAAGGCGGATCTTAGCGGCACGCTGCCCGGCACCAATAAGGACATGAAACAGGCGGGTCGCGAACTCTGCGACGCGGCCGCATACGAGCCCGACAACGGCAAGGTTGATCTTCAAGCTGTGTTCAAAGGGACATCGATCACCGGTTATTGGCCGGACCCGCGCGAAGTCCGCTGGAAACCGGCGAGCGTTGCCGACCTCGACAAGCGCGTGATTCTGGGCACTTCGGCGCAGGTCTGGTACGGCGCGACATGGGTTCGCGTTCCCGCCGAAACGGAATTGGAATTCAGATTTCAAGGGCATTTGATGACGCATCTACGTTGGTCTTTGAATGGACAACCGATTGCAATTGCCGACAAAGAATACATTGCGGAGAAGACCGGCAGCCGCACTGTCGCGGTAAAGAAACTCAAGTTGCGCGAGGGCTGGAACCAAATTTCATTCCGCGGTTACTGCGTCGGATACCCGCATTTCCGAGCGGGCCTGGAATTGAACGGGCCTCCAGAAAAGTTGTGGACTCTGAGTCTGTCGGGAACGCCGCATTGAGTTGCTATTTCTTTTCTTTTGGCGGCACAGGCTCGGTGACGTCCACCTCCGCTTTTCTCAATGCCGTAACCAGAGCGGCGCGGTTCGTTTTCACGGGATCGAACCAGGCCGTGGCATGGCCTTCTTTGAATGAAGCGGTCGCCTGATCGACTCCATCGACTTTCATCACGATGTTGTACACGGTGTTTGAGCACGCTTTGCAATCCATTCCCGCGATGGGAATGGTCGCGAACTGTTTTTTAATTTCGAATCCGGCCGTCTTCAAGCGCTTGTTCAATTCGGCGAAGGGTACTTTTGCCGGATCGCAAACCAGTGTCACGGCAGCGTCTTTATACGACACTTTTGCGACGCTGATTGCGGCATCGCCTTTGAACACATTGCGGAGATCCTCTTCGCGCGTGTCGCAGAATAGGCCGCCGAGTTTGTATTCGATGGATTCCGTCGCGCTCGCCGGTGCGGCTGTTTTCGCATCTTCCGCCTGTGAAGTCAGCATTGCGGTGGCCAGCCAGAGCACCAATATGAATTGTTTCATTTCGTTGTTCTCGGCGAAATTATTTGGATTGGAAAATCGGGCTGGACACCAGTTCGTGAATCAACGTTCGCACGCCGCCGCCCTTTTCCTGAACGGCTTTGACGATGCGCTCAAGTTCATCGCGGTCGGCGAACGTCGGCTCGCGTCCCGTGGAATAGACGACGAGTTGTTCCGTGAGATTCCGCAGCAGCACGGCGGGCTTGGACGCCAGCACATCTTTGAGGCCGCGAATTCCGTCGAACGCGCGTCCATCGGGAAGCTGCCCCTTCGAATCGACGGGCGGACCCCATTTGTAGCGGATGTTGATGTTCGGATCGATGCCTTTGCGATCGACGGGATCGCCGATTTCGGTCGAACGGTAGCGCTCGCGCCAGCCGCCGATGACGTCGAACGATTCCAGCGCGAACCCGGCGGGATCGAACTTCGCATGGCACGAGGCGCAAACCTTTTTGGACCGATGCAAGTCGAGTTGTTCGCGAATCGTGTGCGCGCCGCGCACGTCCGGTTCGATCGCGGGCACGTCCGCCGGCGGCGGCGGAATCGGGTTGCCCAGAACCCGGCTGGTGATGAACGCGCCTCGGATCACGGGCGACGTCACGGTGCCGTTCGCGGTGATTTTGAGCAGCGCGGCTTGCGTCAGGAATCCGCCGCGGGGGCTGTCGGGCGGAAGTTCGACGCGGCGCATTGCGGTGCCGACGACGCCGGGAATCTTGTAATGCTCGGCGAGCTTCTGATTGAGCATGCAGAAATTGGAGCGGACCAATTGAACCGCGTCGAGGTTTTTATCGAGCAGTTCGCGGAATGTCGCCAGCGTTTCGTCGCGCATCGAATCCTGCAGGTACGGGTTGAACTCTGGATACAGTTTTCGATCGGGATCGGTCGAGGCGATTTTGTGGAGCGAGAGCCACTGGCCGAGAAAATCTTCAATGAATCGATCGGAGCGTTTGTCTTTCAGCAGGCGTTCCGTTTGGGCATTGAATTCTTTTCGGAGCGTCCCGGCGGCGGCTTTTTCAAGCAATTCCGCGTCGGGCGCGCTGTTCCATAAAAAATAGGAAAGGCGCGCGGCCAATGCGTTTTCGTCAAGCGGGCCGGCCTTTTCTACGCGATACAAAAAGTCCGGCGAACAGAGCGCGGCGCGGTACGTCCAGCGCATCGCGGTTTCGAAGCATTCTCCGGCGTCGAGATGTTTCTTGACCTGATCCAAATACGTTTGCAGCACGGGATCATCGACCGGATGCCGGAACGCCCGGGTCAGAAACTGCGCCAAAAGCCGGCGCGCGTCATCGAGCGGCTTTTCGGAAATCACTGTCCATGTGCCCTGCCAGACATCGGCCTTGTTCACACTATGGCCGATTTCCTGGCGCGGCGCGACACGTTGGGGCGGGCGAATCTTGGATTCTTTTTCAAGCTTTTGCAGAGGCAACTCGCCGAACAGGCGGCGATGGCTTTCGGGTGGCCAGACGTCATTAATCGGTCCTTCAATCTCGAGCCAGTCGCTCGCGATTCCTGGGCCTTCAAACGCCATCGCGTGGCCTTTGCGATTGTAATTGGTAATCGGAACGAGCGACGCGGTATTGAAGCCGATGCACTCCTTATAGTTCAGCCACGTTTCGAATTCGTGAATCTTTGAGTCCATGGACGGCGCGTCAAAATAATTCAGCACGCGGCTGCCTTCCGATGAACCGTGACCGTTTCCACGCAATTTGACCGCGGAAAGACGCGCGGCCCCGGTCTCTTTCGCGGGCAGCACTTCGCCTTTGTTCCAGAAGAAACTCCACAGTGACGCGCGAATGCGATAACGGCCTGGATAAACGACCGCGAATTTTGCGAACATGGGCTGAAACGATTCGTCGTCGTGGCGGAACATGCCGACAGTGCTGTCTTCGGAGAACACACCGGCCTTTTCGTGTTCGCCCTGGCCGATGTGCTTGTGGCTTCCCGACGGCAGAAAATTGGGATCGGGCTTTTTGTCTTTGAGCAGTATTGCGTCGCCGTTCATCAAGATGTGATCGACGATGTACGTCCCGGCCATGGACAGACGCTTTTTATAGACGCTGGGCGCTTGGGGTTGCACCGCGATGGCCATGTCGAGCGCTTCGTCGGCAGCCTCCGCGTACTTTGCGATTTGAACGTGCGACATGTCGAGCGCGTCGCTGTGCTTGTCAAAACCGTGAGTTGAGCCATCGGCGGGCAGAAGACTTTGCAGCGGAATGCCGGGAAGAGCCAGCAGATCGCGAACGGTGTTTTCGTATTCGGCGCGCGTCAGGCGCCGCAGCGTCGTGCGGCCTTGAGTTTTTTGGCGCGCAAGATCGGATTGGATCAACGAACCGCGAAGCCATGAAGTCAGTTTCTCGCTCTCGGCGGCGGGCGGGCGTTGCTCCTTCGGCGGCGGCATTTCACCCGCGCGAATGCGGTCGTGAATCTTCACCCACGTCGCGAACACTTGCGGATTCGCAAGATCCGATTTGAGCGACATGAGATCCAGGCCGCCTTCATTTGTGCCGGCGTCGTGACAGTCGCCGCAGTGTTTTTCGAAGAACGGTTTTGGAGCGTAGTCGGACGAAAACGTAGCGGTAGCACCGAATGCCGTGAGAAGTAAAAAAGATCGCAGCAACGATGGGCCGCGAAATGCGGGAAAATAAATGCTCATGCCAACTCGAATCCCCGCATAGTCCCCGTCGCCGTTGAGAATTTATCCGTTTCGATTCCCATGCGTTGCAGCATCGATACGTAGAGATTCGCGAGGGGGTAATTGTTGTCCTTGTCGAACGCGAGGTGCTTGCCGTGTTTGAATCCGCCTCCCGCGAGCAAGACCGGCAGATTTGTGTTGGAGTGTGAGTTCGCGCTGCCCATGGCGCTTCCGTATAGGACCATGGTGCGGTCCAGCAGCGTCTGGCCGTCTTCCTTGGTTCCGCGCAGCGAGATCAGGAAATCTTTCAGGGCCGCGAGTTGGCGCTCTTCGACCGCGCGCAATTCCGCGAGTGTTTCAGGACGGTTGCCGTGATGGGTGATGTTGTGAATCACGGTGGTATCGATGTAGAATGTGATGAGACGCGACGAATCGGTTTCCAGCGCCAGCTTCACCATATCGAACATCAAGCGCGATTTTTCGACGAACATTTTGGAGTCGTCGAGATCCTGCGGCGGCTCGGCGGTGACCTTTGGCTTGGGTTTGTGCTCCCATTCTTCAGAGCGCTGCATGCGCTTTTCGAGATCGCGGACGGAGGTGAAATATTGGTCGAGGCGCTCTCGGTCGTTGGTTGACAAATCGCGCTGCAAGCGGCGCGATTGATCCGCGACGAAGTCCAACATGCTGCGTCCCTGGCGAATGGATTCGACGCGCGCATCGACTTCGTCGGCTTTTCCTTGAGCGAAGAGTTTTTTGAAGAGTTTCGACGGACTTTTCTCCGCAGGGATCATGGCCCCGCTGCGCGTGAAGGAGAGCGAAAATCCTTCCTCGGCGCTCATTAATAGAGTCAGCGATGGGAAGCGCGTTTCGCTGCCGATGTGTTCGGCGGCATACTGATCGAGCGAGACCCAATTCTTGAATCCGCCACGCTCCGGGTGTGGCGTGCCGGTAAGGAAACACCGGTCAGCCTGATGCCCGCCGGTGACGCCGGGGTGGCTTGTTCCGGAAAAAATGGTCATTTCTTTTCGGAAGTCCGCGAGCTTCTCCAGATAAGGGCTGGGCTTGTAGTCGGCACCGGCGCCTTCCGGGAAAAAATAGTTGGGCAGGATTCCCATGTTGGTTTCAACGGCGACCATGCGCCGCGGCACTTTGGCGTCGCCGTCTTTGGCGAATGCCGGCCGCATGGCGTCGAGCAGAGGCAAGGCAAGCGCTGCACCGGCGCTGCGCAGAAACGTGCGGCGGGAAAGGGGATTGCGTTGGCCAACATTGACGGAATTCATTTCGAGCTCCATTTGATTCGGCACTGAAAGCGACAGTTGATATACCCCTGAATTGGCAGATCCAGCGCCGCTATTTTTGTAATAAAGTCAACCGTTTTGTCACATGATTTAACTCTCGAAAAGATGCAAAGGCTCATAGACGAGACGGAGGGAAAGCCACAGGTCAAGGCCCCAGTTTCGACGGCACAGCGTTGCTTAATCCGGGCGGCGGATCCGGCAATTTCAACCGAGGATCGGACAGATCGAGACGATACATTAATTGGTTGTATTCGTAATTCGGCACGGGCTGCGGATTGCCTGAAAACGTGTGGGTCAATGTGCCTTCGAAGTAAATCGTCTTGCCACCGTCTTGCGTAAAGTAAGGATGCTGGAGTGGATTGTAGAAATCATTGTTTTCGTGCAGCTTCGCATGAGTAGCGACTTTTCTTGCGTCGATCCACGGGCCTTCCGGCGCGCTGGCTTCGGCATACCACACTTCACCCAGGTAACTATCGCCGGATTCTTGAACGCCGATCATGATCCATCGTTTCCGGTAATCGTTCCAATATACCGTGGAGTAATGCAATAAAATTGGCTTGCCGCCGTCGGCATTTCTCAAACCGAAAGGTACTTCTTCGCGCTTGATTTTATTGGCGGAAATAAGCTCCTCAATTTCTTTCGGTTTCAGAACTGAAGTATTCGTTCTCCATTTCCAGACAAGTTTTTCATCTGCGCCGCGGTCAAGCTGCGGGTCTTTTTTGGTATATGTACTACCGTCTTTTAAACAGGTATATCCTTCGTAGGTAGATAGGTCAACAACGCTGTTCCAGCCGGATGGGACACGTATAGCGGGGTAGGGGACGGGAAAATATAAATACTCATGCCCGTCTGCATTGACACGGAACGGATGCCCCTTTGGCGCAAGCTTCGCATCGAGTGGTATCGTTTTAAGCTCTTCAAATTGGCTCAACGCGTCATTGTATACGATGAGCCCGCTTTCAAAAGGCTCAAGTCCCTTTACGCGGTTAAAATGGCCGAACAGTTTCTGCTCGCCTTTATCGTCTAAAACGGTCATGAGGCAGTCGATCCAGACGGGAAACGGGCCGGCGCGTTTAGGCGGGGCCATCGGTTTGACTAAACCGGTTTTGGTGTCAACAAAGTATGTAAGATCGATACCTGCCGACGGATCGAGTCCGCCGTTTGCCGGAAGATTGGATGTGGCGCCGGTAGTAAAGTAATTTCCAAGCGGATGCGACGGACGGCTGGTATCGCCCCAGAACCAAAACAGCTTGCCTTTGTAAATCGCGGTAAAAGCCGAATCCTGTCCCATGACTTTGCCGTTGAGCACACCGAACTCAATCGGCGGCTTCTTTCCCAGCAGCATGGTATCGCGGTAAATACCGCGCCCGGTGATCCGGTATAAACGTTCGGCGATGTTGACGCGCCGAAGTTTGATTTGAATTTTTCCACCGGGAGTCGGCTTGGCGACAAGCCCCTTGCTGCCGAACGATTCGTGCGGATACTCGTAGCCGGGGCTGGAGACGTCGAACCAGACGTTTTCTCCCATCAGTCCCGGTTCGTTGAACGCGATGAAGCCGTTGCTGTCCGTGTAGTACCGCGACTTGTCCGTTGCTTGAAGCAGAACTAGCGGCACACCGCGGCCGGTTGCTTCGTCGATCACTTCAATGCAAAAATAATCGTCCGGTCCGGCGTGAAGAGTCTTCGCGCAGATCAACAGGATGAATGCAACGAGAACGTGAATTGTAGACTTCAAGTGAGGATGCCTCCTGTTTCAATCTCTCTCCCTCCGGGAGAGGGCAACTGCTCGCGCGTTTCAATTCGTTGGCTCGAAGTGGTATTTTGGGCGCGCTAGGCTATGTTATGCGCGGGCGGTTATGTCGCGAGTATTTTTTGCGCGTCATGGACGTGCTCAACGCTATGTTTGCAATGAGTGTATTGTTCTCGGCACGGAGAGTTCGAATGGGGACGTTGGCGTCGAAAATCCAGCATGAATTCGACAGCATAATCCGGCAGCGCGGTCGCGAGTATTATGTCAGCGGAGCGGTTCACGTCGATACGTTTGACGACTCGTCGGTCAGCGCGAAAGTCTCCGGCGAACGGGCGTATCAGGTCTCGCTGAAACTCAAAACGTCCACGATCGAAGGCAGATTGAACGCGTTCTGCTCGTGCCCCTATTATCGCGATGGCAACCCGTGCAAGCATCTGTGGGCGGTGATTCTCGAGGCGGACATTCAGCGCAAGTTGCAGCCGCCGCCTCAGATCGTTCGATTGAGTCTGGAGATGGCCAACGGAACCGATCCCAACAATCCGCCAGACTTCGACGATCCGGAAAACGACGATTACGACGACGACGAAAATCCGTTCAAGCCGGAACGCTCGTCGGGCGCAGGCCGCGGCGCTGAGTCCAGGAAAGTCGCTCGAATCAAACCGGCAGCCCCAGAGCCGGAGTGGAAGCGGTTCGTTTCGGGCATGACCCGCGCGCTGGCCGCAAATCCTTCGAGTCCGCTGACGGGAACAAAGAACGGCGGGGCGGCCGCTTTCGTGGGCGCTTCCGGCGAAATGCTGTTCGTCGTGAATGTGCCTCAGACATTGAATGGTCAGGGTTTGGCCCTCGAACTCTATTATCGCGAGCGGAAGAAAAACGGTGATTGGGGCGCTTCGAAACCGCGGAACATCGAACGCGGCGCCATGGCGTCGATCACCAATCCGCTGGACCATCGCGTGTGCAATTTGTTGTTGGGCGGCGAAACCAGCCGCGGCTACACCTATTCCTACTATGGCCGGGAGCGATTTTCGCGCTTTACGCTGAACGACGCGCTTCAGGAAGCCATTCTGCCGGAGCTTGCTCAGGCGGGGCGATTGTATTTGCAATCGAAAGAGTACGGCGCGCAAGAGTTGTTGAAATTCGACGATGGCCCGGCGTGGGTTTTTCATCTGGAGTTGAACACGGACACCGTGCGTGGCGACTACGTGCTCGTGGGGAGTTTGCGCCGCGGGACGGAGCGCATGGCGCTGGGGCTGCCGGTGATGCTGATCGCGGGAAAGTGGGTTTTCGGGCGCGACCGCTTGAGCCGGTTTGACGATTCCGGCGCATTTCCGCTCGTCTCTTCCCTGCGCCACGAAAAAGAAATTCGCGTGCCGCTGGAGAAGGGCGCTGAATTTGTCGCGATGTTGCAGCGCCTGCCCAAGCTCCCGCCGCTGGATGCGCCCGACGATTTGCGTGTCGAGGAAGTGAGCGGAGTGCCGAGCCCCTGTTTGCGCATCAAGAAGCCGATGTACGATTCGCGCGGGGATTTGCGCGGCGAATTGTCGTTCGATTACAACGGGGCGGCGATCCTCGCGAGCGCGTCCGAACGCGGCGTGTTTGTACCCGCCGAGCGGCGCTTGTATGTGCGCGACAGGGCCGCGGAATCGGCCGCCGCGTTGCGCATGATGGAGTTGGGCTTTCGCGTCAGCCGCAATTCCGCGACGGGCGAACCGGAACTGCCACCGCGCAATTTGCCGCGCGTCGTCGCGACGCTGATCGCCGAGAAATGGCGCGTCGAAGCCGACGGAAAACTCTATCGCACGCCCGGCGAAATGAAGATGACGGTGGCGTCGGGCATCGATTGGTTCGAACTGCGCGCGGAAGTGGATTTCGGCGGCGCGACAACAACGCTGCCCGCGCTGCTGGCAGCGCTGCGCAAAGGCGAGACGATCGTGCGTCTGGACGACGGCAGTTTCGGGCTGCTTCCGGAAGAGTGGCTGAAGCGCTACGGAATTCTGGCCGGGACAGGAAAGGCGCACGAGGATCACGTGCGCTTTTCCAAATCGCAGACCGGTGTGCTCGATGCGCTGCTGGCCGCGCAGCCGCAATCGACGTGCGACGAAACGTTCGCCCGCGTCAGCGCGGAATTGCGCAGCTTTGAAAGCATCAAGCCTGTCGATCCGCCGGCGGCATTCGTGGGCGAGCTGCGCGAATATCAGCGCGAAGGATTGGGCTGGCTTTATTTTTTGCAACGCTTCGGATTCGGCGGCTGCCTGGCCGACGATATGGGTCTCGGAAAAACGGTGCAGGTGCTGGCGCTGCTTGAATCGCGGCGTCCGGCGAAGGATGCGCTGCCGAAGCCCTCGCTGGCAGTAGTTCCGCGATCGCTGGTGTTTAATTGGAAGCAGGAGGCCGCGCGCTTTACGCCGAAGCTGCGGGTGCTCGATCACACCGGACCCTTTCGCGAGAAGGATGCGTCGAAGTTCGCGGATTACGATCTGGTGCTTACGACGTACGGAACCCTGCGCAGCGATATTGTGTTCCTCAAAGATGTGGGGTTCGACTATGTCGTGTTGGACGAAGCCCAGACGATTAAGAATGCGGACACGGGCACGGCAAAAGCGGCGCGGTTGGTGCAGGGAGCGCATCGTCTTTGCATGAGCGGCACGCCGGTGGAAAATCATCTCAACGATCTGTGGAGCATGTTCGAATTTCTGAACCCCGGGATGCTTGGCACGGCATCGGTGTTTCAAAGCAGCGCGAGCGCGGCGAGCGGCGCGGATCCCGAAGCGCGGGGGCTGCTGTCGCGCGCGTTGCGGCCGTTCATTCTGCGCCGCACGAAAGCGCAGGTCGCGAAAGATCTCCCGGAAAAAACGGAGCAGACGATTCACTGCGAGATGGAACCCGAGCAGCGCAAAATGTACAACGATCTGCGCGACCATTATCGCAAGGCGCTGATGGGCTTGATCGAGCGCGACGGGATCAACAGTTCGAAGATTCAGATTCTGGAAGCGCTGTTGCGTTTGCGCCAGGCCGCATGTCATCCGGGGTTGATCGACAAAACAAAAATCGGCGATCCCTCGGCGAAGCTCGACGCCTTGCTTCCGCAGATCGAAGAAGTTCTGGAAGAGGGGCATAAGGCGCTGGTGTTCTCCCAGTTCACCAGTTTCCTGTCGATCGCACGCAAGAAACTGGACGCCGCGAAAATTCCGTATGAATACCTCGACGGAAAGACGCGCGACCGGCAGTCCAAAGTCGATCGTTTTCAGAACGATCCGGACTGTAAGCTGTTTCTGATCAGCCTGAAAGCCGGAGGGCTGGGCTTGAATTTGACAGCCGCAGAGTACGTCTTTCTGCTCGATCCCTGGTGGAATCCCGCCGTGGAATCCCAGGCCATCGATCGGGCGCATCGCATCGGACAAACGCGCCAGGTTTTCGCGTATCGATTGATTGTTCGCGACACGATCGAAGAAAAAGTCGTGCTGCTGCAACAGAGCAAACGCGATCTGGCGGACGCGATCATCGGCGCGGGAAACAGCTTGATCGGCGGATTGAAGCGCGAGGACTTGGAATTGCTGCTCGGATAAACGGTGTATACGAAACCTATCAGCGACTGCCCACGCATCGCAAAACTCTTCCAAGGAATGTTTATGAATCACTGTATTTCGGCAGCACTTCTGGTCGTTTTGAGTCTGTGCGCGTGCGTCCGGGCCGAGGACGCGAAGCCCGTTAAAGCGCTGTACATCAGCGGCGGCGGCTATCACGACTATGCGAAACTGACGCCTTTTCTCGCCAGAAATATCGCGCGCTTTGCGGCCATCACGTTCGATGTCAAGCAGGGCTTGAAGAGCGCGAAGGACGCGGATTTCGCGAAAGATTACGACGTGATCTTTTACAACGTTTGCGAACAGACCGACAAGAACGTCGACAAAGAACTGCTCGAAAACATGATGCGCGTCACCAAAGAAGGCAAGCCGACGGTGATGGTTCACTGCGCGATGCACTGCTTCCGCGCCGGCGACGAATGGGCGGATTGCTGCGGCTTGACGACCAAGGCGCACGACGGCTTCCGCGGGTTTACGATCAAAAAGGCGAACAAGGACAACGCGATCTCCAAGACCCTCCCGGATGAATTTGTGACGACCGGCGACGAGCTGTATCAGAACATCAAATTCCCCGAAACGTCCACTGCGGTGCTGACGGCGTTCAGCGTTCAATCGAAGAAGGATCACGTCGTCGCCTGGACGCAGATGTACGGCAAAGCGAAAGTCTTCGGCACGACGCTGGGTCACGACATGAAGACGGTCTCCATGGACGAATACATCAAACTGCTCGCGTACGGCACGCTTTGGACGGTTGACAAATTGGGCGACGATGGCAAGCCGAAGGCCGGTTACGAAGGCAGCGGCAAATCGGCGGATGAAGTCAACGCGGCACCGAAGTGATCGCGCAAATTCTAGCCACAAGTTGGATGGCCCACCCATTGGAGTGGGCCATCCAATTTATTTAAGACGCAGCATTACTTCTTCGCGTTTATCTCTTCAACCTTCTTAAGTTCCGCGGCCATGTCGAATTTCTCGGGTTTGGTCTTGGTGATGTTCGCGAGCAATTCGTCCGCATCGGGGCGCGCCGATTTTACGCCGTCGGCAGGGACTTCGAGTCCCGTGCTCCAGACGATGGCATTCAAAATCGCCTTGCGATAATCGTCTTGCGCCCAGTTTCGGTGAAAGTGCCCGCCCGAGCAGCCGAATCCGCGGCCGCCGTTGTCGGGGCGCTGGTAGACCCAAAGGACGTGTTCGGCGATGTCCTTGCCCACGCCGGCGCGAACGTCCGGGTTGCCGCTGTGCGTGCCGTCTTTGCCCTGGCGAGTGCTGTCCGGCGGAACGGCCGAGAGAATCGGCGTGACGCCCGCCATGTCGCTGATGAAGCGCATGTGGTAGTACCATTCGTCATTCGTGGTCAGCGGATTGACGCCGCTCGCGACCGGATGCTTCGGCAGTTCCTTGAACGTCGCCGTCCAATGCGGATTGACCGACCAGTTCATTTCGAAGTAGCCGCCAATCGCGCCGAGCAGCGCGTTGCCGCCGTCGCCTTTCGGAATCTCGACGCCGTAATGCAGGCAGCCGACGCCAACGCCCTTCTTGACCAGCGCGTTGAATTCGTCGAGGTGCTTCATGATGACATGACCGCCGCCGCCGTCGCAGTAGATGACGATGGCCGCCTGGCCGTCGAGCGCATGGGGATCGGCCGGCCAGCCTTTGACGACGGTCGATTCAATCGCCAGGCCGGAATCGTTGATGCGCTTGGACAACAGCACGCAGCCCGCGTAATTTTCGTGCTCCGCGTAGCCGTGCGTCGGATTGCCCGCGATAAACAACACCTTCTTCTTCTCTTCCGCCGACGCGCGCGGAATCGCGACGCTGCCAAATGCGAAAATGGCCAGTAGAAAAACGACTGTCAGATGTGCTCTCACATTTCCTCCCTTTATTCCATGATGTATCGAAAGACCAGAAATACGCTTCTCAATACACTTCGTTCGAGGAAAAAGTAAGCCCCTTCTAACACTCCAGCGAAAGATTGTTTCAGTTGACATCCCAATAGGGATGCCAGCAATTAGCCGGTGGTTGAGGCCGTACCCGGCCGACACCACCGGGATTCGTCCGCAGAATTTCCCTGCACCCCGGCAGGGGTGCCAGCATGTGACCGCCTGAATTCCGTTACAAAAGTTGCACATTGCGCATCAATATTGCATAATCGACTGGCCTCAAATCTCACGCACTCGATTCCCCTCTCCCCAGCGGGGGAGAGTTACCATGTAATGGAATAGAAAGAGCCATAGCCTCGAGATAAAAAGTCAATGAAGTCTCTCACAACCCATTGACCCAATAATCAGGAGGCCAGGCCCAGATGAAA
>JBBRQD010000075.1:0-28361 GCA_038227045.1 Planctomycetota bacterium
GAAGCGCTTCATGCAGCGTGCCGGGAGTTTCTGGCCCGCGTCAATCAAGCCCCGCTGGCCATGGTCGAGCGCCTTTGGCCGCGCTGGGAACTCGATCCCGAAGAGGAAAAACTACGGGTTTCTGCTTAGATTGAGTTTAGATTGAGTTTAGCAGCGCTTTGGCGTTCGTTCCCAGCGCTGAAGCGCTGGGCTATTTTCAAAGGTCCCTACGGGACATTGTACTCGATCTATACCCGTTGGGAGACTGCCTTGCGAACGCGCTGGATTGCCCTGCTAACCCTCGTCGCATGTCTCGGTCTGCCCGCCGCGGAACCCGCCGCTCCAAAAATCACGCGCGTCGAATTCGAAGAATCCGCCGAGGCGATCGCCAATCCCTACATGGGCTGGCAGACCTTTCACCATTTTGCGGATGACGACGCTACGCTTCGCGATTTGCCCAGTGGGAGCGCTTACTTTCGTTTTTACTGGCGCGAACTAGAGCCGGTTGAAACGCAGATCGACTTTGCGCTGCTCGACGGGTTTCTGGCGCATGCGCGAAAGGCCGGGCAGAAACTCAGCATCGGCATCATGCTCGCCGGCTCGGAACAGTATATGGATACGCCGGCGTGGTTGAAGGCGCAAGACTGCAAAGGCTACGAATTCCGCTATGAAGGCGACCAGATTGTCTACCGCAAGCTGATGCTGGCGTGTCTGGCGATCTCCGTCGTCGCGCTATTGGTGTGGCTGGTTTTCAAGCGCTGGACTGTCAATGATCCTCTGGCGCGCAGACGGGTTTATAAGCGCTACGGGCTTGCGCATCTCGCGCTGCTCGTGACCGGCGTGCTCGTGTGGAAATACGCTGGCGCAACGCACTGGATTCCGGATTTCGAAGACCCGCATTTTCGGAAAGCTCACACACGGCTGATCACGGAGTTGGGCAGGCATCTCGATGCACATCCGGATTTCGATCTGATGGATATCGGCTCGGTGGGATTGTGGGGCGAGTGGCATACGGCTCACACGCCGCGCGTGGACACGGGCGCGAATGTCGATATGCCGCCACAAGCGGTGCTCAACGAAATCATCGATCTGTATTGCGCGGCGTTTCCGAATTCTTCCAAAGCGATGCTGTTGAACGAGCCGCCGGTGTTGATGCACGCGTTGAGCAAGGGCTGCGGCTGGCGCGCGGACAGTTTCGGCGACATGGGCGGCGATTCGAAAGAGTGGAGCCACATGGAGACGCTCTATCCGAAGTGGATCGCGGCCGGGCACGCGGAAGAGGCGTGGAAAACGGGGCCGGTCGCATTCGAGAGCGCCTGGGACATGCAGCGCTGGGTGCGCGAAGGCTGGGACATTCACGACATTTTCGATCGCGGACTGAAATGGCACACCAGTTACCTGAACAACAAATCGGCGCCGCTGTTCGATCAGACGTTAGACGAAGTCCGAAAATTTATATTGAAGATGGGTTACCGGCTTGTGCTGCGTTCCGTGACGCTCGCCCCGCGCGCCGCCCCCGGAACGGCGCTGTCGCTGGCGATGAAATGGGAAAACACCGGCGTAGCCCCGCCATACCGCGACGGCCTGATCGCGATCCGTCTTACCGAACTTGGCCATGACGCCAACAGCGTCGTGATTGTAAGCAAGACATCCGTGAAAGGCTGGCTGCCAGGAGCGAAAGAAGTGGCCGAAAGCTTTAGCTTGCCTTCAGACTTGAAACCAGGACGCTACACACTGGCAATTGCGTTGGTCGATGCGACACGCCATGAACCACTCATGCGGCTCGCGGTAAAGGGCGCTCCCGCGCGAGATTGGTTTAGGCTCAGTGAGGTTGACATCGGCGCGTCGGTGCCGTAAGCGGCCTGAAAGGCAATAACGTACCAGCCCAGGGCACCGCTCTGGGTATCGATGTGTAGGTGATTGAACGCCCTGAAATGGCACGACAAACAGTGCTGCGTACGTTATGTTTTGCCCTTTCAGGGCGTTGCAACGTTTACGTCAGGCTACTCAGGGCGGTGCCCTGGGCTGGTATGTATTGGCCTTTCAGGCCGGGGAAATTCCAAGAAAAGGCGACAGCAATCATGACGACATCCATCAACCTCCCTTCCGATCATGAAGAGCGACTGTCACGAGCGCGCCATTCTTTAGTCGGGCTGGGTGCACGCAACTGAGCGTCTTGAATACGAGGTAATATCGTAACAGCCATCTGTAATTAAATTGGTACTCAATTAATTGCCTCGCTTCGGTCCATCAAAAAATGACAAATGACAAATCCTTCACCCGTCACGACCCCTCCCGCGTCATCCGCGCCCCGCGCGGCACTGAAAAATCATGCCGCTCCTGGCAGACCGAAGCCGCCCTGCGCATGCTCATGAACAACCTCGATCCCGAAGTCGCCGAGCGGCCCGAGGATCTTGTCGTGTATGGCGGCATTGGGCGGGCCGCGCGCTCGTGGGAATGTTTTGATCGCATCGTTGAGGTGCTGCGACGCTTGGGCGACGAGGAAACGCTGCTGATTCAATCCGGCAAGCCGGTCGGCGTGTTTCAAACACACGCGGATGCGCCGCGCGTGCTGATTGCCAATTCGAATCTCGTGCCGCATTGGGCGACGTGGGAGAAGTTCAACGAGCTTGATCGCTTGGGCCTGATGATGTACGGCCAGATGACCGCCGGATCGTGGATTTACATCGGCAGCCAGGGCATCGTGCAAGGCACCTGCGAGACGTTTGGCGCGGCGGCACAAAAGCATTTTGGCGGCGTGGCGCAGGAGCGCTGGATTCTGACCGGCGGACTCGGCGGCATGGGCGGCGCGCAGCCGCTGGCCGCGACGATGGCCGGCTTCTCCATGCTGGCGGTCGAATGCGATCCCACGCGCATCGCCTTTCGCCTGCGCACGCGCTACCTCGACTGCGAGGCCCAGTCGCTCGATGACGCGCTTTCGATTTTAGCCGCCGCGAAAAGCGCGGGACACGCGGTCTCAGTAGGATTGTGCGCCAACGCGGCAAATGTGTTCACGGAACTTGTGCGGCGCGGCGTCACGCCTGACATGGTGACCGACCAGACCAGCGCGCACGATCCGCTCAACGGCTATCTGCCGCAGGGTTGGACAATCGAGCAATGGAAAGAGCGCCGCATCTCCGAACCTCAAGAAACAATCCGTGCCGCGAAACGGTCGATGGCCGTGCAGGTGCGCGCCATGTTGGAATTCCAAAAACGCGGCGCGGCCACGTTCGACTACGGCAACAACATCCGCCAGATGGCGCTCGACAAAGGCGTCGCGGACGCGTTCGCGTTCCCCGGATTCGTCCCCGCGTACATCCGTCCCCTTTTCTGCGAAGGCATCGGCCCGTTCCGCTGGGTGGCGCTCTCGGGCGATCCCGAGGACATTCGCCGCACCGACGCCAAAGTGAAGGAGTTGATCCCCGGCGATGCGCATCTGCATCGCTGGCTTGACATGGCCGCTGAACGCATCGTCTTCCAGGGCCTGCCCGCGCGCATCTGCTGGCTGGGCCTCAAGGATCGCGCCCGTGTGGGCCTGGCATTCAATGAAATGGTGGCGAGCGGTCAATTGAAAGCTCCAATCGTGATCGGGCGCGACCACCTCGATTCCGGCTCCGTCGCCAGCCCCAACCGTGAGACGGAAGTGATGCGCGACGGCTCCGATGCCGTTTCGGATTGGCCGCTGCTCAACGCAATGCTGAATGTTGCCGGCGGCGCGACATGGGTCTCCATTCACCACGGCGGCGGGGTAGGGATGGGCTTCAGTCAGCACGCGGGTCTCGTGATCGTCTGCGACGGCACCGCAGCCGCAGCAACGCGCATCGCGCGAGTCCTCCGCAACGATCCGGGCACCGGCGTCATGCGTCATGCCGACGCTGGATACGAAACAGCGGTGCAATGTGCCCGCGAGAACGGATTGGATTTGCCAAGCGTAGAACCGCGCACGTAAGTAAGCGGCCTTTATTTTCAGTGGGCCGCAAAAGAACGCAAAGAACACAAAAGAATATTGGTAAATTGAATGTATTCTTTGTGCTTCTTTGTGTTCTTCGTGTCTTTGTGCGAGAGCATTTGTTAATCGTGGATCGCACTGGCCGCTTACTAACGTGCGCGGCTCTTTGAGAGATTGAATCATGCAAACACTCATCATCCAACCCGGGCAATTGACGCTCGCCGACTTCCGCCGCGTCGCGTTCGAATCGGACCTCAAACTGGCGCTCGACCCCGCGTCGTTCCCGGCGATTGATGCCGCCGCCGAGACGGTCAAGCAAGTCGTGGCCGAAGGCCGCGTATGCTACGGCATCAACACCGGATTCGGCTTGCTGGCCAGCGAACGGATTTCCATTGATGATCTTGAAACGCTCCAACGCAGTCTTGTACTCTCGCACGCCGCGGGGATCGGCGAACCGCTGAATGAAGCGGCAGTGCGACTCGTCCTGGCGCTCAAAATCAACAGCCTGGCGCGCGGTTACTCCGGGGTTCGCCGACTTGTGATCGATATGTTGATCGGCTTTTTCAACGCCGGAATCTATCCGGTCATCCCGGCGAAAGGTTCGGTCGGCGCATCGGGAGATTTGGCGCCGCTCGCGCATCTTGCCGTCGTCCTCATTGGGGAAGGGGAGGCCATAGTCAACGGCCAGAGGCTACCCGCGCGCGAGGCACTCGCAACCGGCAGTGCCGGAGCTGGGGCCGAGCTCACGCCCATCGTTCTCGCACCCAAAGAAGGCCTGGCCCTGCTCAATGGGACACAAGTCAGCACGGCGCTGGCGCTGCTGGGCCTGTTCGCCACCGAAGATTTGTTTGCGACGGCGATAGTAACCGGAAGCTTGAGCGTCGACGCCGCGCTGGGAAGCCGCCGTCCGTTCGATGCGCGCATTCACGCCGTGCGTGGACACGTGGGACAGAGCGACACGGCGCGGGCCTTTCGCGAATTGCTCGGCGAAAGCGAAATCGGTCGCTCGCACGCTCACTGCAACAAAGTCCAGGATCCCTATTCATTGCGCTGTCAGCCACAGGTCATGGGCGCGTGCCTCACGCAGATGCGGCACGCGGCGGGCGTCCTGGAACTCGAAGGAAACGCAGTCTCCGACAACCCATTGATCTTCGCGTCCGGACGCGGGGCGTCTGCCGATAACGAAGTTCTATCAGGGGGAAATTTTCACGGCGAGCCCGTCGCCTTCGCCGCCGACAACCTGGCTCTGGCGCTCGCTGAGATCGGCGCGCTCTCCGAGCGGCGGATCGCAATGCTCGTCGATCGCAATCTCTCGTCCGGCCTGCCCGCATTCCTCGTCGAACATGGCGGACTCAACTCGGGCTTCATGATCGCGCAGGTGACGGCAGCGGCCCTCGCCAGCGAGAACAAATCGCTGGCACACCCGGCGTCCGTGGACAGCATCCCCACTTCCGCTAATCAGGAAGACCATGTCTCGATGGCCACTTTCGCCGCGCGGCGGCTCTCCGACATGGCAGAGAACACCGCGGGCATCGTGGCGATCGAATGGCTGGCGGCGTGTCAGGGATTGGATTTCCGCGCGCCGCTGAAGACTTCGCCACGCCTCGAAGAAACCCACGCGTTCCTCCGCGCACGAGTCGTGTTCTACGAGCGCGATCGCTATTTTGCCAAAGACATCGCCGAAGCCACAGCGCTCGTGCGCTCAGGCATCTGTCACCGCTTCATGCCGCCGGACCTGCTGCCTTCGGGACGATCAAAGTGAGGCTGATGCCGCAATCGGTAAATAGGAAGTGAAATACTCGCGACTTTGTATGCCTCGATTTTGGCCACAAGGCGAATGGGTGTGCTTCAAATTAGAACGGCGCTGTTTTGAGATTGCGAGCGCGATCAATTTCGAGTATTTTACGTCTGTGCCTGATGTCATCCGTCAGGTGTAATAATGACATTTGGAGAGGTGCCAGAGTGGTCGATCGGGCTTGTCTCGAAAACAAGTAGGCCTTTGCGGGTCTCCAGGGTTCGAATCCCTGCCTCTCCGTTTTGAAACACTATCCCTTTAATCATCAAGGGCTTGCAACAAAGTTTTCAAACATTCCGCGAAATGTTGTCGGAATATTGTCATTCTTCAAGCGGTCGCTAAACGTTTTGCCACCTGCTCCATGGCATTTACGCTATCCTTCACGTCCACGTCCGCCAAATACCCATCGCGACCGGTAGCTCTCAATAAACGACGCTGCAACCGCGTCTTTGCTGGAATCAGGGTTGGACGTTGGCGGGCTGGCGTGAAAAGATGCCGCCAGTCAATGGCCCATTCATGGGGCAACGTTGATTGTGAATGTTTGGGGCGCGCTGGTCAGCTTCTCAGTTGACGTTCCCACTACCTTATATGTTCCCCAGGCCAATGCCGCATCGTCCAGTTTGCGCAGTTCGCGATCGATTGTCGCGACGAGGGATACTTCGAATTTTCCGGCAGCATCGGGCTTGCCGGAAAGGATTCCAGTGGCAGGATCGATTTTGAGCCAAACGGGTCCTTTTTCCAGTGTGTACTTCGGCGTTTCCATCTCGAAGAAAGCACGGACTTCCCGCCCGTTAATTTCCCGCGCCTTTAAGTCTCCCAACGAGCGGTTGGCGAGAGGCTGATACTTGTACTCGGCGCCCACGTGGGCCGCCGTAGCCGGTTGGCTGAAGATGACCGGTCTCGGCGCGCTGGCGTAGTCCGATGCCACACTGCGCTTGCCCTGCTCATCCACAGCCTCGACGCGATAGTACGTCTTGTTGGCGTTCGGTAATTCGACATGGGAACCTAACACCGCCAGAGTTGTGCTGGCCGTTTCAGCGATGAAGTTTGCCGGGAATTGCGGCGCGAGATCTTTGGAGGTGCCCACGTCGACTTTGTACGGCGTATCGCTGACAGAGAAGCCTTTCTCATCGCTTCCATAAATACGATACTTGACGGGCTGCCGGCCAACTGGGTTTGGCTTCCAGTGCAGACTTCCCTCGTTTTTCTTTTCGTCAAAGACGAAGGTCGCGTCCAGAGGATAGCTTGGCGCATGAGGCGTGAAGCTCCAGATTTTGCTCCATGTCCCCCATAGCCCCTTGTCGTTCTTGGCCCGCACGCGCCAATAGTATTTCCGATCTGGCGCCAGCAAACCGACGCACGGCAGTGTGTACTGTGCCTTGCCGCGGTCGGCGGTGCGCGAAATCAACTTGTAGAAATTCGTGGACAGCGGCCACTTCATGTCCTGGCGGTCCGACAATTCGAAGTGGTAGTCCGCGATCTTCGCAACATCGGCATCGGGCGTTTTCCACTGAAACACGATATCGGTGCCGTTGGCCTCGCCGGCGTCTGGCGGATTGATCGGATTGGGCGACGCTTCGGGCGGCTTGGAACTGGAGCGCTCTATCCATTCGTGCGTCACGACAACTTTTCGATCGCCCGGTGCTGCCGGTGTGTCGGTATAAACGAATGTATTGACTCCGATGGACATCGACGGAAGCAGCAGCGGCGCCATCTGCAAATCGTTCACGATGCTCAGCCGTTTGATGCGCGCCTCTGGAGCGAGCAGGCATCTGATGCGGTATTCGTAGCGGGCCGGACCACTTGGCGGGAAGAACTTATCCAGATTATCCGGCGCGTCTTCCCACGTTTTTCCATCGGCGGAAAAGGCAAACTTCGCTCCTTTTCCGTCGATGTCGAGTTTGCCACCTACGATGACATAAGGAGTCCGCACGGTCCAAACGATCGTCCCTGTTTTTCCAGCTTCAGCCGAGAGTTCGCCGTCTTTTTCCTGAATACTTTCCACCAGCGTTGCGCCGTTGCGCCAGTTCGATTTCGAGAAATTCGGGCGATATTCCCAAAGACCATTGCAAAGCGTGTCCGGATAAATCGGCGTCATCCCGTGATACTTGACGGGAGTTAAATGTCCCCATCGCCAGACAAGAGCCTCGCCGGGCCGCAGAACCATGTTCATCGTTGTCTTATCATTGCAATTGCGCTGCCCTTTGACCTCGCCCTCATAGCCATAAAGCGCGGATTCCCATTCGTCAAAGGCGCGATTGTCTTCCAGCGTGATGCCCGACGTGTGGGTGCGCCGGATCAAGTCGTGGTCGCGCACAATATCGTGCTCGCTGGCAATCGTCTCATTGTCTCTGAGTAAATAGAGAACATGCTGGTCGCCGTCGAGCAGATGCCAGCGGCCATCGTAGAAGACTTGAGAAATGCAGTGGCCTACTCCGCGCGCCGGGGCCGCTTTCAAGCCCACCTTCTGCCACAAGCCGGCCATACAGATGGAGTCGTTGCCGCACGTGTTGTGTCCGTACGAATTGAATACTTTGACAGGATCTCCAAGTTCGTTGTTGTCTCCGGCTGCGTGGTAGCGATACTGAATCTGCTGAAACCACAAGGCCAGAGCCTTCTCCTTATCGCTCATGCCTGGTGTGACCGCGGACTCAACGATCTCGGCAAAATTTCGGAAGGTATTCCGCCCGGCTGAGTTTGTGCCGGAGCTTGACAACCAGGGATTGACGATGTCGGTATCGCCGGCGTTTTCCAGCCGGACGGAGCGGTTGGACTCCCACGTTTGATCGCAAACCCCCTCGCGGTTCATCCCCACGCCCAGCGGCGAGCGGCAGTTTTGGCCGTCCATTGTGCCGCCCTGCTTTACCGTGTACGCGTGTTTCCCGTTTCCGGCACCAGCGATTTGTTCCACGTGATTCTTGGGCGCATCTCCCGGCTGAGTGTTCGACGTCCACGGGACCAGCGTATCGCCGGCGGCGGCATTCAACGTAAAAATCGATATCGCAAACAGGATGATTCGCATTTGTCGTTTTCCCTTCCCGATTTGATATTATGTGGTACACCGCAGACCGGTGGGACCAGCGTTGCGACTGTTGCTTTCGGGCAGAGTTTGCGAAGTCTCGAAATTATAGGATTTCCGCGAATCCCCTCTGACGGGGGCAAATCATGACCCAACAGACGCACATTGGTTTACATAAGCGTGTCGACGTTTTCAGTTTTCAATTCGGCCGTAAATTTCAATTTGAGCTTCTGCCCGCTGGACCCTGACATGAAGAAACTCGCCGGTTCACTCCTCATAATGGCTGCGTTCGCTTCAATTACGGCGTCAAGCGGCGAAATTGATTTTGCCAGGGACATTCAGCCCATTTTCAAAAGTGCATGTTACACCTGCCATGGAGCGGAGAAGCAAAAATCCGGGCTGCGGTTGGATCTGAAAGATCTGGCGATGAGCGGTGGTCAATCCGGCGCAGCGATCATTCCAGGCAAAAGCGCGGCGAGTCCATTGATCCAACGCGTGACATCACGCGACGGCGACGAACAAATGCCGCCGAAAGGCGAGCGGCTTTCAGCCGAGCAAATTGCGGCGTTGCGCCTGTGGATCGACGCCGGCGCGCCATGGCCGGATGCGCCGGGCGCGAAGGTCGAAGGCTGGCGCGATTGGTGGTCGCTCAAGCCTTTGACTAAATCCGGCATACCGGGTGTGGAAGTGAACCCGATCGATGCGTTTGTTCGTGCAAAGCTCACTGAAAATAAATTGGCGCCTTCACCGGAGGCCGACAAGCGCGCGCTTGCGCGACGGCTTTTTTTCGATCTTACCGGATTGCCGCCGACGCCGGAGGATCTCGCCGCCTTCGTCGCCGACGTTGATCCACAGGCTTATGAAAAACTGGCGGACAAACTGCTCACCAGCCCGCGTTACGGCGAACGCTGGGCGCGGCATTGGCTCGATGTCGTGAATTACGCCGACACGCACGGCAACGATCACGATCACGCCCGGCCCAACGCCTGGCCCTATCGCGATTACGTGATTCGTGCGTTGAACGAAGACAAACCCTACGCGCGCTTCGTCCAAGAGCAGGTGGCCGGCGATGCGCTCTTTCCCGGAAATTCCGATGCCACGATCGCACTCGGTTGTCTCGCTGCCGGGCCATGGGACGACACATTGATGGTGGGCGTGCGCGAAGACACGGTGGACCATCGTATGTCGCAGAATCTCGACCGCGACAATATGGTGAGTACCGTGATAAGCACATTTCAAAGCCTCACCGTCCACTGCGCACGTTGTCACAATCACAAGTTCGACCCCATTTCTCAGCGCGATTATTACGCGTTGCAAGCCGTCTTTGCAGGAGTGGATCGCGCGGACCGGCCCTTCGACGCCGACGCAAAAACGCAAGCGCGGCGGCTCGCGCTGGTTGCGCGGAAGAGCGCCATCGCCGCGCGCGCGCCGGAAATTCTGGCGTCGCTCGATGCGCCGGAAACGGCCCAGCGAGTCGCTGCCGCGGCGGACGCATTCGCACGCCGAGCCGAGGGCTGGACACTGCTTAACCTTGTCAACGCGGTGAGCGCGAGCGCGCAGGAAGGCACGCATTTCGCGCGGCTCGCCGACGGGTCGTGGAGAGTCAGTGGAACGCGCCCGGACAAAGACACGTTCATCCTGACCGTGCAGACGACGCTCCGCGACATTCGCGCGCTGCGGCTTGAAGTATTGCCGGACGACAGTCTTCCCGTCCACGGACCGGGGCGATTCGACAACGGGAATTTTCATCTCTCCGAATTTCGCGCCAGTGCACAGCCCGCGGCGGGCGAAACAACTGGCGCGGTGAAACTTCAGTTCGCCCGCGCGCTAGCCGACCATTCCGACGCCGGCGATGTGATCGCAAACACGCTCGATGGGCGCGACGATACCTACTGGAGCATTCATCCGCGCTATGGCGAAGCGCACGAAGCCGTCTTTGAATTGAAAGAACCGGCGGGCTTCGATGCCGGAACGACGCTGACAATATTTCTCGACTTCAAAGGAAAATCCGGACACCAGATCGGCCGATTCCGGCTCTCCGCCTGCACGGGAGCGCTCGCGGCCGATCAGCGCGCCCCGCTGCCCGCGGCCATCAACGATCTGGTGCGCCTGCCGGCAACCGCAAGAACCCCGGAACAGCGGCGCGAATTTGCGCTGCAATTTCTCGCCAACGAAGTGGGGCGCGAACTGGCCGCGCTGCCCGCGCCAAAATTTGTTTACGCCGTCACGCGCGATTTTCCCGCGCAGGGCAGTTTCAAACCGGCATCTAAACCGCGCCCAATCCATTTGCTCGCGCGCGGAGACATCAACAAACCGGGCGAACTGATCGGCCCCGGCGCGCTCGGCTGTCTTCCGGGCCACCCGCGCCAGCTTGCAGTGGCCGATGGGTCGGACGAATCCGCGCGGCGCGCGGCGCTCGCGCTCTGGCTCACCGATGACCGAAACGTGCTCGCGTGGCGCAGCATTATGAATCGCGTCTGGCACTATCACTTCGGGCGGGGACTCGTCGCCACGCCCAACGATTTTGGAAAAATGGGCAGCACGCCCAGCCACCCGGAACTGCTCGACTGGCTCGCGATCTGGTTTCGCGATGACGCGAAAGGCTCGCTCAAGGCGCTGCATCGCCTGATCGTCACCAGCAAAACGTACCGCCAATCCACCGCGCGGCGCGAGGACGCCGCAAAACTCGACAGCGACAACCGCCTGCTCTGGCGGATGAACGGTCCGCGCCTCGGCGCGGAACAGGTGCGCGATTCGGCGCTGCAATTCAGCGGACGCATCGATTTGACGATGGGCGGGCCGGCGGCGGTTCAATTCGTGCAACGGGGCAAGGCGACATTCATGCCCGACGGCGGCGCGCCCGCATTCCTCGACTATGAACATTTCGACGCCGACGCGCCTGAAAACCGGCGGCGCGCGATTTACCGCTTCCTTTTCCGCACCGTTCCCGATCCATTTATGGACGCGCTGGACTGCCCCGACGGCGGCGCGCTGACGCCGGTGCGAAGCGTCTCGACGACCGCGCTGCAGGCGTTCGCCATGTTGAACGATGCGTTCCTCATTCGGCAATGCGAACATATTGCCCTGCGAATTAATGAACATGCGAAGGCTCCGGACGCTCAGGCTGACGCGGCATTTCAACTCATTCTTCTCCGTGCGCCGCAGGGCGCGGAGCGCGCGCAATTTGCGGCGTACATTCAGCGCCATGGTCTTGCCAACGCGTGTCACCTCCTTCTCAACACCAACGAATTTCTCTACCCGGACTAACTATGAACGCATCAACTTTCACCCGCCGCGATTTTCTCGCGCACACCCAGTTCGGCTTTGGCGGCATCGCACTCGCCGCACTGCTCGGCCGCGACCGCGCGTTCGCGGACGACAAGCCCAAACCCGAATTGAACGGCGGCCTGCACCACCGCGCAAAAGTTCGCCGTGTCATCCAGCTCTTTATGAACGGCGGCGCGAGCCAGTGCGATCTGTTCGATTACAAACCGGCGCTTATTGAGCGCCACGGCAAGCCCTTCGATCCCGGCACCGGCGAGCGCGTCGAAGCCAGCATCAGCACGCCCGGCGCGGTCATGAAGAGCCCGTTCGAATGGGCGCAGCACGGGAAGAGCGGGCGTTGGGTGAGCAGCGCGCTCCCGCACACCGCGAAGATCGTGGACGAGCTTGCGTTTTTCATGGCGCTGACGTCCAAATCGAACGTGCACGGGCCCGCCGCCTACATGCAAAACACTGGTTTTCTGCTGCCGGGATTCCCCTGCATGGGCGCCTGGATTTCGTATGGTCTGGGCAGTTTGAGCGACAACGTCCCGGCATTCGTAGTGCTGCCCGACGCGCGCGGCCTTCCGTACAATGGCCGCAGCGCATTTACGTCCGGATTCCTGCCCGCGAACCACCAGGGCACGCTCATCAATCCCGCGGTGCCGCAGCCGATCTCCCATCTCAATCCGCCGCCCGATGCAAAGCAGATCACGCCGGACAGCCGCGCGGAAGAACTCGCGCTGCTCGGCAAGATGAACGCGGCACACGCGGCGGAACATCCCGGCGATTCGCGGCTGCAAGCGCGCATCGAAAGTTACGAACTCGCCGCGCGGTTCCAAATGGCCGCGCCGGGGTTGCTCGATCTTGCTGGCGAGACCGACGCGACGAAAAAACTCTACGGACTTGACCAGCCAGAAACGACGCCGTTCGCGCGCAACTGTCTCGTCGCGCGCCGCATGATCGAGCGCGGCGTGCGCTTCGTTCAAGTGTGGGGCGGCCACGGCGGCGGCACGGGAAATTGGGACAATCATACCGACATTTCCAAAGAACTCGGTTTTATGGCGCGCGCCACCGACCAGCCCACAACCGCGCTCCTGCTCGATCTCAAATCGCGCGGCCTGCTCGACGACACGCTGCTCATCTGGACAACGGAATTTGGCCGGATGCCCTTCAGCCAGGGAAGCGTGGGACGCGACCACAATGGCGGCACGTTCGTCTCCTGGCTCGCGGGCGCCGGAGTCAAGCCGGGCATCGCGCACGGGAAAAGCGACGATTGGTCGTGGAAAGCCACCGAAGGCGCGGCGACATGCTATGATTTTCACGCGACGATCCTCCACCTGCTCGGCATCGATCACGAGAAGCTCACGTTTTACCACAATGGCATCAACCGCCGTCTTACCGATGTACATGGGCATGTAGTAAAAGAAGTGCTTGCGTAGACCGATTTTATTGCCTCGTGCACAATCAATGCGACACCGCCAGAATGCAGGCTTGAAGCCTGCACCACGATTTCGGCGGCGCGACATTAAGAGAGTGGCCTGTCACCCATTTTTCCGAGTGGTGGAATATTCATCCTGCTGTAACTCCTGGTGCACATCAAGGAGGAATACACCGAATGGGTAGTCCACTTAGCAAGCTTTTTGACGACTAGGAGATCCGCATGCTCATTCCAGAATTTAATCACTTGAATACATTTATTAATAATAAGGATTCGGGAAACTGTTTTTACCCAGTTGATATCAATGAAATACTAAAAACAGAGAGGCGACTCAAATTTTTATTGCCAAGCCAAATACGTACATTTTATCGAGAGATTGGTTATGGATTTTTTCAGGCACCGATCCGATCTCCAAATGATCGACACGATTTGATAAATCGAATTATTTCTCCTCACGAAATTGCCGATTTCATGCTGGGAGAATCTTCCTATCCGCCTACAATTCCACTACGTAAAGGGCATATGCCATTTTTCGATATTGGCGAAAGTGATTATTTAATATTCAAGCACGAATCAGACGAACCAAATCGCGTATATTGGTTTGATGGAAGGACTGTCGTCGCTAGCGATTTCGTAGAATTCATTAAGAATCTCTCGATTAATCCGTCATTTTATCTGTCTACCAAATAACCGCGATTCATTCGAAATGGCGTCTTGTTCAAAGCCATAATTGAGCGGTAGGAAGACAGACTGGCGGCCATCTGAAAAGGGAGCCCTTCGAAGGTCAACGTTTCGAGGGTGTAATCGTCGCGATTGTGTGTGGCGATAGTCGGGCATTTAGCAATCCGCGCACGGGACAGGCCCCCGCTCAAAGCGACAAAGACAAAAATTACTACGAGAATAAATGCCAGTCTCTCGACCGGCAGATCGATTATCTGGTGTACAGATTGTACGGCCTCACACAAGACGAAATCAAGATCGTCGAAGGAGCGGCGCTATGAAATCAAGATCGTCCGCCTCGCGGGGCAGTTCATTCAAGCGCAAGCCTGCTGCCGCTGGCAACCTCTTCACGCCGATTGACGAGTCCGACATTGAAATCGAGACCGTTCTGCTGCCGGACTTGATCGCCGAACGCGTCCTCGGAGAAGCCGAACGCTGCCTCGGCCAGCGCTTCCCCGACGCCTGGAGCGTGCAATTGGCTCAACGCGCCTTCACCTGTTACCGCCGCAACCCGCGCTTCCGCCTCTGGCTCAACCGCTCCGGCAACGAAAGCCGCGATTGGCTCTCCGCATTCATGCGCCACTGGCTCACTGGGTTGCTGCGAAATTACGACGAGACCCTCTGCGCCCGTCTGCCCGTTGGCTACAGCATTGGCTGCCCTGCTTCTTAACTTCATCGACGAAGATTTGGCGCTCGAAATAATTTCACGAATTCGGTGGAAAGTGTGTTTGTAATAGGGTATTATTAGCATAATAAGGGGAGATTGTAATGTGTCAATCTCTTTAAGAGCGTGTACAAGAAGTGGACGCGGCCGCAAACCGGCGCTTTTTGTCCGGCTCTTCGTTGCGTCGAAAAAACCGTATCTCCGTTCCGATACGGTCTTTTCGCCGCGCCTCGATCCGAACAAAAATCGCTCGGTTTGCGCCTCGCGCCACTTCTTGTACACGCTCTAAGGGATTTGGAGCGATTTGCGATCGAATGTGGCTCGCCCCGATTGGGGCTTTGGGTATCTTAATGCTTTGTAGACCCAGGCCTGCGCCGGAGTGGCGGCTCCAGCCTGGTCTATAGTAGTTCGTGCCGTTGGCGCTTAAGATGAGGTGCATTCAATCGTTACGTGCTCTTGTTGCATGTGTATTAAGAAGTTGGTGAGCGAAGGTTGTGCACACGTGCATTTTGTGGAAGGACGCGAAGATGGATTGCGCGAAATTGGAGATGACAGCACATTGTGCAATATTTGTAACGAAATTCCGTTTAAACCGAATCTAATCTGAAACCCATCGTTTTGGCCGGGTCTTTTGGACGTGCTCGTCGTTGCAGGCTCCGTCACAGGTTTACTAACATGCTCCGTCGCCTGCGCCTCGATCACGCCCAAAATCCCTCGCCCAAAACGATGGGTTTCAGATTAGATTCGGTTTAGTTTGCCGCTTCTTGGCTAGGCTTTGATTGATTTGGACTTTGAACCCAGGTCTTCGTAGTTTTGGCCCGTCGGGTTTGTGCATGTGGTGCATCTTTTGTAACGAGTGGGGCTGGCCATGCTGGCTTCGGAATAGCAAGGGGGCAGATACGAAACTAAAAGTGCCAGTTCTTTGAGATGTCCCTTGGAGGACTTTCCAGAGCAATCCGTTCAAAATTGTCAAAAACTCTAAACCCCTCTAAAAAAACGCGGTGTATGGGTTAATGATGTTTGCTGTTTGCACGTTATCGGGTCGCCGAGCGGTCATTTAGGGAATCTTATTTATTGAGGGAGAGTGTTTCATGCGCATTATCACACGTGGCGATTTTGACGGGCTGGCCAGCACCGTTCTTTTGACCGAAGTCGAGAAGATCGGCGAGATCAAGATGGTCCATCCGAAAGATGCGCAGGACGGCAAAGTCGAAGCCGACGAGGACGACATTGTCGTCAATCTTCCGTATATTCCCGGCTGCGGACTGTGGTTCGACCATCATGTGTCCGAAGAGCACAAAATCAAGACGCAGGGCGAATTTAAGGGCCGCTTCGAAGTCGCGCCGAGTTGCGCGCGCGTGATCTACAATCATTACAAATCGCCCAAGTTCGATCCCTTCGCCGAATTTATCGACGCCACCGACCGGCTCGACAGCGCGCACTTGACCACCGAAGACGTGACGAAGCCCGAAGGCTGGATTCTGCTCGGTTTGACGCTCGACCCGCGCACGGGGCTGGGGCCGGAGTTCCAGCGCTATTTCCGCTGGCTGGCGGAGTACATCAAAGAAGTGCCGCTGGACAAAGTGCTGAAGCATCCCACGGTTCTAAAACGCACCGAACGCGTCATGGCGGAGCAGGACGAACACGAGAACATGCTCGCACAGCACGCCCAGCAGGACGAAAACGTGATCATCACCGACTTCCGCAACCTGAAGGACAAACCGGTCGGCAACCGCTTCCTGGTCTTCAGCAAATTCCCCAAGGCCAACGTCGAAGTGCGCCTCTTCAACGGCCACGCGGGCGCCGTCGTCGCGGCGATTGGCCACAGCATTTTTAACCGGACCTGCAAAGTGAATGCGGGGGCGCTCTGCGCCCAGTACGGCGGCGGCGGGCATCACGGCGCGGGCACCGCGCAGCTCAAGCCCGAAAATGCCGAGGCGCAAATCGTCGAAATCCTCACCACGCTGAAGGCCAACGGAAGGTAGCCGGCTGCTCAGGGTGAAGGGTAATCGTCTGATTTCAGTGAAGCTCCACGTTTGCCCGTACCCCGCGCATGAGTACATGCGTCGAGCCCTCTCCCTCAAAGGGGAGGGGGAACGTCGCCGCAAGTCCGAACTTATATAGTTGAGTTCTTTGCGTCTTTGCGGTGCGAAGTATCTGTCGTAGAATCCCGCACCTTTCCTATTCGCAACTAAAAGGACTCCTCTGCATGAAACAGTTCTTCGCTCTGATATTATTTTTCGCCGGCGACTGTATGGCGTCGGACCTGCCGCCGCCCGGCAGCGTTCTTTTTCAGCCGGATGCGTGCAGCGTTCAGCGCTTCGGCCCGGCATACCGCTATCCGCAGGCGGGCTGGATCGTGCTTCACATCGAGGGCGAACCCTACGAGCGCGGCTTTCAGCACGGCAAGCTGTTGTCTAAAGAAATCGGCGAGTATCTGCATTGCATGGCGCTGTGCCGTTCTTCCAAAGCACCCGCGGAAGCCTGGCACACCCTCCGCACGCTCGTCAACGCAACACTGCTGCGGCGCTTCGAAAAAGAGTATCTCGAAGAAATGCAGGGCATCGCCGACGGCTCAAAATCCAATGGCACTCAGATCGAAGGGCGCGCGGTCGATCTTATTGACATCGTCGCCGCGAATGTCTGGGCGGAATTGATGATGCTCGAAGGTGCGCTTAACGCGTGGCCGACGGGACTCGAAGACTCGCGCTTCAAAGACTTGCACACAGGCCCCACGCCGCCGCACCCCGAGCGCTGTTCCGCGTTCGCCGCCACCGGGCCCGCGACGGCAGACGGCAAAATCGTGCTGGGGCATATCACCATGTACGAACTGTATCCGTCCAGCTTTTTCAACGTGTGGATCGATCTGAAGCCCGCGCAAGGGCACCGCATCTCCATGCAAAGTTACCCGGGCGGCATTCAAAGCGGCGTCGATTACTACGTCAACTCGGCGGGCCTGATTGTCGTCGAGACGACCATCTCGCAGACGCAATACGATCCCGCCGGCATGTCGAACACGTCGCAGATTCGCAAAGCCGTGCAATACTCCGATTCGATCGACGCGTTTGTCAACATCATGAAGAATAACTCCAACGGCCTGTATACGAACGAGTGGCTCCTGGGCGACACGAAGACCAACGAGATTGCCATGTTTGAAATGGGCACGCACAAAAGCAAGCTCTACCGCAGCAGCAAGAACGAGTGGTTCGGCGGCACCGAAGGATTCTACTGGGGCTGCAACAACACCAAGGACCGCGACGTGCGGCTGGAGACTGTCGCCAGCATCACCGACCGTCCGCAGGACATGACCTACCGCCCGCATGAACGCGACCGCGTCTGGGTGCAGTTGTACCTGGCGCACAAAGGACACATCGACGCGAACTTCGGGCGTGAAGCATTCACTACCGCGCCCATCGCCAGCTACACGTCGGTCGACGCGAAGTTCACCACGACCGACATGGCGAAGGAACTGAAAACGGTCGCGATGTACGGCCCTCCGATGGGCCGTTCGTGGCAGCCCACACCGTCGGAGCGCGAAAGGTTTCCGGCGATCCGGCCGATGCTCACCAATCCGTGGACGATCATCCATTCAACCGCGCCCGCGTCGAGCAAGGATCCGCTGGCGACGGACCTCGGCGGTCCGCGCCATGAAGAGAAAGTCTCCGGCGGCGACGGCAACAATCCCGGCTGGCACGGCACGATTTTTCCGAAGAACGACGCCGACACGTGGCTCGCGGTTGCGTTCGCCGATTACGAACGCTTCTTCAGCCGTGAGTTCAAGCAAATGGAGGCGGCCAAGGATCACTGTCTCTGTGAAGCCGACAAGCGGCAGTCGCTTCACGACTTGTTCAATCCGCGCGCCAACTATCTCCTTGCGGCGCGCGAGGGCGACGTGGCGCTGAAGGACGTTCGCGTCTCATCCGCGACTGACGCGTGGTACAACATTTCGGCGGGCAAGGGATTCATGCTGCTGCACGAACTGCGCGCGCTGTTGGGCGAGAAGGCGTTTCTCGACGCCATGAAATCATTTGGCAAACAGAACGCGGGGAAAGAAGTTTCATCGGCGGATTTTCAGGCGCACGTCGAAAAGTCATCGGGCAAAGAGTTGAAATCGTTCTTCGACCGCTGGCTGAATCAAACTGGATTGCCGCGTTTGAAACTCGACGATGCTACCGTTCGCGACGGCAAACAAGGCGAGAAGAAATTCGTGGTCGAAGCCCGTATCAGCGCCGAAGGCGGCCGCTGGCCGTTGTTCCTGGACGTGACGGTCGAAACCGCTGGCGGCGAATTCACGCAAGCGGTGTCGCCCGAAAGCGCCGCTCATTTGAAACTGGAGTTCGATCAAAAGCCGCAGCGCGTGGCCGTCGATAAATACGAACGCGCCGCAATAGCCAATGGCGCGTTGTATACGCTGAATTCCTATACGCGCGAATTGAAACAGACGCTGATCGTATATGGCACGCTCGACGAAGAATCCGCAAATGCCGAGGCCGCCGAGGAACTGCAAAAAGCGCTGATCCATCGCGGCTGGAATTACACGGTGCCGATCCGTTCCGACCGCACCGTCAGCGACACGGAATTGCGTGACTTTCACCTGCTGCTGATTGGCCGGCCCGCGAGCAACCGGATCAGCCGCATGTTCGAAAAAGAATTCCCCATCGCGTGGGGCTCGAATTCATTCACAATTGGGAAAGAAGCATTCGCGGGGACGATGAGCGCGGTGGCCGCAGTCACGCCGAACCCTCGATTCCCGCGCAACACCATCGTGCTGATCGCCGGCCTGAATGCCGCCGGCACTTTCAGCATTGCCCCACGTATCGGTTACGGCGAAGGCGGTGGCGAATTGTCGATCTTTGAAAACGGTGGCGGAGCAAAAACGCGAACGCATCCGCGGAAGGAGTTGGTGACGGAATTTTAAAGGATTGCACGCCTGTCGTCGCCTTTTACTCTGACAGTAGTGGCACAAACAATTTAATGAAATTTTTGCAATTTTCAACAAGCCACATGATAGTATTGTGCACAGTCTAAAGTTCCTATTCGACGAAATGAAGCGCGCAACAGATGTTCACGTGTATATTTACACAGTTCTTTTTGGCCGAAACGCACGCCCTGCCGGGCAATTTTTATAAAGGGAGACTCCTATGGTTATTCGACTCGGAAAGAAAATTTTGATTCGCAATGCGTGGGCACCCTGCATGGCAATTATGCTGCTGGGCGCGATTTCGGCACACAACGCTTCGGCTTATAGGGGTCACGACGACGTTTAACAACGCGATTGCCAATGCCGATTTCAACAATTCCGGGAATTGGACTATGGGCGTTCCCGGCCCGAACGACACTGCAATTATATCCCTCAATAATTTTCAAGTGAACATGTCGGCATCTGCCAGCGTGGGCACGCTCCAAATGACCAATAATTCCACAATTCAAGTGGCCGGCGCAGGCACAACGTTAACGGTCGGCGGCGGAACAATAAACGGTGGCAACTTCAATGGCTTTGGCATCCTCATTTTCAATGGCGCGACGACCTTCGACGGCACTTGCATACTGGCTACGTCGACCATAACCGTGAACGGTTCGCTGACTGTCAATACCGGTGTCACAACCGCGACTAACAATACCGTCGCTGTCTCCAGTGGTGGAAGCATCACGGGCGCAACCGGCACAGGGGGGATATACAAATTTCAAAGTAGTTCGCTCGCGCTGGGCGGAACAGCGCTTATCGCCGGAAATATTGCCACGGGCACGAATGCCACATTCCTAATCAATAATGCTCAGAATTTGGTAGGTACGCTGACATGCGACAATCAAACCGCAGTTTTCAACGGCACCGGTTCGCTGGCGATTACCGGCACAATGACCGTCTTGACGGGAATCAACGTCTCTATTCCCATTACCGTGTCGTCAACTGTCTTGTTTGATGCAGGAGTGAATGGCCCCGGAAGTATGAGCGTCATATCGTCCAAAGCCGTTACCTTCAACGGCGCGGTAACAATGAAGAAAGGCACTGGCATCAACGTTGCTAGCGGTTCCTCGGTGACGTGCAACAGTACGGTCATGCTCACCGATGTTGCGGCGATCAACGGTGCGGGCGACTTCATCGTTGGCTCGGGCGCGGTGCTTACGAGTACGAACGTATTCAACGCTAGTAATCCCTTTTCCGCAATTCTGACCAACCAGGGCACCATCAACGTAACAAGCGGCATTTTAAGTTCGGGTGGCGGCGTGGCTATCGCGGGTTCGATCAATGGAAACGGCGGAACGTTCGCAATCTTGAACGGCACGTTGTCGGTCAGCGGCACGGCCGCATTGTCCGGCTCAATCGAAGTGGACACCAACGCCGGGTTGACCATCAACAAGACTTTGAGCTTGACGGGAACGCTGACATTTGACAATCAAAACCCGACGCTGGCTGGAAACGGTACGCTGACCATCGTCGGCGCGTTTAATGTGAAGGCCAGCGGGAATTTGAATCTCTCCTCATTGATTATCCCGACGGGTTCGACAATGACATTCGGCGCTGGCGTAAATGGCGCAGGGTCTCTCGCCGCTAATTCGCCTGCCCAAATCACGTGCAATGGCACTCTGGCAATGAATCTAAATACGAGCTTCAATCTTGCCACCGGCGTGAACTTCACGTGTAGCGGTAACGTAACAATGGACCGAATTGCAGGTTCAGGAGGGTCGGGGACGTTTGCGCTTTCGTCCACCGCTACGTTGACCAGCACAAATAATAGCGCTACAAATTTCCTTGCATGTTTTGTCACGAACGCCGGCGCAATCTCGTCGCAAACCGGAATCCTGCGGATGGACAACTACACCCAGACTGCGGGTTCGCTCACCCTCGCTGGAGGCAATCTGCAGAGTTCGAATGCATTGCTAATAAACGGCGGCACGTTAACCGGCGCCGGCACGATCAATGGCAGTGTGACCAGCGCGGCGACGGTCGCGCCTGGACAGGCGGGCGTCGGCGCTCTGACCATCACGGGCAACTACACGCAGACCGCGGCCGGAACGCTGAACCTCGAACTTGGCGGCGCGACGGTGGGGCAATTCGACCGGGTAATTTCCAGCGGATCCGCAACACTCGATGGCACGCTGAATTTGGCGCTGACGAACGGCTACGTTCCGACCGCGTCTGACACGCTGGCCATCATGTCGTTTGCATCGCGTTCTGGCCAGTTTGCGACGCTTTCGGCGGGAGGCAGCGGGTTCATTGCGCTCTACACAAACACCGCCGTCACGCTCGCCGCCGCCAGTGGCAATCCCAATCCCGTGCCGGGCGTGACAACCATCGCTCCCACGTCGGCCACGGCGGGCGGCGCGTCGTTCATGCTGACGGTGAACGGAACGAATTTTATCAACAGCAGCGTGATCAAATTCAATAACAACGCGCGCACAACGACGTTCGTGTCGGCCACGCAGTTAACGGCAGTCATTCCGAGTTCGGATATCGCCGCGGCCGGGACGCCCGGCGTCACCGTCACCAATCCGACGCCAGGCGGCGGCACGAGCACCGCAGTGACATTCACGATAAATGCATCCGGAGGCGGCGGCGCCGTCGCGCCGGTGATTAGCAGTACGCTTTCGGCCGCGGGATTGAAGAACATACCGTTCACCTACATCATTAGCGCCACGGGAACCTCGCCCATTACCTTTGGCGCCAGCGGGTTGCCGGCGGGATTGGCGGTCGATACAACCACGGGGATCATCAGTGGAACGCCGACGGCGTCGGGCGGCTTCGATGTCGTTCTCTCGGCGCAAAACAGCGCGGGTTCGAATAGCAAGACGTTGCGCATCACGATTTTGGCCGGCACCGGCTCCAATGCGCCGCCCGCGTTCACGTCCGTGCCAACCGCATCTCCAAATCCCGCGAATGTTAGCCAGACCGTGACCTTCACCGCTGCGGCCAGCGATCCGGACGGCGATTCGGTGACGATTTCCTGGGACTTCGGCGATGGCAGCAAGGGCTCTGGCGCATCCGTAACGCACGCCTACGCCGCGGCGGGAATCTACGCGGTCAACGTCGCCGCCAGCGACGGAATTTCCTCGGACACAAGCTCGCTCACGGTTGCCGTGAACACCACGACCCCGCCCAACGCAGGCTCTTTCTCGGTGACCAAAGGCGCGATCAAGTTTACGTTTTCCGCTCAGAACAAGGACGCGATTGGCCTGCTGGGAATTGTGCCGCTGGCAAGTGGAACGCAATTGAGCGGTGCGCAGGTCACTCTCAATTTCGGCGGCATCACGAAGTCCTTCACGCTCACCGACAAGGGCTCGGGCGGCGACAAAAACAATTTGATCAAACTCTCGGGCAAGATTAAAAACGGCGCGCTGACCGCCGCGAATCCGCAGTTCCTGATCAGTATCAAATCGCAGACTTTGTTTGCCGGCCTGTCCGATTTCTTTACGAACGATACTGTAGCAAAGCCCGGCGAAACTGACACAGTGCCGGTAATTCTCACGATCAACGGCACGAGCTTTGTGGATCTGGTCAATTTCAACTATATCTCCACGGCCGGAAAAAGCGGTACGGGAAAGCTTGTGCCGTGAAGCACGTCCCAAAAAAGCCGGGGGCGCGCACGAATATCTCCGTGCGCGTCCCCGTTATTCATTCCGTTCTCTGTGCTCTCTGCGCCTCTGAGGTGCAGAGAATTTTTTATTTCGCCAGCGCCGCCGAACCGTTCGTGCCGATCGTCGGAGTGTGCGTCAGTGTCTGTGACATGCCATAAGTAACGTTATTGAAGCAGACGTTGAAATTCACCATTTTCGCCACTTTGGACGCGCTGAATACCGGAACAGACGACGCGTTGTGTGGAGGTAAAAACGCGTCATCTATCCCGTGATTCTGCGAGCGCCTTGCTCGCTGATTACCTCTATTTCCCCGTCCCGCTCCTCCCAGCCTTGCCGACATAGAAGAAGTCGTAGGTGTCGCCGTAAATCCCGTTGTTGAAGAAAATAAAGATCGGTATCGACACTGTTTGCGAGACGTCGTTATTCGTCGCGCCGAAGGGCGCCAGCAAGTCCTGAAACTGCCCTCTTGTGGCTGCGTAACGCAAGGTTCCAGAGCGGGTGTTCAGCGTGAACTTTCCGACGGAGCCGGTTGCTTTGTTTCGGAAGAGCGTTCCGCTGTCCACGGTCACGGCTTTGCCAGCGGCCATGTCACCAATAATAATGCTGACCGTCGTTTCATCCGCTGAATTGAAAAAGGCGTCGCTTTCCAATGTGATGTCAAGGCGATCCACGCCGGACTTGAAATTCAGCGAAAATTTCTGCCTTAACGTACTCACTTGAGTAAACGTAACGACCGCGTTGACCGTCACGCTGCTCGTGACCGTGCCGCCGTTGCCGTCCGACACCGTAGCCGTGGCTTGATACGTGCCTTTCGTGCCGTAGGTGTGCATGACCGTTTTACCCGATCCGCTGCTGCCATCGCCGAAATCCCACGTGACGGTCAGCGAATCGTTGTTGGCATCAGTGGCGCCCACCGACAATGCGGCGGGTATTCCGACGGACGCCGGATTCGGCGTGCAACTGGCTGGCGAACTGATCACAGGCGGCACGTTTGGCCCGCCGCCACCGCCGCCACCGCTGCCGCCAGCGCCGCGCGTGTAACCGATGACATCCAGAACGGTCAGTTCCACGCCCAGCACTTCATGGTCTCCCGGCGTTCCGAAGGCATCTTGAACTTGAGGTACTTGGCCGCCGTTGACGCTGAACCAATCCCCAAAATCGCCGCTGCTGTCCTGGTTGAACTGCGCCAGTTTCGTCGTTCCGTTAATCGAGAAGAAAGACGTGGCGCTTTTACTGGTTGTGAAGCTTCGACTGCCCGACCCGTCGAATCGAAAAAGATCTTCCGGATAGATCCCGCCGGTCGTCCCGCTGTCCAATTGCGAGCCCATGCCCAGCGCCTCGTCGATTTCGTGTTCGACCGTGGCGGTCAGCGAATACTTTTGCGAATTGTTGTCGGTGTCCAGGATATTCATCAACCCAATATTCAAGCTGATGGTGCTGTCGGGCTGGCCTGCCGGCGGGTTCTCCTGGCCACCCGTGAGGCCCAATGCTCGAGCGAGCGCGGTCGCAATGGTCATGTTCGGATCGTTGTTGACTGGGTTGTTCGTCTGGTTGGGAACTTGCCCCAGCGCCGTCATGTCGTCTGCCGTGGTCGCTTTGGCGATGAGTGCCGTGCGGAAGTCCGTATAGGGGAACGTGCCGGTGAAAGTCGAACTCGCTCCGAGTCCGGAATTCACATTGTCAAATTGAATCGTCACCGTAATCGGATTGGAATACGTGGTCTGATAGACGGCAATGGCCGCATTGATCGTGCTCATAATATCGGTCGCGCGGGCGTTGCTGGTAATCGAACTGCTATAAATCGGGTTGATAATCAAGCCGATCCCGCGCGGGTGAACGGACGCGCTTGGACCGCCATTGGTTCCGACTGGAATATGGGTGTGTTTAAACAAGCGAGCACGCGGCGGGGCGTCCTGAGCAATAAGACTCCCGCAGACAACGAGCAGCGCCGCAAGCGCCAAATGCTTCGTCAGAATATGGCCGATTCGAGTTGTTGACATTGATGAGCTCCTAAATAATGGCGAGAATTTGAGATATACATCAATATACAGCAAAGATTAGATTAACAGGAGCAGGGAAGGGACGGAAGTCGGAATATGAAGGTTTAATGTGACATCTTACGCACGTGTGATTAGTGCTTTTTCCCGGCGTGATGGCACCGGAAATGGCGGGTAACCGCTACCGCCCATCCTTGACGGTTTCGCCGAAGACAGCGATAATCGCACCCATTCAATCGCCCTCGGCGCAGCTTCATGGCACCCGGCATTTACCCCGATCTCGTAAACAAAAGAGAGCGTCTCGATGAAAATTGTTCCGTGCATTTTACTTTTATTGTCAGCCACCGCATTCGGATTTGAATGGCCCGCAAGCGATGCCGATATCGATGCGTTGCTGCGTGAGAAGAGCGCAAAGTATCGCACGATGTCGGACGCTGTTCGAACGCGCCAGAACTATCGCTTCGAAACGACGCAAAGCGTTCCGCTGGGCATGGTCGCGGGCGACACCGATAAAAAAGGCTTGATCATCCAGTTGAATCCCGAGCTGAAAGGCGATCGGCGCGTGTCGATCCTCATCTGGGAAATGGTCAACGCCTTTCAACGCCCGCGATTCGACGAGATCGACAAGCGGGCGCGAGACGGAACGATTGCGTCGCATCAGGAGTTCGGCTTGAGAATGGAGCTGATCGAATACGACAGCTTCCGGCATCACCGCGATGTCCTCGAAGACCTGCAGAAATCGATCGAACCGATCGGTCCTGAATTCGTCAAATTCCTGGTCCCGCAAGCAACGAAACTGGACGATTACAAAATCCCCTTCGCACACGATTACATCGAAGCTCAAGCAAAAAGCGGCCACACCCGGCATTATGAAAAATTTTACTATGTTCAAACTCGAACGAAGTCGCCGTTTTGACTTCGGGGACAAGTTGAGCAGTGTCAGCCGCTGCTGGCAGCTTCGCCGATTTTAACGGAAGGTCATTCTCTCGAAAGCGTCTCATTACCAAAGCAGTTCGGCTTTGGATTACTTTCCATGCGTTACCTCGTTGATGCCCGCGTCAAACCGGGTTGTGAAAAGAAGCTGTTACACGCCATCGACCGCGGCGCGTTGGGTGCCGGCTCCGTAGCCGGCGATGAATATGCCTGCAACATGCAGGCCGCGCGGCTGCGCGACGATGGATCCGTGCGCTGGGTTGAAACGTGTTTCTGCGCGACGCCGCTGGCTGAAGAACGTCATTATTGGGAGGAATTCTTCGAGCTGACCAGCGTCCGCGACGCTCATGCACGCGCCAATTGCCGCGATCTCAACGGCACCGAGCCTTGGGCCTGCTGCAATTGCGACTGCACTAAAAAGCTCGAGGAAAAACTCGCCGCGACTGGCTGCGGATTCCTCGCGCAACCGCGTGAGAACGTCGCGCGATCGCCTGATTTACTTACTGACGCTTAACGTGCTCGGCTCGGCGCTCAGTTTCAAGCCGGGAATGGTGATGAGTCCCTGTTCATCGGCCTTGCCTTCGCCTTTGGCGGTGCCGAAAGTCCAGTGAAATGCCTCACCCGGTTTGAGCCGAAAATTCTGTAACCGGCGCAGCGTTACATCGGCGCTCGCTTCTTTGGGGATTTCAAAACTTGTTTTAAGGTCCGCGGCAGTGACTAGGAAGAGAGACATTTCGAATTTATCCGCCGTGTCGCCGATATCTTTCCATCTGAAGAATGCGTTGACCTGTCCCGAAGCCGTGTTTTTCAAATCGTCAGGCCACGGAAGTTTGCTGTTGCCGGTTGCATTCGTGAAGGCCGGATACGCCTCGTTCTTCTTGACGTTCAGCCAGTCGAAGGAATTGATCAGGTCGTTGATTTTCATGATCTGCGCGGAATTGTTGGCGTGCCCGAATGGCCCCCAATAAAAATAGAGCGCGTACTTGCGGTCGTTCATGGCTTTGACAAAACGTTCGTGTCCGGCCGACCAGCCGTCGTTCTGCGCGGAGTAGTCGATCGCAACCGGCGGGTCGGGCAGCTTGACATTTTCCGGCGGAGTTTGTGGCGGGAAGTACATGCGGTTGGAGACGTGTTCAATCCCGGCGGGCACATTGGCTTTGATCGCGGCGAACACATCGCCGTTGCGCATTCCGATTCCGAGCGTGCCGCTGCCACCCATCGAATTTCCACACAAATACACGCGGTTCGGATCGATCTCGTATTTTTCAATCACCGCCTTGACCGTCGCCATCACGCGTTTTTCCACGGGCATGGGATCGCCGCCGGAATTCTTTTTGATGAGGTTGGCGTCTTTCACGTGCATGCCGCCCCACCACCAATCGCCCTTGTTTTCACGGCAGTCCACGTAGAGCGCGTAGAAGTCTTCCGGAGAATGATAGATGTCATGGTCGCCGACATGCAGCGTGCATTTTACACACGACGTGACATCGTGTCCGGCGGAATGCAGCACGACATAAAGCGGTGCATTTTTTCGATCGACTTTGGGATGGACCACAATGTAAGTATCCTTTTGAGTCGCCGCATAACCCCATTCCGGCTTAACTTCCTGCCGTACGATTTCCAACGGTCTCCCGTTGATCGTCGGGTCTTTGACCGGATCCCATTTTTCTTCAGCAAGCAGCGAAAAAGCGACGGCAATAAACAGAGCGATCAAAGGAACTCTCATCGTGTACTCCTGATTGAACAATGTTGAAGCGGAGAGAATAACCGCTTCCGCGTGCGCAGCGAGTGTCAACCCGACTGTACACTGAAAAATGGCGCAAAACCGGACTTGTCTTTGAAAATTGCGAACGAATTCGCTATTGACCCGCGCATTTCTAAAGCGTCGTTATCGCGCCGCGCCGGGCAAGTTGAACGAGGCGGTCGAGCAAAGGCGTATTGGGAAGATACGCCGTGCGAGACCAACGAAGTTCAACGCCGCCCGCCGCAAGCGAGAATGATGCTTTAGAAATGCGCGGGTCAATAAGCA
>JBBRQD010000076.1:0-28094 GCA_038227045.1 Planctomycetota bacterium
GTTCTCGCTTGCGGCGGGCGGCGTTGAACTTCGTTGGCCTCGCACGGCGTATCCTCTTGATACGCCTTTGCTCGACCGCCTCGTTCAACTTGCCCGGCGCGGCGCGATAACGACGCTTTAGAAATGCGCGGGTCAATAGCAGCCTATCGCGTCATTGAGTTATTCCACTCCAACGATCTCCGCGTCGGCGTACGCCGTTTCGCCGTTCGCATCCAAAATACGGATGCGGCCGTATTCATCCAGGCCGGAAAATGTTCCGCGCCGAAGGCTTGCGCTTTCAATAGACGGAGACCGAAAGATCAATGTTTTCCACGGCGGCAGCCATGCGCGCATTTTTTCTTCGATGGTTTCGCGAATCGTGGCGCGCTGTGTTTCGCCGCTCAATTTATCGAGATTGATTTCCAGCCTTTCGAGGACAGCTTTCAGAACGCGTTTGCGATCGACGATTCCGTCCGTTTCAAGTCGCACGCTGCTCGCCGGCGCCTTTTCGGTGACCGGCAGCATGTCTCGCGTTTGATTGAGGTTGAGTCCAATGCCGATCACCGCGTAACCGCGGTCGGCGTCGCTGATTGTGATTGTGCTCGATAACGCGGGAAGCGCGCTTTCGCATAGAATTCCGCCGAGTTTTTTCCAGCCCGGTGCCGCATCGGTCGGCAGTACGATATCGTTGGGCCATTTCAATGCGAGCGATCCCAGCTTTTCGAAAAGCGACGCGAGCGCTTCGGCGCATGAAAGCCCGGCGACGAGCGGAATCCAGCCGCCGGCTTCGAGCGGAATTCCGACGGGACGGATCAGCACGCTGAAGAGCAATCCCATTCCTGGAGGACACTCCCACTGCCGTCCGCGCCGTCCGCGCCCGGCGTCCTGTGCGTCGGCGGCGAAGACCGTTCCGTACGCGCCGCCGTTGCGTGCCGCGTCGAGCGCGAGATCGTTGGTGGATTGCGTTTGTTCGAAATAATGGATATGCTTTCCGATGGCGCGCGTCGCGATGCGCCGTTCGAATTCCACGCAGTCGTTGGGCGATGCAAACAGGGGCGCGGTCATTCCGTGCTTTCAATTAAAACGCAATGGCACATTGCCGATAACAGGCGGCGGGCAGACCGGGCCTGACGGGAGAATCGAATGTCGAACGAGATTATCACAGACGTCAATTTAAGCGAAGAACAAGTCGCGGTGCGCGACACCACGCGCCAATTCGCACGGCAGGAACTGCAGCCCGTCGCGGCGCAGATCGACCGCGATCAGAAAATACCGCTGCACATCTGGGAACGGCTGTCCGAATTGCAACTGCTCGGCGCGGCGATTCCGCCGGAGTATGGCGGGCTGGGTTTGAACCTGCTCTGCGGGATCACCATCGTCGAAGAGCTCGCGCGCGTGTGCGCCAGCACGGCGCTCTCGGTCTCCGCGCACACGGGCCTATGCGCTTCGCCACTGGTGCGATTTGGTAATGAAAACCAGAAGCAGAAGTTTCTGCCGACGCTGGCGGCCGGATCGACCCTTGGCGCGTTCGGCCTGACCGAGCCCAGCGCGGGCAGCGACGCGAGCAACGTCCAGACGCAGGCGATTCAACGAGGCGATAAATTCATCGTCAACGGATCGAAGATTTTCATCACCAACGCGCCCATCGCCGGGACGTTCATCGTGGCGGTGTCGACCAATCCGCAAGCCGGCGGGCAGGGTATCACGGCGCTCGTCGTCGAAGCGGGAACGCCCAATTTCACGGTCGTCAGGGGCAGCGAGAAACTCGGCATGAGAGGCTCGGAATGGGGCGAGCTGCTGTTCGAGGACGCCGAAGTGCCGATGGCCAATATGCTCGGACTGCAAGACAAGGGATTTGGAATATTCATGGAAACGCTCGTCGGCGGGCGCGTGGGCGTCGCGGCGCTGGCGCTGGGTTTGGCCGCGGCCGCATTCGACGCGTCCGTCAAATATGCGCGCGAGCGCGTGCAGTTCGGCAAACCGATCGGCGCGTATCAATCCGTCGGAAACATTATCGCCGACATGGCCGTCGGGCTTGAGGCGGCGCGCAACCTAGTGTATCGCGCCGCCATGCTGCGCGACGCCGAGCAGTCGCACGTGCGCGAGTGCAGCATCGCCAAACTCTACGCCTCGGAAGTCTGCATGAAAATCTGCACCGACGCCATCCAGATTCACGGTGGCTACGGCTACACAAAAGAATTTCCAGTCGAACGCTTTTTCCGCGATGCAAAGCTGTTGGAAATCGGCGAAGGAACCTCGCAAATTCAGCGCATGATCATTGCCCGCGACGTGCTGGGGAAACTGCAGGATTGAAATTAGAAGGATGAACAACAACATCATTCATCCTTCGTCATTAGCACTTCGCATGCGGCCTTGAATGCTTCTTTCAACGCCGGTCCTGGATCGCCGGTGAATTCGTGCGTTAGTTTTGAACTTTTCGGCGTGAGCGTGTATTTGTCCGATGGGACGATCAGGCTGGCGGCTTTTATTTTTGCGCGTTTCGCGGTTTCGAAGAATGTCGCTTCTTCCATTTCCAGATACAGCGGACGAGTGGCGGCGTATTTTTCTCCGACGATCAATTCGACGATCAGCCCCGCTGGCTGGTAGTAGTAAATGGGGATGGTGTATCCCACGCCTTCGGCGATGGGGATGCCTTGGCTTTTTATTTTCCTGGCCAGCGTGCCGGCCAGATCGCCGTCAGGGCGGCTTATGGCTGGAATGATGCCTTGCTCCTTTTCGGCCAGCAACACTGCCGCGCCGTCTTTGTATGAGCCAGTCGAAACGATCACGTTTTTTTCGTCGAATGCGCCACCGAGCAGCGCGCATGTGCCGATATGAACGACTCGTTTTACTCCGAGCGCACCGAGCTCGGCCGCCTGTGCCTCGATACCGCCCGCGCCTGGCAATCCACGATTGACCAGATAGGCCGTGCCGTTCTTGCGCGTGGCGACGAGGAGCCGATTGGGCGATGCGGAACCGATTTCGTAGACGTGGGTGACTTCGTCGCCAGCGGTTTCGATGAATTTTTCCGGCTCTGTGCTGTGCAAAATTATCGCGACGGACGGAAGACGATCCAGTTCGCCATTTTTGAATCGGGTCTTCTTTAAATACGCGATGTAGTCCGCCGGATCGTTGAGACGCGAGGTATTGCTGTGCCGTGCGTATTCACTCAGCGGCGCGGCCGGGGCGTCGGCGTCAAGTGGGACGCGAACCGGCGTAACGGTTCGCAGCACCGATTCCTGTTTGAAACGCGATTTGTATTGAGCGACAAGCGCATCGATGGCTTTGGTTTTTTCCGGCGTTTGCGGATGGACAAGAATCAAGAGCTTGCTGCGTTCGCTGCGGATTTTTCCGTCTTTGTCGAGAAAGCGGCCCTCGGCATCCAGCGCCGTCAAGCCGTCCTTGAAAGCCGGCGAAACGGATGTGTCGAGAAAATCGATCCACTCCTCATTCGTCACCTTTCCGCCATCGGGTTTGGACAAACCGAAATAAAGTTCAGTCTTGACAAACGGATCCGGGTCCGCGGCGAATGCCGCGAATGGAATGGAGAGACAAAGCAATAACGAAAGGAACTTCATGGTTGAAGGTTTTAAGGTTGAAGGTTGAAAGTTTAAAGTTAAAGATTTCAGGTCCATGGCAAAACGCTGAAATTTCACTCGATCACGCTGTGTGCGGAAGAACCTAAATCTTCAACCGTCAACCTTCAACTGCCCTTATTTTCCGAGAAGTTGCCGGACTTGATGAAGCTGCAGCCTGACGGATTCTTCGCGTTTCATCAGGTCGTTGATTTTTTTCAGGGCGGAAAGCACGGTGGAATGGTCGCGATTGCCAAAGAAGCGGCCGACTTCGGCGACGGTGTGCGAGGTGAGGTGTTTCGCCAGATGCATCGCGATGTGGCGCGCGTGAACGATATCCGCCATGCGCTTGTTCGAGAGAATGTCATCGGCTTTGACGTTCAGCACTTTTGAGGCTGCGTCGAGCACCTCTTTAAGCGTCGGCGGCCCATTGCGGAGATGGCCCATGTCGCGCAGTGCGCCCAGCGCCAATTCGGCTGACGTGTCAACTTTGTTGGCGCGAGCCACGGCGATCATTTTGCAGAGCGCGCCGTCCAGTTCGCCGACGCTTTTCTCGAGATGTGTCGCGAGCACCCGCGCGGCGCCGTCGTCCACGTCCCAATTTCGGCGCTTGGCCAGCGCGTGAAGCAGCCGGACGCGCAGTTCGAATTCGGGGAATTCCAGTTTGATCGAAAGGCCCGAGCGCAGGATTTCAGCCAGTCGCGGATCGATGCGCGCCAGATCGGCGGGCGGCACGTTGGCGCTGAGCACGACCTGTTTCGACGCGCTGCGCAAAAATTGAATGGTGTGCAGCAATTCTTCCTGCGTCTTCGTTTTTCCGGTCAGGAACTGAATGTCGTCGATGAGCAGCGCGTCGCAGGAACGGAAGCGCGCGCGGAACGCGTCAAGGCTGCGGTTTTGCACGGCCGCGATGTAGCCGTTGGCGAACGCTTCGCAGGACGTATACAGAATTTTCGCGCCGGGATTGCGATCCAGAATTCCCAGCGCGATGCCCTGCAGGAGATGCGTCTTGCCGAGTCCGTGTCCGCCAAAAAGATAAAGGGGGCAATAGACGACACCCGGCGTTTCCACCACCGTTTGAGCGGCGGCGCAGGCAATTTTATTGCCGATCCCGTTTTCGAAACTCTCCAGCCGAAAGACCGGTGAAAGACGCGGCTCAAACGACACGTATGCGTTCGCGGCGGACTTGGCGCGCGAGGGCGGTGCGTTGCAAAAACCATTGGCTGGATGTGCGCCATTTTGACACGACGCGTCGTTCGTCTTGCCACGCGTAGCGTCGTTCAGAATCGCACCCAGTTTGGCGGAGGAATCCTGCGCCTGCCGCGTCGAACAAAAATGAATGTCCACCAAATTCGGATACGAGGCGCGAACCGACTCAATCAATTCGGTCTTATAGAGCCGGGCAAGGCACTCGCTGGCATGGCGGGTGGGCGCGACGATCGAGGCGCAATGATCGTCTTCAATGCGAATCCGCAGCCCCGCAAAATGAGCGTCGAAACTATCCCGTGCGATCACCCGGCGCAAATGCGCAATGACGCTTTCCGTGATGGCTTCCAAGGTGATGAGATTTTCTGACAAAACAACACTCCTCACACCCGATGAATGTAAAAATTCAGGGGTGACGATTCCGTACCCAGCTTGTGTCGCTTTTTAATTAGGAAGCGAGAATTTAATCGAAAGGGAATTGCGCCTTCTACCCTTATTCCTTTTGAGCTCTTCTTATTAATCTTCTAGTGTCAAGTGGGACACTAGCGCCGTTTTCGTCTTCCCGCACGATGCGCGATTTCGAGCACGCAATGTGTCACTGCCAATCTGCAATAAAGGAACAAATCGCATGACTTTCTCCTCCCGCGATCTCGCCTGTGAAACAGACGCGCAATTGTTTGGACACTTCCGACTCTATCCGATTGGAACGGAGTGCAAGCGTTAAATTTTCGCCCGGCTGATTTTATTAAGTAAAGACAATATCGGACGAGAGTTGCACAGCGAAAAATTTTCATTCGCCGCTGCGAAAAAGTGCGAAAATCAAGAACGCGTAATTTTAAGATCGTTTAAGATTTCTGCAAAGTGTGTTAAGACATCGGGTAGCGGTTTTGCATTCGAAAACTGCATTTTCTCCGCGAAAAAACAAATCTTTTAGAATCGCATTTCAAGTGAAATGTCGAGGGGAAACACCGTGTGTGTGAGTGCTCCGAGGCTGATTCTCGACACTCCGGTTTCCGCCACGGCCACGAGATTCTCCCTCGTAATGCCCCCTGAGGCTTCCAGCACGGGGAACCGATTCGCGTGCGCGTTTTTTTTTCTCGATTCCGCGCACCAGTGCACCGCCGCCGCAAGCTGTTCGATTGAAAAATTATCGAGCATTATATAATCCGGATTGCTGTCAAGAACCTGCTTTAACCCCGCGAGGTCGGTCACTTCCACTTCAATTTTTAGATTCGGAAAACGCGCCCGCGCCGCTCGCACGGCACCCGCCGGATCCTTTGCGCCCCACAACGCCAGATGGTTGTCTTTGATCAGGATTTGATCATAAAGGCCTTTGCGGTGATTTTCACCGCCGCCGCATTTGACCGCGAATTTTTGCAAATCGCGCCAGAGCGGCATTGTCTTGCGCGTATCCAGCACCTTCGCCTTCGTGTGCGCGATCAAATCGGCGCACGACGCCGTGTAGCTTGCGATTCCGGAGAGATGCGACAGCAGGTTCAGCGCAAGCCGCTCGCCCGCCAGGATCGCGCGCGCGTTGCCGGATACGGTCGCGGCCACGTCGCCCTGCTTCACGCGTTCGCCGTCCTTTTTCGCGATTGACACGGCGATTGCCCGGCGCTCCGTCGTGTCGCGCAATTTCAGCACGTCGTCCCAGCTCATCTTGCCGGCTGACGCCGCCGTCTGTGCATCGTCAAGATCCCATGCACGTCCCGCAGCCTCGTTCGAAACCAATTGCTCGGCCATCTGAAAAATGAGCGGCAATAATTGGACCCCGCACAGCACGCCCGAGCCTTTGATCAGGAAATCGGCCTGCGCGGATTTGTGTTCGTGAACGAGCGCCTGAGAGGTGACGTCGCCAACAGACGTCAAATCTTCGAGCAAAGCCCCGCGCAAGCGATCAAAAAGAGGAAGAGGTTCAAGAGTTGTGGTCGATTCCATGGCCGTTCGTTATAGCGAAACCGTGCGGAATATAAACTGCTATTATTCACCACGGAGCCACAGAGAACACGGAGGTGGAATTAAATCTGGCGGATTACCGTGCGAACCATTTGCCGTTCTCCGTGTTCTCAGTGCCTCTGTGGTGCATATTCCTTAGGCCCGGGACAGGCGCTTGAAACTCCCTTTTAGAGCCACGTACAAATCCTTCCAAATCGGATAATATTTAGAGTAAACGGCCGCGTTGGCGGGGATCGGTTCCACCGCGCCGCATGTTTTGACCGTGGCTTCACAGGCTTCTTCGACTGTCGCGAAGGTGCCGGTGCCCACCGCGGCCAGCAAGGCCACGCCGTAGGCTGCGCCTTCCGACGCCGCCAGCGAGCACGTAGGCTGCCCGAACATGTCCGCCAAGGTCTGTTTCCAAAATACATTCTTCGCGCCACCGCCGGTGACCCGCGCATCGGTGACCGGCACATTCATGCAGCGGAAGATTTCGATACATTCGCGCAAACTGTAGCACACGCCTTCAATGGTAGCGCGAGTCAGGTAGCCCTTCGTGGTCCGCGGAGTGATGCCGATGTAGCAGCCCGTGGCGAAGGGATCGGCGTGCGGCGTGCGCTCGCCTGTCAAATAGGGCAGAAAACACAGGCCGCCGCTGCCGACCGGAACCGTCTGTGCTTCCTGGACGAGAATATCGTAGGGGTCGCCGCCTGTGCTTTGCGCGACGTCGCTCTCCGGATGGCCGATCGTGTTTTTAAGCCACTGCAGCGAACCGCCGGCGCTCAACGTCACTCCCATATTGTGCCATTTCCCCGGCACGGCATGGCAGAACGTGTGTGCGCGCCCCAGTGGATCGGTCATGGGCTGGTCGGCGTGAACGAAGACCACGCCGCTGGTTCCAATGGAAATGTTTGCCACGCCGCTTTTCACGATTCCCGCGCCCACCGCACCCGCCGCGCAATCGCCGGCGCCGCCGACGACCGGCGTACCCGCGGCCAGCGCGCCGCCCAATGCCGCGGACGCCGCCGCGCTGATCTTCGTGCTCGGCACCGTGCTTTCGAAACACGCGGGCAGGAGCGACTCGTCGATTTCGAGTTTCGCGAGCAATTCCTTCGACCACACGCGATGAGTCACGTCCAGCAACAGCGTGCCCGACGCATCCGAAACTTCCGTGGCGAATTCGCTCGTTAGTTTGAAGCGGATGAAATCTTTTGGCAGCAGCGCCTTGACCGCCTGATCGAAAATCCGCGGCTCGTGTTTGCGCACCCAGAGAATTTTCGGCGCAGTGAAACCGGTGAGCGCCGGATTGCTGACGAGTTCGAGCAGTCGCGCGGCGCCGCCCGCGCGCTCGTTAATTTCAGAACATTCCGCAACCGTGCGTTGGTCGTTCCACAAAATCGCCGGGCGCAGCACTTCTTGATTTTTATCAAGCAACACCAGCCCGTGCATCTGGCCGGAGAGCCCCACGCCTTTAATGTCGCTCGGATTCACTCCCGCCGCTTTGACCGCCGCCTTCACCGCGATTTTAACCGCCTCCCACCATTCCAGCGGCGCTTGCTCGCTCCATAATGGGTGCGGCGACTGGCATGTGTGAGCCGCCGTTCCCACGCCATGCAGTTTGCCTGCGGCGTCGATAACAATCGCGCGCGTGCCCGAGGTGCCGATGTCAATGCCCATGAAATAAGACACTATTAATATCTCCTGGCGATTTCAATCAAAGTGTTGTTGAATTTCGTGGACGCATTTGTCATTTGTCGAGGTTCATTTGTCAACCGTTATTTAACGCCTTCGAATTTTTCCGCGCTGATTTTTGAGAACGGCTAATGCATTGAGTGCCTGGCGTACAAAGAATGGATGAAATAGTGACCAGATTGCTGAGTGAAAAAATTCCATTAATTCCGTCTTGGCGAACCGTTTAACGGTGACGCCTTGCCGCCCCTTTATCTTGTCGTCATTTTCATCGCCCTAAAACTTGCATAAATGTGACATTAGTCTTGACGGAAAAAAAAAAGCAGTTAAAGTTGGCGGAAGTCATCCATATAACGATTTAGGCGCAGCGTTTTTTGAACGAGAAATTCTGCGTGGGCTCAACTAGAAAGGACGTCGCGGTCGATGAACCGATTGCGTGCGCTTGCCGGCATAGCTCTCATCGCGGGATTATTCGCGGGGCTGACCAGTTGTGCAAATAAAAAAGGCGATTTGGGCGCGAACCTGGATGCGCCGCCTATCGTAGCTTCTGCCGACGCGCCGCGTCGTTCGGCGCTGGATATAACATCGCCAGCCGATATTCCCGCTGAAACGGTCGAGCTTGGCGGCAACGCCGACACTGTCGACCTCTCCGATCCCAAAAACCGAATTCCGCAATCCGTCTCTATAAATCGCGACGCCAAGCTTTCAGCGCCTGCGAAAAAAACCGAAGACGCAAAAGTCGAAACGAAGCCTGCTCCAAAAGACGAGGCGAAAGACGCCGCGTCGAAACCGGAACCAAAGAAAGAAGAAACAGTGCCCGTCGTGTCCACCCCGGTAACTCCGGTGGTTCCCGAAGGGCCGCTGACAAAAGTGATTGCCGGCGCAAAAACCGACGCGAAGCCAGCTCCTAAAGACGAAGCGCCGAAGCCGGAATCGAAGAAAGAAGAAACCACGCCCGTTGCTTCCGCTCCGGTAAGCCCGGCTGCACCCGTTGTCAAAGTTCCAGTGGAATCTGGCGACGCGGCAGTGCGAGCCAAGTCCGCTCAGGATTTATTGAATAAGCAGGCCGATGATGCCGCGCGCACGCCCGCCGCGAAGCCCGTTCCAGCCGCTCCTGAAGCCATAGTCAATCCGGCTGTCGCTGCAAATCCCGCGAAAGCAACGCCGGCACCTGACGACGACAAAGACAAAGAGAAGGGCAAGACCGCGCCCAAACCCGAGAATCCGCCGGTCAACGAAGCGGCCGAGCAGCGCTTAAAGGAAGAAGAGCGCGCCGCGCTCCTTCAAAAAGAAGCGTCCAAGCGCGAAGCTGAAGCCGCGTACCAGGTGGGACTCCGGCTTTACAACGATTGGGAATACTCGCAGGCCAAAATTTATTTTGAAAAAGCGCTCTCGCTCGATCCGTCGCACGAACTCGCCCGCGAAAAATTGCTGACCGTCAAGTCGCTTCTGAACATCGACATGGGCGTGGGCCACATGATCAAAAACCTCGCGGAAAAAGACCGCGTAACACTGCAGGAACAGAGCATCACGCTGGCCCATTATATGGAGGAAGCGCGCTCCTTTGAAACGCGCGGCAGCGAAACGGTGCTCGATAGCGCTTCCGGCGACAAAATTCGCTCGCTCTCCGAGCGCTTGAAGTTCCTGGAGCAGGCGCAGGATCGTTACCGGCGCATGATTGAAATCGTCAACTGGATGCCGCCCGCCGCCGAATTGCCGGGCTTGCGCAGGCAAGCGGAAGAGGCTCTGACGCGCGTGCGCGGCAAGATCGACAAAATCAACGAAGAGGTCAGCTATAACACGCGCAGACTCGCTCAACAAGAGAGCGAACGAATGCGGTCGCGGGATACCGAACTCTGGAAAATCCGCATGAATAAAATGCTGGAGCACGTCGAAGCGCTCCTCCAGATTCACGACTACAAGGGTGCCGAACAGATGGCCTTGCGCGTCTTGATCATGGAGCCTTTGAACCCGGAAGCCGAGCGCTTGAAGAACAAGGCTCGCGCTGCCGCTCACGCCAATGAAAAGGCGGAATTCTCCGAACTCTATCGAAACGAATACCGCAGTTCGTTCCAGGATAACGACGAGGCGACCATCAGTTCCGCACCGCTGATTCAGTACCCCTCTAATTGGGATCAGATCAGCAAGCGCACCGACGTGTCCATTGGACGAAAAATTGCCGAAGAACCTTGGAAGGCAGACATTCGCAAGCGGCTTCAGCGCAAAGTGACGTTTGAATTCGTGGACACGCCCCTGGCGGATGCCGTCGACTTCCTGCGCCGCCTGGCCAACGTGACCATGATCATCGATCCCAAAGTTCTGGCTGCGGCTCCACCGCAGATTAATCTGCGCGTGACCGACATGAACTTGGACTTGGCGTTGGAATGGATTTTGAAACTCGCCGAACTTGAGTATGTTCTTCAAGACAGCGCGATTTTCATCAGCAAGCCGCAGACGCTGCTGCCTCCGCTCGAAATGAAAATTTACGACGTGAGCGATTTGACGTCGGTCATTCAGGATTTCCCCGGTCCCGAATTCCAAATTACGGTGGCGGGCGACAAAGGCGCGGCAGGCGGCGGCGGCGGTGCATTGACGCCGTTCGGCGGCGGTGCCAAGACCCAGACCCCGACCAACGCGACCATTCAGGAAATGATCAAGACGCGCATTCGGCCCGATATGTGGGATCCGGCGACCGGCGCGTCAATTGAAGAAAAGGGCGGCAAACTGGTCGTCATGCAGCGCCCTGAAATTCACAAGCTCATCGAACAGTTGCTCAGCAATTTCCGCTCGACGCAGAAGATGATGATCAACATCGAATCGCGCTTCCTGACGATTCGCGAAGCCTATCTCGAACAGACCGGCGTGGAATTCCAGGGTCTCGATCCGAACGTGCTCTTCGGCGATTTCGGCGATTTGCGGCGCTTGGGCGCGCCGACGGGGTTCCTCCAGCCACGCGTGCCGGGATCGACCGACACAACGCCGCCTAACCTTCCGTTCCCGGGCTTCGTTGATGGTCCCAACAAGACCAATGGCGGGCTGCTCTCGACGGTGGGTTCGATCGTCAATCATCAGATCAACTTCTTCACTAACGATCCCGACTCGATCTCGGCGCACGATACGACCAACACCGTGCGGCAGGGCGGCTTGTCCGCGCAGCTCACGATTTTGAACAACGCGCAAGTGCAAGCCTTCATCCGCGCGCTGGCCGTTCGCGAGAACTCCAGCACGCTGATCGCTCCGCGCTTGACGGTCTTCAACACCCAGCGCGCAAACATGTTCGTGGCGCGCCAGCAATCCTACGTCTCGGACTATGAAATCTCCGGGGACAGCTACGATCCGACCATTCGCCAGTTTCTCGTGGGCGTCGTGCTTGACGTCAAGCCGATCGTGTCCAGCGACCGCCGTTATGTGACGCTGGAACTGCGCCCCACGGTCACCGAACTGACGAATTTCGTGACCCGCCAAATCGATACATTCACGGTCAACGCCGGTGCGCAAGTCAATGTGCTGGTGTTGCTCTCGTTTCCGATCCAGTTCCCGGAATTGTCGATTCAAAAAGTGCGCACGACGGCGACAGTCCCCGACGGCGGCATCATGCTCATCGGCGGTCTGTATAAGAACTTGAAGTTCAACGCCGAAAACGGAGTGCCTTTCCTGAGCGATCTGCCGGTTGTCGGACGGCTCTTCCGCTGGAACGTTGTTGACAACGCCAAGAGCAATCTGGCGATCCTGATCAGCCCACGCATTATTTTGTTCAATGAAGAAGAAGAGAAATTGATTTATTCGCCGACGCCCGGTCCGCTCTATTACGGTGAGTCGAAGCGAGAAGAAAAGAACAAGTGTAAGTGACCCTAAAGCGCTTGCATGAATGCGAACTGACTGCACGTGGACGGGGGAGGAGATCGATGAGAATGGGGCACGACAATATGTTTTCAAGAACGTTCTGCGCTGCGATACTGATGCTGGCGGCGAGTGGTCTTTCATGCGCCCGCGCTGGCGAACCGGTGACTCCCCCGCCGCCGCCCGACGACAAAGCGAAATTACTGCTCGAGCAGGAAGTCGTCAAGCAACAGCAGTTGCAGAAGGAAATCGCCACCGAGGTCGAGAGCCGCTATCAAACGGCGAAGCGGCTGTACGACAATTTCGAATACGAAGCCGCAAAGGCCGAGTTGGAAATGGCCGCGAAAATGGATGGTTCGAACGTCAAGGTTCGCAGCCTTTTGCTCCAGGTCCGGGACAAATTTGGCATGCGCTCCGCGCGCATTAAACAAGCCATGCAGAACGTCGCCGAATACCGCCAGGTGGAAGTGCAGGCGCATTTGGTCGAACTTGACAACCGCCTGGATCGCGGCCGGCGCTACATGCAGCAGGCCAAAGACGACTCTCTGCTGGGCAACGCCGGCAAAATCATGCGCTTGGAAAACGCGCTGAGCGAATTCGAAAAAGCGCGCGAAATCGTGAAGTTTTTGCCTGTCGATGTGAACACGTCCGAACAGGAAAACGAAGCGAAGAAGCTGTCGGGCGAGTCCGAAAAAACGATCAGCAGTTTGCGCTCGGGAATGGAAGCGAGCGCCAAGGGCGAGGCCGAACGCGCCGCACACGCCGAGATGGAACGCCGCCGCAAGGAAAACGAACGCACTCTCAATACGGCGATCGACCGGGCCACCAATGCTCTCGAAACCGGACGTTATTCGCTGGCGAAGCAGCAGGCCGAAAAAGTACTTGAACTCGATCCGGGCAATGCCGACGGAGCCAAGATTCTCGTGCAAACGCGGGACAAGGCATTCACTGCCCGCGACAAATACATCCGCGAAGAGTACAAAGAAAACTTCCAGCTCAATCGCGAGCGCGCGGATCGTTTCAATATTCCGCACAGCGAATACTTGATCTATCCCGACGACTGGCGTCAAATCGCGCAGCGCACTTCCATTGAAGCGCGTCGGCACACCGACGAGCCGTGGAAAGAGGAAATTCGCAAAAAAATGAAGCGGCTGGTCTCGTTTGAATTCGTTGACACGCCCTTGGAAGACGCATTGAAATTCTTGAATTCGCTGTCGAAGATCAGCATCATTCTCGATCCCAAAGCCGTGGCGGAAGGCGCCAACAAGACGCCCATTAATCTGCATGTTCAGGACATGCCTTTGGATCTGGCATTGAAGTGGGTGCTGAAACTGGCCGAGTTGGAATACGATCTGCGCAATCAGGCCGTGTTCATCACCAAAAAAGCCGATGCCGCGGCCACCGGCGAATTGGAAATTTACGATATTCGCGATTTGACCACGACGGTCACCGACTTTCCGGGACCGCGCATCGATTTGGGCACCGCGGCTGGAGCGGCTGGGGCGGCCATCGATCCCTTTGCGGCCGGCGCGGCGCCTGCCGGGCTTCAAGACACCGATCTGGCGGCGTTGATTAAGGAAAAGATTCTGGCCACCGAATTCACCGATCCGCAGTTCACGATCGATGTCAGCAACGGCAAGCTGGTGGTGTTCCAGCGTCCCGAAGTGCACGAACGCATTCGCCAATTGTTGCGCAGTTTCCGCGAAACGCAGACCATTCAGGTGTTAACGCAGGTTCGTTTCGTGGATGTGAGCGACAATTTCCTGGAAACTATCGGCATCAGCTTGACGGGTTTGGACGCGGCTCCGAATTCGGTCGCATTGCCCAACGCCGCGGTCGATCCCTTGCAGCAGCCCTCCCGGTTCGGCTTGTTTGCCGCGGGTGGCGGACCTGGCCTGGCGCCGCCGTTGCCCTCGGATATTCAGCCCTCGCCGGCGTTCCAGTTTCAGAATTTCGTTTCGACTCCGCCGTTCATCAATCGGGCTGCCGGAGCGCGCCCGATTCTGCTGCTGCATCCCCGCCTGGACCCGAACTTTCCGAATCAGGGAAATGCCAATGTCGGTCCCGCGCTGGCCCCCGCCGGCTTTCGGCGCCAGTGGTATTCAAAGGCGTTCGTATCGCCCGTGCTGTTCCAGGGCTTGACCCAGAACATCCTGCCGGTCAATCCGCTGTCGTCGATTCTGGGACAGTCCGTCCAAAGCAATCCTCAGCAGGGCGCGCTGTTCCAATTCCGTTTCCTGCAGAGCTTGCAGACCAGTGCGGTCGTGCAGGCGATTCGCAAGGATCAAACCGCCGACCAGTTGCTCGCGCCGAAGTTGATGCAATTCAACAATCAGCGCTCGCACATCATGGTCGCCCAGCAGCGCTCCTACATCAAGGATTACGACGTGTCGGGCGCGGTGTTCGATCCCGTGGTCAGCAGTTTCCTGACGGGCGTGGTGCTCGAAGTGAAGCCGACCGTCTCCAACGACAAGAAATACATCACGCTCGAATTGCGCCCCGGCACCGCAATCGAATTGACGCCGCCGCTGATTATTTTCATCACCAATGGCGGCAACATCAACGTCCCCGGCGGAACGATCAATCTGCCGATCGAACTGCCCAATTTGGAACTGCGCTCGATCAACACGACCGTGACCATCCCGGACAACGGCACCATGCTCTTCTCCGGTTTGATCAACGACCGCAAGATCGACACGAAGACCGGCGTTCCGATGCTCTCGGATTTGCCGGTGATCGGCCGTTTCTTCTCGACGAACAACAAGGAACGCGTGCGCCGCAACTTGCTGGTGCTGGTCAATTCGCGAATCATTCTGTTCGATGAAGAAGAGGCGAACATCAGCGAGAAGAGCGCACCGCTGGCCAAGTATCCCCGGCCGGCCGAGCCGAAGATCGAGAAATGCCGCTCGTGCAACGTTTGCCCTTAAGCGTCATCGTCTGAATTGGACGCGTCGAACGGCCCATGTGGATGCGTGGGCCGTTTTCCGTATACGAGCGCGGAAAAAGCTTCTGCAAGTTTTTGTGCGCTCGTCCGTTGAAATTATTGAGGATGGACAACCCTTCCGGATCGCGAATGCTCGGTATGTGCGCCTTTGCGCCGGTCTTTCAGTTTTGTTTTTTACGCCAAGGAAATAGGGCTATGACACGCAACGCCGCCTTTTTTCGCCTTTCAATCGTTCTCGCCGCCGTCGTTTTCGCCGGAGCGGCTCGCTCCGCGCGCGCCGAATCGGATTTCGAATACGTGAAACTGCTGATGGAGCAGCCGTATTTTACGGACGACCTCGTCCTGCGCCAGGCCGCACGCCTGGACGAATCCGCGACGCCAACGGCAAAATTGGAAGCGATGATGATCAAGGCGGCGTTCAAGCGCCGCAAGGCCGCCGACGCGACCGTCGAAAAACGCGGCACGCTGCTGAAGGAAGCCAGCGAACTGTATAAGGATGTCGTGGCGAGCAACGACAAAAAATTCCGCCTCTACGAGACTGCCTTCAAAGAATCCGATTCGATCAACATGGACATCCTGAAATCCCAATTGGACAACGCCACGAGCAATCCGGCGGAGGCCAAGAAATACCGCGCGGAAGCGGGCGCGATGTTTGACAAAAAGGCCACCGCCTACAAGGATGAAGCTGAAAAGGCGTACCCCGAATTTCAAGCGGCCTTGAAACGGTACAACGACGAAATAAAGAAACTCAATCCCAAAGGCGACGAAGGCAAACAGCCCGGCCCGGCCTTCCTCGATGTGCTGGACAAGGCGTTCTATGCGTGGAATGTGCCCGATCGCCGCTATGTGGCGATGAAGGTAAAGCAGGTCGACGTGCTCGACGAAACCGATCCCGACCGCAAAAAGATCGTGACCGAAATGGTCGCGCACTGCAAAAAGCGCCTTGAGGACGAAGTCATGGGAGACTTCCCCGCGCTCATGGCTCAATACTCGTATTGCCAGGGCAGTTTGTACTCGGCGATCGGCAGCGAGGACGAAGCGGCGAAAGCGTGGAACGAGGTTCTTGAACTCGATATATCGCAGCAGCCCGAGGGTGTAAAAAAGCAGGTCATCTCGATTTTTAAACTGGTTGTCCACGATCTGATCAAGATGAAGATGAAATCGAAGAAGTATTCCGATGTGGAAGAGATCATCCTCAAAATCAGAACCGGCCCGCTGCGCTCGATTTTCGACGAAGACATGGGCAAGGATATGATCATCGAATACGCGAAGGCGTTGACGATCCTCGCGGAATCGCCCATTGACTACGAAAAAGCGGTGAAGGAATTGCGCGCTGCCGCGGCAAAAGAACGAGCCGGTTCCCAGTGGGCCAACGATTTTTCACGGGCCATGGCCGAAATCCTGATCGACGCGCGCAACAAGAAAATCACGCCGCATTTAACCGCGGAAGAATGGTACGACGCCGCGCACGGCATGCATTTGATGGGCCGGTACATCTACACGCAGGAGTACGAAAAACTCAACAAATCCGAAGACCCGAAAGACAAGGAAAAGGCGCAGATCAAGTTCCAGGAAGCGTACAAGGAATTCGCGAACGCCGTGGACCACTACCGCCGCGCCATCGCCGAAGCGCGCCGCAGCGACCATACCAATCTGGTCACGCGCCTGAACATCGAACCGAAGGCGTGGTTTGAAATGGGCTTGAGCTACGTGCGCATGAACCACGATTACGAAGCGATCATCGCCTACAAGGCCATGCGCGATTCGTTCCTGCCTGAGAATCGCAAGAAATGGATGCCCGACGAGAAGAGAATTCCAAAGGATCAGGTCAAGGCTGTGAAGGCAGCGATTGACATACTCGATCTGCCAAAAGAAAAAGACGGAATGCTGGCGAAGTCCGGTTCCAACATTATCTTTGCGGTGGACGCCAACGAACGCATACACAAGGATCCGTGGAACATTGCGCTGAAGGCAAAAATAATAGATAACACAAAAGGCGCCGATGGCGCACCGCTCGACCCGGATAGCCCCACCGACCAGGACTACATCATTGCCGATGGCGATGACAAGGGCGCACGCAGCTTTGCCGAAAGCGCGAAGAAGGCCGCTGCCGAAGGCAAAGCAGGTAATCCAGAAGCTTTGCAGAACGCGAGCGAATTGTGGAAGCAAGCTTTGTCCAAGCACCTCTCCGCGGCTGAAAAATTCGCCAAGGTGAAGCCCACGTCGACGGCTTACGATTTCGCGCTGGTTCACTGCGCCTACAGTTGGACACAGGCACAGAAGATTGTGTCCGACGGGCTCGTTAAGATGGATCCGAAAGAATCTGAAAAGCAGGGCAAGGAACTGGCGCAGAAAGCCCTCTACGCCTATCAAAAGTACGACGAATACCTGGTCAAGACGCCATCGACCGATGAGAAGGTTCTGGCGCGGCGCAAGAAGGCTCAGGGCACCATTTTGCTGGCTAAGAATTCGTTGTATATCGGCGCTGGAAACTGGGAACAGACCGTCAAAACCGCTGACGAATACATCGCGTTCGAAGCCGAGAATCCTCAACCGAAATCGTCGGCGCATATCGCGTACCTGAACAAATTCCGCGCGCTTCTTTCGCAGGCCGCGACGACCCCCGCGCCGGAGAGCGATCCCTATTTGAAAAGCACGCTCGCCGCGCTGCGCGATTTCCGCGCCGCGAACAACAGCGACAATAAACTGTTCGTGTTCATGCTGAACGTTCTTTCGGACCGCTACAACGTCGCCGCGTTTCAGCTCGAAAAGTTGAAGAAGACCAAAAGCGACCTGACAAAAGAGATGGGCGAAAAGTACGACGAATTGATCGACCTGTACGAGAACAAAGTGGCGGAGTTGCAGGGCGAGCGCGTCGATATGTTGGAAGAGTCGAGCGGAGACGATCTCACGCTGGACGACTACAGCCGCCTCGTGTATCTGTTCAACAAGACCGGGCAGACCCGCAAGGCCGCCGATATCGCGATCAAATTGCTCAAGAAATTCGATCCCAACAACAAGAACATGCGCATGATGGATGACGAAAAAGTCTGGGGTCCGTTCCTCAAAAGCATGCAGCGCGTCATCAACTATCAATCGATCAACAAGCAGGAGCGCTGCGTCAAGGAACACAGCGTGCTGGTCGATTACATGTACGACACCGACGCGGGCGTGCAATTGAAGGAGAACGATCCGCGCCGCCCGGCGACCGACCAGTTGAATCAGAACATGGAGAAGGCGCTGGCCAAGCTGGAATCGATCAAAAATCCCGCCGGCGAATTCAAGGACTGCGCGACGCTGACCGTCGGACCGACAGCGGGCGGCAAGTCATACCTGGCGATCGTCGAAGAAGAAATTCAGTTCCGCCGCAAAATCCTGGCGGCGCGCGACCTGCTGTCCGAAGTGGCGCTCGTCGTCGCCAAGAAACTGCGCGCGGAGGGCAAGGAGGACGCGTCGCTCGAATACATGAAAGTCGCCAAAGAGCAGATCGAAATCTTGAAGGACTTCAACAAGGGCGGTTCGGCAATCGAAATCAAAGTCGCGGAAATCGATATCGCGCTCGGCAAAACACAAGACGCGATGGTCCGGCTGATCAACGTCGCGCCTAAATTCGATCCGGCATCGGCTCAGTATTTCTACGTCAAACGGCTGATTTCGGAACTGTACGCCGAACAGAAAAAATGGACCGAAGCGGTGGATTTCCCGTCGTTTGTCTTCGTCACTCAGGGCTTCAACAGCGAGATGGTCAAGAAGCGCTGGCCGGACATGCGGGCATTCTTGAAGAAGTGTGAGGAGAACGGCGCAAAATTGCCTCCGGCGGTGAAAAAGGCGCTCGACGCAAAAGTGGACGACTCCAAACAGCCGGATGCTCCGAAAACCGACACGCCGGCCCCGGAAACCCCGAAGGCCGATGCGCCAAAGACGGATGCGCCGAAAGCTGAAACGCCAAAAGACGCACCGAAAGCCAACGCGGCAAAATAGCCTTCAGTTGTGCCGCCGGCGTCCCGCCGGCACGTTTCTTGAAACTGACCGGCGGGACGCCGGCGGTACAGGCAGAATGACGGAGACTTGATTATGAAAATGAAGCAGTGTTTGACGGTGCTCTTCTGCGCCGCGGCGTTGTCCGGGTGCCTCCGCGCGGGCGAAGCCGCGCAGGAAGAGGAATCGGACGCGATCGTCCTATACAACATCAACGCACCGGTCATTCCTCCGGGAATCAAGGTTTTCAAAGACGACTACCTCACGGTCGAAGCCAAGTACAAGACTCTCGTTGTGAAAAAGGAAAGCCATCTGGTCAAGGATGTCGTTTACGTGGATAAGGATGCCAACTATTCACTGGCCACGGAAAAGCGCGACGAAGGACGCTATACTCTGGCCGCCTTGTATTTCAGCAAAGCGCTGGACAACCTGAAGGATGCAAAATGGGCACCCGAATATTGCAATTACGGCATCGGGAACGCATTTTTTGCGGCGGGAATTTTTAACGGATACAAAGGCAGGTCGCTGACGTACTCGCCCGCCGCGGACTATTTCAAGAAGGCGCTCGACGCCAATCCGAAGTCGCGCTTCATGCTCGACATCGTCGTCAAGCTGCCGGTGTGCTACGCGGAGCAGGACAATTTGAAGGACGCCGACACCGCCATCAAGGACGCCGAAACCCGCATCGCCAAGTACCGCGACGAAACCGGAAAATTGGGCATAGGATACGGTGAACCCGCGGATCGCGCGCTCGTGCAACTGGCGATCGGCAAGGCGCGCATTTCGGAGCGGAAAGTCAGCTCGGGTGTCGCGGGCATCACCGCGCAGGGTTCGCGCGACCTTTGGCATGAAGCCAAGGTCAAGGCCGCCAAATACCCCGACTTGATCGGTGAATGCGTCGAGGGCGAATTCCGAGGCATGATTCAGATGAAGCAATACACGCAGGCCGTGACCGAGGCCAACGCGATCATCGACAAATTCAACACGCAGAACGATTATTCCATGCTGGCGCAACTTCCCGCCGCTTACATGTCGCTGGGACAGGCGAATCTGGCGCAGGGTGTGGAATACGAAGGCAAGGGCAACAAGCCGCTGGCCGACAACGCGTTTGCCGACGCTCGCTGGGCTTTCCTGAATATCATCGCTCAGTTTTTCGACAACGACGATTATGTGGCTCAAGCGCATTTCCTCGCCGGGTTGTGCTATGAAAAATTGATTACGGTCGAACCGACCGACGCGAAAACCAAAGCCATTCGCGAATGGCAATCCGTCGTGTCGAATTTCCCGAAGAGCGATTACAAGAAGAAGTCGGTGGATAAACTGGAGCATTACGGAATCAAAGTCGCGGACGCGGGGCTTCCGCCAGCCGCGTCTACGCCGAGAGCCGCCGAACCTGAAAAGAAAGATCCCCCCAAGCCCGACGCCAAGAAGCCAAAAGCAAAGTAAGCAGAGTGTTTGAACCGATTGAAGAGAAGGAGCCGAAAGGTTCCTTCTCTTCTTTTAGACCTGCCGGTTGATCTCTCGTTTTTCCTCCGCGCACCTCCGCGTCCTCTCGCGGTTTAATTCCCATCTTCGGTGTACACGATAATTTCGAGGAATTTCATGAAAGCCCTCATGTATGTCGGGCCGGAGAAAGTCGAGATTCAGGACGTGCCGACGCCGGCGTTGCAGCCCGGCCAGGTGCTGTTGAAAATTGCCGCGACCGGCATCTGCGGCTCGGACGTACACGGCTTTCTCGGGCACAGCGAGCGCCGCAAGCCGGGCCTGATTCTCGGCCATGAAGCCGTCGCCACCGTCGCCGATACGCACGCGACCGCCGCACACTGGAAGCACGGCCAGCGCGTCGTCATCAATCCGCTGGTCAGTTGCATGGCGTGTCCGGCGTGCCTCGCCGGAAAACAAAATCTCTGCGCGAACTGGTGGCTCATCGGACTCGACCGCGTGCATGGCACCTTCGCCGAATTCACCGCGGTGCCGTCGTCGCAGATTTTTCCGGTGTCGGACAGCCTGAGCGACACGGAAGCCGTTTTCGTCGAACCGCTCGCCAACGTGGTCCATTTTTTTCGCATCGCGATGACGGAGATTCCCGAATCGCTGGCGATCTTCGGAGCGGGGCCGATCGGCTCGCTGGCATTGGCGCTGGCGAAATTGCGCGGCATCCCGAAGGTCTGCGTGATCGACCGCATTGAAGAGCGCCTGGATGTCGCGCGCCAGCTCAAGGCCGATTGCGTCATCAACAGCGCGAAAGAAGACGCCGTCGCCGCCGTGCGCAAGTTCACGGCGAACGGCGCGGAATTTGTCATCGACGCGGTGGGTGTCGACGCCACGCGCCGCGCCGGCGTGAACGCGTGCGCGCGCGGCGGACGCCTGCTGTTCATCGGCATGGCGGAAAACGACAGCGGCTTGCCGTGGATTGAAATGATCCGCAATGAACAGAGCGTCTTCACGACATTCTGCTATTCCGCGCGCGACTTCAACACGTCGCTGAGCCTGCTCGAATCGCGCAAACTCGATTTGACGGCGTGGACCGAAACCCGTTCGCTCGACGACGGACAGGCGAGCTTTATGAAAATGACGCACAATCCGGGCGGGACGTTGAAGCTGATTTTCAAACCGTAACGGCAGTTCCACAGGCGGGGAAGAGTGCATGAGCATCGAAGCAGAAAAGCCGTCCCATACCCGCTACGGGGTCGTGATCTTTGCGGTGTCGCTTGCGGTTATTCAATACGTCGATCGCGTCTGCATCAGTAAATCGCAAAATGACATTCAACGCGATTTGGGCCTCGACGACAAACAGATCGGCTGGGTGCTGGGCATTTTCGGCCTGGCGTACGCGCTGTTCGAAATCCCCAGCGGTTGGATGGGCGACCGTTACGGCCCGCGGCGGGCGCTGATTCGAGTGGTGCTCTGGTGGTCTTTTTTTACGATACTCACCGGTTTTACGGGCGGCTTTTATTCAATTCTCGCGGTGCGATTTTTGTTCGGCGCCGGTGAGGCCGGATGCTTTCCCAATCTGACCCGCGCGTTCGTCAACTGGCTTTTGCCCGCCGAACGCGTCCGGGCCCAGAGCATTCTGTGGCTCAGCGCGCGTTGGGGCGGAGCGTTCACGCCGCTCATCGTAATGTTTGTGTTGAATCTGCTGAAAAGCAACGGCTACACCCAGCCATGGCGGCAGTCGTTCCTCATTTTTGGAATTCCCGGCGTGCTGTGGGTGATCGTCTTCGGGCTTTGGTTTCGCGACAATCCGAAAGATCATCCCGGAGTCAACGAGGCCGAGAAAAAGCTGCTTGAGCCCAATGCCAAATACGCGACAAGCCACGCCAACGTGCCGTGGGGTCTCTTCATTTCGTCGAAGGCCGCGTGGCTGCTCTGGGCGCAGTATTTCTGCGTCAGCTATGTCTGGTATTTTTACGTGACGTGGTTCAACAGTTATTTGAGCCGCCAATACCATGGCGAATACAACGACGACTACCTGACGCGGATTGCGTGCATGCCGCTTTTTTTCGGCGGGATCGGCTGCCTGATTTCCGGATTCATCACCAAGCAAATTGCCGCGAAAGTGGGCTTGCGGCAAACGCGCCGAATCCTGGGAACGCTGGGACTGATCGGCACTACCTGCTGCCTGGCGTATGTCGCCACGTCGGATTTGAAAGCGCTGACGCCCGGCGCGCTGGGATTGGCGTTGGGCCTCGCGAGCATGTTCAGCGATTTCACGATTCCCTGCGCGTGGGGCGCGTGCATGGACGTGGGCGGGCGTTTCGCCGGCACGTTTTCGGGCAGCATGAACATGATGGGAAACTTCGCGGGCTTTCTCTGTCCCATGGTGATCGGACACGCGTCGGGCAACTGGAATTTTGTCTTTTGGACGATGACCGCCGCGGCACTTCTGGGGGCGATATGCTGGATTTTCCTCGATGCCGTAACGCCGCTCGAAGGCGACGCGCCGGCGATGGATTCCAAGATTGTCGATGCAGAGGTCACGCCTGAATTGTAACTTGCATGGCCTGGTAATCACGGCGCATCGATGTGCCATTCGCCGACGTGGATCGATTCCGCTTTCTCTTTGATCTGCGATTTCTTCCCTGCCTTAATCAGCGCGAATTGTTCCTTCAACCACGGTTTTAATTTCTCGCGCGCGTTCGCGCGATCCTCATCGGGTGCCATGCCGTCGTACTTGAAATTGTCGGTTCGCAGTTCGGCCAGCATGTCCGCGATTTTGTCGCCTTCGACACTTTTTCGTTGAACGTTTTTGCCTTGCCAATCGCCGCTGCGCGAACCGGAATCTTTCGTGCTGTCCAATTTTTCAAGCAAGGAGTTCACGCATTCTTCGCGGCCCTCCAGCAACAGCCGGTGAACGATTGCCTTTCCGCTCCAGCTAAGATCGAAGCGCGGTTTGGCAAAGATGGTGCACGCCAGTTTCATGGCCTCTTCCTTCTTGGTGGCCAGCAGCGGTTCGATCGCGCGCGGATACCAATAACTGCCGTCGTCTTTGTCGAGCACTGTTTTCAATTCGGCAAGACCTTCGAGTTTGTCTTTGTCGCCGAATCGCAACAGAATGAGCGCCGCCCAAAAGCGCTGTTTATCGCCCGCATCCACGTTCTTTTTTCCAACGGGCGCGGGTTGTTTCAGCCATTCTCGAGCGGGCGCGGCGGCGGCTGGATCGTCCGTGTGATAACAGAGTTCCGCGAAATCGCCCGCGTGGTCCTTGAAGTCGGCCGCGCGCTTGAGCATCGCCGGCTGCACGTCCGCCAGATGCAGTTGGATGGCCTCTTTCGCGGCCTTCTCGAATTCGCGCCAATCCTTGCTCTGCCCAATGATTTCCATCAGCAATTGGTCGCGCGTTTTTCCGGCGTTGGCCTTGCACCACTCCAGAATTCCGGCGATGTGTTTTTTCTTGCCGTCCGCATCGAGACTGAAATACTTTTGCAATTCCGCCAGGTCGCGCTTCGCCGCGTTGTTGATCAAATTCGCCACGGCCCAGTTGACTTGATGCAGCGTGCGGCTCGGGTGAAAGTCGCGCCAATAGCTGAACGTCGGCATGAAATTTTCATCGGCAAGATATGGCACGAGCGCGGGCAAATCGGCGGTGGCCAGCTTCATTTTGTCGATTTCGACATAGGGATTGATGACGCCGCGCGCCGGTTTGCTGCCCGCGTTATAACCGGGTTCGGCCGACTGCGGATCTTCGTAATTCACGCCGCCCGGCTGGCCCATTTGAATACAATTCAAGAGGCGCAGACGATCGGCGAGAAACTTGATTTGCGCCGCGCGGTCGAGCGTTTTTTTCTGTGTCTCCCAGGCCGTGGGTTCGGGCAATGCGAGCGTTTTGAAATCGTCGCCGCGCTTTTCCAATTGAGCCGCGAGCTGTTTGGCACGCTCCTGATATTGGTAGCCGTCGAACACTGGCTTCGACAGATGCTTCGCCATTTCCAGCACCTGCGCGTAATCCCGCTCGTGCGAAAACGCGTTGAGCATCTGCTGATGGTACACGTGGCCGAGCATGTCGCGCGTGGCGGTGCCCACCCAGCGATCGTCGGCAATGCCTTCGATGCGCGAGAAAAGCACCAGCGCGGCGGTCTTCTTGTCCCCGCGCAGATAGCTCCACGCGCCCACCAGCGCCTCGGACGTGCTGATGAATCCCGGCTCGAATTGGCCGGTCAATCCGCCACGTCGCGAGAGCCCGTCGCGTTTGTCCTTCTCGCCGCCGGTCCGGGTCTTGATCAACTCCTCGGCGTCTTCGGCCAGCGTGCGCGGCTCCGATTTTGCGTCCTTCTTTTGCAGCGTGACCGTTTCGCCAAACGTGTTGAGCACGCGCCAGGAATCCTTCTCGTCTTTGAGCACCCATCCGCTGAAGTTTTGTGCGCGCGTTCCGGCTACGGCGAAACGCATGTACGCCGCGTCCTTGGGCAATTCCGGCCAGGCCAAAGCCGCGATGTTTCGAATCTGTCCATCGAGCCATGGCGTGAAGGCGTCTTCGGGCTTGAATGCCGGCAGCTTGTCCACGCCCAGCTTCGGCGCTGCGGCATAGGCGGCTTCACGCACCGATTGGCGATAGTGCTTGCACAGCGCCGTGATCTCCGGCGCGAGTTCCTTCATCCCGCGCGCCGCGGCTTCTTCGATCACGCCTTGAGTCACCGACGCGTTGGGATGCGGCTGAGCGAGCAGTTTTTTGAAAATCTCGGCCGAGCGCGGCGCTTTGATGCGGCGCATCGCGCTCATGCCGGCGGCCTGATTTTCCGCCAGCATTTCGGAATCGAGCAGCCACAGCGCGCTATCCAGCGCCTCGGCGGAGGACGCGTCCTTGCCGAACGCCGCGCCAAGTTCCTTGCGGAAATTGCGCGCGTCACTCACCGAACCGCCGCCAAAAAACGGCGTCTTCTTCCACGGCGCGCGCCCATTGCTTTCGTCCGCAAACGATTGCTCGAAGAGCGCCAGCAGATAGCGCCCGGCGGATTTGCGTTTCGCCGCGTCGGCATCCTGCAAGCCATTCACCGCTTTCGCCACATCGGGCTTCTTGCTCGAATCGCCGTAATAAATCTTGAGATCGTCAAACGCCCTGGTTCCGTCCGGTTCCGCAAGAACTGGCCCCGCGTTCTCTCCCGCGGTCACGGCGAGAAACGGAGCAACGATGAACATGAGAAGTGCAACAGATTTAAATCCGAACATGGCGTTCTCCCGCGCGAATGGCATGAAATGGGTCACTGTTTTCAATTTGACGCCTGTCTCGCAGAAAAGTTGTGAGAAATCCAGCGCATTCGAAGAACAAAAATGGACGGGCTGTAATATGTGTATTTCGCTTGCATTAGATTGTGTGTAACCAATAATAGAGTGCAATTAGGCATAATGACAGAAGAACGTTAAGCAATTGCCGCCTTTGAATTTCGAATTTCGAAAAATCTATAGATGTTATGAATAGTAGAACTCACAAAGAAGGTCAATACTTTCTGGGGGAGTGTATCTCTTAGTAAATATTAATAAGTCGTGGCGATGCCGGCGCGTGGAGTTTTCTGGCGATCGACACTGAACGCCATACCTCGACGACACGCCGCTGTTCGTCGTCGGCACCGCCGAAACGCGCCGATACCGAATGCGCTTGTGGGACAAAGGCGAGCCGAACGGCGATTGGATGGCGGTGCAGAAGGTGACGGTGGTGCGTAGCGGGATGAAGTAGCGCAGCAGAGTTTCGTGCGCGTCCCTGAATCTCCGAATCTCTCTTGAGTTTTTGGAAAATCCCATGTTAAGCGCCGGCGATATTCTTACTGCGAAATTACCCGATGGCAGGTATGTGGCCGTCCGAGTGATCAGACGGATCGGAAAGTCCTCGTTGGTCTCTACGTCCGAATATCTTGGGCGCGAACGCCCTTCTCTCGAGGAACCACAGCTCCGCACAACGGTCATCCAAAAAAGGTTCTTTTACAGAGGCCATCCAGCGCGCAAGTGGCTCGATGGTTCCCCTCCAGTAAATTTCGAGTTCATCGGTAACATTCCCCTGACCAAGTCCGAGGCAGAAATTGAATGCAATTCATATGGAGGGAAATGGTACGAATCTGTTGGCAATGAAGCGTTTCTCGAGTGGCGATGGATACACGACCGACCTGCCTTCGAAGACGAGATACGAAAGCAAAAAGAGGAATCTGAACGCCTGCGTAGGCTTCCTCAGAAACCAAAGAAAATGATGAGCGAAGAGGATTTTTGGTCTATCATCAATTTGCTTGACTGGAATTATCAGGGCGACGACAAAATGGTGCTCACGCCTGCGATCAAGATGCTTTCCACCAAATCGAAAGCAGAGATTTGCCAGTTTGAGGAGCGCTTCTCATTTCTATTGTATCAACTCGATACCAAGGCCCACGCAAGCAATATCGGAAAGTACTCATACGATTCGAAACAGCGCTACGTTTCTGCCGACGGGTTCCTTTATGCGAGGTGCGTCGTGCTTGCCAATGGGCAAAAGTTCTACAAAGCTGTCCTGAACGATCCGCGCAAGATGCCGAAAGATATGGATTTCGAATCCTTGTTAGGGCTGGCGTCGGAAGCATATGAATTGAAGACAGGTGAGAACTTCGAATATTCCACTGGCTGCAGTTATGAATCGTTTTCGAACACTGACGGATGGAAATGAAAGCAAAAGCGCAAACTTGGAAAGCGCGGCATGGAGGTTTCGGCGCTTGGACTCGGCTGCATGGGAATGAGTGGGTCCTGCGATAGGAAGAGCCACTGAAAAAGCCGGGTTCGACCGAGGGCCGGCCGGCGGGATGCGATCGAAGTCACCGGAGCAATTCTGAAATAGTGGCGTTGCTCTGTAAATTTCCGGCCTGAAAGGCCCATACATTCCAGCCCAGGGCAACGCCCTAGGTAGTATGATGTATAGGTTGAAACGCCCTGAAAGGACAAAACCCAGGGATGCTTCGAGCGCGTTATGTTTTGCCCTTTCAGGGCGCGCTCAAAATTACCGAACCTCACCCAGGCGTTGCCCTGGGCTGGTATGTTGCGGCCTTTCAGGCCGAAAAGAATGGCGTTCGCAATTACCATCATTGACACTGTCACAAAGGATCAGGCGCAAGAAACTATCCCGTCCCAAAAGTCCACTGAAATCAGAAAAAATTTTTATAGAAAATTGTCATTCGCCTTGACAAGGTTCTGCTGGGATGGTATCATTATAGCATAATGTAGGTGATCGGCATGGACTCCAGCGCGTCGATCCTTGCAATCCGATCAGGCGTTTTTTAGGGCCTGAATTCGGAGACAGCATGTGATGAACGACAATTATAATTCCCCCTGACGGCAAGTAGAATTCCCGGCTTGTTCAGGCGGGATCGGCCAATCTGTTTCCCTGCAAATCAGGGGGGCGGAATGGTCACAGATCGACAGGTGAAGAGAATGATGGATGTTTTACACAGTGGCAAGCCATTGTCGGTGGCGGCCGACAAGGGCGGCATGGACGAGAA
>JBBRQD010000077.1:0-28036 GCA_038227045.1 Planctomycetota bacterium
ACGCGGTCTACATACACTGGAATATCTCTCCAAAACACTGCGCGTCCCGCACGGATGCGCACCGCCGCTGTTGATTGCCTCGAACTGAAGGCAATGCTATTTCCGCCCGACACTGTTTGATTGGCGGTAATCAATTACGTTTTATTTTAACAAAGAGAAGGCCGATACGGTGAGGTACGTCGGCACTTTTGCCTTGCCGCCTGGTTTTGATACCAAGCAAAACAATAGCGAGTTTTCGTTTGGGATTAGCAACATTATTGTTGATACGACTGTGGACGAAAACGGTAAAGTAACGCCTGCTTCGACTTCGCAACATTCTGTGAACAATTCGTACTTTTATAATATGACCATCAAATATGACAAGATTCCCAAAGGAGGTGTTGCCTCTGGAGGTGAAAAGGCCACATTTAGCGCCACAGTCCTTGCCACCGCACTTTCACAAAGTGGTTTCGACACCGATGGTATTACCAACGCGCCTGCCAAAGATCTTATCCCAGGACAATCCGCCAGCCGCAACATTCAAGTGTCCTACAATTTAAGCGGTGTGGCCTACGAAGATCGCGCGTCTGTTGTTTTCGTACTTGATATGAATAATTCTTTTGGGACAATTTCGGGGCGTAGTGCAAAGTAAGGTAATCTTTGGAGATACTTATCGGCACTCGACAACAAAGTCTACTAATTGTGGTTCTATACATCCTGAATTTTACTTGACGTAAGTATCCACGAGCCTACGATTTTCGTAATGTGGTTTTGTCGCCGGAAGGCGGCGGCTATCTTACGAGATGAAACTCGTGGATAGCCAGAGACCCGTAGGAGAAAAACAATGTACGAGCACTCTGTCGCCTCCAACCGGCGATTTTCTGACGACATATTGGTAGTGGATAACGAACACTTTCGAACTATGGCTAGTGGTCTCCCTGCGGTGATGATGGCGAAAGAAATTGCTCCGGCAGTTCGACGCCAGATCGAGTGGACTACAGTAGTCGCGGTCGGCTCGTTTTTAGTATGGGCTGCCAACCAGTAACCGAGTAAATAGGCGACCTTCGATTGTAATCCGCCAGCGGCGGTTCGGTTTCGTTTTGTCATTTTAAATCTTCCATTTAAAATAAGGTAACAGACACCAGCTCTTTTGTAAATGCGGCGACGTTGTTGACACCGAACCGGCGTATGGCAGTAAATAGGATTTTGAGCGATATGGGGGTATCCGGGCATGACGCGTGACGAGTTTATTGGTGCGATCCAAAACGCCGCGAAAGCACGGAATACCAATCGGCTTACCTTCTTGGTGTTTCTCGATCAATCCGGCGTCACAAAGACAGTCGCAACCAAAGCCCTTCGCACACACTTTCAAAATTCCTGGGCGAAAGCATGTCGGGCGGCTGGTGTTGAGTGGGGCTTGATCTACGGGGAAAATCATTTAACCCACGCTCCAATTGACGTGTGTATTGCGGAACTCAAACGCGTTGCGGCGCACCTCGGCGTGACGACGCTTTCCCGCGAACTGTACAGTAAGCACGCAGCGCCCGGATTTCACGCCAATACCATTATTCAAAGCTTCCACAGACGATGGACAGAATGCTTGAAAGCTGCGGGATTCGACTCTTGTCATACGGCTGAGCCTGGTTGGGGTTTGCCGAGTGATATGGAGATAGACAGCTCGTTTGCCGACGCCGGACCGGCCATGACGTGTGACGAAATTATTGGTGCGATCCAAAACGCTGCGAAAGTGCGGAATACCAATCGCCTTGCCTTCCGGGAGTTTCTCGAGCAATCAGGCGTCGGAAAGTGGGTCGCAATGTATGCACTTCGCAAACACTTCAATAACTCCTGGTCGGCGGCTTGTCGGGCGGCAGGTGTCGAGCGAGGCTTGACCCTCGGCGAAAAGAAAGACCCACCTCCTCCGTTTGACGATTTTGTTGGTGCGATTCAAAATGCCGCACAAGCACGGAATACCAATCGCCTTACTTTCTCGGTGTTTCTCGAACAATCAGGCATCGCGATGCCGGTCGCACACAAAGCTCTTCGCGAACACTTTCATCATTCCTGGACGGATGCATGTCGGGCGGCTGGGGTTGAGCGGGGCTTGACCCTCGGCGAAAAGCAGATACCTCGTCCTCCAGTTGAGGTGTGTATCGTGGAGCTCAAGCGCGTCGCGAAGCAGCTCGGCGTGACAGCGCTTTCCCGCGAACTGTACAGCAAGCACGCAGCGCCCGGATTTCACGCCAGCACCATTATCAGAAGCTTCCACAAACGATGGCCAGAATGCTTGAAAGCCGCCGGACTGGACTCCTGTGACAAGGCCAAGCTTGGCTGGGGCTTGTCGAGAGAGGAGTGCATTGAAGAACTGCGCCGAATCGCGGCAAGTCTCCCTCCCGGCACCCCGCTTACAAAGAACAAATTTGAAAGCGCTAATCCGAAATTTCCAGGCAAGCGCATTATGCGCGCTCTTGACGGCACTTGGAGGAAGGCGCTGGCCGCAGCGGGACTTGAGCCCTCCTCGGCTCATCCCAGGAACTGAGGAAAGTTCTCTTAATTTCCGCCCGTGCCTTTTTCGCGCCGTATGCTAAAATCCCCGCCCTTTGAACTCGTGACGGAACCGCATGAACTCATCGCAATTTGTCCCCTATGACCGTGTGTTGGTGCTGGCGCTCGATTCCGTGTGCTGGGAGGTGCTGCTGCCACTGGCGGAAGACGGCACCATGCCGGCGCTGGCGTCGTTTTTGAAGAGCGCCAACTATGGCATCCTCGAATCCACTATCCCGCCGCACACCGCCGCGGCGTGGACCACCTGGCTGACCGGCAAGGATCCCGGGCAGCATGGCATCGTCGATTTCGTGCGCTTCGATCCCGCCGCGCACCGCTTCCGTTTTCACGACAGTTCCGTGCAGCGCGAATCGAGCATTTTAAACATTCTCAGCAAGGCGGGTATTTCGTGCGGGTCGATTTTTCTGCCGCGCAATTATCCGCCGTATCCGCTGAACAACGGCTACATCGTCAGCGGTTTTGAAACACCAAATGTGAACAGCCATTTCACCGAGCCGGCTGAATTGCGCGAAGACGTTTTAAATGTCTCGCCGGAGCTGCATTTCAATTTCGAAGACGATTGGGAAGAGGATGTGGATGACGCCGCGTTCTCGCGCAACATCGATCGCGCCATCGGGTCTGTCGAAATGCTCGAATCGCTGGCGGTGCATTTTCAGCGCACGTTGCCGACGAATGTCCAGGTCGCGTATTTGCAGGCGACGGACATTCTCTTTCACAAGGCGTGGAAGTGGTGCGATCCCAACTCGAAGCAGACGCGTGCGAATCCGCGGCGGCGCGCGTTGATTCAAAAATTCTTCCGCCGCATCGACTCGTCGATCAATCGGATTCTCGGATTGCATTCCAGCGAAAGCCGGCGCATGACGGCCGCCGGGGCGGGGATGAAAACGCTGCGGCTGATCTGCTCCGACCACGGCCACGGCAGCAGCGAAGGGCGCATCTTCGTCAACAATTTGCTGAAGGACTGGGGCTATCTGAAGCCGCTCGGCGGCATCGACAAGTTGACCCAGCGCATCGCGTCGTTCAGCTTTCAAAGACAGGTCCGCAAGACGCGCAACAAGGAAATGGCGCTCGATTGGAGCCGCACGAAGGCGTACATGGCGCACGTCGGCATCCACGGGTACGTGTACGTGAATCTCAAAGGGCGCGAGCCGCACGGCATCGTGACGCCCGCCGAATTCGACGAAGTGCGCGACGGATTGATCGAGAAATTCCGCGCTCAAACGATTCCGGGAACGTCGACGCCGCTCTTCCAAAAAGTGTGGAAGGGCGAGGAGCTTTACGCGCGCAAAGCGGAATTGAATCTGCCGGATATCGTGCTGGCGGCGGCGGACGGATTCTTTCCGCGCACCAAGCTCTCGCACAAAAGCCCGATCCAGGTTTCGCCCAACGCGGTCGGCGGGGTGCACCGCCCCGGCGGAGTCTACGCGTTCTCGGGCCAGGGCGTAAAGCACAGCGGCGGCGTGGGGCAGCGCGCGAGCATCGCGGATATTTGCCCGACAATCCTGGCGGCCATGGGCCAGCCCATCCCCGGCGACGTGACGGGCAAGCCGATGCAATTCGTTTTCGACGAACCGCCGCCAACGGTGACTGCCGCATCGTCGCCGAACGCGCCGGCGCCCGACGCGCCCGAAGAGCCTGTTTATAGTGCCGAAGAACAGCAGGCGGTCGAGAAACGTTTGTCTGATTTGGGGTATTTGGAATAAGGATAATCTGCGCTCACTCTCTTTTCAGCGGCTTGACTTAATCGCGGATGAACGCAAATTAACGCGGATTACCGCAGATAAATAGAAATCAAATTCAGGGGATACTCATGAAATCAAAAACACAAACAACTCGTTTCAAGCTCGCAACGCTGGTCATTTTAGTCTTATCGATTGAGTGTCTATCGAATTCAGCACACGGCCTGGAAGCGCCACAGCTTGCCGCGCCTGAGTTGAAAAACGACGCGGGCGTCGTCACGATTACCTGCGCCACGCCGGACGCGGTGATCCTTTACTCGCTCGACAATTCCGATCCGGCGGGGAACGCCGGGCCGTACCTCGCGCCGATTGCGCTGGCTCATGGCGGCGTGGTTAAAGCGCGTGCGTTCAGCGCGGACCACAAACAAAAGAGCGCGCTGGCCGAATTGAAAGTCGAGCCGGCCAAGCCGGGCACTCCGGTCCCGCCGAGTTCCGTCGTGCCGGTCACGCAGGGGCGCGAGTATCCCGGTTACATCTGGGCGAAACGCCACGCGGCCATCTGCGCGCTGGTGAAGGAACGCAAGCCTCAACTCGTTTTTATCGGCGATTCGATCACCCATTTTTTCGGCGGCGAACCCAAAGACAAGGGCGGCACCGGGGCGGCGGTTTGGAAGAAATTCTACGAGCCGCGCAACCCGGTGAATCTCGGCTATGGATGGGATCGCACCGAGAACGTGCTCTGGCGCCTGGGCGTCCACAGCGAACTCGAAGGCGCAACGCCGAAGGCCGCAGTCGTGATGATCGGCACGAACAATATGGGCATCAATTCGGCGGCGGAGATCGCCGAAGGCATCCATCAGATTTGCGACACCATTCACCAACGCGTGCCTGAAACGAAAATTTTATTGCTAGGCATTTTTCCGCGCGGCCCGAAACCCGACGCCACGCGCAAAAAGATCGAGGAGATCAACGCAATAATCGCCAAGCTCGATGGTAAGAACAACATCACTTTCCTCGACATCGGCGCGAAGTTTTTGGGCGAGGACGGAACGATTGCAAAGGACGTGATGGGCGACTTCCTGCACCCGACCGCAAAAGGCTACGAAATCTGGTCCGAAGCAATGGAACCGACGCTCGCCAAATTGATGGGCGATACGCCAGTGAAATAGGTTGAAGGTTTAAAGGTTGAAGGTTGAAGCCAATAACCTTCAACCTTCAACCTTTAAACTTTGAACCATTCCGTTAGTGCTTCGTTTCGACGCCCGCAACAGACGTAATGGGCAGATCGCCGGACGCGAGCTTGCGCGTGAAAAGTTCCAGCACCATGGTGGTGCAAAGATGCGCCAGCGCCGGATCGTAGCGGTGGCCTTCGTCGCGCAGGAACGCGTGCGCGCCGTTGAATTCGTGCCAGGTGAAGTTCAGGCCGGCGTCCTGCATTGCCTTGTGAACGATCGCGTGTCCTTCGGCAGGAACGTGCGGATCCTGGCGGCCCCAGATCATCAGCATTTCGCATTTGAGTTCGTTGACGCGGTCCAGCGTGTTGTCGTTCATGCCGAGCCCGAGTGTGCGCTTGTGAATGTCCGTCGCGTAGAAACAAACGCCGGCCAGCACCTCGGGATTCATGGAGGCGCGGAACGAAAGATGGCCGCCGATGCAGATGCCCATTACGCCGAGCTTGCCTGTGCAATAGGGCGCCGATTGGAGATGCTCCAGCACCGCGCGGGCGTCTTCATCGTACGACGCGATGGTTTTGCCGATCTTGTCGGCGTTGCCTTTATCCGCGCCGGCCGTGTCATAGGCAAGCACGCAGCCGGGCGTTTCGAGATCGTGAAATATTTCGGGAACCGCCACGGCGAACCCATGTCCCGCGAGCATCGCCGCGGTGCGCCGGATCGGCCCAGTGACTTGGAAAATCTCTGAAAACAACAGAATGCCCGGATATTTCCCCGGCGCGACCGGCCGAAAAATGTGCGTGCGCATTGGGCCGGTGGACGTGGCCAGATCGACGTACTCAGTGTCTTTGATGATCATGGGTAAATTTCCTGTTTCTGAAGGTATCGAACAGCTTAGTCGGCAATCCGTTTTGCGCTATTGAAAATAAGCCGGCAACCGGTCGTTCGAGGCGGTGAATTAGGAGTGCAAAAAAGCGCTGTTTGGGATAACTTAGCGGATTCGTAGCGCGGACTTTTGACGCGCAAAACTTTTTAGACGCGCAATACGAGGTTGATCGGTGGCGACGGACAAGTCTGCGTTCAAAAGCAAAAAGAGGCGTGGCGCGAACGGCTCCGGCCCATTTAGCACCACGTTCAATCTGCACGGCTACGATGTCGGAGTTTCCAGGCTTTCACCGAAACTGAGCGCGCGCGAATTGAAATCGCTTCTCGGCACCCACGGCATGGCGAAATCGGTCTCCGTGCCGGCAATCTCAGTCGTACTGGTTAAGGATGCGCAGGACTTCGAAAAAGGCGGCGTTTGGCACACGCCGGATCTTCTGCTCGGCGAAGGTTTCGCCTTGAATTACGCGACACAGACGATTTATTATCCGCGCCACGCGAACCGCAGCTTGGACATGAAAAATCTGGGCGCTCAAAATCCCTTCGTTCGCACAATCGTTTTCTGCGTCGGATTGCTGGCCGAATTCAACGGGCTGGAAAGCGTCGGATGCAAAGCGGCGAAATTTCAAGCGCCGCTGTATCTCCACGCGTCCTCGGTTCTGACGCCGAAGGGCGCGCTGGTTTTCTGCGGCGAATGCACGTTTGGAAAGACGACCATCTCGACGAAATTGCTCAAGGATTTTCCGCTGCTCGAGGACGATCAGGTCACCATTCTGATTTCGCCGGGGACTGCAAAAAAACCGTCAGCGCCGCGAGTCGTCGCGTTCGGCGATGCGCGCAAAAGTTCGCCGACGGCCCTAACGATTGACTCCGCGCCGCTGGCTGGCATCTTTTGGCTGAAAAAAGACCCCGAGAACGCGCTCGAAAAAATGGATCAAGCCGAAGCCGCCGCGCTGCTGCTCAACCCGATGGTGAATTGGAAAAACGGCGGCGCGATCAAGCACCGCCTCATGCTGTTCAAAGCGCTCTTCGACGCCGTGCCTTGCAAGCGCCTCGCATTTAAAAAAGAGAGCGCTCCGCTGGTGGAGTTTTTGAAGAGCGAAGGGTATATTTAACGCCGGGTTTCAGGTTCCAAGTTTCAGGTTTCAAGTTGTTCGGACCGGCATCAACGCCACCGCTTGAAATCAGGAAACCTGAAACCTGAAACTTGGAACCTGGAACTGCTTTTATGCACTCTCACATCATCGCCATCGACGGCCCAGCAGGCAGCGGGAAGTCGACGGCGGCGCGGCACCTTGCCAAAGCGCTGGGGTTCACCTACATCAACACAGGCGCGATGTACCGCGCTGTGGCGCTGCTGGCTCAGGAGGGTGGATTCGATTTGAGCGACGAGAAAAAAGTCGCCGCTGTCGCGGAATCGATGCGCTTCGAATATGGCGAGCGCGATGGACGGCAGCGTTTCGTTGTCAATGAAACCGACCGCACTGAAGAGTTGTTTACCGCCGCGCTTACCGCGCAGCTCAAGCCCGTCGTGAACAACCATTTCGTGCGCGAGGCGCTGGTCGATAAAATGCGCACGGCCGCGCGTGGCGTCGCCGAACGCGGAGCGAAGGGCGTGGTGCTCGAAGGCCGCGACATCGGCACTGTCGTGTTTCCGAATGCCGTGATCAAGTTTTATATCCACGCCAGCCTCGACGCGCGCACCGAGCGCCGCGCGTTGGAATTGAAAGCGAAAGGCGAACTGGTCGATTTCAGCGGCTTGCAGCGCCAGATTCAATACCGCGACGACACCGACAAGGAGCGCGAAGTCGGGGCGCTCATTCAGGCTGCCGATGCCATCGATGTGGACACCACGCAGCTTAACGAGGAAGCGGTTCTCGAACGCCTGTTAAAGGACGTGCGGGAACGGTTGGCGTGAGAGGGTGAAAAAGGTCATGTTGACATTCACGCTTTATTCCAAAGCCGATTGTTCGCTCTGCGACAAGGCCAAAGACGCGCTCGAAAAATTTCACGGCGAATGCGCGTTCGATTTGATCGTGACCGACATTGCGTCCGATCCGGCGCTTTTCGAGAAATACAAAAACGACATTCCTGTTCTGCTTATTGATGGGACGGAAGTTGCGAAGCATTTTATCGGTGTTGAAAAACTGAGGGTGCTGGCGAAGCGCTTCGGGGCACAGTGACGCGGCTTACTCCAGCGCCTTTTGGTAACATTCCCGCGTCAGCCGTGCGGTGCGTTCCCACGAAAATAGTTTGGCGCGTACCAATCCCGCTTCGCTCATTTTTTCACGCTCGCGCGGGTTGTCTCCCAGCAATTCTTCGAGGATTTCACGCAGCGGCAAAAACGGCTTGGCTTGAACATACGGAAACACCCGCGCGGCGCGCCCGCAGACTTCTTCCAACGCCGGGTCCGAACTCGTCACCACCGGGCAACCGCACGCCATCGCTTCCAATGCCGGCATGCCGAATCCTTCCACCAGCGAGGGCATCGCGAACAGGTCGGCCAGCGCGTACAGCATCGGCAGCGCGCGTGGCTCGACGTAGCCGGTGAATAAAATATACTCCTGGGCGTTGTGTTGAATCACCAGTCGTTCGAGATTCTCCCTCCCCCACCCCGGCTGTCCGGCGATGATCAATTTGTGCGGAAGTTTGCGATTCAATTTGGCCGCGAAGAAGGCGCTGATCAGCAGCGACAGGTTTTTCTTCGGCTCGAGATTGCCCACGAACAGGACGTACTGTTCCGGCAATTTCAACGCGGCTCGCGCGGCTCGCCGTTGCGCTTCGCCGAGGAACGGTTTGAATTCGGGGCCGACGCCCCAGGGAATCACGTCAATGCGCGCTTCATCGGCACCTTTCACGTTGCTCAGCAAGGCGTCTTTGCTTGCGAGACTGGGCACAATCACGCGGCGCGCAATTTTGACGCTTCGCGGAATCATGCGCTTCTGAATCTTGGCGCTGCCGGGCGTGCAAAAGAGCGGGTGCGTCAGCGCAATGGTATCGTGAATCGTGACGACGGCCGGTTTCGAAAGCATTAATGGAAGCGCGTATGTCGGGCCGTGAATCAAATCGCATTTGTCCGCGTACGCGCGGCTCTGAAGCCTGAAGTTGCGCCACAGCGTCCGGACCGTTCGCCAGCGCCCGGGGAACCAGGTTTTCCGGATCAATAGCCCCGGATCGCTTTTCGCGGCGTCATCCTGCGCCCCGGAAAACGGCGGACCTTTGAAATCGCGCGGCACATACAGCGCGATCTCGTCTTGGGGCGAGTGGGTGCGCAGAGCCGTGACAAGGCTGGCCAGCGAGCCTTGAATGCCCGCATAATTTCCGAACAGGTGCAGACCGTCGATGGCAATGCGCATTTGAAAAATGTGAAAAGATGAATGAGGAAGGGTGAAGGATGAAGGACAACTTTCTTTCATCCTTCATCCTTCGTAATTCATCCTTCGAGTTTAGTCGTATCGTTCGTAATGAATACGATCTTTCGTCACGCCAAGCTTTTCAAGTTCCGCGACGCTGGCTTCGATCATCGGTGTGAGCCCGCAGATGAACGCCTTCGTGTGGGCGGGATCCTTTATGTATTTGGCAAGAAGGCCTTGAACGTAACCGCGTTCGCCCCACCATTTCTCGGGATGCCGCGGACGCGACAGCGTAAAGACCGGACGAAAATTGGGATGCCGCTCTGCGAGTTCCTTGAATTCCTTATCGTACAGAAGATCGTCTTCGTAGCGCACGCCGAAGACCAGCAGAATGTCGCGTTTGACTCCGCTACTGAGCAAGTGCTGGATCATGCCCCAGAACGGCGCGATGCCGGTTCCTGCGGCGATGAAAACGGTGTCGTAGTCTACCGGCTCGTGCACGATGAATTTTCCGTGCGGGCCGCGCAGATCGATCTTGTCTCCGACGCGTTTTTCCCAAAGCGTCGGTGTAAACGCGCCATCCGACACCAGCTTGATGCAGAATTCCAGAAAGTTCGTCTCTTCCGGCGCGGAGGCTATCGAATAAGAGCGGATGAGTTCCTTGGTTTTACCCGGATCCTTCGGGTCCGGGATCGGGCAAAGCATTTGAAGAAACTGCCCGGCAATAAACGGCATGATGCGGTTGAAGCCGTCGAGCGTCAGGCGAAAAAGCCGGACATCGGGCGTGGGCTGCAAAATTTCATCAAAAGTGGCGGTGTAACGCCGCGGTTTGGAATCCGGAATCGCACCCGCGCGCGCGCACCACACTTTCGGCGGAGCCTTGGGCAGCGGCGGTGGCAAATTGGGATCCAACGATCCCAACGGCACAACCGGTCTTTGTTCGCTCATATCTCTGATTCTCTCCTCAATTTCACCTCATCGGTCAAAAACGCACATTACCGCAATGGCCGTTTGGATTCAAGTTGCATCGACGTCTCTGATAATACGAGGCGGCATACTTAATCGCAGATGAACGCGATTAAGTTGGCTTTGGAAATCACGGTTCGCCGTGAAATTTCGCCGTTTCTTTTAGACGCAATTGGTTTAGAAGAACATCCGTTGGTCATACATTTTGGAAAAGGAAGTCAACGCGCATGGAACGCAGAAAACTGGGCTCGACGGGATTTGAGATCACGGTCGTGGGTTTGGGCACGTGGGCGATTGGCGGCTGGATGTGGGGGCCGCAGGACGACGCCGAAAGTCTCGCGGCCATCGAAGCGGCACTTGACGCGGGCGTCAATTGGCTCGACACCGCGCCCATTTATGGCTCGGGGCTTTCGGAACAGATGTGCGGCGATGCGCTGAAGAAGATTCCCGCCTCGCGCCGGCCGCTGATCTTTACCAAATTCGGTCTCGGCGACGATAGCAGTCTTCGCAATCCGTCCGCCACGCGCGCGCAAGTTCTCGCCGAATGTGAAGCGAGTTTGAAGCGCCTCGGCGTTGAGCGCATCGATCTTTACCAGCTTCACTGGCCCGTTGCGCAGCCTGTCGAAGAACAGGCGGGCGCCTGCGACACGTTGCTGAAAGCCGGCAAAATCCGCGCGGTCGGCGTGTGCAATTTCACGGTCGAACAATTGGACGCGTGGAAAGCCACTGGCCTGCCGCTGCACACGCTTCAAACCCCTTTAAGCATCCTCCGCCCAGCCTCTCTTTCTACACTGTTGCCTTGGTGTCAAACAAACGGTCTCGGCACGCTGGCGTATTCGCCGTTGCTGCGCGGGATGCTTTTCGGCACATGGACAAAAGACAAAACGTTCCCGCCCGACGACACCCGCGGCACGCACAAAGATTACTCCGGCCCGCGCTTCATTCGTCACCTGAAAGCCATGGACGAATTGAACGCGCTCGCCGCGAAGAACGGCACGACCTGCCCGAATCTCGCGGTGGGCACGCTGCTGGCAAATCCGGCGTTGACCGCGTGTATTGTCGGAGCGCGCAACGCCAAGCAAGCCCGCTTCATCGCAACGCTCGGCCAGAAGATCGGCGCGGAAGCGGTCGCGGAAGTATGGGAGATTGTGGCGCGGTTGAATAAGGATCTGGCGGGGATATAATGCGCGAAGTCCCTGGGAGAAATAGCAAATGACTTTAACTCTCGATCTTGACTCAACGACGGAGCGAATGTTGAAATTGGCCGCATCGCAGAGTGGAACAAGTTCACAGGAATTTGCCATCGACGTTCTTAAGGATGGCCTTAGCCGGCGTGCACCGTCATCAAAACCGTTGAAGCGAATGTCCGTGGCAACATTACTTGAAGAGATTAATCGGGGAATGTCGGAAGAGGAATGGGCGCGATATTCCTTGCTGACGAACAAGCGGCGCAAGGAAAGAGTGACGAAAAAAGAATTGGCCGAATTGTGTGAAATCTCCGACCGGCTTGAAGAGATGAGTGCACGGAGGCTGGAGTTCGTCGTTGAGCTTGCGCGTCGACGCGGCACAACCTTTGATGTGGAGTTTCAAAAACTCGGACTTGAGCCGAGATATGTCTAATGCGGCCCTAAAAATAGCGGTGATGAAGCGTGCTCAAGGATGCTGCGAATATTGCAAAAGCCAAGTACGTTATTCAACTGATTCGTTTTCAATTGAGCACATCACTCCTCGTCACATTGGAGGCACAACTGTCGAAACGAATTTGGCATTTTCGTGTCTGGGTTGCAATAATCGAAAGTTCACAAGCATCGCCGCTTTCGATCCGGTAACACGAAGAATGGTGCCGCTTTTCAATCCCCGCCTCCAATTGTGGGAAGATCATTTCAATTGGAATGACGGAAATTCACTTGTCGTAGGAATTACGCCGATTGGCAGAGCAACTGTCAACCGGTTGAATCTAAATCGATTGGGCGTGGTAAATTTGCGCAAAGTGCTTTGCGCAATCGGAAAACACCCTCCGAGTCTTTTTTGGGAATAGGAAATTGATTGCTTTTTTCCTATTTTGACTCATGTGGCAGTCCATTCACCCGCAGGCCCCTGCCAAGCCAGCACCGCCACCCAAAGCATATACGTTCCAATCGCCGGCCCCGCGAAAATCTCCGGCAGGTGCGGATCGTCGATGAATCCTACTGCGGTCAGGAGCAACCCGGCGATCAGCGTTACCCACCCCATCCAGCGTCCCAGCGCCGACAAGCGCGAGCCTAGCGCGCAAGTCATCAACGCCACGGAGATCGCGTAAAGCGCGTTCGCCACGACGATGCCTCCGGCCGACGCGAAATGAGCCAGCGCAAGAAACGGTTGCGATTCCGGTCCGCGCGCGACGCCCGGCAGTACGACGATTTGCAGCGTATCGAAAAGACTATCCAAAGAGGCCGCGGCTACGCCGACAACCACGGAAAGCCGCGCGCACACGCCGGTCACGTTCCAGACTTTTTCAACGGTCGCCAGGAACCAGACGAAGGTCATCGCGGCAATCAGCCAGATACCCCACGCGACCTTCCAACCCCAAAGCGACGTGGCGATGTGCGCCATCCGCAGTTCCACGGAGAAAACAGGGGTGCCATAGCGAATGCCGAAAAACGCAACCGCCAGTCCCAGCACGTGGAACATAATTGCGCACGCGGCGGCGATGCGCAGATGTTTCAAAGGCTCGTGAGAATTCATTGGGCGTTTATCGTACGCGTATTGTGGATTATTCAAGTCCAACAACGCCGTCGCAAAACAACAATGGAATTGCGTATTTCGCACGCTCTTGAACCGAGGCGCAACGGTGTATTTAGGGGCACGCTGCGAATCTCAGAAATCTTTCTAAAGGACATTTTATGAAAAAGCTTGCTCTTGCCGTCTGTGCGGTTGTGTGTTTGATCGGGTGCGGTTGCGCGGAAGACAACGTTCCGCCCGCGGGCTTCACCGCGTTGTTCAATGGCAAGGATCTTGTCGGCTGGCGTGGCGGGTCAACGTTCGATCACCGCAAACTGCTGGCGATGACCGAAGAAGACCGCAAGAAACAGATCGATAAATGGACCGCGACGATGACCGTCGTCGGGAAGACGGGCAAGCCGCACTGGTCCGTCGATGGCACCGAACTGGTCAACGACGGCTTCGGCGATTATGCCTCGACCGAAAAAGATTACGGCGATATCGAACTATTCGTCGAATACAAGACCGTGCCGCTTGCCGATTCCGGCATTTATCTGCGCGGCTGCCCGCAGGTGCAGATCTGGGACTATACCGAGAAGGCCAAGTTCGGTCTCGGCGCGGACAAAGGCAGCGGAGGCTTGTGGAACAATTCGAAGGGCGCGCCCGGCAAAGATCCGCTCGTGCTGGCCGACAAGCCGTTCGGCGAATGGAACAAAATCCACGTCATCATGGTCGGCGCGCGCGTCAGTGTCTGGCTGAACGAAAAGCTGGTCGTCGATCACGCCCTCCTCGAAAATTACTACGACCGCAAGACGCCGATTCCGGCGAAGGGACCGATCCAGCTTCAAACCCACGGTGGTGAAATCCGCTGGCGCAACATCTTCGTGCGCGAAATCGGCAGCGAGGACGCGAACAAAATTTTGGCGAGCCACGGCGAAGACCCCGACTTCAAATCCTTATTTAACGGCAAGGACATGGATGGATGGGCCGGTGCGGTCGAAAACTACGATGTCGTGGATGGCGCCATTCAGTGCAAGCCGAAAAAGGGCGGAGTGCCGTACTATAAGGAGGAATTCACCGATTTCGTCGCGCGCCTGGAGGTCAAACTTCCGCCGGCGGGCAACAACGGTCTGGCGATCCGTTATCCGGGAACGGGCGACACCGCGTACGTGGGCATGTGCGAACTTCAAGTGCTGGACAGCGAGCATCCGAGTTACGCGAAGCTCGACGCCAAACAATATTTTGGCAGCGTGTACGGCGTCGTTGCGGCGCACCGCGGCTATTTGCATCCGGTCGGCGAATGGAATTTCGAAGAAGTGACGGTGAAAGGTTCGAAGATCAAAGTCGAGTTGAACGGCACGGTGATTGTCGACACCGACGTTTCGCTGGTCGATCCCGCCACGTACATGCACGCAAGCAAGCACCCCGGCATTACGCGCACCAGCGGCTTCTTCGGCTTTGCCGGCCACAACGACCCCGTGGCATTCCGCGCAATCCGGCTAAAGAAATTGGAGCCGGTCACGCCGCCCACACCAATCCCGGCAACGTTCGCGCCCGTTCCGGCACCGAACCCCGCGAAGTAAAGCAATCGATTTCGGAAGGATGAATCAGGACGTATTGTGCACTCACAAATCCTGATTCATCGGGTGTGGCTCAGCATGTTTTTCCGGAGCGGATTTCAATGCTGCGGCGTCGAGAATGCCATCTTCCGTGACGATCATATCGAATTCGCTTAATGCGCAGATGGGATAGGGTGCACTCATGTTGAATTTGCTGCGATCCACGGCAAGAATTTTTTTCGTGGAGCGGTTCATGAGTGCCCGTTTGACCTGAATGCAGTGGGTGGATGAATCGAAAATCTTCTCTCCCAGCACGCCTCGCGCCGACATGACGAGCCAGTCAAACCGCTGGTCTTCCAAACTGTTGATCGCCATGGGACCGATCAGAGAATTCGCGCGAGGGTGCATTTCGCCGCCGGTGAGCGCTATGCGAAATCCCGCATTGCGCAGCATCAGAGCGTTAAACAATGCGATGCCGAACGTCACGATGAACACGCTTTTATCCACGGTCGCGGGAGGCAGCGTTTTGCAAAGTTCGCAGACCGTGGAACTGTCGTCCAGCGCGATCGTGCGCGCATCTTTAAGGATCACCGCCAGATGTTCGGCGATTCGCCTTTTAGCATCGAGATTGATCGATTTCCGCTCCGAAAACGGGCGCATGCCATCCACTGGAATTTTGGCTTGAACCGGGTTCGCGGGGACGATGGATGCTGTATGGGTGACAGACGCGGAAATGCCGGCTACTCCGCCTCGAAGTTTCCGCAATACTCTTTCATCCGCAAGGGTTTGAAAATCGCGGATGACGGTTCCTCGGCAGACGCCGAGCAGACCGCACGCGTCCTTGACAGACAAAAAACCTTTTGTTCTTAAAATCTCTAAAATAATCTTCCGTCGCTCTTCTAAAAGCATTCTCTTTTCCCCAACGAATAAATCATTTCACGGCAGATAGTTTTTCACGCTTTCGACATTGCTCATTATGGATTATATCGAGCACTTTCCGTTGTGAACATATTTCACTAGCTTAATCTTTATGTTATTCGATTAAAAATACTAACAGGTTTATGATGAAGTCAAGAGTCTTACCCTGATTGACAACTATGTAAACAAATGTAACTATATAACCGAGTATAGTCGCAAATCGTCACACTTTTACTGCCTAGGAGCGGGCCGAAAGTGCATCGTTTGCAGCACATTTCCGACGAAAGACGCACTTCATGAATCGAATCGCGCTCGCACTCTCGATCCTCTGTTTGTCTATTTGCTCCAGTGTCTCCGGCGAGGAGGCGCCGAAAAAACTGCCTGCGCCCGTAATATGCGGCAAACTGCCGAAGGTCGTCGACGAATCGTCCGGCTTGATAAAAAGCAAGCGCTACCCTGACAAGGACGTGTTTTGGACGCACAACGATTCTGGCGACACCGCGCGCGTTTTTGCCGTCGATTCCACCGGCAAACTGCTGCGCATCGTCGATGTTCCTCACGCTGAAAATGTAGATTGGGAAGAGCTCACGATGGATGAAAAAGGCCGACTGATTGCGTGCGACATTGGCGACAACAACCGCGACGACAACGCGGGCAAACGAAAGGGCGTCGTGTTGTATCGCTTCCGCGAACCGGACGCATTCGATAAAAACGAGCCGCCGCCCGAGCCTGAAATCTTCCGCTTCCGCTACCCGCACGGAGAAGGGCCATTCGACGCGGAGGGCGTTTTCGCGCGCGCGGGCAACGCGTATTTGTTCTCAAAGCAAATTGAAGGAACGTCGTGTTTCAAATTGCCGATGCCCGAAATAGCGCCGGCTGAAACAGTGGCGATGACCGTGGCTGCGCGCACCAAAGCATTCAACGTCGTGACCGGCGCGGCGCTCTCCGACGACGGCCGGCATCTTGCGCTGATCAACTATCTATCGGTGTCGGTCCTCGATCTGCCCGAACCATTCCAAGCCCTGAAGCCCAATGCCGCAGGGGAATTGCCGTTTTTCGAATTTCCACGCCGCACCGTCAATGCGTTCCTGGGGCAGACCGAAGCCGTCGCCTGGGACGGCGACGACCTCGTGCTAACGACGGAAGGCGGCGATATTTTTCGCTGCACGAAATGCAAGTAGCATCCTTTCCTCTGTGAGCATGCACGGTGGCTCAGCCCACGAATCTCTGTGTACTCGGCGCTGGAAATACCCTTCGACTTTTTCTGAAAGAATGCTGGCATCGCAGGACGAGCGATTTATTGTATGTATCGGGCTTGCGAGACGATGTGTTTCGTCAGGTTCGCAGGAATGGCGGAGGTCGCGCAGGCAATCGATGGGAACTGAAAAAAACTCAGTAGCGGCGCAGAACAAATCCAAAGAGAAGTCCACGGGAACTCTCGCGCGGAATTATGTGTCGGTCGCACGCGGCCGCGACCTGGTGGTGATTCGCCTCATTGGCCGCGGGACCATGTTGAACGCGCCGGCGTTGCAGGATTTCGCCGACGAACAGCGCAAAGCCGGCTTCATCCATTTCCTCTTCGACTTCGAACGCTGCACCGGCCTGGACAGCACGTTTATGGGCGTCATGGTGGGCATGTACTCGGCCACCGAATCGAATTCGTCCCTTCCGTCCGCCGTTCCCGCGCTGGTCGACGCAGACCAGCCCAAGACGCCCGCATCCGTGTCCGGACATGACACAGACGAATTGGAGCCAATGTCTCCCGAAGAAGCGCTGGCGACGCTTGCGCGAGCAGGCTTCAGCGAGAAGAAAAAACTGGACGCACGTGCCAGCACCGTGAGCGCGGTGAACACGTCCGCGGAAGTTCGATCGCTGCTGAGTATGCTGGGCGTCGACAAGTTCGTGAAGTTGCGCGGAAGCTGCGACCTGAGCAAGCTCGAAACGACCATTCTGCCCGAAAAAGCCATCTCACCGCTTGAGCGCCAGCAATTAATTTTAAAAGCGCACGAGCAACTCGTCGAAATCGACAAACGCAACGAAGCCCAATTCGGGGATCTGCTCAAAACGCTTTCCGAGGAACTTGCGCTGAAGTAACCGCGAACGGCAACGGCTTTAAACATCGAATCTCGCGAATCATCGCGGATAGACGCGGATAATTTTTAAGTGGGCAAGCCCCGAAACAACGGATTAATTCGCAGGCGACATTAAGCGATTTAAAAATTCAATAATTGTGAGCACAACTGGCTCGGTTGGCGTTTCAAAGAGCAACTTTGACAACCCCAAAAACATTCGCGTCAATTCGCGAAGATTCGCGAGATTCGATGTTAAAAAATTCTTCATCCGATTCGATGTTGGAAAAGCGATTTCCGGGGTCGTGGTCCGCACTCTTTCGGTTTGAGCTCGTGAAGATGGCCGGCCGGCGCATCACCTGGGTTCCGTTTTTTGCTATCGGCATCATCGCCGCGCTGATCGTCACCGTTTTCTATCACGCCGAATTCAAATTCCATCGCGAAATGTTCAAGTCGTTCAAGCTGGATTTCAAGAGCAAGGACGAGTTCGCCAACGGCTACTACATGGCCGTTCTTTCATTCAATCCGCTCTTTCAACTGCTGATCCCAATCTTCATTTCGGTCGCATCGGGCTTAATGATTGCGGGCGAAGCCGAGCAAGGGACGCTGCGCGCCTGCCTGATTCGACCGATCTCGCGCCAGCGGTTGATCCTTTCGAAATTCGTCGTGCTCTGGTCGTACGCAATGTTTATTTCCAATTTCACCATGGTTTTGATCACACTGCTCGGCATCCTGAATTTTGGCACTGGCACACTGTACACGATGAACGTTTTTTTTAACAACGGTCTGCAAGGTATCAGTGCGATCCCGCCGTCCGAATTGCCCGGGCGTCTCGTTCTGGCATGGCTGCTGGCCTCGGTCGGTATGACGGTGTTGGCCGCGCTCGCGCTGCTAGTCTCTTCGCTGGTTGAGAGCGCGGCAATGGCGTATGTCATCACGCTCGCCATTTATTTCTCCGTTTACACATTGCGAGTGCTTCCATTAAATCTCGAATGGCTGCATCCCTATCTTTTCGTCACCCACATGCTGCGCTGGCAACAGTGCTTTTACTCGGAAGTCAAAATGGGCGAGATTTTCGTCTCATTGATCCATCAAGCCGGATACATCGTCGCCTTCTTAAGCGCGGCGGTGCTGCTCTTCAAAGAACGCGATATCAAAAGCTGAAACTGATATTGATCAACACGAAGTGTATGTATGATTGATAAAGCCTGACCGTTTCGCACCCCTTTTTAGGAGAGACGCCATGAATTCGCCGCGGAAGAATTGTCCGGAATGCGAGAACACCGAGCTGACGCTGGATCGCCGGCGCTTTTTGTTGTCGTCTTTGGGCGCGGGCGTCGCGCTGGCAGCGGGCGCGGCTCCGCTGGGACAACTGGCGCGCGCGGACGATGCGCCGGTGAAAGTGCCGGAGACCGCCGTCAAAACGCTCTACGACACAATGACCGACGCGCAGCGCAAAGAACTCTGCTTCGACTGGGATTTCGTCGACAAAGATCGCGGACTGCTGCGCACGCGCGTTTCAAACAACTGGCACATCACCAAGCCAACGATCAACAGCGTTTTTTTCACCAAAGAACAGCGCCTGCTCGTGCGCGATATTTTCGAAGGCATCGTCCAGAAAGACTGGCAACCGAAGATCGACAAGCAGCTTAAGGATGATGCAGGTGGATTCGGCAACCAGCAGAACATTGCCATCTTCGGACAACCCGGCACCGGAAAATTCGAATTCGTGATGACCGGCCGGCACATGACGCTGCGCTGCGACGGCCACTCAACCGAACACGTCGCGTTCGGCGGCCCGATTTTCTACGGCCATGCGGCCAGCGGATTCAACGAAAAACCCGGCCATCCGGGAAATGTGTTTTGGGAACAGGCGCTTCAGGCGAACAAAGTCTACGAAATGCTCGACGGCAAGCAGCGCACCAAAGCCGAAGCGCCCAAGCAGCCCGAAGAAGCCGCGGTCGGGTTCCGTGAAAGCCCCTACCCGGGCATTCCGATTTCCGAATTGTCCTCGGATCAAAAAGAACTCGTGCAAAAGACGCTGCAAAAGCTGGTGGAACCTTACAGCCAGAGAAACCGCGACGACGTCGCTGAGTGTTTGAAAAAGCAAGGCGGCCTGGATAAATGCGCGCTCGCGTTTTACACCGACGACGATCTCGGCAACGATCGCGTATGGGACACGTGGCGTCTCGAAGGCCCGGCCTTCGTCTGGCATTTCCGCGGCACGCCGCACGTTCACGTCTGGGTTAACATCGCCGACGATCCCAGCGTAAAACTCAACGCGCAGGGTTAAGTTTAAGAGTGGTTAGTGAAGCGGCTTCGCCGCTAAGGGGTTAGTGGTTAGGGAAAGAGCAATTTTCCCCAGATCACTAACCCCTTAGCGGCGAAGCCGCTTCACTAACCCCTAACCACTAAATTAGAACTTGTCGCCATCGGGCGCCTTGGGCGGTTTCACTGTGCCGCCGTCACCCTGCTGCCCCCGGTTACGCATGCCGCCGAAATTTTGCATTGCCTGGTTCAGGCGATTGCGCTGTTCCGTTTGCGCCTTGAGAATTTCCTGGAACTTCGGGCGGTTGTCTTCCGGGATGAGCGTCAGCAATTTGTCTTCGGCATCCTGCGTGACCTTGCCCGTTTTTTCGCGCAGCGCGCGAACCATGGCGAGACCCTGCTGCCAGTCTTTGGTGTCGTACAGCGGCAGCGTTTCGGTGACCGTGGCGGAGTTTTTCGAATACACTTCGACGGCCAGCGCATCCATCTTTTCTTTGTTTTCCTTATCGGGGCCGGTCAGCAGTTCGTTGGCTTTCTTTTCGTATTTCTGGCGAAGATCGACTACCTTCGCGGCCAGCGCTTTTTCGGCGTCGAGAATTTCCTGATTGAGTTTCTTCTGTTCGGCCTGATATTCGTCGCGCAGCGCGTCGGTGGCTTTGGTCTGCTCGGGCGTCATCTTGAAAACGGTTTCGACCTTCCAGCCCGCGCCGGTGGCGTTGAAGTTGTCGACGCCACCGACGGGAATCTCGGTGACTATTCGTTTGTTTGTGCTCAGCGGAAGTTGATCGAGCTTGGGCGCGGCCTTCGGGTCGTCGATGTCGATGCCCAGCATGCGGCTGACCATCCCCATCACTCCATTCGCACCGCCAGCGCCGCCCGCTCCACCGAGGGCATTGCCGAGCATGCCGCCAATTCCGCCCATTCCGCCAGCACCGCCTTGCCAATTGCCTCTGCCGGTTCCTCTATTATTAGCGCCATTGCCTCCAGGCGTTCTTTCGCCGGGCTTGGGCTGATCGGGCGTTTTGGGCTGGTCGGGAGTTTTAGGTTTATCGACCGGCGCATCTTCGGCGCGAAGCGCGGCGCACGACAACGTTAGCGCGGCGCAAATAGCGAGCAGTTTGACATGGGGAAATCGGATCATCTGAAATACTCCGTAAAAAAGGTTGAGCCATGCGCATTGAATGCATTCGGGAGAATAGTCGCGCGGGTGAGCTGTTTTCTTCCAGCGATTGTGAAAATTTTATCATTTTCAAAGTGAAACGTCCGGTATTTCCCTTGGCTTTTTGTGGCATTTGACCGAATATGGATAGGGCGAATTATTTCATTTTCGCGCGCGCCAAAACACGCATTTGCAGAGTGCGGCTTTCCGATCCACTGTGACGAGTCTCGATTTAATGAGCGAATTGCGGCATCCAATCTGGGCATCCCTATTCTGCGCGGCTCTGACATTGCTGCTTACAGGCTGCAACGATTCGGAACTACGCGAGCGCGTGGCGACCGTGGAATCGCGCCTGGTCGTGCCGGCCGAGAAGCCGAAAGACTCCGTACGATTGCCGGCTAACGCCGCGCCGATTCGTTACAACACTCACTCCGAAACGGCTCTCGACAAATGGACCCTCGGAATGAAGGTTCTGGAAGCCAATGTGACGGCACCCTCCGCTTTTTTAGCGCAAATGCAGGAGAATGGAGACCTACTATTGCAAGGACATGGCGACTTTATTGGGAGTGCTTCAGGCTGGCTCACGGAGCAGGGATTCAAAAGAATCGCCGGGAGCAATACTTGGGAAAAAATAATAGCATCAAAAGATGTGCCGAAACTGGAGAAGGCAATATTTGAAAAGCTAAATCAGAGCGGTGATTCGATCCTGAGTGACTTTATGACATTGGCGATCGCCGGTCCCGGCGAAATCATATTCAGACAGACGATTCCTGTTCGGGGAAGCAGCGTAACGACCGGCAACATGCTGGATTTTGCGTTGAACGAGTCGGAACCCGTGCCGGCGTTATTTGTCGAAGCTGGAGGAATTCCTGTCCAGGGAACTGCCGAATTGGGTTTGAAGGAACCTCTTTCTTATTTACGCGGTGGACGCATAAACGTGGATTCCGATGGAAGAGTGAAAATAAACGGTCGTATCCTACGCGGCGTCGAAAAAAAAGTTCCCAGCGGTTCGACACATTTATCTATCAGCCCCGAAGGCGTCGTCTCTGCATACGATGTTTCAGGCAACCCCGCTGAACTGGGGCAGATCGTCATCAAGCAAATCAAGAAATTCAAAAACGATCCGAAAATTACGTGGGTACCACAACCCGATGATGGCTCGATTGAGACCTATAAATCAGACGGAAGAATGCCCATTAAAATCGGTGTTCTTGAATACCCCGGCGACGAAGAGGATAGCCTTTCACTCTATAAAAATCTGCGGATTCGCAGCGCGCTTCAGGCACTTCAAGCCGGATTGAATTCGGCGTCCAAGAAGAGCGAAGCCCCCGCCGAAAGCGATGCGCTGCCGCTGATCGTCCACAGTCCTCTGCCTAAAACCACCGAGCATCTCAACGCTCTGAAAATTTCCGCGGAGAAGACCAACGAACGCACGACCATCGGCACGGGCGCGGACGAAACGGATGTGGCCAACGCGCTCGTCACCGTGTTGCAGGGCCTGCGCAGACGCATGACGGTGCACGAGGAAAATCTGCGCAACGCTGGCAAGACGCGCGATTCGGAAGGGCGCTTGAACGCGTACCGCCGCAAGACGGTGTCAATCGGCCCGCAAGGCAACATTATCGAAGGCGTCGATAAATCGGATCTGCCCAAGAATTATAAACCCGGCGATCCCGACGCCGGGCCGGATGGTTTCGTCATGCTGTCCAACGTGAACAAGGCCGTCGAAAGCGCGGAGTTCAAAGCCACGATCGAAGAATACAAACTGCTCCGCACGGCGTTGGAGCGGCTGGCGCCGAAACACATCTTTCCCGATCCGCCATCCGTACCGTAGACATCGCTGTGCACTTCCAGGAAAATACGATGAAGGACGAAACGAAAAAAATAGCTCCGAACACTCCACGCAACGCCACGCTCAGTCGCAAGACGAAAGAGACCGAGATATCGGTGGTCCTGAATCTCGACGGCAGGGGCGAATCGACGATCGCGTCGGGCGTGGGATTCTTCGACCACATGCTCACGGCGCTGTCCAAGCACTCGTCGATCGACATTGCGCTGACGTGCAAGGGCGACACGCACATCGACGACCATCACACGGTAGAGGACGCCGGGATTGCGCTGGGCGAAGCGGTGAAGAAGGCGCTGGGTGACAAATCGGGCATCCGGCGCTTCGGTTTCGCCAGCGTGCCGTTGGACGAGGCGTTGTCTCAGGCCACCGTCGATTTGTCCGGACGCGCGTGCTTCTGCGCCTCGGGGACGGAGCGGCTCGGCAAGGGAAAGGTTGGCACGTTCGACGTCGAACTGCTGGAAGATTTTCTGGGCGCATTCACCGCCGCCAGCGGCACGACGCTGCACATCGAAATCCGTTCCGGACGCAACGGCCACCACATGATCGAAGCGACGTTCAAAGCCTTCGCGCGGGCCTTGCGCGAAGCCTGCGAACGCGATCCGCGCGCGGTAGGTGTGCCGTCGACAAAAGGTGTGCTTTAATTATACGGAAAGATGAAATTCCAGCAGGGTACGAACCCCGTGCTTTCGCTCTGAATTGATCCCATATAGTTCCTGATTTCTTTGTAGGCTCATTGCATTGCAATGTGTCTACTGGTAGAGGGATTTAAATACACATTTTATCTTTGCGAAGTGCGCCCGTACAGAGTGTCGTGAATGTAACCGATGAATAACTCAAACGCATCAGGTAGATACAAGGCCTTCGAAGACGAAGTCGAACTGCCAGGCAGGCCGTGCTTCAAGCACGCGCTGTTCGTCTTCGAACTGGCCACGCTTCCAGAGGAATTGAAAGTCTGCAATGACATCGTCCGGGAATTCAAAACAACACCCGAGGGGCAGACGAGTCTGATTGCGAACGCCGGCTCGGTGGACGAAGCCGCGCTGAAAATCGACGACTTTAGAAACCAGCACTGCGGCAGCGCTTTTACGCTCGCGATCTTCAACCTCAACATGCTTGAATCGCTGGACGAATTCCAGTTCCTGATGCAGAAAAGCGTGCTCGGCGATCCGCGCACGATCTTCGTCGGAAGCATGCGCCACATGGCCGGACCCGTGTACGCGGAAGCGCGCAACAAAGTCATCCGCGAGGATGAATTGCGCGTCGGCGCGCCAAGCTGCATCGACAGTTACAGCGCATCCAATCGCGACGAGGTGTGCCCGCGCATCGGCAAACTGGCGGCGCTTTATCTGCGCGACTCCGAGGAACGAGCGCGCGTGGGCAAAAGCGGATCGGTGTTCTTGCAGCGCACATCTCCGGCGCTCGACGCACTCTACAAAATTCCATCCGCGTTTTACGGCCTTCGGACCAAGCGCCCGGGGAAGTGAAATTCAGTTGAAGGTTCTTTCGGCGAATTTCGTGGAATTTTAACTTTCAACCTTCAACTTTTAAACCTTCAACTCTTCATCGTTCCTTGCGTTTCCATTGCCCCGGAAGATAGCGGACGAAAAAAAATATCAGCGTACCGATGACCGGAATCGCGGCGACAACACGCCACCCGCTGCGCGGCCGAATCCACCATGCCTCCGACGCCATCCACACCCAAAAACCCAGCAGCGCGCAGGCCAGCATGACAATCGCCAGCATGTCGACGAACATGCCCATTCCCCCGCTGCGGCGCCCCTTATTGTCGAAAAAGGACGAATTCACGATGCGAAACTTCCCGTTGGTTTCGCGCTGCACGATAAAATTTTCAATCGTCGTGTTTTCGATCGGCTTGCGCGCGTCGGGCGGACGGGAGTCATCGAGATACAGAAGTTTGAGCCTGATTTTCACTTCCACGCTGTGCCGGTTGGGCGAAATGCGATCGTCAGGGATGGGGCGCTCGACCTGAAAATCGAGGTAATGCGCTTCTTTGAATTCGCGCTTCAGCGTCTCAACGATAACGTCCCGCTCTTTGCTCTCGGCCAGGATCGTCTTGACCGCCTTCGCATCGCCGCTCAAAAAGAATACGCTGAGTTTTTGAAAGAGCCCCTGCAGCGCGTCCAATTCGTCTTCACTCAAATCCGGCTGCGCAACTTGAGGTTCCGGGCGTGCCGTTCCACCCCACGCGTCCGCCGCCGCGAAGCCTGCCAGTGCCGCTAGAAAAAAAACACGAACGGCGATTTTCAATGTCCCCGAGTCTCACTCGTTTTAAGAGCCGCGACCGCAAGGGAGTGGCCACGCTGGAACCTGCCTAAATGACCGCTCCCTTAAGGAAGGAGACGGGGAGAAACGGCCTGGCTATTCAAAATGTATTGCCGTTTCTTCTTGTCTCCCTGTATTGCTGTTCTTTGCGTCTTTGCGTCTTTGCGAGAGAAAAAAACGGGGACCGAACGGTTACCACCGGCAACTCAGTTCCGCGATTTGATGAAGATGTCCTTCACGTCCTTCAGCGTATAGCCATTCTCGCACATTCTGCGAATCAATTTGACGAGATCTTCGGCCTTGTCCGAAAACAGCCGCTGCCCGCCCTTGGTCACGTCTTCGGGTTCGAGCAGACCCATCAACACATACTGGTGCAACGCCTGGCGCGTAAGCCCCGTCCGGCGCGACAATTCGCCGGCCTTGTAGAGTTTCTTCGCGGGCAGAACCGTTGTCTGTTCGCCGAGCGGCACTGTCATTTCGATCTCTTGCGTTGCAATCATAATAAATCCCCGAAACGGCAGACAAGGAGATAGGGCATGTTCGGAGTACAGCCTTTAGGCTGTCTTCCGCTGCAGCCTAAAGGCTGAACTCCGAGCATGCCTTGTCTCCCGGTCTCCTTATCTCCGTGTCTGTCGTTAAGCCCCTGGCTCCGTCATGGCACGGACATCCAGCAATTTATCCAGCTCCGCCTTGGGCATTAAATTCTTTTCCGTGGCAAGCTGCCGCACCGTCTTGCCGGTCTTAAATGCTTCCTGCGCCAGTTTCGCGGACGCGTCGTAGCCTATTTTCGGGGCCAGCGCCGTGCACATCATCAGGCTCATTTCGATCAGATCTTCGCAGCGCTTTTGATTGGCTTCGAGGCCCGCGACGCACTTGTCGGCGAAACTGCGGCAGCCGTTGGCGAGAATCTGCATCGCGAAGAGCAGATTGTACGCGATCAGCGGCTTGAATGTGTTCAATTCGAAATGCCCCTGCATGCCGCCCGCCGCGATGGCCGCGTCGCAGCCGATGACTTGAGCCGCGACCATCGTCAGCATCTCCGGCATCACCGGGTTGACTTTTCCCGGCATGATGCTGCTGCCCGGCTGCAAATCCGGCAGGGTGATTTCACCGATGCCGCAGCGCGGGCCAGAACCGAGTAGGCGGATGTCATTGGCGATCTTGGTCAGCGAACAGGCGATGGTCTTCAACACGCCCGAAGTCTCGACGGCGGCATCGCGCGCGGCGAGCGCTTCGAACAGATTCGGCGCCTGCTTGAACGGCAGATTCAATTCTTTTGAAATTTTTTCAATGACCAGCGGCGGCAGTTTGGGATTGGCATTCAAGCCCGTGCCAACGGCCGTGCCGCCCAACGCGAGTTCCGCAAGATTTTTGACGCACGATTCCGCGCGGCCAATGCCGTGTTCCACTTGCGACGCATAGCCGCCAAATTCCTGCCCCAGCCGCAGCGGCACGGCATCCATCAAATGCGTGCGGCCAATCTTGACGATGCCGTCGAACGCTTTTGCTTTTTCAGCGAGCGATGCATGCAGATGTTTCAGCGCGGGGATCAAATCGTGAACCAGCGCGTCGAGCGCGGCGACATGCAGCGCCGTCGGGATAATGTCGTTCGACGACTGGCTCATGTTGACGTGGTCGTTGGGATGAACGGGCTTCTTGGAACCGCGTTCGCCGCCGAGGATCGCGATGGCGCGATTCGAGATGACTTCGTTGGCGTTCATGTTCGTCGAAGTGGCCGAGCCGGTCTGGAACACATCGACGGGAAACTGATCGGCCAGCTTTCCGGATGCGATTTCATCGGCGGCCATGATGATGGCCTTGGCGATGTTTTCGGGCAGCATGCCTTGTTCGAGGTTGGTCTGCGCCCAGGCTTTTTTGACAATGGCCAGCGCCCGAACGAAGCGCGGCGGCATATGCAAACCGCTGATCGGAAAGTTTTCGATGGCGCGCTGAGTCTGCGCGCCCCAATAGGCGTCAGACGGAACTTTGACGGGGCCGAGCGAATCCATTTCAGTGCGAAAAGACGACATGTTGCTCCTGTATTTAAAAATTATATCAGTCTGACGAAGAAACCGGAACGGCTGGAATTATACTGTTCGACCGTTCCAAAAAAATCCATTTTTTGCGAATATGAAACGATACGAATCCATAGCGTCCAATCTTGTCGTCCAACGCCAAAGGCGTTGCATGGTAAAGCCCGGGTTGGCGCGTACCCGCGCCTACCCGGGGTCATGGATCGCGCAGTTGCCCTTCAACTCCAACGGAGTTGCGTTCGATTGCAAAACAATTTGCCGATATCTAAATTTCCCCTCCTCAAAACATCTCATAAGCCCCAATCTCCTTAATCTGCCGCTCAATCTCCTCCAAAGAAAGTGTATCCGGTGCCACGGAGCAGTACCCTGCTCCGTGCTGCGGAAGCCCGCTTTTCATAGTCACTGCTCGCCCATCCAATTCCGCCAAACACTCCTCGATAAACCCCATCTCCAACTGATGAGGCGTCTTCCCAAAAACCGAAACACAAGCCCGATAAAGCCGCCGATAACTAGAAAACCCAAACCCCTGAGCCCAAGAATTCGAAGAAAACTCAGGCCAACGCCGACTCGTCTTAAGCCCCTTCCAAACCGCCCACCGATCC
>JBBRQD010000078.1:0-26834 GCA_038227045.1 Planctomycetota bacterium
TTATCGCGCCGCGCCGGGCAAGTTGAACGAGGCGGTCGAGCAAAGGCGTATTGGGAAGATACGCCGTGCGAGACCAACGAAGTTCAACGCCGCCCGCCGCAAGCGAGAATGATGCTTTAGAAATGCGCGGGTCAATAAGCATACGCGGAGCAATAGTTCTTACGCCTCTGCCGCCGCCACTCTTCTGCGCAATTGCCCACATGCCGCATCGACTTTCTTGCCCTTCGAAAACCGGATTGTGGTGGGAATGTGCGCGCGGTCCAAAATGTCTCGAAAACGCTCCTGCGCGCTGATCGACGGGCGCTGAAATCCGCTGTCCGCGACGGGATTGAAGGGAATCAGGTTGACTTTGCACGGATGCGTTTGCAGCAGAGCGACCAGTTCCCCGGCCTGCTCCGGCTTGTCGTTGACCCCCGCCAGCAACACGTATTCGTATGTGATGATGCGGCGCGTTTTCTGCGAGTATTCTTCGACGGCGTCCATGATCTCGCGGATTGGATAACGCCGCGACGCCGGAATCAGCTTGACGCGCGTTTCTTCGTCGGGCGCGTGCAGCGAAACCGCCAGTTCGATCTGCCGCTTTTCGTCGGCGAGTTTTCGAATTCCCGGGACGATGCCGACCGTCGAAATCGTGATCTTGCGCGCACCAATCCCCGCGCCTTTGGGCGGCGGATCGTTCAACAGCCTGACCGCCGCGAGCACTTCGTCGTAATTGTGCAGGGGTTCGCCCATGCCCATGAAGACGATATGCGACGACGCGTTGCCCGATTTCGTGCGCATGAGCAGGAACTGTTCGACGATTTCGTGCGCCTTCAAATGCCGGTCGAATCCGCTCAATCCCGTGGCGCAAAACACGCAGCCCATCGCGCAACCGACCTGGCTGGAGAGACACGACGTGGTGCGGTCGGGCGTGCGGATCTGCACCGATTCGATTAGCGCGCCATCGGCCGCTTTCCAAAGCCATTTCGTGGCGTCGTCGCCTTCGCTGTCTCCAGCTTGTTCGAGTTCATACAGCGGCGCTTCCACTTTCAGTTTTTCGCGCAGCGCCTTGCTCAGATTCGTCACGCCTTCATAAGAATCCACGCCCCGGCGAAACACGAACTCGCGCAATTGCGTTGCCCGAAAGGCCGGTTCCTTGTGTTTCTTGAAGAGCACAACGAGCTGATCTTCGGAGAGCGCCGTAACGGGGAGCGCGCGCTTCGCGGGCGAAGCTTTCGTGGCGGCTGAATTGTCGGGTGTGGCCATCTGAAACTCATTTCGATTCGAGAGAAAATCCAAGCGTGAATTCTACCGCGCGAATCTGCCTTTTGCCGCGCATTTCCGCCGCAATCCATTACAATCGGGCAGACCAGAAAAACCGGGGATCAAATAATGCCAGGACGCGTTCGCTTCGTCTGCCTGCTCCATTCGCACCAACCCGTCGGAAATTTCGACCATGTCGTCGAAGAGGCGTACAACCTCAGCTATCTGCCGTATGTCGAAGCGTTCGAAAAGCACCCGCAAATTCCGCTCACGCACCATATATCCGGCTGTTTATTGGAATGGCTTGAGGCGCATCACCCGGAATATCTCGACCGCCTGGCCCGGCACGTCAAAGGCGAAGGCGGCTGCAAGAATTGGGAGATGATCGGCGGCGGATTCTACGAACCGATCATGCCGCTGCTTCCCACGCGCGACCGCATCGGCCAGATTCAGCTCATGCAGGAATTCATCGAGAAGCGTTTCGGGACGAAGCCGCGCAGCTTCTGGCTTGCGGAGCGCGTTTGGGAACCGGCGCTGGTCAAGGATCTCGCCGATGCTGGCGTGCAGTACCTGACGCTCGACGATTCGCATTTCCGCGCCGCGGGGCTCGACGACCGGGAACTCACCGGCGGTTTCATCGCCGAAGACCAGGGGCGCATTCTCACCGCGTATCCGGCGTCCGAAAAACTGCGCTACATGGTTCCGTTCGCCTCCGTCGAAGACGTGATCGAGTATCTGCGCGGACTGATACCGGCGGGCGGCGAGAGCGTTGTGTGTTATGCCGACGACGGCGAAAAATTCGGTGTGTGGCCGAACACATTCAAGCATGTGTACACGGACGGCTGGCTCGAAAAGTTTCTTGCCGCCCTCGAAATCGCTCAGAAGGAAGGCTGGCTGGTCTGTTCGACGCTACAAGAGGCTTACGACGAAATCGAGCCGGCCGGGCGGGTCTGTATTCCGGAGAACAGTTACCGCGAAATGACCGAATGGGCGCTGCCCGCGCATAAACTCGCGGTGTACGAAAACGCCATGCACGCGATCAAGGCCGACCCGGAATTGATGGCCAATCCGTACATTCAGGCCGTTCTGCCCATGGTGAAGGGTGGCAACTGGCGCGCGTTTAAAATCAAGTATGGCGAAGGCGGCCGGATGTACGCGAAGATGATGGAGGTCAGCGACAAGGTCGAAGCGCTGCCGCCCAATTCGATGCTGCGCGAAAAAGCGCTGACTCATCTGTACCGCGGCCAATGCAACTGCCCCTATTGGCACGGCGTCTTCGGAGGAATGTATCTGCCGCATCTGCGCAGCGCGGTATACAGCGAACTGATCAAGGCCGACACGCTGGCCGACGAAGTCCGCTCGCACAGCCCGCTGAACCGCGACGAACACGATTTCGATTTTGACGGCGAAGCCGAGTTCAAGCTCAGCAATGACCGCGTGGCGATATATCTACACCCTCGGCGCGGCGGACACCTTTATGAGTTCGATCTGCGCGGCGTCGCGTTCAACGCGGGCGACACCTTTTCGCGGCGCTTCGAGGCTTATCACGAAAAAGTCGCATCCGCCATGGTCGGCTCGAACGCGGAGGCCAGCATTCACGACAGGGTCGTCGCGAAAGAAGCCGGCCTGGAAAAATTGCTGCAATACGACTCCTATTTGCGCGAGAGCCTGGTCGATCACGTCAGTCTTTATCCGCTGACGCCGGCGATGCTGGTTTCGGGACATCCGCCGAGCGACATGGGCTTTCGGGTCGGGCGCTACGAAGCGCGGCCGGTGAATCTCTCGCGCGGCGGCGAAAAGGCGCTGGCGGTCGATCTGATCCGGCGCGGCCGCTTCAATGGCGCGGTGATTCAAGTCGCCAAGCGCGTGACGCTCGGCAACGAATCGAGTTTCAGCGCCGACTACGTGCTGGAACACTATGGCGGGCCCGACGTCAATGGATGGTTCGCGGTCGAAATGAACTGGAATCTGCTGGCGGGCGACGCTCACGACCGCTATTTCTTCCATGAGAAATCCGACAACGCCGGGAAACTCGCCACGGAAGCCGACTTCGGCACGCTGAGTTTTGCCGGCATGAAAGACGAATGGATGAACGTCGCACTGACGCTGAGTTCGTCGATCCCCGCGCAGATAATGGTCGCGCCCGTGAAAACCGTTTCACAGTCCGAAGGCGGGTTCGAAGCGGTGTATCAAAGCTCATCGATACTGCTGCAATGGCCCATCCGTTTGGAAGAAGGCAAGAAGTTCGCGGTATCGTTAAAACAGGAGGCGGGCCGTGTCCGATCATGATGTTCCACCACCTCCCCGGCTGCTGCTGCTCGAGAGCGACGACGAAGTAGCCGAAGCCGAATCCTCCGCCTTGATCGGCGACGGATTCGAAATCGTGCGCGTGCGCGACGGGCAGGACGCGCTGCGCGCGGTGGCGGACGGCAAATTCGACCTCGCGCTGGTCAACCTCGACAACCTGGGGCAAAGCGCATTGGATTTTTGCCGCACGTTGAAAGACAACCCGGCGCTGAGTTGGATGCCGGTGATGTTCTCCACGAAGACGGTCACAAAGGATACCGTCGGGAAAGTGTACGCGGCGGGGGCGGACGAATTCGTCGGCTGGCCCTGCCAGCCGCAGGAGATCACGATCCGCGCCAAGGCGCTGCTGCGCAAGGGCCAGGAGGAACGCTGGCTGGTCGACCGCGCGCGCAAACTCGCGGAGAAAATCGCGGAGCGTGACGACGAGTTGGACGACCTGCGCCGCTTCGCCCAGGACATCGTCAGTTCGTTGTCGTCCATTCTGCTGGTCGTCGATTCAAACCAGACGATCCTGTTCGCGAACGCGCCGTTCCTCAGTGCCGCGCACGCCGAACGGCGCAACGTCGTGGCCCACAAATTGTCCGAGCATTTCAATCTCAACGCCGCCGATGGCAATCCCGCCGGAGGTCTTTTGCGCGCGATTGAAATGGCGCTCACGAACGGACAGCCGTCGCGCCTGCGCAGGCTCAGCGGGCTGCTGCGCGCCCACCCGGAGCGCATGACCGACGTGACCGTCACGGCGATCGACTTCGGTGGAATGCGGCAGGTGCTGATGGTCGTCGAAGACGTAACGGAGCAGGCCATCGCCGAGGCCGAAGTGCTGCAGGAGCGCGCCAAGCTTCACGACGTCGTCAACGCGATGAACGCCGCGCTGTGCCTGATCGATCGCGACTGTAAGATTCACTGGCAGAATCGCACCTTCGGGCTGTGGTTCGGCGACGCGTTCGGGCAGCCGGGGTTGCAGGCCTTCCTCAACCAGATGAAAAACGATCCGGACTGGATCGAGCAGGCCTTTGGCCGAGGACAGGTGCTCCATAAAGATTGGGCCGTGTTCACTCCGCATGGGCAGCGCGTCCATTTTTCGAACATCATCGCGCGCATCAAATCGGTGGGCGGCGAGACGCAGCAGGCGCTGATCCTGACGCAGGACGACACGGAGCAGGAAACGCGCGTCGAACAACTCTCGCTGCTGCGCGAACTGTCGCAGATTCTCCAAGGCACGCTCCAGGCCGAGCGCCTGTACCACGTCATTCTGCTGTGTTGCACGACCGGGCACGCGCTGGGCTTCAACCGCGCTTTCCTGTTCACGCGCAACCGCGCGGCGGGAACGCTGGATGCGCAAATGGCCGTCGGCCCCGCCAACCGCGAAGACGCATTTCGCATCTGGTCGGAGCTGTCGTCGGCGGGCCGGAGCCTTCACGACCTGCTGCGCGACTTGACTCAGCTTCCGAAAAAAGAATCGATGCCGCTGTATCCGTTGATTCGCAATCTGCGTTACTCGCTCGACGATTCGTCCGAAATCATCGTCCGCACGGTGCTTGAAAAAAAGGAGCAGGTCGTCACCGACGCCCTGCACGACCCGCGCGTGTCGCCGCGCTTCCGCCAGAGTTTCGCATCGGCGGAATTCGTCTCGGTGCCGCTGATCGTCAAAGGCTCTGTCGTGGGCGTGATCCTGGCCGACAATCTGTACTCCGGCCGCGGCATCACCGACGACCATGTCAAACTGATGATGCTCTTCGCGTCCCAGGCTGCCCTGGCGATCGAGAACGCCGAAACGTATGCGGATTTGCAGAAGAGCCTGGAAGAGCTGCGACAGGCGCAGAACGCGCTGGTTCAGGGCGAAAAACTCGCCACCGTCGGAAAAATGGCCGCGCATGTGGCGCACGAAATACGCAATCCGCTCTCGACGATCGGCGGTTTCGCGCAGACGATTTTGCGCAAGCCGGACAATATCGAGCGCGTTAAAAAAAGCGCGGGCGTGATTGCCGAAGAGGCCATGCGGCTCGAAAATCTATTGAAGGGCGTGATGGATTTTTCGCGTCCGTCCGCGCCGGTGCTGAAGCAGGGCGACTTGAACGCCATCGCCGAAAAAGCATTCCGCACCCAATACGAATACCTGGCCGCGCGCGGCATCCAGGCCAATCTCGATCTGGACCGTTCGATTCCAGAAATTCAATTCGACGAAAATCAGGTGATGCAGATTTTGCACAACCTGATTCGCAATGCGGCCGAAAGCATGCAGTCGGGCGGCGCGCTGAATTTGCGGACGGGGCGCAACGACGACGGCGTACACCTGTCGATCTCGGACACCGGCACCGGCATTCCCGTCGAAATCCTGGAACGCCTTTTCGATCCATTCTTCACGACCAAGCCCGATGGAACCGGGCTGGGGCTGGCGGTGAGCAAAAAAATCATCGAGGATCACGGCGGCAAAATAGACGTGCAAAGCTCAATTGGAAAAGGCACCACCTTCACGATTCATTTCGCCATGACGCCCCGTGCGTTGCGGCCGCGTCCCAGCGCCATGACCTCGGGACTCATGCCGGTTCCGCTGGGCGTCGTCCCGGTGAAAAAAAGCTAAAGTATTTAACGATTGAAAGTATCGTGACTTCAGCGCCAACGGCGCGAACTATGATAGCCCAGGCTGGAGCCGGTACTCCGGCGCAGGCCTGGGTTACGGGTAACTGAAGCCTCCAAGCCCTGAAGGGGCGAGCTACATTCGACTGTGAAATGCACTGGACGATTACCTCAGCGACCACTTTTTCTTCGTCACGTCGTTGCGCCCCAGCCGCAGAAAATCGCCGGCTTGTATCTTCGTTCCGCCGTCCAAATCCAAATCGAACGACACCGCCATATCCGCACGCGTCACCAGGTTGGTTGACAGCGCCATGCCCGAAGCGTCTTCGCCCTGGGCGGGGAGCGCTTTCAGTCCCAGAAAAAACAGGCCTGTTTTTTGATTGAACGAGAATTGCGTGATGCCGCTCTTGACATTCTTCGGCTTAAAACTGTAGATGGTGCCGGTCAGAATCAGCGAACCGACGGGAATGTCCTGGGAGTAGTTCCCGAACGTAATGCGCCAGATTCCAGTGGCGTCCTTGACCACCGCCGTGGCTCCCGGAAGCGTTAGATTTCCAAGCATTCCGAAATCGTGGATCATGGAGCCGGTTTTTCCATTCGTGAGCCGCTCGACCGCCGTGCCGTTGGTCATGACAAAAAATCCTTCGCCCGGCGCGCCCGCGATGGCAAGCTGGTAGTTGATCCTCCCCGATTTTCCCGCAGTGGCAGTATATTGCGCTTGAATCGTCTGCGTCGTCGACAAGCCCGCGAACGCAGCGGAAACCGGGATCGAGACGGGCAGTTTCGACGCCGTCGTGTCGTCCACGCCCGTTCCGGCAAGCGCGGCGGCGAGGTTGTCGCCCGAACCGGTCAACACGAACCCGCCGGTCAAAGGCGTCAACTGAAACGTCAGAAAGGGAACGGTTCCGGTGACGGATGCGAAGGTGCCATCCACAAGCAGATTGAACGTATACGTATTCGTGCCGATCGCGAACGTGCAGGTTTGTCCGGTCAAAAAAAGCGGTATGCGTGAAACGTCGAACTTTCCAGTGAGGCGAAACGCGTCGCCGCCGGTCTTTGTAAAATTCAACGTCGCGGCAAACGTATCCAGCAAAACCTGGTTGTTGATGCCGGGGCTTATCGGGCCGATCACTCCGCCGACTGTCTGAGCCGGCCCGCCACCGCCGCCTACATCGTTGCTCGCCACGTCGATGTGAAAAAACGAATTGTAATTCAACCCCGATTTCAAGACGGAAAACACAGCCAGGTACGATCCGGCGTTGACATACTTGTGCGTGGTGGACACGACAGCCGAGGTTGTTCCGTCGCCAAAATCCCACTGTCCCGAGTCGACAAGCCCCGTGGTGAAACCGCCGCCGAATGTGCATGTCAGTGGCGCCGCGCCGACCAGCGGCGCCACAGCCGCGCCGGGCCGAATGTACGGGCGGAGCAGATTGCCCGGCTGCGTTCCGTCGATCAGCGCACCGTAGACGTTGGTCTGCATCGGCGGAGCGATGGCAAGCCGGCGTCCGTCCATCCAGACCAGCAGGTATTGACTGCCAATCGCCGCTGCGACCGCGCCGTTCAAAATGCCATTCGACGCCGTATCGACGATGACCATGTTGGGATCGTTGTCCGTGCCGTCGACGTTCACGCGCTTCATGAAAATGTGGTACGCAAAGTCGTTGACCTTGCTGTTGCGCGGAAAGATAAATTCGTTCGTGCCGTTGAAACAGGCGCGCGGAAAATTGTCCTCGTCCAACCCGGCTTTCCCCTGCCCCACCAGAGCCAGCGGTGCGGTGGAAAGCGCCGTGCGGCCATCGGGTTTCAGCCACGCGCGCGAGACGAAGCAATCGATCTGCGCGCTTTTTGACGCAAGAATCAGGTACTCCTGCGTGTCGAACAAGAACGCTCCGCCAATGGGCGCGCCCGCCCCCGTCGGCGAAAAATCGAGGGTAAACATGAACGTGCCACTGACCGGTCCCACGATGGAATTGTTGGCGGCGATGCGCACCGCATACGTTGCATTGCGCGTCGCGCCGATGTCCTGATAGACGATCGCCGCTTCGCTTCCCGCTCCGGCTAGGAGCAATTCAAGCTGCTGCGACGCGTCGTGGCCGGCCAGTGGTGGAACGGAACTGATCGTTCCAGCGAAGCCGGCAAGCGTCACCCGCGTGTAAAAAATCTGCGTGCCGGTTCCGGAGAGCGGCGCATCCTGCCACGCCACCAGATAATCGCTTCCGGTGAAGACAACCTGCGGATTTACGTTGGCGGTATTTGCTGCGCCGGCAATGAAAAAATCAGCGCCGCCGACGACCGTGCCTTGCGGCGAAATCAACGCGCCGCGCACGCCCGTACCGTTGGGGCGGAGATCATGCCAGACCACGAAATAATGGGTGCCGTCAAACGCCACGCGCGTGCGCTGAACGGGGCCGATTTGAGGAATTCCCTGTGCGTCGGAAATCGCGAATTGCGCCGTCGCAATGCCCGTGGAACTCACGAACGAACCGGAAATAGCCAGCGTATTGGGCGCGCCGGAGAGATCGCGCCACGCGACGAGATAATTCGTGGTGCCGGCCGCAATGGACAGGCTGTCGAGTGAAATGTTCGGGCCGATCTGAAAATCGGGATTCACAAGCGCCGCGCGCACCGCAGAAGCTGAAAATACAATCCATACCACCGCGGCACAGAGCCAGACACACCGTTTCGACAGACACATCATGCAGCCATTCTCCAAAATGCTATGCCTTGTGATTCATGCGTAAAAGAGGCTTACTCCAGACGCGTTAAAATGCCGAATCTTGGCGCTATGCTGAAAAATTCGCTTTCGTAACGGGAACGTAATTGTGCTCGATTCCGTGGCGCGCTTCGATTTCGCGCGCGGACTTCAGATATTTCTCGTATAGCGCGTTGCGCTCTTCTTCGTACGTTCGATCGCAGAAATAAATTCGGCATCCGATGGCGCGGTGCTCGCGCGCGCCGCAGAGTGTTCCGCGCAGATAGGGGCACTTACCTTCGCTCGCTTGTGCCGTATCCGGCCCCTCCCCGCACGCGGCCATTTCGGCGGCTTCGAGATTCGTGACATACAGAATATGTTCGGATGCGACGAAATTGCAGCAATATCCGCGCGCGTCGCAGTAGCGCCGGAACGGTGCGAGTTCACGCGCGAGTTGCGCATAGAGCGCGCGGAGTTCGACGAGGGCGGGTTCGGGGACGGTGGGCATGGACGCCACTTTCTTACTCCGCGGCTTTCAACATGGCGTCGGCTTCTTCGCGGGTGTGCGACGAGGCTTCGTTCCCGCGCAGCATCGATGCAATTTCGTCGATGCGCGCGCCGCCCGTGAGCCGCTCGACGACGACCGTTGTCGTCTTGCCAGTCTGACCCTTCGACACTTTGAACTGGCGTTGCGCGCAGGCCGCGAGTTGCGGCTGGTGCGTGACGCAGATGACCTGGCGCACGGAGGCAAGATCGCGCAATTTTTTCCCGAGCATCGCGCCGAGCCGTCCGCCCACGCCGGAGTCCACTTCGTCGAAAACCACGACCGGAAGCCGGTCCGCGCCGCCTGCTCGCGCGAGCACACCTTTAAGCGCCAGCATGACGCGTGCGATTTCGCCGCCCGACGCGCTTTCGCGCAACGGCTTCGGAGGCAGGTCGGGATTGGCCGTGAACATAATCTCCGCGCATTCCGCTCCGCTGGATTTCAAATTCGACGGAATCAGCGCGTCTGCTTCAGGCTCACTTTCGTTCGGATCGAATGCGGTGTTTGCATCCTTTTTTTCAACGACCGATGTGCCGGTGCTGGCTTCGTGCGGCGTGAGTTCGAGATTCAGGGTGGCGTTGTTGAGGCCCATTCCGTGCAATTCCGCGTTGACCTTTTTTTCAAGCTGCCGCGCGCCGAATTTGCGTTTCCGCGACAGCGCGCCACACGCCGCTTTCAGCGCGTCGATGGCGCGCGCGAGGTCTTTCTCGCACGCCTCGGTATGCGTTTCAAGCTGATCGAGTCCCGACAATTCCGCGCGCAACTTGTCGCGCAACGCCGTCAGCTCGGCGAAACCGCGCCCATGTTTGCGCTGCAACGATTTCAATTTCGCAAAATTATCTTCAAGTTCGGCGAGGCGCTCGGGGTCGCTGCGGGCTTTGTCGGCGAGCGCGGCGGCTTCGTGCGCGGCGTCGCGCACATCGGCGAGCATGGATTCGATCCGCTCGTTCAGTTCCGCCGCGTCCGGCCCGGTATCGCCCGCCGCGGTCAAAGCTTTTAACGCGCGCGACAGAAACTGCGCCGCGCCGTCGCCATCCTCGCCGTCGAGCAGCGCGCCCGCGGAGAGCGCGGCTTCGTGAATTTTTTCCGCGCCGCGCAACAGCTTCAATTCGCCTTCCAGTTCGGCCGGATCGAAATCGTCGAGCCGCGCGTCTTCCAGTTCGTTGAGTTGAAAGCGCGTCAGATCCTGCCGTCCCTGCCGGTCGCGCGCGGCGCGGCGCAATTCGGCGAGACGCCTGGCGGCATCGAGCGCGGCGCGATGTGCCACGCGCACCGACTCGCGTTCCGTCTCCGCTTCGGAGAAACGGTCGAGGATTTCCAGCCGCGCCGGCGCGCGCAGCAAGGATTGATTTTCATTCTGGCCATGAATGTCCAGCAGGCGTTCGCCGAGTTCCTTCAACGCCGGCAGGGCGATCGGCCTGCCATTGGCGTGCGCCCGCGAGCGGCCGGTCTTGGGAATCGCGCGCGAGAGCACCAGTTCCCCGACGCCGCTTCCATCGTCTTCGAACGCAATGCCCAAATCGCGCGTGAAGGCCGCGACCAGTTCCTTGTCGTGGAGAATGAAGCGTGCGGAGACTTCGGCTTGCGCCGCGCCGCTGCGAATCATGGCGGCGTCGCCGCGCGCGCCGAGCAGGAATTCGATGGCGTCGAGCAGAAGGCTTTTGCCCGCGCCCGTTTCGCCCGTGAACGCGTTGAAACCCGCATCGAATTCGATGCGCGCCGCGGCGATCAGGAGGAGGTTTTCGATGCGGAGTTCGGAGAGCATTCTCGATTCGCCTATGAAACTTCGAGCCCGCTTGGCGCGGGGCCGTCGGTGGTGACCAGGCGCAACCCGCCTTCGGGCAGGCGCACGGCCAGCAACATTCCGTAGCTCATTTCACCGCGCAGTTTCGACGGCAGTAAATTGTTCACCACGACGATGGTCTTGCCGACCATTTGTTCAGCCGTATAGAACTGCCGGATTCCGGAGACAATCTGCTTGGTTTCCGCGCCGACTTTGACCTGAAGAATCAACAAACGGTCGGCCTTGGGATGCGGGATGGCGCTGGCGACTTCGCCTGTCACGAGTTTGACTTTAAAGAAATCGTCGATGCCAATCAGCGCGACGCCTTCGGGCTTGGCGTCGGCAACCGCAGGCACCGGAGGCACGGCGGAGGCCACGGTGGGTTCTGAAATCGCCGGAATTGGGGCGGCCACGGGCTGCGGCGGAATGGGGTCGGACATTTAAATATTGCTCCTCAATTTCGAAGGTGTTCCAAGCCGCAGAAATTTTACGCGAAAGCATTCAAAAGAAAAAAGGAAGATCGGAGATCTTCCTTTTACTTTGGAGATGAATTCGCCGTTCCCAAGCTAATCGAAGCGCTACTTTAGCGACTGCGGTTGACATCCGTCTGGATCGGTTGAGGACCGTCGTCTTCGATGATCGTCGGCAATTTTCGAGTTGTCGGTATCGGTTTAACCGGGTCCTTGGTGGGCAGCAGCTCCGCGACGTTCGACTTCACCGGCTCTGCCAATTTGGCCTGAGTGCCGGGTTCGAGGGACTTGCTCGTCGCCTTGTTGACAGGTTTCGGCGCTTCATTTTCGCGGCCCAGTTCCTTCAACAAATCGAGCTCCAATGCGCGGGCGTCCTGGTTCGCATCTTCGTACTTGAGCGCATTGCGGACGTTTTCGAGCGCCTCCGTGTAGATCTTTTTGGCGTCTTCAGGCTTGTTGTCCTTTTTCGCCGCGTCGCCCTGCAAGCGCGTCACGACCGCGTATTTGAAGTACGGTTCCGGGCGGTTGGGTGACAAATCCTTCGCGAATGCGAATTCGCGCTTGGCATCTTCGAGCTGTTTCATCGTCAGCAGCACGTCGCCCAATTCCATGTGCATCGCGGGGTCCGCCGCGCGCAAAATGACCGCCTGGCTCAATTCCTGTTTGGCCAGTTCGAACTTGCCTTGCTTGATGAAAATAACGGCACGGTTGCGGTTGGCTTCGGGAAGCTGGTTGCGCGGCGCGAGCTTCTGCGCGAATTCCAATTCCTTGAAGCCGGCTCTTTCGTCTCCCAGCATGGCCAGGGCCAAGCCCAGTTCAGCGCGCGCTTCGGGATTGCCCGGAGCCAGCGTGACGGCGCGTTCCGCCGCTTCTTTCGCTTCGTCGTAGTGTTCAATGTATTCGTCGGCTCGCGCCATGTAAATCAACGTTGTCACATTGGTGCCGTCGCGAATTAGCGCTTCCGCGAAGGCATTGCGGGCGTTCGTGAACAGGCGCAATTCATAGCACGCGCGGCCCAGCAGCGCCCATGCGCGCGTTTCCGCGACGACCGGCAATTGCAGTTTCAGCGCGTTTTCAAACGCCTGCGCCGCAAGGTCGTAGCGCTTGCGCGACAATTGTTTGGCGCCCAATTCCAGATGTCTCAGCGTCGTCTCGCGCAACGCGGTTTCCGGAATGATTTCCGCACCCTTGATTTCAAACCACGGTGTATTTTCGCTTCTCGAACGCTCCTGAATCCACAGATGCACCGGCGTGTACATGGGGATGTGAAGCAGTTTTTCGGCCAGTTCTTTTTTCCGGCGGTCGAGGTAAAAGAGCAAATGAATCGATTCGCGGCCTTCCTTGGTCCACAATTCGGTGCCGTATGCCCACGCGCTGAAATTCATATAGCCTTCTTCATGGAAGGGCGCCGTGAACGGGCGGTAAATCGATCCGTCTTTGCCCCAATAGACATCAAGCTGGATATTGTGATCCAGAAAGAACGCGGGTTCGGAGCGCACTTTGTCCAGCGTGGTCGGATCGAAGTTGGCCAGTTCCTTCGGATAGACTTCGAAATACTTGTCCCATGTCGTGCGCATGTGTTGAAAGGTGTGGCGCCACTGTGCGCGCAACGATTCCTGATAGATGCAGGGCTTGATAAACGGACTCTGAATCTCGGTGCCCGGCTCGTCGCTGCCGGCCACGCTGAACACGATGGCCAACGCCAGCCCCAACATCATCGGCTTCAAGATCCTGAAATGCTTTTCCACTAGAGCGCCCTTTCATCGGTCCTGTTTAGGATGCCATTCGGCATCGGCTCGCATTGTCGCCGCTTCGGCATCTTTGCCCTTCGCCCGATAAGAATTTCGGGCGGCGACAACGACAGTGTAACAAAGCGGGTATTGTGTATCCGGTATATTATCGGGTTTTGGCCTCGTGCGCTACAGAAAAACCTTCGCCTCTTTTCCCGAGTTCGAAAAAAACGCAACTGGCTCCTTAATTGGTCGGAAACACACTATCACTTTACCTCACGACGTGCGCGCGTCCATGCTCTTAGATGCGATTTTTTGATGGAATGAATGCACGTGCGCTTTGCCTCCGGTTATTATCGGACGATCAGCGGCTACACTTAAATTGAAAGCTTCTTAATTGCCTGCTCCAGCGTCGTTTCTTCCTGTGTCTTTGCGTTCAAATCTTTGAGCATCAAGGTGCCTTTGGCGATTTCGTTGCCACCTAAAATTGCGGCGAACGGAATGCCCTTCTTGCTGGCGGCGGAGAGCTGCTTGTCGATCTTCGGCTTCTTCTCGTTGTCGAGAAGCATCTCGGACGCGATCCCGGCGGCGCGCAGTTTTCCGAGCACCTCAAGCGCGGGCAGCACGCAATCCGCGTCCATCGCCACGACACACACGCGGCTCGTCGCGGCGCTTTTCGTGACGAGCTTCAATTCGGCGAGACCCGCGAAGAGGCGGTCGATGCCGACGCTGATTCCCACCGCCGGTGTCGGCTTGCCAGAATAGCGCTCGATCAATTTGTCGTAGCGTCCGCCGGACATCACGCTGCCATAGCCGGGCAGATCGGTGAGGAACGTTTCGTAGACTGTTCCCGTGTAATAATCGAGGCCGCGCGCGATGGAGAAGTCGAGGATGTAAGTGGGGCTTGGACTGGACGGACTGGCAGTCCGTCCTACTTGAGCGTCGACGTATTGTTTCACCGCGCGCAATTCCGCGAGGGCTTCATCGCCGACCGCGCCTACGAGAGCGCTGAATTGCGCGAGCATTTCATCGAAGCTGCCGGCGATTTCGACGAAGCGGATGATGGTCTCGATTTGTTCGGCGTTGCATTTCGCGTCGCTGTCGAGAAGTTCGCGCACGCGCTGCTTGCCTTGCGACGGAAGCTTGTCGATCGTGCGGAAAATCGCCATCATCTGGCGTTCATCGGAAACGATGAGTTTCTGCCCGAGCGCCGAAAGGACTTTGCGGTTGTTGAAGCGTACTTCGGCATTGACTCCGAGTTCCTGCATCACGGCGAAATCGAGGGCGATGCATTCAGCGTCATACATCAGCGACGCCGAGCCGACGATGTCGCAGTCGCATTGAAAGAATTCGCGAAAGCGCCCGCGCCCAGGATTCTCCGCACGCCAGACCGGCGCGACCTGATAGCGCTTAAAGGGCTTCTGCAAATCGGCGTATTGCGCCGCAACGCGCGCAAGAGGCACAGTGAGATCGTAGCGCAGACAGACATCGCGGCCGCCGTTGTCGCGGAATCGGAAGAGCAGTTTTTCGGCATCGCCGCCTAATTTGCCAAGCAGAATATCAGCGTATTCAAGAGCCGGCGTTTGAAGCGGCGCGAAGCCGAAGCGTTCAAAGACACGCGTAATGGCCGTGATCATCGCCTGGCGCGGCAGCATATCTTCGGGCAAATAATCGCGGAAGCCTTTCAACGTGCGCGGCTCAATGACGGCCCCGCCAGATTTCTTCGCGGATTCGAAATCAAGAAGGTTCAGCGAGTCGCCCAGAAACGATTTTAAATCGTCGGCTGCAACGAGCGTTTCGACGAGCGGATCGCCAGTGGAAACGGCGATATTTTCGGAATCGAAAACACGGCCGTCGGCGACGACAGGGAGCTTTTTATCCAGCGCGGCGAAGGGCGATACGGCGTTCATGGATGCGCCGAAATGCCCCTCAATTAACTCCTGCGGATAATAATCGGCCTCCTGCCCCAGCAATTTGGAAAGCGTCTTCACGTCAAGACGTTCGGGCGCGGGCAACAGCAGCAGAAACGCCGCACCTGTGGTTTTGTACTGCATCGCCAGCGCTTTGACGCATTGTTCAGGCAGGATGCCAAACGCTTTCGCAAGCTCGTCGGCGCGTTCGCGCGGATTTTGCGGCGGGGTCGGCAGAGAGATGGCTCGTATTAACGAGAAACCTTTGCTCGTAAATTGACCTTCGTAACTGGACATCGTGTCACCTTATTCTGTCGTAAAAACCAAAAATATATTCGCGAAGATTCGCGTAAATTCGCGTTATCCGCGGTTAAAAAATGCCTTCGCCGTTTGCCGTTTTTCGCGGTTAATTCGCGACCCCGTTTTCGCTGTATCGTCCCAGCGCCCGAAGTTTTTTGTAGCGGCGTTCCAATAGTTTGTCGGTCGGCTGCGCGCTCAATTCGGCGAGTTCCTTCAGGATTGTTTTCTTCAGCAGTTTGGCCGCCGCGCCGCGGTCGCGGTGAGCGCCCCCGAGCGGTTCGGCGACGATGCTGTCGACAATCCCCAGGCGCAGCAACTCCGGCGCGGTGATGCGCAGCGCTTCCGCGGCGTCCGCTTTGCGTTCCGCGTCCTTCCACAAAATCGACGCGCAGCCTTCCGGACTGATCACGCTGAAGTAGGCAAATTCCTGAATCAACAAGCGGTCGCCCACGCCGATGCCCAGCGCGCCGCCGGAGCCACCTTCTCCGATCACGATGCAGACGACCGGAACTTTCAAGCCGGACATTACGAACAGATTGTGCGCGATGGCCTGGGATTGTCCGCGCTCTTCGGCGCCGATATCGGGAGCGGCCCCTTTAGTGTCGATCAGGCAGACGATCGGCAATTTCAGCTTCTCCGCCAGACGCATTTTCAGCAGCGCTTTGCGAAAGCCTTCGGGTTGCGGCGAGCCGAAATTGCAGATCGAGCGCTCCTGAACGTCGCGGCCTTTGTGCTGGCCGATGAGCATGAAGCGCACGCCGTCGATCTGCGCCAGACCGGAGAGAATCGCGCGGTCGTCGCCGAACGTGCGGTCACCGTGAAGCTCGATGAATTCCTCGCACATCATCTCGACGTAATCGGCGGTCTGCGGTCGGTGCACGTGCCGCGCCATCTGGATGCGGTCCCAGGCGGTCAACTTCGCGACGATGTCCTTTTGAGCGACTTCCCGCAATGCAATCTGCCGCGCAATCTCAAGGCTGAGATCGACGTTATTCTGCTTGCAGAGATCTTCCAGTTTGCGAATCCGATCGTCGAACTCCTTCAACACCGATTCGAATGGCAAATAATGACTGCTGGAGGGACGTAGCGACATGAGCGGGGTTCCGTGTGAAACAAGGATAAAGTGTCCCGCGTAAAATAACTTCAGGCGGGAGCGAATTCAATGACATTCGTTGATGCAAGCGAGATTTGCGCGCGTCTATGCTGCGTTCCAATAACGGATTTACAATTCATGGGCATTAACCTAAATTAAATTCATGCGCACGCTTTACGAAGACTGGCAGCTTCGCCGCGCGCGGCTGGACACGGCCGAGCAGCTTCCGCATTTCGGGGATCAGGTGCGGGTTTTCGATTATCTGCTCAGTCGCTATGTCAACGATCCTATAGCGCAGGAACCCGCGCGATTTCCGCATTCGTCGGAACTTATATTCAACAACCGCGCGATCATCGTTCATCGTGACTTGAAGTGCGGCGAGTTCGGCGCGACTCGCAACCCCGCCGACGCGCACACGCGTGCAAGAACAATTTTGGCACGCATCGCCAAACTGGATCTTCAGGCCGATGCCTGCGCACCGAGTTCGCGAATTAACATCATGTTGCCACATGGAAAAATTGCCGCGCCATTCGGGGGCTATCGCGGTCCGAATCGTCCTGGCTTAATCGACAGAACAGACAAATTCATCGCGAGTTGCAAAGCTAAACTCTCGCAGGGAGGAACGATTCGTTATCACGACCTGTTTACCCTCAAGCAACTACTGAATTGGACGCTTTGCGGACATAATTTTAAGGCGAGTTTGAGCGACATCCTGGAAGTACTCTCTTTGTGTGCAGACGACGACATTACATGCAACATTCTCGATTCTTGGACTATCGAGATATCAAACGATGCAAGCGACCTCATTATGACGTACCTGCGTAAGAACGACCGCGCGGCAGAAATACTGCGTCGAAAATTAGCTTCGGACTATTCGGCCGAACGTACGCGGGCGGCGCATCTTCTCGGCCGATTGGGTTCGCTTAACGATATCGGGCTGCTGCAAGATTTACTGGCGCTTCCGGAAATGAAGGCGGAATCGCCGGAGCGCGCGGCTTATTTGAGCGCCATGAATTATTTGGCTGGGGTTGACGGTTCGTAGTTCCGCCTTCAGGCGGTCTTTGGGAGTCGCCTGAAGGCGGAACTACGAACTTATCAGTGACACACGGCGCGCTATCTTCGTTTGCTGAGCGCTTTGACGCCGTCGCCATCGACGAGCGCGTCGACTCGCCATGCGCCGGTTAGCGTGTTGGCGGGATCGCGTTTCGCGGAGGCGCTGCCGTCCGTTGCCACGCTGCCTTGAATGTTATTGGGCAGCCGGATTGTGTTTTGTTTCGTGGCGCTTAAATCCACCGGCGAGTTGCCGAAATTCAACACGGTCAGCTTGCTGGGTGTCACGTTGACATCCCCTTCCTGAACCTTCGATACCGTGGCCTTGTCCGCAACGACGGTCAAACTACCCGAGGACGGCGCGATGTAATACACTTCGCCTGATTTAATGAGGATCTTGGTGCTCGTTCCCGTGAACGTCACCGTAACGCTCGACAATCGATCAATGTAAAGTCGGCCATTGCCGGGCAGCACGAGGCCGACTCGAACATCTCCGGTTTCAAGTGTTGCGCCGGAAGGAACAGTGTCGCCCGTTGCCATCAACGTGGACACTTCTCCCGCCGCCGTCGTAACTTTTGCAATGCCCGCGCCTTTCAATTTTCCCACCACGCCCATGCCATCTTGCGGCGGAATTTTGGTGCCGACTGCGGTGGGAGCTATTGGCGGATTAGGATTGGTAACCGGCGAAATAGGCGTTGGATTGGGGCTAAGCGCCGCGGGATTCGGATTTCCATTTGCCACTCCACTTGGAGTAGTCGTTGGAATACTCGCAATGCCGCCGTTGCTGTTGTTGATGGGCTGTATCGGCGGCACCGGATTGTTTTGCGGGTTTTTCGGCGCAACTACAGATTCCTTGGGAGCGTCGTTCGGCGCAATCGGATTCGGAGCCTGCGGTTCATCTTTTTTCACAATAGCGCTGTTCGGGTTCACCGGCACCGGAGCAGGCTTGACGTCCCCGTCGTTTTTCACGGCAGTCTCGGGCGCCTTCGGGCCATCCGTGTTGCGAGGCACCACACTATCGGGATCGACGGGCGGCTTGGGCGGAACGGCGGCGTCATTGGGCTTGACCTGAACGATCGCGTCAGGCTTGCGTTCGTTGGGCGGCAGAGTATCGCGGGGTACGACGCCATTCGGACCCGGAGTGGGTTTTACGATTTCGGCGTGAGTCCCGTTTTCGATCGTGTGTTGCTGCGTCTTATCGGGGGAAATGTCGGCCGTGGGATTTGCGGCCAAATCCTTCGTTCCCCGGTTCCACATCGCGCGTGTGCCGATCGACAGCGCGATTAACGCAGCCAGACTGCTAATTGCCAACGCACGCTTTTTCCAGGGATTTTCGGCTTTGACGAACACGCGCAGCGACGGACGGAGCTCGCTTGGCGAGGACGAAATGGCAGCGTTCGCCGAAGCCGCCGGCTTCACGATTTCGAGTCGTGCGTTGAGCACTGGAGCCTGTAACGGTTTCGCAGCAGCCTTTGGCGAAATCTCACTTATCGCGCCGGCGGGCAAAAGACTTTGCATCCTCGATCGCAACTTGTCGGCGAGAGCATCGTTTGCGACGCGCTGGCCGGAGTCCAACAGCAGGGACATCGCCGCAACCTGCCGCTGCGCTGTCACGGCTGACGGATGTGCATTCAGATATGTTTGAACTTCACTTTTTTCGCTCGGCGTGAGATCGCCGGTAACGCTCACACCCACCAGCGTCTTGATCCGTTTCTCATCAATTTTCTGCTGAACAATTCGGCGCAGAGCCTCAAGTGCCTCCGGCGATGCAAGCGTGTCGCCCGCTTTCAGAAACACGGACAATTCGCGTAATTCGTCGAGCAGTTCCCGCGCGATCAGGTCGTCTGCCAGCAATTGTTCAATGGCGGTGCGCTCTTCTTGAGCGACATCGCCGCTCAGGTAGGCACTCAACAACTCCGCTGTTTCAATCGCTTCAAAAGACATTTTTCGCTACATCCCCAATAATCTCTTTAAGTGGTGATGTTTCGCGGTGATAAGATTACTGCCGCTTCAATCCTTCCGCCGAAAAATAGTCGCGGCAACCGATTCCTGCGGCTAAAAACGATTTCAGTCGCATTTGCAAACTTTTAATGGACAATTGTTTATAGCGATTCATTCATGTAGTGCACTGTTCGTCTTCACGATGCCAAAAACATGGCTAAAATCATGCCAATTCACATTCTTACGTGCTCTCTTTGATGGGCGCGCTATCGACTTCCGTCGCGCCGGCTCCGGACCTTTCCGGTGCCCAATCCTTTAGCCGATCGCGCAACGCCATGAGCGCTTTATGATAGCTGGCTTTCGCCCCGCCCTCGGTAATCTCCAACATCGCCGCGATTTCGGAGAAGCGCAGCTCCTCATATTGTTTGAGCACGAAAATCGTCTGCTGACGCGATGGCAGGGTTTTTATGGCTTTATCGATGGCTTTTCGAATTTCACCCGACGACACGTGGAGTTCAGGCGAAGGGCCGGGCTCGCCCTCGGTGGAACGGTCGCGAATGCGGCGCTGTTTATCCTCGGCGCGAATGCGCTCATAGCAGACGTTGAGCGCGGTCCGGTACAGCCAGGTGCTGAAGCGTGCTTCGCCGCGCCAATTGGGCAATTCCTCATAGGCGCGCATGAACACTTCCTGAGCGATGTCGAGAGCGGATTCTTCGTTGCGCAGCATCCGCAGGCCGAGATTGAGCACGCGGCGGTGGTTACCATCGAACAACTCGCTGTACGCGCCGGCATCGCCGTTTTGAAACCGTGCGATCAAGCTGCGTTCCGTCACATCGTCCATGAACGCTTCCTAATTTGCCCCATTACTGCGCCGATGCGGACGAACAGAGTGCATCTTATGTGGGTAGCGCGAGATCCTTCGAAACGGACATTTATTAAGACGCACACCACTGCCTAACCATAGCAAAAATCGCGCGCGCAATCACTCGTCGCCCAGAATTCTACCGTATTTTCGCCGAATTGCATCTTTTCTAGCCGATGAACCCAAAACTCAAACCGCATTTATCGCTGACGGAAAAGCACCGGCGAATACTGCGATATGGAGATTGACGATCGAACAAGCGGGCCATTACTCACATTTCATTCGCTTCCTTACCGAAAGCGCGTTTCACGTCCCGACTTCCCACTTTAGTTTGTGAAAATGGAAAATTGCGAGTTATGTTATAGACAGCGTTTTCGCGGCGTATTATGGTTGAAGCACCACGGCGTCATGCGCGTCCCGCTTCGTTCACGGCGTGCATCATCAATTACCGAATCGAGGGCCGATACTGTGTCAACTCCCAACGAAGTTTCCTACGAAGAATTCGAACAATTTCTGAAAGATCTCAACCATCGCGTCTGGGAAGTGCGGCGCGATGCCTGTGAACGGCTGGGAGAAATCGGCGATCCGCGCGCAGTGGATGCGCTGATCTTCGCGCTGCAGGACGGGGTGGGCGCGGTGCGATTCGCGGCGGCCGGTGCGCTGGGAAAACTGGGCGATCCCATTGCGATCCCTGCGCTCCTCACACTGCTGGAATCCAACGAATTCGGCACGCATGGCCCGGTCATCGAAGCGCTGACCGAATTGAAGGCCCAGGAAGCCATCCCGTATTTTATTAATCTGCTGCTCGACGAGGACGCGCGCATCCGCGGGCTCGCAGCCAACGCGCTGATGCAATTGACCCGGCAATTCATCCCGTTCAAGGCCAAAGGGGCCTTGGAGGAACGCGAAGAGTCGGTGCGCCACTGGCTGGCGTGGTGGGACAAGACCTGTGCCCAGAACCAAGAGGGCCAGGAGCAGCAGGAGGGGTAAGCACGCGAGAGAAATTGGGCGAGCGAAGTTGACGCGTTGCCTGCCTTGCGTAATATACAATTATGAAGAAGACTTTATTCTCAATCGCCGTCACCGGCGCACTGCTCTTGGTCATGAGCCAGAGCGCGCTGGCGTGCCCCGGGTGAAGTGCCGCAATGGGGTCCCAGGCTGGGACTTCTCAGGAGGCACTTTGGGGCACCTCGTTCAGTATGAGCATCTATTTTATGCTCTTGGTGGTGCACGCGCTGATCGGTTTCGCGGCCTACAAAGTCTATTCATTAATCAAAGCCGAAGAAAAACGATACGCGAAATAGCAGACAAGCAGACAAGGAGACAGGGCGACACGGAGACAAGGAGAAACGGCCTTCGTAAATGATTGCGTATATGTCTCCCTTTCTCCTTGTCTCCTGGTCACCTTGTCTCCCTGTCTGCTTTTACGGCTCAGTGCTCCTCGACGGCCGTCGCTTCACTCTTGAAAATACGGAATAGCAAATAAATGCTCGGAAACAGCACGACCGAACCGGTGCCCAACGCGATCAGCAACAGGCGCAGCATGGCGGGCGGAGCGGCGGCGGAGTCGATGGTGATATTCGGCTCGATGATGCACGGGAATTGCGCCAGAGCCCAACCCCATAAAATCAAACTGACCTGCGCCGCCACTAATATTCGCGCGGTCGTGTACTGGCGTTTCCACAGCGTATAAAACACGCCCAGCGCGCTCAACGCCGTCAGCGCGTGCAGCGGAATCGCGAAATTCGACGCCGTCAACCCGGCGCGGACCTTCGGCGCTCCGTCCGCGGACAGTTCGAAAACGAGCGCCGCCAAAACGCCCGAGACGACACCCGCGACCAGGGCCCGCTTTCTGAAATCGTCCTGCAATTCCATATCGTTCGTTTCGAGCGTCAGATACACTGCGGCCAGAAACGCAAACAGCGCGAGCACAAAAAAACCGACCGCGAACGGGAATGGCGCGAGCCACGACCGCACATACCCGGACGTGACGACATCGTTTTCCACCGTGATCGTGCCGGACGCCATCGCGCCAAGCGTCACGCCGAGCAACACGGGCGTCACCAGGCTGGCGTATGAGAACAACCGGCTCCAGCGTCGCTGAACGTCGTCGCGCTGCGAGTCATACGTGCGGAATGTAAATGCGGCTCCGCGCAATACAATGCCAATTAGCGCCAGGGTCAGCGGGATGTGCAAGGCCGTCGCGAGCGCCGCGTAAGCCATTGGGAAGCCGACGAACAGCAACACCACCAGCAGGATCAGCCAGACATGATTGGTCTCCCACACCGGTCCAATGGCATGGGCGATCAAGTCGCGCTGCGCCTTCGCCCGCCGCCCGAACGCGAGCAAGTCCCACACGCCACCGCCATAATCCGCCCCGGCCAGCAGCGCATAAAATGTCAGCGCGGCGATCATCGCGCCGCCCACACAGAGACTCATTGACATTGGGATCTCCCCCTCTACTTTTATTATTCTCTCGCAAAGTATCGGCAAGACAAGGAGAAGCGGAGTCGAAGAGACACGGAGCGATAAGATCCGCGAGAATTTACTTTTTCGTGCATCAATCTAAAATTGCGCACATCGTCTCCTTGTCTCCTTGTCTCCTTGTCTCCTTGTCTCCCTTTTGTTATGACTACACTCCCTCATTAAAAACGGCGGCCGGCTCATGCATTCCATACGCGATCAATTGAATCAGGTGCGCCGTGCCGCGCTCGCCGGAATTTTTGGGTCGAGCGTGCTGTCGGTGGTCAAGATTCTCGCCGGCGTCTTCGGTCATTCTCACGCACTGATCGCCGATGGCGTCGAATCCTGCGGTGACGCGGTGGCCGGACTGGTGGTGCTCTTAGGCCTTTCCGTTGCCGAGAAACCGCCCGACGACGAACATCCTTACGGACACAGCCGTGCCGAGGACATCGCTGGCAATACGATTTCCACCATGATGGTCGTCTCCGGCATCCTCCTTCTATATACCAACATTCAAGGCCTGGTGGAAGACTTGTCGGGTGGAGCGCCGCGCCCCATTCCGCATGTGTGGACGATCTGGCTGATCCTGCTCTCGCTGGTGGTCAAAGGCTGTCTGTTTGTCTACAAGCGCAACGTGGGCGCGCGGATTCGTTCGGTCTCGCTGCGCGCGGACGCCTGGAACGATTTCAACGATTCGATTTCAGCCGCGGTGGTTTTCTTCGGCGTGATTTTCGCGCGTGCGGGATACCTATGGGCCGACCGCGCCGGAGCGATCGTGGTGTCTCTGCTGATCATGTATACGGCACACATCGTCTCGCGCGCGGCCAGCGCGGCACTGCTCGACCAGCAGGCGCCGCCCGAAGTGCTCAGCGAACTCCGTGAAACGGCGCTCGCCGTGCCGGGCGTGGCCGGCGTAGAGAAGCTGCTCGCGCGCCGCTCGGGGCTGATGTATTTCGTCGATCTGCATCTCGAAGTTAACGGAGCCATGGCGGTGCGCGACGCTCACGCACTGGGCCACGTGGTCAAGGCGCGGCTTCAAGCCAGCCGGCCCGACATCGCCGGCGTGCTGATCCATCTCGAACCGGCAAAAGCTCCAGAGCCGCGCACGTCAGTAAGCGGCCAAACATGAAAAAGCCGCTTGCTTACGTGCGCGGCTCTGGGCTCCTTGCAATTTTCAATGAAGACTCCATGCACCCTTGCGTCCTTAATGACGATTTGCACCTGAAACCCGTATGATTTTCGTTTCGCTTTGACGCGAGACAGACAGTATACTCGCACCCGTTCGTGAGACTGAGAGCTTGGCTATGACGACACACAAATTGACACGCGCGCTGTTGTCGCTGGCTGTTTGCGCGGCCGCGGGCGCCGCCGAGCAGCGCAAGATCGAAATCTGGGATCAGCGTGTCGCGATCGTCAACACGGAAGCGATCTGCAAGCGCGACGTCGAGGAGCGCATGGGCGGCATTGCCGAACGCCTCACCGCATTCAAAAAAGAAAAGCAGGCGGCCAAAATGTGGACCGCGGAAGCCGACGCCGAATGGACGCGGCTGTATGTCGAAAGTTTCCGCGACGCGCTGCGCAAGATCGTCCGCGAACGCCTGATGCTGCAGTATTACACGCGTGAAAAGATGACCGTCGACGACAAAAATCTGCAGAAGCGCCAGGCGAATTACATGAAAATGCTGCACGACAACGGCGCCCGCAACGTCGATGTCGCTGATATTTCCAAGCGCATCAAGGAACAGATGATGCTGGAGGAGTTCCGCGGCAAATTCGACAACGCCATGGAATACCCGAAGAAGCCCGAAGTGGAAAAATACTACCGTGACAACATCGAAAAATACCAGCGCAAAGCCGGCGTGAAAGTCCGCATGATCCGCATCGACACCTCCGTGACCGACAAGCTCACCGGCGCGAAAAAAGTGCGCGAGAAGCCCTACGAGATGCTCGAGGAGATTCGCCGCGATGTCGTCGAATTGGGCGCGCTGTTCAGCGAAGTGGCCAAGACCAAATCCGACGACCCGGATTCCAAGGACCGCGGCGGGCTGCTTCTCGCGGTGAACAACGATCCCTATATCGTGCCGGAGGAGTACAACAAAATTCTGGCCACGCCCACGAACAACTTAAAAATCGGCGAAGTCAGCCCCGTTTTTTCCTACGGCAACAGCTACGCCATCGCGATGGTCGAAGACCGCCGCGAAGCCGGCCCCGAACCACTGGAAGGCAAACTCTACGAAAAGATCTACAACGAAATGTACGAGACCAAACGAGTTCGGAAAGAAGACGAATGGTTCCGCGCGACGCTGGCCAAAACACTGGTGATGCAAATCGTCGAAGGCAACGCCCGCCCGCTGCCGATTGAATTTTTCTTCCCCGACGACAAGAAGAACCCGGACTTCGTCGCGGACGTAGCGAAGGCCGGCGGACCGGATGCCAAGACGGACACCGGCACCGAGACAAAAAAGAACGAGCAGAAGTAGTTCCAAAATTTCATCGCGGTAACTGAAAATGCCCATCGAATCCTCATCGCCCAACTTATCGCGCTGGCTTGAACTGGCTCAATCGCTCCTCGAACAGCCCACTGTGGCGTTGATGGAGAATCTGCCGCAAAAGTTCGTGCGCGAATTCGCGGCCGCCCGGCCGAATTTGAAACTTTCCGAAGACGCGGCCGGAAATCTGCGCGTGGATTATGCGTCCGGCACAGCCTCGCACCCGCCGCTGGCGATGGTCGCGCATCTGGATCACCCCGGATTTCACGTCTCCAAAATCAACGGCGGCATCGTCGAACTGTTGTTCCTCGGATCGGTCTCCGGACAACACGCGATCCAGGGCAGCCACGTCGAATTTTTCGAGGCCGGAAATCCAGAGTCTCTTGGCAATGGCGAATTAATCGAACGAACCGAACGTACCGGCGCGCTTAAAACCGCGAGCGCCAAAATCACGAGCGGAACAGCCGCGGCCGGCGGATTCGCCATGTGGGCGTTTCCGGGATTTTCGCTCGAAATTGAATCCACCCATTCTGGACTCGGCCGCACGAATCCCGGACGGATCGTCACGCGCTGTTGCGACGATCTGCTCGGCGCGGCGGCGGCCCTCTGCGTGCTCGATGAAATCTCAAAACTCGCGCCGCAAAACGTGGCGCTGACCGGCCTCTTCACCCGCGCGGAAGAGATCGGTTTTCTCGGCGCAATGGAAGCGATCCGCCTCGGGACGCTCCCCAAGGACGCCTGCGTGCTCTCGCTGGAATGTTCGAAGGCCTTCCCCCACGCCCCGCAAGGCGGGGGCGTCATCGTGCGCGTCGGCGACGCGGCGAGCATCTTCGACACGGGCCTGACGCACGCCCTCGCGCTCGCGGCAAAAAATCGCGCGGAACGCGACCCCAGTTTTAAATTCCAGCGCAAGCTGATGGACGGCGGCATCTGCGAAGCGACCCCGTTCTGCGCGCACGGCTACCGCGCCTCCGGCCTGGCGCTGCCGCTGGGCAACTATCACAACCAGGCCTTCGACGCCCACGACCAGCCCTGCATGGGTCCAGAGTCCGTAAAAGTTGACGATTTCCGCTGCGAAATCGAACTGCTTATCGAACTCGCGCTGCATCCGGAATTGCTCGACGAAGGCCACGATAAAGTATCGCCGCGCTTGAAAGAATTGGCGATCAAGGCGCAGGAGTTGTTGAAGCGTTAGGCGGTAAAACAACGCCCTATTGGCCCGCGCGTTTCTAAAGCGTCATTATCGCGCCGCGCCGGGCAAGTTGAACGAGGCGGTCGAGCAAAGGCGTATTGGGAAGATACGCCGTGCGAGACCAACGAAGTTCAACGCCGCCCGCCGCAAGCGTGAATGATGCTTTAGAAATGCGCGGGTCAATAA
>JBBRQD010000079.1:0-26706 GCA_038227045.1 Planctomycetota bacterium
CAACGCGGTCTACATACACTGGAATATCTCTCCAAAACACTGCGCGTCCCGCACGGATGCGCACCGCCGCTGTTGATTGCCTCGAACTGAAGGCAATGCTATTTCCGCCCGACACTGTTTGATTGGCGGTAATCAATTACGAGGATCGTTTATGCCGCGCACCCGCAACATTCGTTTGAACCTTGATCCCGCCGCGCAACTTGAGCTTAAACGGCTCACGCAGTTGCCGAGTATCCCAGCCGTGGTGTATCGGCGCGCCCGGGCAATTCTGCTGCTCGCCACAGGACTCCGCTATCGGGAAGTGTCCCGCCTGGCCGACCTGGATCGCGCGAACATTTTCCGTTGGACAAAGCGATTCTTGGATCGTGGGGTTGCCGGACTTGGAGACCTACCCCGCAGGAAATCTGGTCTCCGCCGATTAGCGGCGGCATTGGATTTGATCCTGGCGGATCGAGTGGGGGAGCGTTCCTTCGCCGATTCGATGCGCGAGAGAGCGGTGCGGAATACGAAGCTTGCGCAGGAAGGTCTTCTGGAGCAACAAGAGGCGTACGGGGTGGACAGCGACCTTGTTGACCAGATTTAACGCTGGTCTACCCACCCACTCGACCGATTTGTATGAAAAGTCGAAGTTGGTTCCTATAGTGACGATCTTCAAGTGGTCCATGAAAAAGCGTGTTCGGAAAGCGGTGCGTCACGGAATGACTGGCGGAATTGAAAACGCGAGCGGATCGAGGTTCTCAATGAAGGCCAGCGTCCCTGTGGCTGCGCGGGTCAGCGTGGGGTTATCCCTGGCCGCTGCGCACGCCGAACAGCCCGCGGTTGTGCCGCGGGGTTCGACCGACAGTAAACTCGGCGTGCAGGGCGGGAAACGTCTATGCGTCCCGAGACACGCCGCGATGGAGAGACCTGGTTGATGTGGCGTTCAACGCCTATCGAGTGGGCCACAGTTCACGGAAACACAGCCGTGGACAAATTTGACCACGGGGAATCCAAAAGACTTACAGCATCGCTTGATACCCATCAAACCTGACGCCCAGCTTAATTGTTGGCTTGAATGGAACGCGCATCGCACGTTACCAAACGGGGCCGGCCCGGAAACTTCCGCATTATGGTGCCGGATGGGACCCAAGTGGGGGTGGGATTCACCCCTGGTCTGCCCACCCACTCGACCGATTCTTATGAAATGCGCTAGTTGTCTCCTATAGCGGCGATCCACAAGTGGTGCGGGAAAAAGCGCGTTTGGAAAGCGGTATTCGCAGTGATCGCTCAGCGGTGTATTTCGTGAACGAATCGCTTAATTTCCGAGCAACGGTTATGAAAGGAAAGCTCGATGGAAACCGTTTCCCCGCACGAAGAAATGAGCCGCATGCTGACCGGCTATTGGGTCACGCAAGCGGTCTATGTGGCCGCGAAACTGGGCATAGCTGATCTTTTAACCCACGGTCCTCGTACCGCTGACGACTTGGCCGAAGCCAGTCATGTCCACGCGCCATCCCTCTACCGCCTCCTGCGTGGGCTGGCCAGCATGGGCATCTTCGCCGAGGACAGTACGGCGCGCTTCGCACTGACCCCACTGGCGGAGTGCCTGCGCAGCGATGTGCCGGGGTCGCAGCGCGCCTTCGCGATCATGTGCGGCGAGGAACATTACAAATCCTGGGGTGAATTGCTCTACAGCGTCGAGACCGGCAAAACAGCCTTCGACAAGTTGTACGGGATGCCGGTGTTCGATTTCCTCTCCAGGAATATTGAGCAGGCCAAGGTGTTCGACGCGGCGATGGTGGGAATACATGGCCGGGAGTCGGCTGCGATGACAGACGCGTATGACTTTTCAGGCATCGCTGTCCTGGCCGACATCGGTGGTGGCAACGGCAGTCTCCTGAGCACGGTGCTGAAGAAAAACCCCGCGCTGCGAGGAATTCTGTATGACTTGCCGGGTGTCACGGAGCGGGCCACGGCAAACCTGGCCGCGGCAGGATTGGCGGATCGTTGCACGGTGATCGGCGGCAGCTTTTTCGAGACTGTCCCGGCCGGCGCCGATGCCTACTTGATGCGGCACATCATTCACGATTGGGACGATGAGAAGTCCACCACAATCCTCCGCAATGTCCATCGGGTGATTGGCAAGGACGGACGCCTGTTGGTGATTGAAGGTGTCATCCCGCCTGGCAACGATCCCTGTTTCGGAAAGCTGCTCGACCTGACGATGCTCACGATCCCCGGCGGCAAGGAGCGAACCGAGGAAGAATACCGCGCGCTGTTCAAAGCGGGTGGCTTTGAGTTGACTCGGATCGTGCCGACGCAGGCCGAGGTGAGCGTGATCGAAGGTAGGAAGTTGTAGCGTGCCGGCCACGACCGCGGGCGAAAGACTGGCGTTCTAACTTTGAACGATTCATTGATGAACGCGCGGTTCGCAGTTTAGCCACGATCACTTGGCGACGAGAGCGGCTCCCGAGCTTGGGCCGAACGGTACCGGGGGGGGTAAATGATGGGCATATAAAAGGCATCCCCGTGGTAGGGGGTGGGAGTTCACCACCCCCCTGCACACGCAATAGTTTGATTCTGGAAATTCGATGGAAAGTGCGCTGACGGCTTCGATCCGCGCACGTTTCTTGCCCGAAAGCAAACTGCGGTATTATTTCGGGCGTCCCTCTTTCTTCTTTAGCTCTTTCAGCTCTTTCAAGAGCTCGGGCGTTATACGTAGAGGTTCAATTTTAAGGACGAGCCGCGACCCGTCAAAGTCGGGAACGGATTCACAAAGCCCGGCCTTAAGCAAGATTTTTACAGCTCGTTCATTCGCATACTGAGTAACGTTCGCACCATAGCGTTTGTATACATGGTCCCGGAGGACCATGAGCAGGGTTTCCTCGCTGAGTCGATCCAGCACAACGCCAATACCAGGTATTGGGTCTTTGAGAAGGGTAACGTAATTTGCAAGACAATATTTTTCACACAATGCGCTCAAGTCATCGTGGCCGGGAATGGTTTGTTCCGTCATGATTGCTCCTGTACAGACTTACAAAGTTTAATTGAATGTGCGGCGGTGGCACCGCATCGCCCGAAATCATCTATTTGCCGATTCTGCACTCGACGACAGTGTTAGCTTTCCCTCCGGACCATCGTATAAAACTAATTTCATCGCCGATTCTCCTGACCGAATTGCACATGGAAGCAGACAGAAGCAGGCACACGCCAAATTTAAATCAATCCGAAATAGCTTCTCCGAATACAATCACTCTGAATCCACTACTGGTTGTTCTAAAGTCAGGCAACGCTGATTTGCGCTCCCGACCGGCAAACCGAAAAGATCGATGCGCCAAGAGCCGCGCGCACCACCCCCGAGATACGCTTTCACGTTCAGCCGTACGGACCGCCCCGATAAATGTTGACCGAACGGCTTGAAGTCGTTGGTCTTGGTCTGATCAGCGAGAATGTTGCGATCGACGAGGAAGAGAATGCGTTTCTTCGCTCCGGATTTCCAGAGCCGCCAGATGATTTGAAAAGCTGTGTAGGTCTTGCCCGTGCCGGTGGCCATTACGAGCAGAATCCGGTTTTCGCCCCGGGCGATGGCGTCCACCGTGCGGTTGATGGCGATGAGTTGGTAATAACGCGGGGTTTTTCCGGAACCGTAATCATAATAGTCCTGCGTTGCGACGGACTCTTGCTCAGGTGTGTAGCCCTTAGAAGTATAACCGTCGGGCCGAAGGGTATTGCTGTTGAGATCGCACTTCGCGCCGTTCAACGCCTGCCATGGTGGCGTTTGACCGGGGAAAGCCTGCGTCAGCCACGTCTCCCACACAAAACCCGCGCCCGGCATGACCGAGATCGAGTGCCGGTCGCCGCCATCGTTGTTGATATCCTGCTGCCACTGAGCAAGTGTAAAGGCTCCGGTCCCCGCAGGCCAGGTTTCGATGGGCATGTTCACATCGATCGGGTACGAACCGGTTGTCGTTGAACCCAGCTTCAAATCGTCCGACTCATCCGGGTAATTAAAGAAAAAGACGTCCTGTTTAGGTTCGGAATCGGGAACCAGAATGTAGTTCATTTCAGCAAACATGCGCAGAATGCGGCGGCTTGAGGCCAGATCGTTGGTAATCTTCGTGATCATCGCCGCCGAATTCGACAGCAGCGGAAGTTTTGAGATATCTTCATTCCAGGCGCTGGTCACGGGATAAACTAGCATCGCCGAAATGATCGTGTCGGCGGCAAGCGTATTGAATAAAACGGGCGTTGTTACCGTGGGAGCCGGACCCAGAATGCGACCCTCTTGATTAATCCGCTCACCGGCATTGCCGGTGGCGCAGGCCGCAAGCAGTAAAAAACACATCACTTGGGAAAATCCAATCAGCGCATACCAAGTTCTCCATTTTTGTGCGGCCCATTACACGGATAAGTGCTGTCAAAGAGAGCGCAACCTACACGAAAAAAAAAGATTGGCAGTCGCAGGTCGCCTTGTAAGACTCGGCGGTGCAGATGATCCCGTCGTCCGACCAGACGGAAGTGCTAAACCTCGGTTGGCACGGCGAAGATCACTGAAGTGGACTGCGCTGATTATTTCAGCGCATGCTTATGGTGATCGAAGTCATCAGGCGGGTACCAGGCCATTCTGAAGCCCACGTGGAAGTAGGTTTCGTTCTGTTCGAAACCCATGCGCTTTGATGTGCGGTACGTATGCAGCGTGTGATAGAAGGATCCGCCACGCAGGGCGACAAATTTCTGTCCCGATTCGCCGGTCACTTCAGGATTATTCGGATAGGGCTCTTTCCATTCGCTCGTCCATTCGTAGACATTGCCTGCCATGTCCATGCAGCCGTAAGGACTGGCTCCCTTCGGATGCGAGCCCACTGCTTCCGGCCCGGGCAATGCGTCTTTCATGGAGATGGCGCCGTACTCCGGGCCCGGTTTTTCATTGCCCCACGGATACCATCTGCCGTCCGTTCCGCGCGCGGCTTTTTCCCACATGGCTTCCGTCGGCAGTTGCTTGTGCGCCCAGTTGGCGTATTGCTGCGCAGCTTGCCAAGTGACGCTGGCGATCGGCAGTTGCGCTTCGGCGGGAGTTAAATCCGTTCCATTCCATGTCGGCACGATTTTTCCCGGCTTCCATTTCGTGGACTCGACGAATTTCTTCCAGCGCTCGCGTGTGACCTCATACTTGTCAATGTAAAAGCCCTGTACGTAAACCATGCGTTCGGGGAAGCTCTCTTCGGCCGCCATGATATGATAATCTTTCAGGCCTAATTGCTCAGCCTGCTTCTGCGCCGTGTCCGCGTTGATGCCCATACGAAAAAAGCCTTCAGGCACCCAGACCATTTCAGCGCCGTCGACCGGATGCCGGATCGTGAATCCGGCAGGAATTTTTTCATGCGGCGATCGGAATTGAAGCGTCGCGGTCCCGGCCGGCTCTTCCGCGCAGTGAATCGCCATAGAAAAAAACAAGAGTGGGCCGAGTAAACACAATGGCGAATTCCGCATTTTGTCCTTTCGATTAGTGTGAGATCACGATCACATCCGCAGACTGCAGCGAGGGCAGCTTGAAGCTCAACTCGGCCCCGTTCTGCCTGAAAGAAAATCCGTTCGGGTGAAAGCAGGACCAGACACGCTTCACATTCTTGTCGATTCCGCTGACTCGAAATTCCAGGTCCTTAATGTTCCCGTCGTGCTGTTCCGCCAGATTTACAATTGTCAGCAACGTCGCGGACGCGCTCGCGAGCCGACCGGCGACCACGCTGCGATGCTGAATGGCGACATCCCGCACGATGTTGTTTTCCAGTAGCGGCCGCAAGATGATCTCGCGTGCAGCCTCGTCGAAATCCACCGGCTCGAAATGGCTGTAATTGCGCTCACTGCCGCCCTTGCCCATCGGGACAACAGGCAATCCGCGCTTGAGAAATGTTTGTCCGGGCAGTATGCCGCAATAGTACGCGACGCCTTTGCCTGAGGCCTGCTTGATCCAGGCCGGAGACTGATCGGCTTTGTATCGGCCCAGAACGTCGACGCCAATTGCGGGCTGGAACTCTTCCTTGCTGCAGTAAACATCGATAGTTGTAGTTCCGATCTGCATTTGATCTTTCGCTTTCTCGAACAGCAGTTCGATCTTGGCGCGTAGAGCTCCGCGATACTGCAGGTAGCTCTTCTGGCTTCCGCGTCCAAAAATATCGTCGAGCTCGGATTGCCTTTCGTCGAACTCGTCCTTCCGCGCGGCGCCGGCCGTGCCCACGAGAATTCCGCCGGATTGAACCCAGTCTCGTATTTCGGCCCCGGCTTTTCGTTCAAGATTCTGTCCGCAAACATAGACTACCCTATATTTTTTCAGCAGCCCTTCTTTCACGTCGGATTCAGTCAACATGTCGACGCGGTATCCGGCCAGACGCAGCGCGTACCAGATGTTCTTGCGCTCTTCCTGAGACACATTGGTCGCCACGGAACCCGGCGCGACATCACCTTGAGACTTGCCTTCCAATTCCCACACGTCGCTGGCTTCGCTCAGCAGCATGGCGATCGGTGTAGCTAATGGTCGCGCCGGCAGGAGTTCGTCTTCGATCAATCCCGCCATGCCTGAAACGGTGCGAATCACCTTCCAGGTCGGGAGGCCGCCGCGGAACGCCACGTAATTTTCCGTCGTGAACGCGTCGGGTGAGCAATCAAACCAGTCGAGATCCTTGACGTTCTGGCCCCATAGCATCACTGCGTTCTGAAGCAGGTGTTGCGGTGTGTTTCCCGGAAAGTGCGGCATGCAGTAAAACATCATGCGCGTATCGTTGTAGCTGGCTCCTTTTCTCAAGTAAGAGGCTTCAAAATCTACGACCAGCCGCGAGCCCTCCGGCTGACAGTAGGTGTAATCTTCGCTCCAGGCAAGTGACATTGCATTGGCTTTGAACGAATCGATGAATGCGGCCTGATGCATCCAGTAAAAAGGATGCATGCCGCCGAGGTTCGCCGTCGTTTCGACTTCTTTTCCCAGCGCCGCTTTCAGTTCGGTGGTCTTTTGTGCAAAGGAGCGAATGCCTTCGTCGCTGCGAAAACGCAGGCTGTACCAATACAGTTTCTTCAAAAGGATCACCTGTTGATCGGTCTTCGGCGATTCTTTGGGAAGCACTCCGATCTGGATCGCAACGTCCGCGGAAAGTACGTTCAATGGCTTCACCATGTCCCAGTTCGCCAGCCCGAGACTCCCCGGAGTCTCGCCATGGGCTTTCACGAACTCGCGGAATGCCGCCACCTTTCCCGGGTCGCCAACATTGATCGCCGGCAGACCGATCTCGTCGCCATATGAGAGATAATAGAAATTGTCCTGAACGCCGGCTTTTTTCACTTTCTCGACCACTTCCGCCGGATTCTGGCTGTGATGATAAACCAGCGAGCGTTTGATCAGCCCTCCGCGCGGCTCCCACCATTTCAAAATCGTATCCACGCGCTGCTTGTCGAAATCGTTTCCGTGAAGCGTATTGAGTCCCAGCGCAAGTCGGAACTCCTCGCCCGCGTCAATACCTGCGCCTGAGTTGTCGCTCCCCGTGCCCGCAAAAAACATGATCTTGCGAGGCAGCGGCCCCAATCGCGGCTTTGCATTCAATTCTTTGGAGATCTCTTTATAAATATCACTAATCTTCCTCGTGTACTCCTGTCCCTCCTCGCGATGCAGATCCGGCTGGACCAGAAAGGTTAGCGCCTTCTCGCCTTTGCCGAGCTCAAAAGATTTGACGATCGCCTTCGACTGTGGAGCGAGCGCGATGTCGACGGCAAACGGCAGCACGCCGTCTTCTTTGCCTTCGGCGGGCTGAGAATGAACCGAGAACGGCGACGTGCTTTCGGTATTCAGGGTCGGGCCCAAGTCGTACCAAACGCTCGCCTGTTTGGCGGGAATCGGTTCGGGCCAATCCCCGGTATTATTTTTCGGAGTAGGGAGCGCATTCCCGAACGCATCAAAAAACTGAACCTTGTTTCGATACACGGCCGTGTAGAAATCTTCGTAGCGGTGTCCGCCGTGGTTCCATGAAATTTTTATTGGGCGGTCCGATTCGTTTCGGAAACGGAAGTAAACGTGATTGGCGCGCCGCAGTTCGTCGAGCAGTGGATAGCGCGGATACTTCGGCGACGAAAGCTTCGAGAGATCGCTGGTGATCAGGATCGCATCAACGGAACGCGCGCCGGCCGGCGGCGGATTTGTGACTTTGGCAAGTGTCACCCGGTAACGGCCTCGCGTGAGCGCCACCTCGTAACCCTCAGCGGCATCGTGATCAATGCCCCAGTTCCAGTACAGGCTGCCGTCCTTAAGTTCCTTGGTAAAGCAATAATGCTTTGGCGACTCGATCAGGCCGTACGTTTTGCTGAAAACCGGCTTGTCCGTGGAATCCACGGGCGCAATTCGAATTCCAAACGCGTAATTGAAATTGGGAGGGCATTCATACTTCGCCCACACTTTGTACGTACCATCGGTCGGAATCTCAATGATTGACTCCGCTTCTGCATTGCCCTCGCGCTCATCCGTCATCGCCATGCGAAGCCGGCTTGCCCACACGCCGCCAAAGACCATGTTCTGATACAAGTCCTTGCCCCAGCGGCCGACTTGCCAGCCCTCGCCGGGCCCGAACTTGTCCTGCTTCACGCCTTTCATATCTTCGCATTCGATGACAATGCGCGTCGGCTCAGGCGTGCTGTCGGGTTCGGCGGAACGTCCGGAACTTTGGCTCAGGTTACTTATGCATACCAGAATGGCGAGCCGGATCAGCGTTTTCATTGTTCTCTCCATTGATTTTGAATCGCGCGGTGGTCGTTATGTCTCGAATACAATTCAGCCGCTCGAAAAGTGCGTTCAACTTTCTGCACGTTCAAAAGAATTCGCAGCTTTTCTTCGCCTCGGCAGATCTTGACGAGATCGAAAATATTTCACGGATGCACCGCTTCGGTCTGCTCCTATACTTGATCGCCTTTGGGCCGGCATTTGTGTCCGTTGCCGCGTCTGTGGCCACGTGCCTCACGCTGGCGATCTTCGTCGCATTTGCTGGCCCGACCGACCATGACGTCGGTCTTGCCCCTGAACTCCCTATACGTCGCAACATTACCACACGCAAATTTCATTATAAATCGTTTCTTTCTCGGAAAAATCCAATAGAGTATTTCTCGCTCTGATTGCAGAGCAACCCATGTGGGCAGTTCTGCATATTAGGCGGTGAAGTAAAGGAGAGTACCGATGTCGACAGGAAAAGTGAAGTGGTTCAACGATCAAAAGGGATTTGGATTCATTACTCCAGATGAGGGTGGCAAAGATTTGTTCTGCCATCACAGCGAGATCAAGGCCGATGGATACCGATCACTCGCGGAGGGCCAAGCGGTGACATATGACTCAATTCAGGATACAAAAGGACCGAAAGCGACTAACGTTTGCCCGATTAAATAATCCAAATAGAATGACTCGATGTGAAAGAGGGCAGCTAATGCAGCTGCCCTTTTTCATGCCGTGGTATCTTCTAAACTTACCGCCAGGGCGAGCAGCGCACGCTTCAGCCGCCCAGTTCCTTGAAGCGTGAACAACGCCAACAAACTGATTCGTGGTGGCGGCGGCGCGCGTGTCTAGGCTGGCGCGGCAGAGCCTCATGGTTTCACCGTCCCGACCAACGCCAATATCGCGGCGCGGATGTGATCTGGGAGCGCGGGCCAGCGATCAACAAGCAACTTCAGCTCCGGCGATAAATTTCCCCGTAGCACTCCCTTAGCACTCTCCGTTAGCGAAAGATCGTCGGGCGCGTGTTGGGATTCTGTGGAATTTTGTTGGCAGCCAACCAAAGGCGTGTCACAATCACCTATGAGCGTGTGTGGAAAATGTGCTTTGGGCGCGGGAAAATGTGGGTCGCATGCAGTGTTCTGATTTTGGTTCGCAAAGGGTTCAAGTCCCTCAGGGCGTATAATTTTGAGAGTGGTTAAGATCTTTTCCTTGCCGGCTTTTACAAGCTCGCCTTACATGCCCTAGGCCTGTCTTGATTTTTTCTTTATCTGCGACAAACTTTATGCCGTTCAGATAAACGCCCCCAAAGGAACTTACTATGCTGCGACGATCATGGCACCTGCAACTGTATCTGTGGATTCTGCCTTGCACCTTATTGGCCGGAGAATTCTCCATCCGCGGCACCACTGATAAGCAGGTGGCGATCTATAAGCCGGGCGAGATGATGGAATTCACCCTGCGTGTTTTTGACGGCGAAACGAGCGTCGCCGGCAAGTCGCTGAAATGGACGCGCACCGGCGATGACGGCAAGACCGAGAAGGGCGAAGGCGTCGCCTCCGAAACTGGTTTGAAGATTACAACGTCCTTGGATAAGCCCGGCTTTGTTCGCATCCAGGCACAGGCGTTCGGCGAGGATGGTAAGAACCTTCAAGGGTACGTTGGTGGCTGGGGTGCCAACAAGAACGGCAACGTTTTTTTCGACGGTGGTGCCTGCGTGGAACCTGAAAAACTTCAAACTGCTCAGGAACCTGCGGACTTCGACGCGTTCTGGACGGCGGCCAAGGCGACGCTGGCCGAAGTTCCCTTGAAGGCCGAGCTGAAGGAAGTGGAAGGCAAGAATCCGAAGGTCAAACTGTACGCGGTTCGGCTGGACTGCGCAGGCCCGAAGCCGGTGACCGGCTATCTGAGCATTCCCGCGAACGCCAAAGAAAAATCACTCCCAGGTATCCTGAGTTTCCATGGGTACGGCGTCGGCAAGCACAATCCGCCAGGCTGGCTCAACGAAGCGGCAATCGTCTTCGACGTCAATGCGCACGGCATGGAACTGGGCCGCGACGACGCGTACTACACGCAATTGCAGAAGGACCTGGCCAACTATTGCTTCAAAAGTGAGGAAAACGTCGACCGTGAAAAGACCTATTACTACGGCATGGCGCTGCGCGTGATGCGGGCGCTGCAGTACGTGAAGTCCCGACCCGAATGGAATGGCAAGGAACTGCAGAGCAACGGAGGCAGCCAGGGCGGGCTGCAGGGGCTTTGGGGGTCTGGCCTCGATTCCGACGTGACGTCGAGCGACATTTGGTCGCCGTGGTCCTGCGATTTCGGCGGCATCACGCTCGGACGGCAGCGCGGCTGGCGCCCCGATTACAAGGACGTACTGAACTATTACGATCCGGTCTTCCACGCCAGGCGAATCAAGGCGAGAGTCCATCTCGTCGCCAATTACGGCGACTACACATGCCCGCCATCAAGCGTGTGGCTCGTCTACAACAACATTCCGCAGGAAAACAAATCGATGGAACTGAAGCAGGGCTGCACCCATGGCTATGAAATGAAACACTGTATGCGATATGTCATCACGCCAAAGGAGATCAAGGAAGTCGGCGAAAAGAAATAACCCGCAGATGGCAGGAATCGAGGATGCTCCTGCCAATCACAGCTTGGCCGTTTCCTCAAGCGCCAGGATCGCCGCCCTAATGTGCTCGGGCAACGACGGCCAGCGTTCGACAATCTTCACCCGTCCATCAATGGATGGAGTTTATTAAGGCGCAGGACGAGAAAAAGTTGGCTGAAGTGGCGGCGAAGTTGGCGGCGACAAGCGCTGCGGCTGTAACGACCGAGTTGAAATGGGGACGCGCCCACGAGGAAATTTGCAATATTGCCAGAGAGCGCAAGGTGGATCTCGTGGTCATGTCCACGCATGGTTACACGGGCTTTTCGCATCTTGCTTTTGGTTCGGTGGCGGAGCGCGTTCTGCGAAGCTGCCCGGTGCCGATGCTGTCGATACGACCCGACACTCATACACCCGGGAAAGCAACTTGAGACGGAGCTCCAGAAGATATAGATAAATGCGGTTGGAGTTTGACCAGTAGAAATTCGCAAAAATTCAATAATCCGAGCGGCATTGAGATAGGCTTATATCTCGGTCCTGAAAACTGCGTGGAATTTAACGCGTGAGGGCATTGTCGCTCGGTTGATAAGGTAATTGCGAATTCGATCATGCATGACTCACTCGACTTGGTTACCAACCTTCGAAGCCAGTTGCAAGCGGCAGACTCATACCCGGTTGACATTTTGGAGACACACATCTCCTGGGTTATCGTGGCGCGCGGTTTTGCGTATAAGATCAAGAAACCGGTGAATTTCGGATTCGTCGATTTCTCGACGTTGGAGCAACGCCGGCACTTTTGTCTTGAAGAATCGCGTCTCAACCGGCGAGTGGCCTCGACGCTATATTTGGATGTGGTCCCCATCACGGGTTCCAGTGCGCAGCCTGAGCTTGGGGGAAGCGGAACCCCAATTGAATATGCCGTCAAAATGCAAAGCTTCGATCAGCGACAATTGTTCGGCCGGTTGCTCGACGCTGGAGAATTGCGGCCCAGCCACATCGACCAATTGGCGCGGACTGTCGCCGACTTACACCGAATCGGCCCTGTTGCACCAGCCGATTCGCGCTGGGGTACGCCTGAAATAATTGCCCACTTTGCGTTCGAGAACGTCGATTCGCTGGAAGCATTGACAAACGATCCGGAAATCGTGCGCTGTCTTTCGCAGCTCAAGGCGTGGACTGCTCAGGAAACCGCGCATCTGTCCGAAGTATTTTTAAAGCGAAAAGCCCAAGGGTGTGTCCGCGAATGTCACGGCGACCTCCATTTGGGTAACATCGTTGTTTGGAATAAACAAGCCCTGCCTTTTGATGCGCTCGAATTCAACGACGACCTGCGATGGATCGACGTGCTGAACGAAGTGGCCTTTGTCTACATGGATTTCCGAAAACATGGCCATGCAGAATTTGCCTGGCGTTTTATGAATCTCTATTTGGAGCAGACCGGAGACTACGAAGGCGTTCAGGTTCTGCGTTACTATAGTATATACCGCGCCATGGTGCGGGCCTATGTCGCGGCGTTATCCCACGCGCAAAAGGGCGCTGAGACCGATGCGTCACGCGAGGCCGTGGCCAACTTGCAAAATTACGTGCGCTGAACCAATCGCAGTAGAATCCGAAACGGAAGTCAGCGAAGAATGATTGCAACAGCCGATCCCATTCCCACGCTTCGCCTCGCCGATTTGCTCCCGGAGGAATTCTGGTCTAGCGATCTGCGGTTGGCCGAGATATGTTGATTTTGACTTCCGAGACTCAATAGATTTCAGTGAGTGGAACGGCCTTCATCGCGCTCACAACTGGCCAACGAAAACACGCCATGCGATGCGAATCGCAAAGGAGAACGTGTCATGAGGGTAAAAACGGATTCAACGCTGTTTGCTGTTTTGTGCATCTGCACGAACGCGCTGTTCTGCGCTCGCGCCGCTGAAACGGAGTGGAGTTGGCGGCAGCCGAACTCGGAAGTGCTGCAAAACGGCGATCTGAAGTGGAAGCCACAGCCCTTCGTTTTCGAGAAGAGCGACTCCGTGCGCTACATTGACTTCGAACATGGAGAGGACATCGACGACGGTACGTCCGCGCAAAAGGCGTGGAAACATCACCCGTGGGATTCCGCGGCACAGGGATTGGCCCTGGCGTGCAGAGGAATTCATACCTACGTCTTCAAAGGCGGCGTGTACTATCGCGGCGAGCTAACCGTCACTGAATCCGGCAAGCCGCAACAGCCGATACGGCTGACCCGTGACCCGTCTTGGGGGAATGGGGAAGCGGTGCTCTGCGGTTCGGAGCGCGTTACCGGGTGGAAGAAGGGGGCGCACCACAAGGACATCCCCGAGCCTGATAAAGTCTGGTATGCGGATTTGGACTTTGCGCCGCGTAGCGTCTGGCTTGTGCGCAAAGAAGGCGACTATTTTCGCATTCCCCTGGCTCGCACGCCGAACTGGAAGCGCTCCAACCCCGACGACGTCAAGAGCGAATGGTGGATGTGGGATAATCCGCAAAAACCCTTCGGCAACACAACGAAGAACGCGGGCGGGCAGGCGATCCACCTGGGCATCGACACCAAGCACATTAAAGACAAACCGGCGGACTATTTCAGCGGCGCGCTGATTTGGCCGGAGTACGGCTGGGTCATGAGCGGCCCATATCCAACTCAAGTGGAAACCGTGGACCTGAAGCAAAACGGTCTTGGTTTCGGTGGCTGGACAGGCGGCGGCACCAATGGCGTCATCATGCGAAACATGCGCTACTACCTCGAAGACAAACCGCACTATCTCGACGACCCCAACGGCGAATACTGGTTCGACAAAAAGGATAAAGGCGGGAGGCTTTACCTGCGTCTGCCGGACGACGCCGATCCCAACGCTCCGGCTCCGCCGGTTCGCATCGAGGCGGGCAAGCGAACGAATCTGGTCAATGGCGAAAAGGTCGAACACCTCCACATCAGCGGCCTGACTTTCCGTTTCACCACAGCGCCATGGGACATTACTTCGGCAACGTGGGATTTCAGCACCAAACCATGGGGACTGCGTGCAAGTGCTCATCCGGGTTGTGTGCGAGTCTGGGGCTCGGGCCAGGACATCCGCATCGCGAACTGTCTCTTCGAACATGTCTGCTTCCCGATCCGCATTCGTTCCCTAGTGGAGGGGCAGCGTATCGACGACGTTCGAATCGAAGACAACGACTTTCGCTATACTGACAACGGCATCTTATCCGTTTCGGATGGTTCGGGCTGGGGCTATGCCCAACTCCGCGGCCGTCTGGGCGACGTGCGCATCTACCGCAATCACTCGCTGGAGACCGGCACGCGGCCCTCGCGCTTCAATACAGGCACGGGAATTGAGGTCAACTGCGCGCGCACCGTTGAGATCGCGGGCAATGTGATTGAACGCTCCTACGCACAGGGCATTGATGTGGTCGGCGCAAAGATTAGCGGCATGTGGGGCGACATACCTTTCACGCGAACCCTGATTCACCACAATAAGGTGTGGGAGTCCATGCTCAACTGCAACGACTACGGCGGCATCGAAACCTGGCAGGGCGGCCCTGCTTATGTCTTCGACAACATTTCCTACAACGCGCTGGGCTACCGCAACTGGGAGCGCTATAGCGGTACTGACGCGGGATTTGGTCACGCCTACTACCTCGACGGTGCCTTCAAGAACTACCACTTCAACAACATTGCCTGGGGCAAGTCCAAGGACGTTGCCAGCCCCGTGGTGAACTGCTCCGCATTCCAGGAAATCATCAGCTATCAAAACACGTTCTTTCAGAACACGATCTACAATTTTAACACGGGCTCCCGGCGCCAGGAACCCTCGGCTGGGCGCAACAAATACCTGGGTAATTTATGGGAAGGAATCGGCAAGCACGTTTTCCGCCACTCCGATCCAGCCAAAACGGCGGCCGATGGAAACGCCAAAGATGCTGGTCCTCAGAAATCACATTTCGCTCTCGATACCAATGCGTACGGCCGCAATTTCTTTCATGACATTGCTGAAATGGGCACGCTCGAACCGTCTGGGCGCTGGCTCCTGAACTTTGACGATTTCAAAGGTGCGCTCGAAAAGAACAAAAGCCTGTTGAGCGACTTGGGAGACGTCAGCAAGACGTCGCTGCTCAAGGATCCCGCCAAAGGAGACTTCGGGCCGGTCGAAGGCTCCATGGGTATCGGCAAAGGCGTCAAAGTTTTCGTGCCGTGGGCGCTGTCCGGCGTCGTGGGCGAATGGAATTTCTATCACACCGGCGGTGCCGGGGCCGGAGGCGGCGATCCCACGAACATAATGGACGAACACTGGTACATGACCGATTACCACGTATCCCGTGACAGCTATCATGAGCGGCCCATGTATCCGCTCAAGGGCGTGAATGTGAGCGCCGCAGATTATGTACAGGGCGCGCTGGAGGACTGGATTCCCGGAGCGCTAAGTTTCGCGGCTGCCAAAAAGCAATACGCCACGCTTGCGAACGCCGAGATGATGATGCCTTTTTCTTTTACCGATCTGAAAAAGAGCCGCCACGAAGGCGCCAAGCCTGAACCAAATAAAATCGAAGGCGAAGCATTGAAAAACCCCCAGGTGTACAAGTCGAATTTGTTGATCGAAGTTTACTTTAAGACCACGCCCGCGCACGCGGGCGGCGTTCTGATGGAGAAGATGAAAGCCGGCGGTGCCGGTTCCGGAGGCGGTTACAGCCTGACGATCAACGCCGCCGGGCAATTGTCGTTCAGTGTAAAAGGGACTGACGTGTCGGCGGCAGTGGAAAGCCACAGCAAGGTTAACGATGGCCAATGGCACCACGCGATTGTTGAAGCCGATCGGCAGGCAAAGACGCTGACCGTGTATGTGGATGGCCGGAAGGACGCGTCAGGTGGTGGCGTGGATGGCACAGTGTCACTGGCCAACGATGGGGATGTCTGCGTGGGCGGCACGCCGGAAGGGCGCTATCTCGACGGTGTGCTCGACTTCCTCCGCATTGCGCACGGGACACTTGCCGATGCGGATACCACTATCGAGGAACTTTACGCCTGGGAGTTCGACGGGCCGCATCTGCGCGATTTCACCGGCCGGAAACCTGCGGGTGCCCGTGACGCGGGAGCCATTGGAAAATAAACGCAGATCCACGCGCTGGAATTGACGTCCACCAAGCTGCGAGTTGTGAAACTCAGGTTCAGGCAGCAATAATTCGTCGCTCCTATCATTACCTCACGTCCGTTCTCTGAGGTCACTTGGGTGCGCCGTCTTTGACGGGCAGCGGGGCATCCAGGGTGTCCTTGCTTGGCTTGAATCCGTCGCCGTCCACATCGACAAAGATCGGGTTGCTGACCGCTACGGGCTTGGTCTCGCCATAATCCGGTCCGAACACATCGCCCAATTTCTTGCTGCCCGCGGCGACGACGATCACGTGCGCGTCACGCTCCAGCGCGAGCGGAATCTTGCGTTCGAAGCGTGTTGCACCGGTGGAGAACATCTCCGGGTTCTGTTGGCGCGTGAAATTCAGCTTGGGGTCCGCGCGGCCGTTGATCAGCACTTGCACGCGGTCGATGTCGTACCAGTTGGCGCATTGAACGCTGACGGCAAGCTCCCCTTTTCCACCGGGAAGGCTGATGTCATCGCCGGGAATCGCATCGCCGAGCTTGACATTCAGGAACGGCGCGGTGCTCAGGACCAGGTGCCCTTTCTTCGAATGCCGCACGATCTCCAGCGGATTGATGTCGCCGGGCACTTCCGAATCGCAACGGACGAAATTGCGCACTCCGCCGGAACCGTGAAAGGCCTGATGCGCATCGGTGTTGACGACGCCCGGAATGCGGTAACCCTGGTTGAGCAACTGCAGCCAGTTGAAGATGGAATTGTTGTCCACCACCGTGGCCCACTTGCTGGTCGGTTTCATGTCGAGAATGGTATCGACCGGATATACTTCGATCACGTTCATGTACTTGAATCCCTCGGCGTATCCGGCATCCGGTTTATTGTCGCCGTTTTTATCGAAGAACAGCCAGCCGATGTTGGGATGGTTCTGCTGCACGAGCTTTTCCGAATTGTTGTCCCATTCGGCCAGGCGGCGGATTTGCACTTCGGGCGATTCGTCCGTTTGCGGTCCGCCGTTATCCTGCGTGTGCGGGTGGATGATCAGCGGAAAGCCGTTTTGATGGTTCAGCGGAAGCGCTTTGCCGGTCAGTTCCATGCCGAGGCAAGTACCCATGAGTTTCTCCGCGCCGAGCGCCTTTAGATGCGGCTGGTAACTGTCGATGCGATTGTGTTCAGTGCACGGCGCGAATTCGATGTGTTCGCAGAGTAAATTAAGTACGCGCCCGCGCTGGTCGCAAGTGTTGTCGCCGCTCGGTGTGGAATGGCTATGGTAGTCGGCGCTGACCCAGCCGGGCGTGCGAAAGGCGCGCTTGAGCACGGCTTTGAGCGCGACAGCGGCGCCCTCCTCAATTCTTAACGGCACGCGGACCACGTCATACTCTGGCCCATAGCTGACGATCGCTTCGTAGTCGCCGGGTTTGATCTTTTGCGTAAATTTGCCATTCGCCGTGTAACAGAGATTCATCACCGCCGTGCTGCCCGTGCGCGGACCAAAGACGGGATTTTTAGTTTCATCGAGCCCTTTAAACTGGACCTTGGCCGGAATCGGGCCGCCACTTTCCGAGGTAATCTCTGCCGTGACGGATGCGGCTTTAGGCAACGGCAGTTTGAATTCGGGCGTGCCGCCGGCACGGACTTCGAATTCGACGATACGAGCCTGCGCGGCGTAACCCACTCCTGAGTACGTCGCTTCGTACTTTCCATACGGAAGAAACGCGGTGAGCGTCCCATCGGGACCGGTGCGGGCCGTGCCGTAGCGTTTCGCATCCTGTTTCAATAACACCGAAATCGCGGGTACGACCTCGTCGCCGTTGGTGGCGATCAGGGTTGTCGCCGCGCCGGGCGTACCGCGCGCTTTGCGCGCTTCGCCAATCGCGGCCAGTGCGTGGTCGGCGGGATAAATGCGCCGCACCAGTTCGTATTTTTCACCGGGCTTCAGCGTGAGCTTCGAATCGGCTGCACCGGGGCGAACGTAGAATACTTTCCCTACGGCTTTCGCGACGCCAGGCATGACGGCCTGAGTGCGGTGCCCCTCGGCTTCAACCAGATAAGCCTGATCGAACCAATGGTCATACGTCCAAAAAAAGTCATTGGAATCCTTCGGCGATTGCTCCTGAAATTCGTCGCAGCGGTAGAAGTCTTCGAGCGCGATGTCCACGGGCGCTGCCTGCGAATTGACGAGAATGGTGCGGATCAGCAGAGCGCTCTGGCCGTCCTCCAATTCGTAGCTTAGGATCATGTCGGGCTTGTCGGCGGCCGCTGTGGCGCGCAGCGTCAAGACGGCTTTTGGAGCATTTGCGGGAGATGTTTCGATGTGCTCGAACGTGCGGCGCATCGTTGGAAAGAATGCGGAAAGCTGATCGTTGGGGCGCACGATGGTGGTGAAATCGATCAGGCATCCGCCGACCGACTTCACGGTCATGTTGGCGTTGCGCCATTTGGCGGGCTGCGCGACGATTGCCCAGATTTTGTCGTTCTTGAGGACGTAGTCGCCGAGGACCGCATCGGCTTCTTTACCCGGCGGGGCGTACGCGTCCCAATTCTGTTCGGTCAAGACGGCCCACTCCGCGCCCAGCGTGGAAACGGTGATGGACGCGACGAAAATCAAGGAAATCAGCGGCTTCATAGGATTGTGTTCCAGTCGCATGGCAATTGGAAGTTAACGCATTCAAGTTCCAATTACACTGCGCCCGCGAAGTTTCGAAATCTATAAGAGCGATTTTTATACGAGCATACCCTCGGCATCGCACTACTGTTTCGTGGCTTTGAACGTCACTTCCTGATCGCCATTGGCGTCGTAAAGGATGCCCGTCCCGGAGATCGTCGTGCCCTTCTTGTCCAAGTGGCCCGAAAGCGCGAACGTTTCTAAACCATCGTCGCCGCTCAACCACAGATTGCCGTTCCCGGTTAGGCCCGCCGTGTCCAACCCGCTTCCGCCTTGAACCGTAATCGTGGCCGTGAACGCTGTGCCCGTTTGTACGATCGCCATTAGGATGGTCTTGCTGGCCGGCTTCGGCGACGTTCCGATTTGACTAAAGGACTTGCTCTTCAGCGTTCCAGCCCACGTGCCCGTGAGAGTCGCTGCGGCACCCGAGGGCGCGACAGTCACCACCAGGAACTGCGAATCCGAGCCCGCCGAATTTGTCGCCTTCAGCGGAATCGAAACGGTTCCAGCCGTGGTGAACGTCCCAGAGATCGTCGCGTTGTTCAACGTCAGTCCGCTTGGCAGCGTCGCGGAGAATGTAATCGGCTGCGTGCCTGTCGCCGTAATCGTGTAGCTGAATTTCGCGCCGGCTGTTGCGCTCGCAGTAAGATGAGTCAACACCGGCGGCGTCGCGGAACCGTTCACCGTGATGCTCGCCGTCATGAACGGATGAATCGTGCAGTGATAGGGAAACGTTCCGGCCGTCGTGAACGTAAACGAAGCCGACTGCCCGGTCGTCAGCGTGCCGGTGTCGAAGAGCGGACTGTCGCTGGTCGCCGTATGCGGCGCGGAATCGGTGTTGGTCCAGGTGACCGTGTCGCCAAGGTTGATCGTGAGATTGGCGCTCATGTACGTAAAATTTTTCACGGTAATCGCATCCGTTGCGCGCGGCGCCGCGCCGCGCACGGAGATGGTTAACGGTTTGCATACACAAACAGGCGCGGAAGCGTCTTCGGCACGGACGCATGATATTGAGAGCGCGAGCAGTAATCCGAAAGATAGCACAGTGCGATACATGATAAACCTCCCGATTGAATCGAAGCACAGACCACCGGACTATTGATGCGCAAGGCTAAACGTGAATTCTTCACTTCCAGTGGGGCTAAACACGAGACCTTCGCCTTTGATACCCTTGCCGTTTTTGGCGACGTGCCCCGAGAGCGTGACGGTGTTCTGTCCCGCGACGCCTTTGCCGGCGATCCATAAATTATTCGTGCCGATTCGCCCCTTCAACAAGTAGGTCGCGCCTCCCGCGAAATCGAGCGTCGCGAACAAGTCGCTGCCGACTTGCGTGAAGTTGAAGGTCACGGTGTTTTTCTCGGGAATGCTTTGAGGCGCACCGCTCGTCTGGTCGAATAATTTGCCTTTCAATGTGCCAGACCAAGCGCCGCTGATGCCTTCCGTATTGGGCGCGACCGTGACGACCAGGCTCTTGCTGTCCACACCACCGCTGTTGCTTGCCTTCAGAGACAACGTGACGGTGCCGGCCGTCGGGAAACGTCCGGAGATTGTCGCGGCGGTGAGCGCAAGCGGCGCCGGCAGATTGCCTGCCGCAAATGAAATTGTAGGTGTGCCCGTCGCGGTAATGACATAGCTGAAATCCGCGCCGACAACCGCGGAAGCGGTCAACGGGCTGGTAATCGACGGCGCTGCGACCACCGTTACGATCAGCGTTTGATCGTCCGATCCAAAAACATTCGCGGAATGAAGACCGATCGAAAATTGCCCGGCCGAATTAAACGTTCCCGAGAGCGCTACTCCGTTGGCCGTAATACCGGCTGGTACATTGGTAAAAGACATGTTCGGTGCGGGCGACCCCGTTGCCGCCAGCGTATAGTTGAAACTTGCGCCAACGACCGCTGATGCTGCCAATGAACTGGTTATCGACGGCACCGTGCCGGCTGTCACCACCAGCATTTGATCGTCCGATCCAAACGTATTCGACGCGTGAATGCCAATCGAAACCAGCCCCGGCGAATTAAACGTGCCGGAGAGCGCCCCACCATTGACGGTGAAACCGGATGGCACGCTGGTGAACGACAACGCCGGCGCAGGCGAGCCGGCCGCGGTCAGCGTGTAATTGAAACTCGCGCCCACAAGAACCTTGGCCGTCAAAGCGCTTGATACCGCCGGCACCGTGCCCACCGTGAGAATCAGTGTTTGATCGTCGTTTCCAGCCGTATTTGTTGCATGCAGTCCGATCATGAATTGTCCGGGCGCACTGAATGTGCCGCTGATCGTCGCGCCGTTGGTCTGCAAATCCACCGGTACGGTGTCGAAGGACAGCGTCGGCGCGGGCGTTCCCGTCGCCGTGAGTGTGTAGCTGAAATTAGCGCCCACGAGCACTTTGGCGGTCAATGGACTTGTAATAACTGACTCGGGGGGAACCGGATTGACCGTAATAACCAGCGTTTGATCGTCGGGACCGATCACGTTGGACGCGTGCAGTCCGATGGAGAACTGACCAGTCGTCGTAAACATTCCGCTGATGGTTGCACCATTGGTTTGCAAATCCGAGGGAACGCCAGTGAACGACAACGTCGGCGTCGGTGAGCCCGTGGCGGTGAGCGTGTAGCTGAAACTCGCGCCCAACGTGGTAGTCGCGGTCAACGAGCTTGTGATAGACGCAGCCGTGCCGGCCGTAATCACGAGCATCTGATCGTCTGACCCGGCCACGCTTGTTGCATGAAGCCCAATTGAAACCTGGCCTGCTGAACTGAACGTTCCGGTGATCGTCGCACCGTTCGTTTGAAAACCCGCAGGTACGCCTGTGAACGACAACGTCGGAGCCGGCGAACCCGTCGCCGTCAGTGTGTAGCTGAAAGCTTGACCCACAGTCGCAGTGGCCGTCAGCGCGCTGCTGATGGCGGGAACGGTGTTCACGGTCAACGTCAGCGTTTTGTCGTCATTCCCGGACGCATTGGATGCGTGAATTCCGATTAAATACTGGCCGGGCGCGCTGAACGTTCCGCTGATTGTCGCGCCGTTCGTTAGTAAATCCACGGGCACGGTGTCGAACGACAGCGTCGGAGCCGGCAATCCCGTCGCCGTGAGTGTGTAGCTGAAAGCTTGTCCCACGATCGCAGTGGCGGTCAAAGCACTGGTAATCATAGAGGGCTGTGCCACCGCTTGGACCACGACGCTGCCCGTCATAAACGGATGAATATTGCAATGATATGGGAACGTTCCGGCAGTGTTGAACGTGAACGAATACGAATTGCCGTTGGTGAGCGTTCCCGAATCGAAAAGCGGCGTATCGCTGGTCGCGGTGTGCACGGCGCCGTCGGTGTTGGTCCAAGTCACCGTGTCGCCCACATTGATCGTGATGGAGTTGCCGGTAAACGCAAAACCCTGAATCGTCACGCCCGTATCGGCCCGCGGCCCAACTTGGAGATTCGCCGCGCGAGTGACTGCAATCTTCATCGGTTTGCAATCGCACTTTTCGGGCGTCGGCGGCGCAGGTGTGTCCGCGGCAATCAACGTAACGCAATTGACGAGCGCCAAGAGACATGCAATTCGAGTCGCGCAGAGACGGTACGCAGGAAGAAGTCTGGACATTTTCTGATCCCTCTCTAAATAAGACTTTCAGAGGCGGCATTCAATCAATTCGCGGCGGTCTTCAAAAACTCCGCGATCTTGCGTGCGTCCGACGCGCTCAAACCGGCGCGAACGCGCATGTGGTTGACCACGACTTCCCATTGATCGGCGCTGAGCGAATTGGGCGGCCGCAGATTGTGGCAACGCCGGCAATTGTGCGCCCACAACTCCGCTCCGCCGGGCGTCACCGCGCTCGAATCCGAACGCTCGCCAGGATCGCAACCGCAGCAAAGCGCCAGAACCAGACCCAGCGCCGCGGCAACCATCCATCGTGTATTCAAGCCCGGCATGGCGTCAATCCCCCGCCCTTCCCACAAGCCACAAGCCTTCCTCTGCCCAACTCTTCGTCCTCTCGCGGTTAAAATCCCAGAGCGAACTGCAACAGGTACGCGCGTTCCTTGCCGCGGTCTTTTTCATAAGCCAGTTTGAACACCGCGCTGGGGCCCAGCCAATAATCGATTCCGAAGGTGCCGCGGTCGTGATCGGCGAATTGACGATTACTGGCTCCGGGAACGCGCGGGCCGTGGTCGGGATTGTCGAGCCGGTCGAAGCGCAATGTGATCTCCAGATTGCGCACCCACTTTTGATTGGCTTTCGTGGGCCGATAGGAGAATTGAACGTAGCCGCCGTTGCGCTTGTCGTCGGTAAAGAAGAAACTGTTGCCGCCGAAGCTGTACACGCTGTTGTCCAGCCGCGACCAGATCCATTCCGCCTTGATATCGACGGTGCCCTTCAACGCGTCGAAATCGTTGACGTAGCTCATGTCCGCTCCATACAGGAACGCGTCCACATTGGATTGCGGCGTGTGGTGAAGCCCGGCCCGCGAAGCTTGAAAAGACGCCGCGAATTCAAGGTCCGGAATCGGCAGGAACCCCAGCCGCCCGCCCACCGCCTTGCTGCGGTTGGTGTCGATGTCGTTGTTGAAATCGAGCTTGCCAAAATCTTCCGAACTGGTCGCGTTCAGCTTCGGGCCGTTTCCTGCGTAGACCGAATAATTGAAGCGCGTCGAACAAACTCCGAACCCGCCGCTGACATCCGCGCCGACAGTGTACGACGGCACAAGCCCGGTGTTGATGTCCAGAGCCAACGGATCGTCCGGCATTTTGTTCGACCAGGTTTGATGCTGGCGGCGGATGAACGCGCCAAACGGCGTCAGGAACTTTCCCGCCTCAAGCGTGGCCAGATCGTCGAAATGGTAGTCGATCACCGCGTATGTCAGATCGCTCTCGAACGAAATTCGGTCGTCGAGCTTCCATAAAAAAACCGGGTGAAACGACGCGGTGAATGTCGGATTTTTGCCGCTGCGGTCCTCGTAGCCCGAATCCGCCCAGCCGCTCATCAGGAACTTGGTCGTTCCCGAGCGCATGATGCCGACAACCGGCATCGGCTTAGCAGGCGCCTCCTGCGGTGCCAGATAAACGTCTATTTTCGAATCGAGCGCCGCTTGTTTGGTCGCCGATTGTAGCGCCTGAACCTCTTTGGCCAATCCCGCGTTCTGATCCTTCAGCATCTGGGTTTCGGCCTTGTTCTTTTCCAGTTCCTTCAAAAATTTGTCGAACTCGTCCTTGGTGACATATTCGCCGGCATACGCCACGCACAGAATCAAGTTGACGATGCAGACGGCGGCCACTCGATGCGTCAGTTTCATGGGATTCCTCGATTCCACTTCAGTCCCAAATGCATTTTCGCTCGCAAAGGCGCAGAGGCGCAAAGAACGGCCAATCATGGAACACCTTAATCTTTTGTTTGCGCCTTTGCGAGAGAAATAAAGCGGTCCGAACGATTGCTTTATTTCGAATTGCATTTTGCGCAGTGTTCGACGATCAATGTTTTCACATACGCGATAACTTGCAGGCGTTGCGCTTGGGTCATCATTTTGTCATAGCGGGGCATGGTTCGCTGTCCTTTTGTGATGACTTCCAAATATTCTTCGTCTGAATATGTTTTGTAATCCGGATTGGAGAGATCGTCCGGGCGTTTGGTCAGCACATACGCCGCCGGGCCATCACCCTTGCCCTTCGTGCCGTGACAGGCGTCGCAATGCTTTTTATAAAGGACGCAACCCAGCGCCGTCGATTCATAATCGCTGGACACTATCGTTTCCTGATTTTTGGGCGTCTCTTGCGCGCAAGCCATGCGCACGGTGCAGCAGACGGCCAGAGCCACAATCCCCAGTATCGAAATCCGCCGCATCGCTTGTCCTCCAAATACCAACCGGATACGCATTGCATATACATCTTTTTACTGACAAAGTGAAGGCCGAATCGATTTCTCAAACGACCTCGATGGACATCGCAAATTCTAAATCCGGAATACAGCCCCGCCAAATTGGAATCAGCGTGATTGCAGCGGTGTAGAAAGAATCGAAAGCTCACCCAGGAGAAACCCATGAAGCATTTGACATCCACGTCTCCCAAGACCTCGCGCCGCCGCTTCCTTCAACAAACTTTCGCTGCCTCCGCCGCCGCCATTGCATGTCCGTCAATCCTTCGCGCGGCCGATCAAAACGAGTCGGTTCAAGTCGTCTGTGTGGGTGTAAACGGACAGGGGTTTTCCGATCTTCAAAGCATCGCTACCCACGCGAAAGTCAAATACGTCGGCTTCTGCGATGTCGACACCGCGCGCTTCGACAGAGCCGACAAACTGATTCCCGGCGTTCCACATTGGCAGGACTTCCGCGAGATGTTCGACAAATTGGGTGACAAGTTTGACGCGGTGAATATCGCCACACCCGATCATACGCACGCACTGGTCGCGGTCGAAGCGCTGCGCCGCGGCAAACATGTGTATTGTCAGAAGCCGCTTGCTCGCACGGTGTGGGAGGCGCGGCAGATGCGCTTGTGGGCGGAGAAAAAAGGCGTCATCACACAGATGGGCAATCAAATTCATTCGGCCGTGGAATACCGGTTGGGTACGCGCCTGATACAAGAAGGAGCGATCGGCAAAGTAAAAGAAGTTTTCAGTTGGGTGGGCGTGACCGGCAACGAACGCACGCGCCTGCTTGAACCGCCCGCGCTCGGACCCGTGCCGGCAAATTTGAACTGGGATTTGTGGATCGGTTGCGCGCCCATGCGCGACTACGCGCCCAATGCCTACCATCCGTTCGTGTGGCGCGACTGGCAGGATTTCGGCGGCGGCGCGCTCGGCGACTTCGCCTGCCACATCCTCGACCCCGTCTTCACCGCGCTGCGCTTGCAGTCGCCGCTGTCGGTCATTGCCGACAACAGCGGTATCAACAACCACGTCTGGCCGGTGAACGAAACGGTGCGCTGGGTATTCCCGGCCAACGACCTGATCGCGGGCAAAACGTTGAACGTGACCTGGACCGACGGCGGCTTGAAACCCGGCGGCGCCGGAGCCGGAGGACGCAAGCTCGCGCAAATGCCGCCCGAAATGGACTTGCCCGGCGGCGGTTCGCTCTTCATCGGAGAGAAAGGCAACATGGTTCTCCCGCACGTGGGCATGCCGCGCCTTTATCCAGAGGAAAAATACAAAGACTTCGCCATCCCAAAAGAAGAAAAAGTCGACTCGCACTGGCACCGCTGGATTAACGGAATCCGCGAAAACAAAAAGACCAGCGACGGCTTCCATTACGCCGGCTGGCTCACCGAAACAGTGCAACTGGGCAACGTGGCCACGCGCATGACCACGCATCCGTCCGGTTCAAGAGGTGGGCAAGTCATCACCGGAGAAGGCGCAATCCCCCTCGAATGGGACGCGGAAAACCTGAAGTTCTCAAACAAGCCAGAAGCGGCAAAGCTGCTGACCCGGGAGTATCGCGCGGGCTGGGAAGTTAAAGGCGCATAATGAAGTGCGACCTAGCGACGGGTGCATCACCGAACTTGCGGTGGCGTTTCCCCTCTCCCCCTTGAGGGAGAGTTACCATGTAATGGAATAGAAAGAGCCATAGCCTCGAGATAAAAAGTCAATGAAGTCTCTCACAACCCATTGACCCAATAATCAGGAGGCCAGGCCCAGATGAAAAACGTTATCATGG
>JBBRQD010000080.1:0-26697 GCA_038227045.1 Planctomycetota bacterium
ATTATCGCGCCGCGCCGGGCAAGTTGAACGAGGCGGTCGAGCAAAGGCGTATTGGGAAGATACGCCGTGCGAGACCAACGAAGTTCAACGCCGCCCGCCGCAAGCGAGAATGATGCTTTAGAAATGCGCGGGTCAATAATCGCAGATGAACGCCGATGGACACGGATTACCGCGGATAACGGCAACAATTTTTCGTATTTATCCGCGGCAATCCGCGTAAATTTGCGTACATCAGTGATTAAGTTTTTCGTCGAAAGGTCAAAGGAAGGTCGAGTATTTTCAAACGCGTGTTCACGCAAAATCCTCTCTCGCCAGCACCACTTCCCGCTTCGAACCAATGTTGACCAGTAGCGCCAACATGATGAACGACCCGATCATCGAACTGCCGCCGTACGACACAAACGGCAGCGTCAATCCGGTTGTCGGCAGCATGCCCAGCGTGACGCAGGTGTTGATCAGGACTTGCGAGCAGAAGATCGTCACGCAGCCGACGGCGATCAAACGGCCGGCCGGTTCGCGCGTACGCGCGGCGATGCCCAGCCCGCTGATCGCCGCGACGAAGACCAGCGCCAGCAGCAGCGCCGCGGTGATGAAGCCGCCTTCTTCCGAGACCACCGCGAAGATGAAATCGGTGTGCTTTTCGGGCAGCAAATGCAGATTATTCTGGCTCGACTGCCCCCACCCCTTTCCCCAGAATCCGCCCGAACCGATGGCCGTGATCGAAAGCAGTTGCTGCCACGCGGCGCCGAGTTGATGCGCGCTCGGATCGAGCCACGCGTTGATGCGATTTTGCTGGTAGGTGTGCATCACCGTAAAAAACATCACGACAATTCCGCACGCACCCGCAAGGCAGGTCACGGCCAGATGCCACAGCCGCGCGCCGGCGACGAACAGCATCACGAAAATCACCGGCGCAAACGCCATCGCGCCGCCGAGATACGGCTGCTTCAGAATCAGCACCAGCGGAATCATCGCCAGGATGAACGGCGCCGCCAACCCGGTGAGCGTTTTATAGCTGTCGCGGTACATGAGGTAATACGCCAGCGTGACGATCAGAATCGGCTTGGCGATCTCGCTGGGTTCGAATTTAAAAAAGTAAAGATCGTACCAGCAATGCGCTCCTTTGATCGGCCGCGCAAAAAACACGCCGACAAGCAGCACGATCGCGCCCACATAAAGCTGCGGCGCGTAGCGCAAAATCGTCATGTAGTGAACGCGTTGAAGCGCGATGAACAGCACTATTCCCAGACCGATGTACGACGCCTGTTTTAATCCGTAACTCACGCCGCCGCCCGGCAAAGCCTGCGCGGCGCTCGACACATAGACGAGACTCAGAAGCGTGACCAGGCCGACGCTGATCAACAAGACTACGTCGACGGGCAGGCTGGCGTTTGAACTTTGATTGGGAGCAATGGCGTTCGACATGGGGTTGGGGGCCAGTGGTTGGTGAATAGTGGTTAGGGAATGCCTCGCATGCCCAAACATTAGAATGTCGAAATGCAGTCATCCCGTAGGGATTTCAGCAATTAGCCGGTGGTTGAGGCCGTACCCGGCCGACACCACCGGTACATGGACGACGAAATTTTTGCACCCCGGCAGGGGTGCCAGCAATGTTCGAGAAATCCTATAATGCCACCCATTGCTTTTGCCTCCAAGCTGGCACCCCTGCCCGGGGTGCGGACGATTTCAATTCGGATCCGGTGGTGTCGGCCGGGTACGGCCTCAACCACCGGCTAATGGCTTTGAATCCCTTCGGGATGAATTAACATCGCCAATTTCCGGCTGCAATTCCCGGTTCTTCGGATTCGCTTTCGTCCCGTACATTTCGCGCAGCATTTTGTATGCGACAGGTCCGGCCTTATCACCGCCATGCCCTGCTTCTTCAAGCAACACCGCGAACGCAAAGCGCGGCTTTTCCGCGGGAAAATAGCCGGCGAACCAGGCGTGCGTCTCGGCGCCTTTTTTGTGTTCGGCGGAACTCGTTTTTCCGGCGACGCGCATCGGCAATTCGCCGTTGGCGTGAAACGCCGTATAGCACGTCCCGCGTTCGCCAGGCGTGCCCACGTTGACGCATTCTTCAAGCCCTTGGCGAACGATGTTCAGGCTGCGTTCGCTAAGGCCCATGGAAACGGGCGGAGTTGCCGGACCGTCGAGCCGGATGCGCGGCGTGACCACGTTTCCACCGTTGCACATCGCGGCCATGAGCACGGCGGCTTGCAGGACGGTCGAATTCATTTCGCCTTGTCCAATGGCCAGTTGAAAATCGTTGCCCAGCGTCCACGGTCGCACCGATTTTCCCGTGGGTGTCGTCTTGATGCGATACGCGCGGTCGGGGTACACGCCGGTTTTTTCGAACGGCAAATCGATGCCAGTGCGCTTGCCGAAAATCAATTTCGCGTATGGGCCGAGATTCTCCACACCGATGCGCGCGCCGACCTGATGCGACATGACGTTGCACGAACAGCGCAGACATTTGTACACATTCACCGTGCCATGAGCGCGGTGTCCGTCGCAGTGAAAAACCTGCCCACCTTCTTTGATGGAGCCAGTACATTCGAAGGTTTCTTGCGTCGTGAGCTGGCCGCGTTCGAGCGCGACGGACATGATCAGCGCTTTCATGATCGAGCCGAGCGCGTATTCGCCATCGATGGCGCGGTTGATCATCGGTTTGTTCGGATCGTTCGCGAGCGCGGCGAGCTGCTCCTGCCGGCGTGCGCCGGTGCGCGGCGGCGTGAACAGATTCGGATCGAAACCGGGGTTGCTGGTCATCGCCAGAATCGCGCCGGTGTTCGCATCCAGCACGACGACCGCGCCTCGAAATTCCTGCGACTGCAGCGCCATTTCAGCGCACTCCTGCCAGGCGCTTGATAGCGTCAGCGTCAAGGGTTTGGCAGCGTGCGGTTCGGCTTCGGCTTGAAAGCTCGCCGGCATGGCGATGTCGCGGTAGTCGGCGTCGGAGAATTTCAGGTTGTGCTTGCCGCGCAGATAGTCGTTGTAAAAGCGTTCGACGCCGGTTTCGCCGATGGTGCGGCTGCCGAGCAGATTGCGCGACGCGGATGTGGGCAACCCGACGCCCAGCCACAGCGTTTCGGACTCATTGAGTTTCACGCGCGGCGGGCGCTGAATCCATTTCAATTGTTCGGACATGCCCAGTCGTCCCACCGCCTGTTGTTCGCTCGGATTCAATTTGGCGAGCAGGCCATACAGCACGCCCATGTCGTCGATTTCGCGCGGTTCGTCCCGGAAGATTTCACCAAGACTCGACGCCTGCGCGGGCGTGAGTGCCTTGCGCGTTTCAACCCACGTTTTTGCGCGAGACTCGTAACTTTCGAGCAGCACGCCGTACTGCCGCAACTGGTCCTCTTCCTGCTCAGTCAGCTCGTTGACGCAGCCGATCGCGAAGCACGCGAACGCTCCGCGCGGATAGACGCGCCGCGTCGAGACCGTGCAGGACAACCCGGGAAATGGAGGCTCTGAAAGATCTTTGATTTTGGGCGCGTCTTTTCCAAAAAGCAGCGCGCCGTTTCGAAAGCCGTCTTCATGAGCGGCCTTCAAACTCAGCCACACATCCGCGTCCACTCCACGCGCGATAGTCTGTGCGGACGCCATGGATGCCCAAGGCGGAGTGCGCACGACATTGTCGATCGCGATAAAAACGCCGCGCGCCAATTCTTCAGGGTCGAATTTCAGTGTGGTGGCCAGCGTGCTGACATAACGCTCATCCATCAGCCGGCGCACAAACTGTTCCATGCGCGTTTTGCGTTCCTCAACCGAAATGTCCGCCTCGCGATTTTTTTTGATTTCATCGAGCGTCACATGTTCCAACTTGAGCCTGTCAACGCGCACCGCAATGTCGAAGAAGGGCTGATCCTCGGCGAGCACCACGCCGTCACTGGTGACAATTGCCCCGCGCGCAGCCGAAAGCAAGTGCTGATTCCCCTGGTCGCGAGCGGACAGCGCGCTGTATTTGTCATAGCGCACGATCTGGAGCTGAAAGAGACGTCCCACCGTCACCAGGAAGAAGAACCCCAGCAGTAGTGCGACGATGCCGATGCGTGTTTTAAACATAACCCTTCCATAAAAGAAATGACAAGGTGAGGGGGTGAAACGGCTTATTGTGCGGGAATTAATGTGCTGTTTCACCCCCTCACCTTGTCACTCCCTCATTTTGTTAAACCGTCTGCCGTCGATGCGCGTCGTTCATGCGTTCGTCGTTAGCCCAGCGGGCTTGGACTTCTGGCGACATCACGCGCAGGCGGTACATCAGTTTTCCAGTGATGTAAATACAGGGCAGACCCCAGACGAGCGCCGCGACAATCAGCGACAGCGTTTCGCCCACGGCTCGGCCCAAGCCGACATTTAAGCCAATCGCATTTCCCAGAGCGCAATACAATCCGTGCGTCAGAGCCGTGCCGGCGACACAGGCGATGAAGGCCAGTCCAAAATCGCCGCGATTCAGTTCGCGCCATGCGACCAGCAGAATCGCGCCGGCCGCAAGCAGCCCGGAAAGCGTCAGCAATCCGAAGCGCGCGGAACCCAGCATGTCCGCGTTGAGTCCCATCAGAAACACCGCGCTGAGTCCGAACTCCCGCGAGCCAAACGCCAGCACCGCAATGCCGATCAGGATGCCGATGTCCGGCCGCAAGACAGGCGGCAGAAACGCGGGGATCACGGCGGCTTGAAGAATCAAGCTCGCGACCAGCAACATTGAAAGACAAAACGCGTAGCGCATAAGTTCAATTAACCATTGCTATTTTTTAGGCATCTGCGGCCAAGGCACTTCCGGTGGCTGAACGGTTAAAATGTGAACGCTTTCGACGCGGTTCTCATCGCAGGCCGGACGCACGATGAGCTCCCATTGAAAATCGCCCGTGCGGTTGATCTTGGTGACCGCGCCCAGCCACAATCCGGCAGGAAACGTGCCGTCCAATCCACTGGTGACGACGTATTCTCCGACCGCGGCTTTCAATTCCTTGGCCGTGATTTGCAGGCGGCAAAAGCGCTCGCTTCCATCGTTGCTTTTTTGTCCTTGAAGCACGCCTTCGACGCGGCAATCGGCCAGGCGCGCGCCGATGCTCATCGACCGGTGCGTCAACAGCGCGATGCTGGACGCGTGCGATCCCACCGCCACAACGCGGCCCACCACCGCGCCGCGATGCATGACGCCGGCGTCGTTTCGCACGCCTTCCGAGGAACCCTTGTCGAGTCCCAGCAGCGGTTCCTGCCACAGCACGCGCCGCGCGATCACGTCGGCTTCTATGCCGGGCGGGTCGTCGACCAGTCCGTCTTTGGGACTCACGAGCGTTCGAGCGTGTTGAATCGCATTTCGCAGACGCACGCATTGAGCGCTTAACACGTCGTATTCCGCTGCTGAATTCTTGTTCTGATTTTCGGGGCGCGCGGACGGATCTTTCGGATCTTGAATGCCGATGGACGCCGGCAGAGGCTGCGCCGAACGCGACGTGTGCGCCGTCATCTGCAACAATGGCCGGAGCAGCGAATGCGCTTCGGCTCGCAGCGTGCCGACGCTGCTTTCCGGAACCGCGAACAGCAGCAGCGACAGGCAGATGAAACTTGGGTATGCTAGGTTGTAACGCGCCGGGTTACGGTGCATGGCATTCGCTCGCAAACGCTCAATTTCATTTCAGTCTGACGCGGCACTGGGTCGATTCTTATATATCGGCATTTTCGCACACGGCCTGAACACCGCTTTTAGCCATCTGAATTTGGGAGGGGGTGCGTCACCGGACTTGCGGTTGCATTTCCCCTCTCCCCCAAGGGGAGAGGGGTACGTTCCGCAAGTCCGGTGATGCACCCTTTGAGAGGTGCCGCGGCGCGCTGCGGTTGTGTTCGAAGGCGAAACGCGTTAGAATCGTCTTGTTACTCACTCATTTAAGGAACTCTTCATGCGCGTCTCCAATCTTGTGTTTTTCTGCGCCATGGCTGCCATGCTGTTCGCGGCCGCCCGCGGCGTGAACGCGTCCGACGATCTCATCGTGATCACGCAGGATTACAATATCGTGGAACATGCGAAAGAAGGCTTTAACGCCAAGGACATTCGACAGGTGCTGTACGTCACGGCGGACATGGTGGCGATCGACGAATACGGCGACAACGGCAAGAATCCGACCGAGACGTTTTTGATTAATTTAAAAGACCAGCGCATCGTCAATTTCGATCACGCGAACAAACAGATTTTGGTGAACGAAACCTTCGCGGCGCGCCGCCAGCAGATTCTGCTGCGCAAGAAACAGGTTCAGAGCGATGTCGACGCGCTGGCGCCCGGCGCGGTCAAAAATCGGATTTTAAAAATGTTCGGACCGATGCTCGACGGAAGCCGCCAATTCAAGCTGGCGGACGACACGGCTGCAAAAGAAGTCGCCGGCGTGAAGTGCAAGGCCATCAAAATCGTTGACGAAAAAGATCCCGCGTATCCGCCTTTTGAGGCCGTGCTGCATCCCGACATGGAGATGCCTTACGAAAATTCGGAAGTGCTCTTCCTATTGAAGATCGTAGGCGAAAATATGGCTCAATTCCTGAAGGACAACAAGACCGTGTTCGGGCATGTCCCAATGGAAATGCATCTTCAGACGGCCGAAGGCGGAAAGCTGGACACGAAAGTGATTAGCGTAACGAAAATGAAACTCGCCGAATTCGATGCCAAGACGCGCCCGCTCGGCGATCCGTTCGAATTTCCCAAAGACTATGCGCTGATTCGAAAATTGCCGCCCAAGGCCGTCGAGCCCGTGACGAATAAGAACAAACCGGATTAATGTTTGTGGTGCGGGCATCTTGCCTGCGCAGGCTGGAAGCCTGCACCACACGTGAGCGCAATTCTTTAGGAATCATTAAGATTTTGACGGAATTTCGGCGCTTCATACGTCTTATGTGATAGGGAGCATCACTCTAGAATCGGCGTCCCTCTCTCCTCGCCGGTTTTTGAGTGCGCTGCTCCCTGACTTTTTCTCTCTCCCGTATTGCCTCAATCGTGAATCAATCCCGTGAACATGGTTGCGCCGAATAGGCCGTCCGTGTTAAACTGCAAGCCAACTTGACACGATAAAGATTTTAGCGACATTATCGGCAAATCGCCGTGTCCGGCGGCAGGCTTAGAGGGGGAGCGTATTGCAATGGCTTCAGTCATAGTCATTTTTGGCGGCAAAGAAGAGAAAACGTACCAGCTTGACCGGTCGCGCCTGGTTGTTGGCCGCGAGCCCAAGTGCGAAATCCAGATCGACAATCTGGGGATCTCGCGGGAACACTGCGCGTTTTCACAGCGCGGCGAAGCCTATCTCATTCAGGATTTGAATTCATCCAATGGCACGTACGTCAACGGAAAGAAAATCACCGAGCATTTTCTGAACAACGACGACGAAATCATCATCGGCAAATACAAACTGGTTTTCAAAAACGACGCGCAACAACCCACCAAAGAACCCGAAGCCGAGCAGCCCGCGCCCGTACCCGATACGCTCAACACGTATGTGATGGACGGCCAGAAAATTCAACAGCAATTGGAACGCATGCGCGCGGGAGCCGGAAAGGGAGGACAGCCCGACCCCGCCCCCAAGCCGCCAGTCGGCGCTACGGCGCGCGAATATGCCCGCGAAATGGAAAAGGGCACTACAACAAAGCCCAAAAGCGGCGGCGCGAAGATCGTCATCATTCTACTGGTGCTGATGTTCCTTTTCCTGCTGATGGTGGCCGCCGCAGTGGCAATCTATCTGTTTGTGATCGTGAAGAAATAAGCAGTAGGGCGGATTTCTAATCCGCCCTGCTTTATTTTATTTCCCCGCCAATTTCTGCGCGCGCAGGCTCGTCAACAGACGTTTTGCTTCGGCGCTTCCAGGTTCGATTTCCAGCGCTTTGACGAACGCCGCTTCGGCTTCTTTGCCGTGCCCCTGGCGCTGTAGCGCTTTGCCCATGCCGCAGGCGGCGTCCGAGAGGTTCGGGTCAAGTTCGAGCGCTTTTTTGAAATATTGTAGCGCCTCTCCGTCTTTTAACACCGAATACAGCGCCATGCCGAAATGGTAGTGGGCGACCGCATCGCGCGCGTGAGTCTTCGACGCCGTTTCGAAGCGGATTTTTTCGGTCCAGTAGCGCCGATAGCCGTCGAACGCGAACCGCAGCGAGTGGTAGGCCACCGCGTCGCGCGGATTGGCCAGCGTGGCCTTGTCGAACGATTTCAGCGCCTTGTCGATTTCCCCCGAGCGCAAGGCCAGCGCGCCGCGTTCGAACCAGACTTTCGCGGTCATCTCTTCCGTGAGCGGAATGTTGTCGAGTACCACCATCGCTTCGTCGCGTTTGCCGTCGTTTTCAAGCAATTGAGCGCGCAGGAGCGACGCGCGCACGGCGATGTTTTGTATCGCCGTGTGTCCGGCATTGGACGGCAACATGCCTTCCTGAGCGGCCCCGCGCAGCGCCGCATCGACGGTTTTCCATTCGGGCAACGGCTTGCGGAAGAAGCGCGTGCGCGCCACCGCGGCCAGCCCCGAATCATAAAGCGCTTCGGCGGCCGACTGCGCGCCGGATATTTTTTTGCCCGTCTTGACGGCGCCGCTTTCCAATTCCTTGAGCGCGTTTTGAACGGCGCGCCAGGCGTCGTCCGGGCTGTTCAGCGTGCCCTGCCCCTGGCGCAGCCTGCCCAGCAGATCGTAGGCTTCGAGACAGCGCGGATCGTGCTTGATGGCCGACGTGTAGCGCTCTTCCGCTTCATCGAGCAGGCCGGAGCTTTCGAGCAATTCGGCCCAATGAATATAGAGGCGGCCCACGTCCGGAAAGCGCGCGATGTACCCGGCGGTTTCGGCGACTGCCTCGTTGATGTGTTCGGAATTCATGTCGAGCGTGTGCGCGAAGGCGATGTTCAGGCCGGCTTGCAAACTGCGCGGATCGGCTTCGGCGGCGCGGCGGAACAGGCCCAGCGCTTTGACGCGTTCGCCGCGCAGCAGATACCCGCAGCCCAGCGCGTTGAGTTCGTCGGCCGCGCCCACGTCCAATTCCAGTGCCCGTTCGAGGTATTCGATGCGCTCGTGAATCAGGCGGTATTCGGTCTTGGCCAATTCGAGATTGGTCGCGGCTTCGGGAGACGGCGGCTTTTCGGGATCGTCGGAACGCTCGATGACAATGGCGGCTTCGTACTCGACGATGCCGTCCTTCATGCGTCCCATGTCGCACAGGACGTTGCCGAGATTGTTGTGATAATTGGAGCGGCGCGGATTGACCGCGATCGCTTTGCGCAGAAATTTCTCCGCCTCCAGCAGGTCGCCGCGGCGATAAAACAACGCGCCCAGGCGGCTCAAGACCGTGGGATCGTCGGGTTTCTTCGCCAGTTCGCCTCGCAATTCATTGATGGCGCGATCCAATGGATGAATGTCGGGCCGTCGAGCGGCGCTGTGAGCCGCCGTTGAGATGGATGTGACTTTGCTGGTAATCGGCTTGCGTGACGCCTTGGCCGCCGGTGCGCTGCGCATCGTTTTTCGCTCCCCCCGCTTTTTGTCGTTGTGTGGCTTCATGTACGGTCTCAATCGGATATCTTTTCCGCCTGTCGAGCGTTCTGATTATGAACATTCGGCTAAAATCGCAGCGAAGGTTAGCGAAGTTCAGTGAATCACAACGTCCTAATTAAGTACACACTCACGCAGTGTAGCCCTAATATATCATAAATATATTGCATTGGGAACGCAGCCTTTATCTAACATAACCCTAATAAATACACCGTTTTATAAATTGCAGTTGTTCGAACGCTTTTTTCAATAATCTTTTTTTGCGAATCAACGTGCTCGTTTAATCTCTAAATCGCCTCCTTATATAGACGCCGCTCAATCGGTAAACTGCGGTTTGTGATTTAAACGGTTGAAGTTAACGGTCGAACTTTTTTAATAATGGGCCAACGCCTTGCTTTACCGTGTGGCGATGTGGTAGTTTGAAGTAGTTAGGTTCATAACACTTTTTGTAGGGAGCCGCGTCATGAGCACCGTCGCTACGATTCTTGCGAAGAAGGGTTCGTTCGTCGCTTCGATTTCGGAAAGCGCCTGTGTGCTGGACGCCGCGTGCATCATGCGCGAAAAGAAAATTGGCAGCGTCGTCGTGCTCCGCGACAACGCGGTGGTTGGAATTTTTACGGAACGCGACATGGCGCATCGCGTCGTGGCGGAAAGCAAGAACCCCGCCAGCACGCGCGTCGCCGATGTGATGACCGCACCCGTTGCGAGTTGCACACCGGCGACGTCGTTGATCGAATGCGCGTCGCTGATGACCAACCGCCGCATGCGCCACATTCCCGTGCTCGAAAACGGCAAACTCGCCGGCATCGTCTCCAGCGGCGACATCATGGCTTACAAACTCAGCCACCTCGAAGAAACCAATATTTTCCTGCAAGAATATCTGCACGGACCACAAGCGCTCGCCGTGGAAGCATAAAGAGCCGCGCACGCAAGTAAGTGGCCTGCTCGAACTTGCCCCAATCATTAAATTCAATCTTCGCCATGATCGCGCTGAAAATCCGGCGTTGGTTATGCGATCAGAATGGCCGCTTACTAACGTGCGCGGCTCTTTATTGCCCATTCGCAACGAAAATGTAGAATTTTAAACACATGCGTATTGTATAATGTGTAAAATCGATTATACATCCAGTTTGCTTCCGTTGATTAATTAAGGGCTAAACGAGCGCGTGAAAAGCTGCGAGCGCCACATTCCATGCTTCCTGCTGGCCGCTGGGCTGTATTGCGGCTGTTGGACGCCGAATTTCGCACAGGCTTTCGCCGAAGAAACGCTCGAACCCCGCCCCATCAACACCACTGCAACGCCTCCTAAAAATGAAGCCGATGACGCGCTGCCTCTCAAACCCGCAGTTCGAGCGCGCAAAGTGTATCCGCCGCTGCCCGCCGATCCCGTGTATGAAATCGAATTGAAGTGGCGCGACGCGGAAGCCCATTTTGGGGGCGCATTGACCGTGCTGTCCTCCGCGACGCGGCGCGGCGAAACTCCGGCCCCCCGGCTGTTGGATTGGCGCTTTCCCAACGAGGAAGCCGGGCCTGCGCCCCGCACGGCCGCGCCGCTGCCGGGTCCGGGCGGAGCCGATCCCGAAATCGCGCGCATCGATGCCGATTCCGACGACGGCGAACGGCCCCTTGTTTCTCCAGTGGTTTCTCCGGTTGTGTCTCCGGCTCCCGTTCGCCCCGTTGCGCGCCCGGCGGCGAAAACGCCACCGCAAACCGCGGCAACCCAGGCCAAGCCGGCCCTCGCCGTGTCAATCGATCCCGAAGCGGGACGGTTTATTGAAGTAGTCGAATTGCCAGAAAAACCAGTTGCGCGGAAAAACTCGCGTCCCGCGGCTGCGCGGCCCGTTGTACCCGCAATCCCGGACGAATCGCCGCGCATCGAAAGCGGCGGCGGACTCGACAAAGACGATCCGAAGCCAGCCGTGGCGCTCGCGCCCCTTTCACTCATCGCGCCCGAAAAGCAGCGCACCGATAAAGACATTGGTGCACCCAGCGCTGCCATCGATGCGGCACAAGACGCCGGAACTCTTGCGAATGCCGACAACTCCAAGACGCCGGCGCGAAAATGGCAGGCGAAGGACATGCTGCCCGAATCGGCGAAGAAGGCTCCAGGCAAGACCGCAGCCGCAAATGCGAAGGGCGTTGACCCGGAAGAACGCACTCAGCAGTTGTTGAAGGAAATCCTCGAAAAACAGAAGAATCTGGAAGAATTGACGCGCAAAGCCACCGACCGCTTGAAGACCGTCAAGAACCCTCAAAACGGCATGCAGATTCGCGACGACCACGCGCGCAAAATCGTTGATACGCTGACGGACGCGCAACGGCGCCTGGGAGCCGTATCGGTCAAGGTGTACGACCCCAAAACGAAGCAGCCTTTGTGCGCGCGCGTCAGTCTGATCGACACGACCGAAGCCACCGCGCGCGCGCCCCTGCCCAGCGGCTTTTTCTGCCGCGGCGTGACGCCGGGTATCACAGTCGTTTCAGGTTTGGTGCGCGCGGAAATCAACTGCGGCGGGCGCTTCTTCCCGACATTCATCAAAGGCCTGGACGTGCTCCCCGGCCAGATTCTGCCGCTCGACGTGCCCATGTCGCGCCCGCCCGAATTGAACTTCGAAGCACGCGGCTGGATCCTGGCCGATCTGGACATCGGCCTGCGCAAGCAGGCCGGCGAAGACAGCGTCTGGTTCGGCCCGCCGCCGACGGTCAACGATCTGCTTCTGAGCGCAAAAACCGAAGGGGTCCGAGTCATCGGCGTCGCGCTGCCTCTGGGCGACGAAACCGCCCTGAATCAAGTCCGCGCCGCGCTCGCGAATCCCAACCCCGACGTGCTGTTGATCCCGGTCTTTCCCGGCCCCCGCAATCTGTTCAACGGATCCGGCCAGGGATTGGGAATCACAAGCTGGGAGGGCTTGAAGCCCGACTGCGCCCTGCCCGAAGTGCCTCTGCGCGAAGGCTTCGACGCCATTCGTTCACGCGGCGGCCTGGCCGTCTTCAAGGATCTCAAGGGGCTGCGCGCCGCCTCGATCGACGACGAAATTCTGCCGCTCTACCGCCGCCTGAAAGAAAGCGCTTATTTCAACGGCATTGCCGGCAGCCGCGCACACCTGTTCTCCGGCAGCGAATTCGCGTTCGACACCGTCACGGGCGCCTACGACGTGCTGGCGTTCGACGGCAGCGACGCATCGGAAGCCGTCTGGTTTAACCTGCTCAACGAAGGCGCTCCGGTGCGCGCGATCGGAGCGGGCGGGGGCAGTCTCGAAGGCGGCCGGATTCCGTTCGGCCAGACGTTCCTGCAAATCGACGGCGCGCCCACGCGCGAAAAAGTGTTGCAGGCTGTCGAAGCCGGGAAAACCGGGATCAGTTTCGGACCGGCAGTCTTCTGCAAAATCTTCGAACGCGACATGGGCCCGGGGGCGGTGCTGCCGACCGATGGCCGGCCCTTGCAACTGCAAATTCAAGCCTATTCGACGCTCACGCCCGGCGCTCAGTTGGAAAAAATCGAAATCGTCCGCAACGGCAAAGTCGTCTACACGCAAACGGTCGCCGAAGGCGAATCGGTCATCCAGGACATGCGCTTTCCCTTGAGCGAAACGGCGAACGCCTGGTATGTGGTGCGCGCCACGGAACGGCTCGGACATGGCATCGGACACGGCCGGACCACGGGCGCAGAACCCATTCGGCGAGCCTGGACCAGCCCGATCTTTTTCCGCGGCGCGATGTTCACCCCGCCGGCTCAGTGCGTCACGCACGTGCACGGCACGCTGCGCAAAGGCCTGACGCCCACACGCGGCGTGGTCACGGCTCTGGCCACGGGCATGCCCACTCAGCGCGTCGAATCCGGCCCCGACGGTTCGTTCTCGATCGCACTGCCCTCCACCGGCACGCTGATTTTCGAAGCCGCCGATTGCGAACCCTCCGCCAAACGCATCTTCGAACACCCTCGAGTGCAAAACGCCGTGGGCAAGCTCATGGCCTCCGACGATCTGGCCCGAAAACTGGCCGACCGGCCGCTCTTCGGACTCTGGCGGCTGCTGCTATCCGATCTGGATTGGGACGTCACCCTGCTGCCCTGCGCCGCGCCACCCGAACCGCCGCGATTGCCCGAACCGTAGGAAAGATAGACAAGGAGACTTGGAGACTAGGAGAACTGCTTATTAAATCAAAATGTATTGCCGTTTCTCCTTGTCTCCTTGTCTTTTTTTGCAGTTATCCTCGCTCGCCAATTGATTTTTTAAAGCTATCCCGTAAACTTGAGTGTAATGACTGAATGGATCTCTATGCCGTGCCTTATATTTAATCCCTTTTTATCCCGGTGACTTATTGTGTCGCACAAACATTTAAAGATCCCGTCGGACCTCCGCCAGCTCAAAGCCGTTCGCGATGCCGTGCTTGAACTGGCCACGCCGTGTCTTGCCACGCAGGCTCACTTGGTCGTGCTTGCCGTGGACGAAGCCGTCTCCAACGTGATGCGGCATGCATATGGCGCGGATGGGGGCGCGGACGGGGGACGGCCCGCCAGCGAATCCGGAACGAGCGCGGCCGTGCTGGCCGCCTCGCGCGAAATCGAAGTGGATATCGATTCCGGTGGCGGGCGCCTGGAAGTCTGCATTGCCGACGGCGGCCCGGCGTACAACCCCTGCGACGCGCGCCCCGACGAATTGCTGGACCGGGTCTGGGCGCGCAAACGCGGCGGCATGGGCCTTTCCATCATGCGCGGCGTGATGGACGAAATTCGCTACGACCGCACGCTCGCGCACCGCAACGAATTGAAGCTGATAAAATACTTTGACCGCAAACCCTGAACGCCGATACTTTAAACTGCGGCGCTCGAAACAGCCGTCATCCGGTCATCCCAGTCAACCCAGTCATCGAAATCGAAATCAAAATCAATAAGGGCGCGACGGAATCCACATCGTACAGTGCAGTTCTGAACCCTGGACCTGAAAACCTGGACCTCATCATGATTGCGGACGACTTTAAAATCCAAACTGACCATTGCCCCGGCGGCGTGACGGTGCTGCGTCTGAACGGGTATCTGGACGCGCACACCTACGAACGTCTCGACCAGCACATCGCGCGGCTGTTCGCCGAAAAGCGTTTCAAGCTGGTGATGGACCTTTCCGGAGTCGACTACATTTCGTCGGCTGGAGCGGGCGTGTTCATCGGCGCGCTGACCGATTCGCAGGAACAAAATGGCAGCGTGGTTCTGCTCAACCCCTCCGCCAACGTCCGCGAAGTCCTCGAAATGCTGGGCTTCAACCAAATCTTCAAATTCGCCACAACGCTCGACGAGGCGCTGGCCCCAGCGACGGCTTAAGGTTTCAGATTTCAGATTTCATGTTGCACCGATCAAATCGGCGCAACATGAAAAATGAAAAATGCGTTCCACGCGTTGAAATCCGGGCACTCCGAGTGCAAACTAACGCATGAACTTGAACCTCAATGCCCGAGAACCGTAACCTCGAACCTGAAACCGTGCTTCCCATGATCGCCTCCCCGCCCGCCTCCTCGATCAAGGTTCTGCCCCCCGAAATCGTCGCGCGCATTGCCGCCGGGGAAGTGGTCGAACGCCCCGCCAGCATCGTCAAGGAACTCGTCGAAAACGCGCTCGACGCCGGAGCCTCCCGCATCGACGCCGACATTGAATCCGGCGGCATCGCGCGCGTGCGCATCAGCGACGACGGCTGGGGCATGTCGCCCGACGATCTGTCCGTCGCCGTCCAGCCGCACGCCACGTCAAAGCTCGCCGACGCCGATCAGCTCCACACCTTGGAGACGCTCGGCTTTCGCGGCGAAGCGCTCCCCTCGATCGCCTCCGTCTCGCATTTTTCAATCGTCTCCCGGCAAAGGCGTTCAGCCGCCCGGCCGGACTCTGCTTTCGGCGGCGATACCGAATCCAACGATGACGACGCCATGGCCTGGCGCGTCGAAGTCGACGGCGGCCGGCCCGACATCCCCGCCGCCCGCCCCGCCGCCGGACCCTACGGCACCACCGTCGAAGCCCGTGAACTTTTTTTCAATCTGCCCGCCCGCCAGAAATTCCTGAAAGGACTCGCGGCCGAAGCCGCCGCCTGCGCCGACACGTTCCTGCGCCTCGCACTGACACGCCCGGACGTGGCCTTTACGTTGTGCCAGGGCCGCAGCGAACTGCTGGCTCTCCCGGCGGCCACCGCGCGCACCTCCAGCACCCCGCAATCCGCTCGTGCTGCCCATGCCGCCCCTCAACTCCCCGCCGCCGCCTATTTCCGCCGCGCTCGGGAGGCTCTGGGCCGCGTTCTCGCCACAGGCCTGATCGAAATCGATTTCTCCGACCGCCCCGCGCAAAATTCCACGCCCTTGGCAAATGGCGCAGATGCTTCGGACAGCCCGCTCGACGTCTCCTACCGCCTCTACGGCTTGCTCTCCCCGCCGGCTGTGACGCGCCCCAACCGCGGCGCCATTTACCTGACAGTCAACGGCCGAGCGGTCAAAGACAGAACTCTGACCAGCGCGCTTTTGGAATCCTTCCGCCATCTGCTGCCGCCACGCCGCTTCCCCATCGCCGTGCTGTATCTCGAACTGCCCGGCGCGGACGTGGACATCAACGTCCACCCCGCCAAATCGGAAGTCCGCTTCCGCCTGCCCAGCCGCATCTACGCGCTTTTTTATCACGCCGTGCGTTCGGCATGTGGGCTGGCCGCAGGAGACCCTGGAACCGACGGATCCAAGCAGCAGCCTTTCACCTCCTCATCCTTCATCCCCGCGCGCCCCCCCGTGCTGCGAGCCGACTTGAAATTCCCCGCGCCGGGACCGTTATTTGTCCAACAAGCCGGGTTCGTCGTGCCACCCGAAAGCAGCAACGCGGACGCCGTACCGCTGCGCCCTGCCAACGGTTCCGTTTACGATCTTTGGCCGAAGGCCTATTCAGAACCTGCCGAAAACGCCGCGCCAACCACCGTTGAGGAAGCTTCGCCCGGTTATGGCCGCGCCGTTGACCGCAATGCGCGCGAGATCCGCAGCGTGGCCGACTTCCGCGTCATCGGGCAGGCCGCCGGAAGCTATATCGTCGTGGAAGACGAAAGCGGCGTGCGGCTGATCGACCAGCACGCGCTGCACGAACGCATCCTCTTCGAACGCCTGCTCGCCGCGGCTCAAGCCCGAGCCCGAGGCGACTCCCAAGGGCTGCTGGTCCCCGAAACGTTCGAACTGTCCGCCGCTCAAGCCGCGCTGATCTCCTCCGGCCCCGAAACGCTCGAACTGCTCGCGCATCTGGGTTTCGAATGCGAACCCTTCGGCCCCCGAGCCCTGCTGTTGCGCGCCGTCCCCGCGATCGTTAAAAGCGCCGCGCCCGCGCGCCTGGTCTCCGAACTGCTGGAAGCGCTCGCCGCCGGCGACGAAGCCCCCATTGGCGGCGAGGGCGGCCAGAAGGCTCTGCGCCGTTGGACGCTGCGCGAAAAAGCCGCCTATATTCTCTCCTGCAAAGCCGCGATCAAAGCCGGCGAACGCCTCACGCATGCCCAGATGGATGCGCTCATGGCCGAATTCCAAGCCGTCGCCGGACCGTTCAACGCCGCAGCCCTGACCTGCCCGCACGGCCGCCCGCTGGCTCTGGAATTATCCTGGTACGAATTGGAACGGGCCGTCGGCCGGAAATGAAGTCTCTCGCAAAGGCGCAAAGAACAGCGACGAAAAAACAGGGGCAAAAAGAAACGTATTGCGAATTTCAAAAAGACTGTCGATAATTCCAGTATCGCCCAAGATCGTGAAAATACGGAATCCGAAGCCTGTTGGAGCCTTGCTGTCCCGTACCTCCTGACTTCTTTCTCCCGTCTTGCTTTTCCTTTGCGTCTTTGCGTCTTTGCGTCTTTGCGAGAGAATAAGAAATTCTAAAACTTAAGGATCGCGTCTGATGAAACCGCTCTGCGAACTCGACCTCCCATGGAAATTGCTCTTTTCAGGCTTCCTGATTGTGCTCACGTCCGGATTCGTCGCCGCGGAACTGTACCTCAAGCACACCACCGAAATGGCCGACGGCAAGGAAGGCCTGAGCATGGACGACATCACCATCATGTTTCACGGCAACGGCATCCCGCTGCTGAAGCGCAAAATCGTGCCGGGCGGTTCGATGCGGCGTTATTTCAACATCAATGGCATCGTGGAGGATTTGAAGCCGGAGGACATCCAGGATATCGACCGGATCATCGCGTGGGTCGAGAAAGGCGCGCCGGAAGGCGAATACAAAATCGCCGACGAAACAAAAAAGAAAGAGGGCATCGGCTACATGCTCGAATCGCACGGCTGCACCGACTGCCATTGTCGCGATTCGACCATGCGCCACAACATGCACGACTACCCGCTCGAATCGTTCGCCGACGTGTCGCAGTACACCTCGAAGGCGTCCAGCGGCATGGACAAAGGCCGGCTGTTGTCGCTGAGCCACATCCATCTGCTGGGGATGGGCATGATGTTCATGCTGTTGGGCATGGCGGTGGCGTCGACGCAGTGGCCGCTGTGGGTGCGCTCGGTCCTGATCGTCAGCGGCCAGCTCTCGATCCTGCTCGACATCTTCGGCTGGTGGGGCGTGCGCGAATACGGCGCATCGATGGCCTGGGTGGTGATGCTCGGCGGCATTCTAATGGCGGGAAGTTTCACCCTTTCGGTCGCGCTGTCGTATTTCGATTTGTGGCTTCGCAAACCACGCGCGAAAGTTAACATTCCGTGAATCATGCCGAACGGCTCGAGCACCTTTACAAGTACAAATCCGGAGCGCCGTGGCGCGCCCGCAGACTGTTTCCCATTAATCGATCCCATCAAGGCAAGGCGGCGGCATGAGCGACGTGTATGGCGGGCAATCTGTCTGGGTGTTCGTGGGCGAGAAGGGCACTTGCCCGATGGGTGTGTGGTCGTCGCTGGACGCGGCCCACAAATACATTCACGACGAACTGCTCAGCGGCGCGCTGATCGTTTACAACCTCGACGAACCGATTTACGAAGTCGCCAAAAACAGCGGAAAATTCAAGCCGTCGAAGGATCAGCAGCGCAGCCTGAAATTCCGGCAGACGTTCAACTGGCAGTTTCAGGAACACTTCACGTTTCGCGACGGGCATTGCGAACGCCTGGGCACTCCGAATTGCTTCGAATAGCATTCCATGACTGATTTTGTCGTCATCGCCAACCCCACGTCGGGGTCGCAATCCGCTCCAACTCTGGCGACGCGCGCCGTCGAACTGTTGAAGCTTCAGGGCCATTCCGCCGAACTGAAAGTCACCGGCGCGCGCGGGGACGCTCAAGCCTGGGCCACCGACGCGGCACTCGCCGGCGTTCCGCGCGTCGTCGGTTGCGGAGGCGACGGCACGCTGCAGGAGATCGCGACGGCGCTCGAAGGTTCCCCCACCGCGCTGGGCATTTTGCCCGGCGGACGCTGCAACGATTTCGCTCATGCCCTGGGCATTTCGAAAACAGATTCGCCTGAAAAACTGGCCGCAACGCTCGCGGCCGGACACGTCCGCGCAATCGATCTGGGCGCGGTCGCGGGCCGGCGTTTTTTAACGGTCGCGACGCTGGGCTTCGATTCGGACGTGAGCCGCTTCGTCGAGACGCGCAAGTTGTGGTTCAAAGGCACGCCGGCGTACGTCTACGGTGTCGCGCGCGTGCTCCCCGGCTTCCGTTTTCCGCAAATCCGCCTGCGCGGCGATTTCGGCATCCGCGACGAGCGCATGTTGCTGGCCGCCACGGGCAACACACCGTGTTACGGCGGCGCCATGCAGATCGCGCCCGGCGCGAAAATGGACGACGGACTTTTCGACATCTGCACGGTCAAAAAATTGCCGCGCCTGGCGGTGTTCGGATTTCTGGTGCGTGTGTTGCGAGGCACGCACGTGAATCATTCAGCCGTCGAGATGCTCAAATCCCGGTCGCTCGAAGTTGAGACGCCGGAAGGCCCGCAGTATATTTGCGCGGACGGCGAAACCATCGCGCAGACGCCGTGCACATTCGAAGTAAAACCCGGAGCGCTGAAGGTAATCGCACCGGAGCAATCATGACAAGGTGAAGGGGTGACAAGGTGAAAAAAGCTCCACTCTTTGAAGCCATCGAAAAGAGTCGCACTATTTCACCCCTCATCTCATCTTTTTATCCGCGTTTATCCGCGTTATCCGCGGTTAAAAAAGCAGTTCCCGCGGCAATTCGAGTAACCGCTCCATCATGATCGATTCCGAAACTGAACGCGTGATCGCCTTCTGGCTCTGCCTGATCGCTCTGCCGGCCGGGCTGCTGGCGGCGTTGTTGAAATTTATTTTGTCGCCGCTGCGTTTGCCGCCAATTGCAACGCGCGAACGGGAACGCGAACAGAATCTGCTCGCCGGAATTCTGCTGCTGATCTTCGGCGGCGCAATCGGCATCGCGATTGTCTATGCGCTGCTGCTGGCGGCGTTCGTGCGCGAATTGCGCGGCAAAAAGAAGGTGGCCGATGGCGACGCGCTCGCCGGGCAAGTCTCGTATTTGTTTCCGCGCATCGCGCTGGAAGAATTGATGTGCATGGTGTTCGGAATGGCCGCGTTTCCGATTCTGGTCTTCGGCACGGAATTCAAGCGCGAAAATACGGTGCCGGTGGTGACGATGATCGTCATCGGCGCACTGCTCTACCCGCTGTGCGGCCTGGCCGCGTACAACCGCGTCAACGCCCGCCGCGTGCCGGTCTGCGCGGCGCGCACGGCATACATCGCGCTTTTCCCGCTGATGCTCTTCGCCTGCGTCTTCCAGCCGATGGCGCTGATGGTCTTCCACACCTCGAACCTCGGCGCGTCGCCGTATGTTCAACTGGGTCTCGGCGTTTTGGCCACGGGCTGTGAAACGCTGGCAAGTTGGAAATGCGCGAAAAAGACCGACGCGAGCAACAAGGTGAACGTAGCGAAATGAAACTTATGATCAAACTCTTATTGCGGACTCTGGGATTTTTCTGACGACCCGAGACATTAAGTCGTTGTAGCTGTCAGCGAGCCTTTTAGTATCAGATTGATTTGAAAGTCGGGGGAATGATTTGTCCCTATATTGCATGAGCGTTGGAACGATATGAAGCGCATTATCAACAATCAACGCGATCGTGTGACTAGATTCGCCTTTGTTTCCTGAAAAAAACCTGACTTCAATTACATATTTCAAACTATCGGTTTTGAATACCTTTAATTGATGATGTCGCCCAGTTCCAAACGTCAACTGAAATGTTGTGCGTTCTAGTTCGCTGGATACATCGGCCAACAGTTCTCCGTCGAAGGAAATCGGAGGCCCCTCGGTTTGAATGATAGTGTAATTCTTCATAACAACAAAACTACAACACTAGCGATACTTTGCGAGTTGCTTTTTGACCGGTTCCATGAATACGTCTGAAACTTTTTTTAGGTCAAAACAGCTCATTCGATTCACCATTGCACCGCTTTCGCACCGATCTGCAGTCAGGTCGTTTTCTCGTCGGGCGCCCCCGACCGGCTCACGAAAAACAGTCCCAGCGCAAACAGCGCCAGCGCCGGAAGAAATAATTGCAGCGGCAGGTCTTTCAGCGGCTCGCCGGCGACGGGTTTTTCCTCAGACAAATGCAGCAGTCCCGGCCCGAGCAAACTCAAACCGTTATGAAGAAAATGCATCAGCACGCCGGGCCAGATGCTGCGTGTCTGCCACGCGGCATAGGCCATGACCATTCCCAGCAGGCTCGTGATCGGCATGCGGAAGACGGGGAAATGGAAGAAACCGAAGACGGCTCCAACGAGAATGATCGTCGCCCATTTGTTCTTTCGCCCAAGACCCTGCTGAAAAAATCCGCGGAAGAAATGCTCTTCGCAGATCGCCGGCGTCAGAGCCACCAGGAAAATCAGGAAATATTGGCCGGCGACCGTCTTGGCGAGCTGCTTGAACGCGTGCTCGACACCCATCTCCGACGTGTTGACCGGCCAGAAACGACTCTGCCACGCGAGCAATTGAATGGCGATCAACCACGATGCGCCGCCCAGCAGCGCCGCGCCCATGATCGCGCGCCCGCAGGGCCGATTCCATTGAAACGTCGCTTTAAAATTCGCTTTCAGATATTTTGCAACCAGCATCGGCGCGGCGAGGAACAGTCCGTATTGCGGAATGATCAGCAATGCCGCGAGCACCGGCCATTCGATCGGTTTGAGCACGTCGGCGACGAGCATTTTTTGCAGCGAGAGCGACACATAAAAATTGAGCGGAAATAAAATGCCCGCCGCCAGCAGCGCATCGCCGGGACGGGGCGTGGGCATCTCCTTAAAAAAACGGCGGCTCAGGAACAGGCGCAGACTGCCCTGCGCTGAAAAGAGCACTTCCTCCCGCGCAAAAACGCGCGCGGCCAGCGCGACCATGCCGGCCGCGTAAATACAGGTGCTGATAAAGACGAACGCGAATTGCTGCGCAGTGCCGTGGAACAGGAAGAGTTCCTTGATCAGCAGCGCGATGTTGATCACCGGCGTCAGCAGCAGCGGCCCTTGCAGTTCGATGCCCGGAGTCATCGCGATCGCCATGCCGACCGTGGGGATCAGGAAAACCGGCATGCAGAACACTTGTGCTTCTTTTGTGTTCGCGGCGAAACTGGCGACCATCAGCAACAGCGCGGAGAAGAACAGCGCCAGCGGAATCAGCAGTGTAAGAGTCAGCGGGAGCGCGGCCCAGGGAAATTGAAATCCTAGGTTGGCCGGCAGCGGCAGCAACGCGAAAGAGACGGCGAAACTGCACACGTTCAGCGCGGCGTTAGCCAGCGAGAGCGTGGCCACCGCGAGAAATTTTCCGGCAATGATCTCAATCGGCCGGACCGGCGAACCGACGAGCGTTTCGAGCGTCGAACGTTCCTTTTCGCCGGCGGTCATGTCGATGGCCGGATGCAGCGCGCCGGTCAACAGCATGATGATAAAAAGCAGCGGCAGCATGGCACCAAACAACGACCCTCCGACTTTTTCCGCCCCGGCGGTATTTTTGGCATCGAGCTTGAACGGATGCAGGAATTTCGCCGGCAGCGCTTTTTCCTTAAGCCGTTCTTTAACGGTCGCGCTTTCGTAGCGCTCCAGCATCGTGCGCAGTCGCGAAAAAGTGCTCTGCGAAACGCGCTCGGCCTGATCGTATTCAATGGCGGCCGTGGGTTCTTCCGTCTGTTCAGCGATGTCCTTTTCAAAGTCCAGCGGAAGTATCAGCAGCGCACGGATGCGTCCGTCGGAGAGCGCTTTGCGCGCCTCGCCCGGAGTCATTTCCCGAAAGGAAAACTGCGTCTTTTGAAATGAATCCAGAGGCACGTCGTCGCTCTCGTCATCGTCGTCGTCGGATGGCAGCGGCGGTTTTTTAGCCGCATCCGGCTGACTTTTTTCCGGCGCAGCCTTTTTCTCCGGTTTCGGTTCGGCAGGCGTTTCAGGCGGCGGAATACCCTTGAGCGGCTCGGGGGTTCCACGTGCGATTTTGAGGATGTGTTCGGCCATCTTTTGAGTGCCCGGAAGCACCGCGACCGGAAATTCGTCGCGATCAAGCTTGGCTTTGGCCATCTGCGTCACTTCGGCCATGCCCAGCGTGAGCAGCGGATAAATGAAAATCGGAATAATCGCCGTGGCAAAAAGCGTGCGCCGGTCGCGCAGCATGTCGACCAGCTCTTTGGCGAAAATGGTGCGGACTTTGGCGTTCATGAAGAGTAGCGGATTCCAGCGCGTCGAAAGAATAGCTCAGAGCCAGCGTCATGAAGACTCTGATCCTTTTGTAAAGAATGTTTTAACGCAAAGACGCGAAGGCGCAAAGACGCTAAGAAGAAAACTTGGAATAGTGTATTGGGTAACCCAGCCCAACGGGCACCCAACGGGCTGGGTCGCGAAGCGTCAAGAAGCACCTCCCTTGACTCGCGTTCTCACTGAATTGCGGGAGATTTAGGAGTGGCTTCTTGCGCCTTCGGCGCCCACCCCTCGGGGTGGGCCACCCGCAATAGGGCGGATTGGAAATCCGCCCTGCTTTATTATTCCTCGGCGTCGCCCGCTCCGGCGGTTTCGTCCTTCGTCTGCTCGGCCATCGCCTTTTGGAAAATCGGCAGATCGCGCTTGTTCTTGGCGTCGATTTCAGCCCATTGAGCCATCGCCTTGTCGCCCAGCGCGCCGAGTTCCGGCGGCAGATCCATCGCGGCGCGGCATTTTGGAAAGTTCGAACAGCTCAGGAATGGACGCCGCGTTTTTCCCCGCGAAGTCACGCGCACCACCAGCGGACTCTTGCATTTTTCGCACAGCCGATCCGTCTTGATCGGCGCGAACTTTCGCAGCGGGTGGCCTTCCTTGTTCAGCTTCATCGTGTAAGTACACGTCTTGTCGGCGTAGTGGATGCAATGCAAATACGCGCCGAACCGCCCAACGCTTTTTACCACATCGCTGCCGCACAAATCGCACTTCAAGCCGGTCGGTTGTGGGCCGACCTTGGCCTGGATATTGCCCTGTGCGTCGAGCCGGTACGTCGCTTTGCACTCGGGCGCGCGCGAACAGCGCAGATAGAACCCGAACTGGCTCAGGCGCTTCTCCATCATCGATCCGCAGTCGGGACACTTCACATCCGTCGGTTCGGACGTCTGCTTGGTGTTCTGCATATTCTTCGCGGCGTTGGCCAGATCGCGCGAGAACGGGCCGTAGAAATCGGCGACCGCTTTGCGCCAGTCGAGATGCGCGTCGGAGACCTTGTCCAGCTCCAGTTCCATGTCGCGCGTAAAGCCGAGATCCATGATCGACGGAAAGTGGCCTTCGAGGCTTTCGGTCACCACGCGTGCCAATGGCGTGGCCATGAACGAACCGCGTCCGCCCTGCCCGAGTTTTTGCGCGTAGCCGCGATCCTGCACCGTGCTCAAAATGGATTGATACGTCGACGGCCGGCCAATGCCTTCGCGTTCGAGTTTCTTGACCAGGCTCGCTTCCGTGTAACGCGGCGGCGGCTGCGTGAAATGTTCTTCCGGATCGAGTTTCTCCAGCTTCGGCTGGTCGCCCGTTTTCATCGCGGGAAGAATCTGCGAGCCGGGCTTCTTCTCCGCCTTCGCAGCCTTCGCGGGCGCTTTCGCATCGGGAACGACGGCTTTTGCGGATTCCTCGCCCTCGACTTCGTCGGTGTCCAGTTCGTCGCCCTTTTCGCGATCGGCGGCGGAAGCATCGACGTGCGACGCGGCCGCGGCTGCGGCTGCGGGCCCGCCCTGCACGGCCAGCCAGCCGTCGAATTTCAACACGCGTCCTGTCGCGCGGAACACGGCGTTGCGCGTATTCGCGCCTTGCGCGGCGATGTCCGCCGTCGTCGCGTCAAAAATGGCCGGCACCATCTGGCACGCAATGAAGCGCTGATAAATCAACTTGTACAGCTTGAATTGTTCGTCCGAGAGCACGCTCTTCAGGCTCTCCGGCGGCATCTCGACATGCGTCGGGCGAATACATTCGTGCGCTTCCTGCGCGCCCGACCGCGACGCGTAAAAGTTGGGCTTCTCGGGAAGATATTTGGCGCCGAAACGCTTCTCGATCGTGTCCCGACATTCGTTCAAGGCGTCCGGACTGATGCGGAACGAATCGGTTCGCATGTACGTGATCAACGCGACCTGGCCTTCCGCGCCCAAGTTCACGCCTTCGTACAATTGCTGAGCGACGCGCATGGTTCGCTTGGCATCGAAGCCCAGTCGGTTCGCCGCGGCCTGCTGCAACTGGCTTGTGGCGAAGGGCGGATATGGACGATCCTGCACTTCTTTGACTTCGTAGTAACTGACCAGATATTTCGCGATGCGCAACGCGGAAGCGATGGCCTTGGCTTCGTCGGCGGTGCCAATCAGCGTGCGGACGATCCCCGACGCCCCACCCACGCCCATTCCACCGGCCTTGAATTTCCCCAAATCGTCGGCGTTGGAGACGACCTGCTTGCCGTCGATCGCGCGCAACGAGGCGTCGAAATGTTTTCCAATATGCGAAAAGACCGCGCTGACCGTCCAGTAGCATTCCGCCACGAACGCCTGAATCTCTTTTTCGCGATCGACCAACAGCCGCACGGCCACCGACTGGACGCGCCCGGCCGACAGTCCGCGCACGATTTTCTGCCATAGCAAGTCGGAGAGTTTGTACCCCACGATGCGATCCAGCACGCGGCGCGCTTGTTGGGAATTAACCAGATCCATGTCGATCTTGCGCGGCGCGGCAAAGCCGGCCTTGATGCCGCGCGGCGTGATCTCGTCGAACGTCACGCGCACGATCTTCTCTGGCTCCAACTCCAAAGCCTCGGCCAAATGCCAGGCGATGGCCTCTCCCTCGCGGTCAGGGTCGGGGCACAGATACACGGTTTCGGCGCTGTTGGCGGCCTTCCGAAGTTCGCCGATGACCTTCTTTTTCGCTTCGACATTGACGTAAGTCGGCGTGAAATCCTTGGCGATCCCAGCACAGATCAGGTTATTGCTGTCGGCGCCCTTGCCCTTGCCTTTCGGCAAATCGCGAATGTGCCCGATGCTGGCTTTGACCGTAAAATTCTTGCCCAACACCTTGCCGATGGTCTTGATCTTTCCCGGCGACTCCACGATCACTAGATTCTTGGCCACTTTTTCCATCCTGTCGAATGCAGGCATCCGCCCGCTGAAATGTCACACCACAGGCGTCCTGCCTGCAAAGGTTCGTTGCTTCCGGCATATCGTGCGCAAATATCAATCCGCAATCCACCACCATTAATTGAGTGTGGAATGAAATCGAGGGCGGACATTTAGCAAATACGGGGTATATAAGTCAAGCTTTATCTGAAATTTTCTTCACTAATTTGGACGCGGACGTGCCAAATTTGACCTTCGAATCGCCTAAATATTATTGATATATTATAGTTCTTTCGTGTCGTTCTGATATGGAAGGCTAAAAGAGTCCATCGAATTTATTTAGGATTTTATTATCCATATTTAAAACGAACTCAAAAAAATGATAAAAATCAGGGCGTCAGCAGTCTGGTGACTTGAGTTGTCATCGAACGAAGTGTCGGCACGACCGCCGAACCTAAAGCGACAAGCACGATTGTCACCAGATGCTATCTATCATCTCTAAGCAGCAACCAGGGTTCTCTACAGGGCCTTTCAAAAGTCCTCATTTTTCGTAGAGAAATAGCCGATCTTCTATTCAAAGGAGATCAGAAAAATGAGTGTTGCCGCTGAAATTTCGCTTTTCGATGCCTTCAAGCAGGTTCCCGATCCGCGCAAACCGCG
>JBBRQD010000081.1:0-26634 GCA_038227045.1 Planctomycetota bacterium
AAACATCCATCATTCTCTTCACCTGTCGATCTGTGACCATTCCGCCCCCCTGATTTGCAGGGAAACAGATTGGCCGATCCCGCCTTAAAAAGCCGGGAATTCTACTTGCCGTCAGGGGGAATTATAATTGTCGTTCATCACCCGCGGTCATTCCAGGCGCGGCGACGATCAGCGGCACGCGCGCGGCGTTCTCGAAGAGAGTGAGTTTCTGCCAGAGTTGGTGCTCGTAGAGATGATAGCCGTGGTCGCTCATGAACACGACGACTGTTTTCTCCGAGAGCTTTAAGCGATCCACCGCATCGAGCACGCGTCCGAGTTGCGCGTCCATGAAACTCGTCGCCGCAAAGTAGGCTTGAAGCGCTTCCTTGCGTTGCGTGTCGGTCATCGCTTCTTCCTCTTTTTTAAACGTAAACGCGGGCGCGGGCACACTGGCGCGGTAGCCTTCCGGCACGGTCGGAAGCTGAATTTTGTCCAGCGGGTATTGATCGTAGTATTTCTTCGGTGCGACGTAGGGCGTGTGCGGGCGGAAAAAACCGACGGCTAGGAAGAACGAGGCGTCCTTGTGTTTTTCCAGCAACGCGATGGCTTCATTGGCGATCTTGCCATCCGTCTGTTCTTCATCGGTGCCATCCGCGGCAAGACGCGACAATGTGGCGCCGAGTTGATTGAGATTGGCGGTGTGCTGCCATTCCGATTTGCCGTCCTTGCCGAGCGCGATGCGTTCGATCATGTTGAAGTCGTCGATGTCGCGCCCCTTGGGATTGTAGCGCTCGGCCCACGACGGCTCGTCGTCCAGTCCATTCGTGCCGATCTGCGCCGGGACACCGTAGTGGTACAGCTTTCCCACGCGCGCCACAAAATAGCCGGCCTTTTGGAACGTTTGTCCGAGCGACTGCGCGTTGGGTGTTGTCTGGCGGAATTGAATGGCGTTGTCGTAGATCTTGATCGTATCCGGGCGCAAGCCGGTCAAAAACGACGCACGCGATGGATTGCAAAGCGCGTATTGGCAATACGCGTGTTCAAAGCGCACTCCACGCGCGGCGAGCCGATCGACATTTGGCGTCTTCACAAGTGGGTCTCCGTAGGCCGACAGATGCGTACAAAGATCGTCGGAGACCACCAGCAGAACGTTGTATTTCTCGGCGGCAGGACACGCGATATACGAAATCATCGCCGCACAGAGAAATGATTTTATAGCAAACATGCGCATCATTGGCCCTCCTGCATTTCTCAATTGAGTTTATGTTGTACACCTTGTTGCGCTTACTCTTCTGTTTTTCGTTCCTGCGCCATTGCGCGCGGCAACACGAGAGCGTCGGGCGAGGCGGCGAAGCAATTTGGAGCGTTCATGAGCCAGAGTTGTGAGGGACTTTGCGGCGAGAAGCTCCAGCACTTTCCGTCCGCTCCTGCCGGCACATCGACAGTCACGGTCTCGTCGTTTGCATCGACCTCGCGAATGGGTTTGTGATCGGGGCCGATGATAGTGTGTTTGGTGCCACTGTAGAAATAATGCAACTGTTGCGTGCCCTTGGGCACGTAGAAGAACAACTCCGGCATCTGGCCAAGCCGGATAATTCGCTTGCCTCGGGCTGGCATCCAAACTATCGGTACGCCCGCGGCCGCGCTCAATTGCCAGCCTGCCGCGTTGTCCTCGCATTCAAATACATACGTGCCGGGGGCTGGCACTTTGATGGACAATGGACGAGCCACTCCGTCGAGCTTTTCTTTGCCTTCGGCAACGAGCTGTTGCTTTGAATCTTTGAGCGACCATTTTGCATCCGGGCGATCGCGATACCACGCGATGGATCCCACGAGCAACTGAAGTTCCACGGGCTCCCCTTTGATGCTCGAAATAGCGAACCGTTCCACGCGCTGAAAACCGCACTTCATCGCCGCAGGCTTGGCGGCGGGAAATGGGGACGCTACGAGATTGCTGTAGTCAAATGTCAACTCTTTCACAGGCGTGGGTTGAAAGTATTCGAGCCCTTCGTTGAACCATTTCTCGGTTTCGTCGCGCGTGACCGGCGTGTCGGCGATCCACGGCTTGGCTTCTTTCGCGTTCCGTTCCCATGACGGTTCGTTGAATTTTTTCGCCGCGTCGCTTGCGAACGACGACTGCATGGCGTTCCAATGGTTCATGTATTCGTAGCGCGTGCGGTAGGCGAATGTGAGGATGTCCACGGTGAGCTGCTTTTGTTTCTCCTTGTCCTTTTCGTGGTCCAGCAACCAGCGCAGATGGTTGTAGCGCAGATAATGCTTGATGTGATCGATGCGAGCGAGCACCTCCTTGCGATCGCTAGCGGCAGTGGAGGCCTCCTGCAGATCGCGGAACAGATCGCCGATCAGGCCGCGGCTCATGAGCGGCTGCTTTTCCGGCGACCAGCGTTCGTAGTATTGGCGCATCGCTTTCGCAGCGGGGCCAAAAGCTTTTGCAAAGAAATCATCGAGCGCCAGATTGAAATCGGCATCGGGATTCCACATAAGCTTGTTGGCGATGTAGTAGCCCAGACCGTGCACGCCCCAATTGTTCCCGCTCTCCGCGTCCATACTCGTCGCGCCCAGTTTGACATAGCGTTGAACAGCCTGGCGAATCTTGGTCAGGTTCGCCCCTTCCCCGCCCGGAAGTTTGTCGAAATCCCAGAGCCATACGCTGAAGTATTCGTAAAAACCCATCATTCTGCATTTCTTCGGCCACGATTCGGCGAGCTGATCGAAGGTATAGGGTCCGCGTATGAACCCCGCGGTGAGCTGGACGTATACATTGGGTTCCAGCGGAAAATCGGGTGGCTCGCTGTGCTGATTGTAGGCAAGACAGCCGACCATCTTTCCCGGATATTTCATCGCCACTTCTTTCGCCGCTTCATTGGCCAGGCCGAAAACTCTGTTTGAAACACTGCCCAGTTTCAAACATGCGTCGCATTCGCATTGACCGTCGCCGTCGGAGCAATCGAGCGAGACCATTTCGCGGTCAGGGTTCTTTGCGAGGTAATCGAGGGCCCATTTTACCGCGAGTTTTCGAACCTCCGGATTACTTACGCAAAGCTGCTCTCCCTGGCGCTGTCCCTTAGTCAGCGCGCGATACTCCGGATGGGCTTCGAATTCCTTTTTGTTCGCCAGAATGACGTTCTGCCACGCGTGTCCGGCGTAGACCCGAAACGAGCTAGCCATGCGGTTGTGGCGCGCCCACGCGTCGTAGTCCTTCTGTGTGCTGCCGCCCCTCGGATGGCCTTTGTCGGCAAACGAACCATAGCCATACCAGATGCGCCGCGCGAGAATGCGCGGTCTGTCGGTGAGGTTGAGCGACACGGACAGCGTTGGAAGCGCAGGCACAATTTCCCACTCTTTGGCCGGGAAAAACCAGCGGCAGCCGAGATGCTCCAGCAGCGTGAACGCGGCATGCGATGCGCCGAGATCCGTCGCGCCGATTAAGAGCAGGCGTTCCTTTTCCGTGCGAATTGCAAATACTTCCTTGCCGTCGTATTCGCCATGCAACGCCAGGGGTTCTGTAAGAGCATTATTGGGAAATTCGGCAAGCGTGCCGAGCACGATTCCACGGGCGCCATCGGAATCGGAAACGATTTCAAATTTTGCGCCGCTCATCTGGTTGAGGCAACCGGCCAATTCCGTTGCAACTGCTTTTGTGGCATCGGAGGCTTTTGCAGAGATCACGATGGGTACGAGGGCATTTCCTTTGTCGGCCAAAAACAGGCCTTTGTCCTCGCACAGCGCAAGCGCGCTCGAAAAAGAGATTATCAGCATGGCAATGCGTGTCATGGAAAGATCTCTATTCGCTGCCAATTCAAAAGGAATGACCTGAATTCCGCGCGCAACATGAGCATGGTTACTTCGCCAACTTCAACACTGCTTCAACAATGGCTTCGTTTCCGCCTTTGGTGTCCTTTTCGCCTAGAACTGTAAGCTTGGCCGGATCGCAAAGGCTGAGGAGGCCCGGCATGTCGCCGTACTTTACCGCGCCGGGGACAAATTGCGGATGCATCGGATCGCTTAGCGTGGCGAAGCGGAAGCCTTCGGTGTCGATGACTGCGCCGTCGATAGCATCCTTAAGCGTTGCTGCGGCCAGTGCTCCTACGGCGCCCATGCCGTCTCCGGCGGCGAGTATAATGCGCTTCGGCTTATGCGCCTGATTCTTTAGCGTCGCCACCGTGGTCATGCCGTCGTGCACGCGGCGAACCACTAGCGGCGGGTTATAGCCATAGGTAAAACAGGGGGACCATTGCCATTCGTCGTGCTTGGTTTGATCCTTGCTTTTGACCGGGTTCCATGGGGCCAGCGTGGCGCCGGGCAGGTATAGTTCCGGGATGGCGATGGCGATGCCCTTATCCAATAGTTTCTTCATCGGCGCATCGGGCTCTTTGACGTTCTGCGACGCAAGCCAGAGCACAATCGTACCATTCCAATCCGCTGTGGGACTAAAAAACGTGACCGGCACGTGTTCATTTTCTTTGGTATCGTGTGCGGTATCGACCGCGTGGCTGTAGCCCCCTTTGCCTTCCTTCTTACCAGGCTCGAACGTCACATCCGCAGAGGCCGGCATCGCCCTGCCTACGATGATATTCCAGGCTTTCGCCAGGATTTCTTTGTTGCCTTTGAGCAAGGCGTCGCTGTCTTCGCTCCAGTGTTTCAACACAGCTTTTTCGTGCGCGCCGCCTATCTTGTCCCCAGTGGGCTTGGGGTGCTCCGCCGTCCATACGGTTAGTTCCTGTGGCGTGTTCACTACGAACTCGCGTTCCAGCACAGGATCGCTGAAACCCAGCTTGAAATGTTTATTCATGAAACCGTACATCGTCGTGCGCGAGACATGATTGTAATTGTGCTGCCAGTGTATATTAAATGTGGCCATGATATTGCTCGGATGGCCCAATTTGGTCCAGACCATTTTTAGATCCGGGAAGCCCTTTGTGGCGAGTTCTTTCGTCCAATCGTTCGCCGCGGTCATGCCCATGGGCTTGGGCGCGAAGTTGGCTGCGAGGTCGATATTTCCCTGGTTGATGCGCAGGTAGCAGGCGTTCTCGCAAATACAGCCGCCTTGCATCGAGGTGCTGGTCATGACACAAGGAAACGCGGTGGCGAGACGATCGTCAAGCGCGGCGAGTATCAGCGTTTGCGTGCCGCCACCGCTCGCGCCGGTGCAGGAAATGCGCGCGGGATCGACGCCGGGGACGCTCAGGATGAAGTCCAGCGCGCGGAGACCGTTCCAGGTTTGCAGCCCAAAATTCGACTCCAAACGGAGGTCCGCCATTGGGCTGCAGAGGCCGAAGGTTCCCGGTTCTGTGCCGCATAAGTCCGGACGCCGGCTACTGCGATGCTCGGTAATCTGGATGCTGTCCGCGTAGCCGAGCATATCGTAGATAAATACCGCACAACCCATGCGCGCGAGCTGCACGCAGCGCGCCTGCAACGGCGAGCGCGCGCCGCTCTCCCAGCGCTCCGCGCCGATGGCGAGCTGTTCTTTCGCCGCCGGCGTGCCCGCTCCCAAGTCCATGAATCGCCCGTTTGGCCAATGCCCATGCGGACAAATAATGCCCGGCATCTTGCCGTCCTTCGGCGGAGTCTTGGGGAGGTACAGATTGCCGCAGACGTAATGTCCGGGGAAGGACTCGAAGAACACGCGATCCACGGTGTAATCGTCGCGCTCGATGCGCCCGTGAATGACCGCGTTGAGCGGCGTTTTCGTCGGAAGCGGCAGCAGTCCGCAGGCCAGTAGAATGCGATCGCGCACAGCCTCCTTGCGCTGCGCCCAGCCTTCTGGAATGGGCGGGCCGTCTGAATTAAACGGAAAGTAGCTGGTGTTCAGCTCGCGCAACGGACGTGGATAGGTGGCATCGGCGGCTTGAAGCGCGACGCAAAACAGAAGTGCGATGAGAACGGGAGATTTCATTTTGGTTTCCTAGTTTACATCTGCATACGCGGGCTGGGCCACCCATTGCGTGAAATCGGTGTACATCTGCATACGCCAATCGCGCTCGATATGGTTGCTAAAAAACAAACGTTTCTGCACACTGCCCCTGGAACTGCTTCCATGAAAATAAGCATTGCTCTGCTCGCACTCGCGTCTTGCCTTGGGTTCGCACAAGAGCCGGATCTCACTCTCGCTCGCGACAAAAACTGGCTTGTCATTCAAGGGCCACATCTGCCGAGGGGCGAGATTCGCATCAATTACCTGGAGGCTTATTGCCGGCCAAACTCCACCACTGCTGAGTGGCATGACACGACCATTGGCCACACGACGGAACTGGTTTCACTCAGCGAGGACAAGAAGACACTGAAGCTGCGTTGCACGGTCAAGGACGGCGTGGTGGTGGATCATGTCATCACCGCCGGCAAAGACGACGTAACCTTTGCGATCACGGCGCACAATCCCACGGAGACGCCGTCGAATGCGCACTGGGCGCAGCCCTGCATTCGGCTGGGGGACTTCACGGGGTTCGACAACAAGGGCAAGGACATCGACGATTACCTGCCGAAGTGCTTTATTTTCCTGGACGGTAAACTCGTCCGTCTTCCGGATATCAAGCCGTGGGAAAAACAAGCGCGCTACATACCCGGCCAGGTGTGGTGTCCCATAAGCGTGCCGCGCACGGATGTGAATCCGCGCCCACTCAGCCCACTGGTCCCCAGCAATGGCATCATCGGTTGTTTCAGCGGCGATGAAAAGTGGGTCTTCGCCGTGGTGTTCGAGCCTTACCAGGAGCTGTTTCAAGGCGTGGCGCGCTGCCTGCATTCCGATTTTCGCATCGGCGGCCTGAAGCCGAAGGAGACGAAACAGGTAAAAGGAAAGATTTACATTGTGCCCAACGATGTACCCGCGCTGCTGACGCGCTATGTACGTGATTTTCCGGAGCAGCAGGGAAAGTAAATCGACGAAACTCACGGATTAATTATAGAGAAACGTGAAGGTGTATTCGATGGTGTCGCGTTCGGCCAGTGCGGGCGGGAACGGGTCGGCGTTGGGGGTGGCGGCTTCTTCGACGGCTCGTTTGGCCGTGGCCACGTAGTCGTCGCGGACTCCGCGATCGCGGTAGACTTCCGATGCTTCCATCAGCTTGCCGTCTTTGCGAATCACTATGCGGATGGAGACCGACCCCGGTATGAGGCTGCGGCGCAAATGGGCCACGATGTCGGCTTTCCATTTGCCGTCGATGCGCCGCGCGAAGCGTTTGATGTAGGCGGTCTTCGGGTCGAATTTCTTGGCGAACTGCGCGTCGCCGAACTCCGTCGCGCTCGATTCCAGATTGATCGAGGTGACATCGCTCACGGCGTTGTCGTCTCCCGGGCGTGTCGTGCCGTTGCCTTCATGCCCCTGTTGGCCCTTGCGCAATTTCGCTCCTGATCCGGCAATGCTTCCATCGTTGGCTGCCGACGTATTGCGGCCATTGAGCTGCGCTTCGAAGCGATCCAATTCCGCCTGCTGGTCGATGGCTTTATCAATCGGTGTCGGTTGCAGCACGGTGGGGTCGGAGACCGGCTGCTTGGCGACATTTGTTGCGGTACGTTGAATCGGTTCCGCAGGCTTGATACGCTTGGGCGTATCGAGCGCGAATTCCGTCGGCAACTGAACCGGCTCAGCAGCGACTTCTTTGATTTTTTTAGGCGGCGGAAGCGTGCCCGTTTCCGATGCAATCGGATCGGGCTCTTGCGTTTTGGGCTTCAAAATTGGCCGAATGTCGGGCTTGACCGGAAGCGGTGCCGGAGCCGAAGGCAAGCTGGCCACTTCCGACTTCTTGTCAATCGGCGCGATTTTCTCGGGCGGCGCTTCGACTCTGGATTCCAACGGACGCGGCGTCGTGACTTCGGCGGTTTTCACGTTCTTCGAGAAATCCTTCGCCTGTTTTCCGCCGCCGTCGCCGGATGCCGCCGCGCCTTCGACTTTCACCGAGCCGCTGTTGGCTTCGGACTCCAGTGGCGGCAAGTTGCCTTCGCCACGCTTCTGCAAGTATTTAATGAGGTTCGTGTCGCCCTTGTCGAGATATGGATCACCAATCGGCAAATTTTTCGGGCCGCGATCCTTGGCGACGCTGTTGCGGTCGGAAAGATAGGCGTCTTTCGGCGCGGTCTTGGAGACATCGATGCTCTCGTCGAAAGCCGTCTGCGATTTTGGAACAAGCGGCGGAAGTTCTTTATCGTGCAACGGCTTTTTTTCGGTCGTCGCCGTGTCGGTTTTGTCCGGGGGTTTAGGAGCCGTTGGAGGCGGCTTTGGCGCGGCAGCCTTGGGCTTTTCCGGAACGGCGGGGAGAGTTTCGACTATCGAAGCCGGCGCATCCGGCGGCACGGGGGGCACTGGATTGGCGGCAGGCTGCACGGCGGCGACTTCTTTTGGAGCGGGAACATCCGGTTTCGCGGCGGGGGTCGCGGACGGTTCGGTCGGATTCGCGAGCATGTTCAAAAACGAATCGTCAATTGACACCGTGACCGATTCTTCCATCGATGGCGGCGGAGACATTTTGAAAGTGAGGAAGAAGAACGGAATCGCGTGAATAACAAACGCGGCCAGCATGACGCCCATCCAATACACGGGCGTGCTGTCCGCATCGTCATCGAGCGTGTAAACGAGACCGTTCAAGAATAATTCAATCCACGCTCCCGCGCGGGGAGCAGCCAACTTAAGGGAACCCTTTAACGACGCTCAGGCGCCGCATTGCTTCATGAAATCCCTCTTTTGATCCGTCAAAATGATACCCGCGGAGGCCGCAAACTTGAAGCGAAATCCGGGGATTATCCCGGACCTCCGGCGGTGACGTAGGCTTCGAGCGTTTCGATGTCGCTTTGCTGTTCGTCGAGCCGTTTCATCAAGAGCCGGCGGATGGAAACGACGCCCATGACTTTGCCCTGTCGATCGACGATGGGCAGATGGCGATGCTTGCTGCGGACCATGAGTTCCAATGCGCTCTCCGCCGTGACGTCGGGCGACGCGGTCTTGACGTTCGCCGTCATGACGGCCTTCAATAGTGTGCCCTTCGGATCGAGGCCTTTCAAGGTGACTCGCAGCAGGTTGTCTCGTTCAGTGAAAATACCCATGACCTTTCCTGATGGATCGGTGACGATGACCGCGCCAACCTCGTTTTCGGCCATAATCTGAACGGCCTGCATTACAGTCGTTTCAGGAGACGCCACGATGGGGGGAACCTGGGCCACTTGATGAAGAAACATAATCGCCTCCGAAAAGGAAACTGGGGTGGAAACACTGACGGAAAATTGCGGGCCGATCCGGGAAATCAATTGATGGTTCTTTGTTGTATTCTACCCGCTATGATTGCCGATTTGCAAATACGCAACGCGAGAAAATCTAAATTAATAATCTTTAATCGAACAAAATCGAGGATGCGCCTTAAAAGCGCTGCCGAATGCCCAGCTTCTGCCGAAAAAAACTGTGTATTCATTTGGCGCGCTTGGACCGCAGCGTGCGGTCGATATCGCGGCGAACTTCCTTTTCCTTGAGTGACGAACGGCGATCCGCGAACGATTTTCCACGCCCCACGCCCAGCAGGACTTTGACCCAAGGGCCGTTGAAATACATCTGCAGCGGCACCAACGTCATGCCGGTCTTTTCGGTGCGGCCGCGCAGCTTGTCAATTTCACGGCGCGAGAGCAGCAGTTTGCGCTGCCTGACCGGATCGGGAACTTCGACGTGTGCCTTGTCGTACGTGCTGATTTGCAGACCGATCAGCCAGCATTCGTTGTCGTAGACGCGCGCGTAGCAATCGGCGAAACTGACGCTGCGGGTGCGCAAGCTCTTGACCTCGCTGCCGGACAGCACGATCCCGGATTCAATCGTGTCTTCGATGATATACTCGTGCCGCGCGCGCGGATTGTTGGCGATCGTCTTCTTATACGGCTTCTTTTCGTCGCTGTTGGCGTCTTTCTTCATGCGCACCAATTTACCAGAAAACTCCGCAACCCTCCCGCTCATTTTACCGATAAGCATTTAGCGGTTAGCTTTTAGCGGTTAGCTGCTGCCGTTGCATTGCTAACAGCTAATAGCTACTCGCTAAAAGCTAAAAAAAGGGGCTGCATGAACTGGCTGTCGGATCTCTTCTACAGCGATGCCACCGTCCATGACGCGTCCGGCAAGCCCGTCCAACGCAAACGCCTCGAAACGTTTCGCCACGCCCTCAAACTGCGCCGGGCGCGCGTCAAATCCGTCTGGAAGAAACTCCCCAAACGACTGAAGCGCACGGCCCTGATCGCCAGCCTGAGTTTACTCGCCGTGCTCTCGATGGCGGTCGCGATCTGGTATTTCTACGGGCAGGGTGGCCGTCGATCGAACACCATTGCCAATTTATTTCCCTCTCCATCCGCGCCGGTTCTGCCCGAGTTTGAACGCGAATCTCTGGCTACCGATCCATCCGCCGCGCCGCGGCATTGGAAGTACATTGTCGTGCACCATTCGGGCGGTGCGAGCGGCAGCGCGCAGAGTTTCGACACCTATCACCGCGAGATCAAAGGCTGGCACAGTCTCGGCTATCATTTCGTCATCGGCAATGGCAAAGGCCAGGGTGACGGCAAGGTTGCCGCCGGTCCGCGCTGGTACGCTCAGCAAGTCGGCGCTCACGCGCATTCGGCGGAGTACAACGAATTTGGAATCGGGATCTGCCTGGTGGGCAGCTTCGACGTTCAAAGCCCCACGCCCGCTCAATGGCGCGCGCTGGTCGATTTGGTTAAGGGACTGTGCGCGCAATACGCCATTCCGCCGGCGAACATCGTCGGCCATAACCAGATCAGACAGGGCGGATCGACGGCGTGTCCGGGGAAAAATTTGAATCTTCAGACGCTGCGCGAAGCGGTGATGGGCGAATAGTGGTTCGGTTTGTAGTTCCGCCTTCAGGCGGCTCCCAAAGACCGCCTGAAGGCGGAACTACGAACTTATTCCGCGGGAAGCCACGTCGCGTCCGGATTGTATTCGCTCATTTTTTCGATGATCGAAGGTGTCTCCGCGCCCATATCTTTCTCATAAACTAATCCGGCATGGCTCACGATATACGTTTTTCGGCCCGATTCGCCGTATTGCGCCGGATAGGCCACCAGCGCATAACCGAGCGTCATGTGGCCATTCTCAATGAAACTCTTGGCGCCGCCTGGGGCATTCGCGCCTTGCCTGGTCAGAATTTTAAAGCAATACCCCGCCTTCGGAGTGGCCTTTCCAATGCTGCCTTCCGCATGTGCGAACGACCTGTCGATCATCGCAATATCGCCCAACCCTGTCTTCGTTTCGTAAAGGCTGTTGTTTCCACTCAGGGCTTGAGCGTATTCAAGCACTCCGTCTTTGTTGTAATCCGTGCGCCGATACGCGTCCTGAGCGGTGCAATAGGATTTGCACGACGCCTGGGCCGCCACTTCGTTGACAGCCATGAGGGCTTGGAATGAGTTGGAAACCGGAGCGTCAGCCCCGCACCCCGTTAAACCAAGGCCGGCAGCTACTGCAGTCACGCCCATTAGAAAAGTGCGTCTCGTCAGGGGAAAGGAAGCGTTCATGGCGAATCCCCGAGTAAACGAAACGTGAAATAAATTAGTGCCGTCAGAGCCGCGCACGTAAGTAAGCGGTAAAGACTGTCTCTTTGCGCAAGATAAAGCCGCTTACTTACGTGCGCGGCTCTTCTTCTATTACAATCCGCCGCGGCGGCCTTGGAATGCGTTCTCGGCTCCGGCTTGCACGATCCCCTCAACGTAAATGTATTTTTTATTGTTGCGCAGCTTGCCATTCAGTATGCACATCTTGCCGCTGAGTTCCTTGAGCGCCGGAATGATGTCGTCGGACAATGGCTTCACAAGGTGTGTGGCGTTTTCGATTTCGAATTTCCCAATCACTTTCGGGTCGCCGCCGGCGTCGATCTCCGCTTGAGTAAACGCGGTGTATTTGCCGGCGTAATTAACGCAGAGAGACCCGCTTTCTTTAAGTTCCCGCGCTTCGGCCTCTTCTTTTTTATACTGCGCCGCTTCGTCGTTGGGATTGGGTGCGTCCTCGGCCAACGCCGGAAACGCGCACAGCACAACAACCAGAACACACAACGTTGAAGTGACAACGGAGGGCAAGCGGAGATTTGCGCAGCCGTGCCCTGAAACAGGCACGACCGCGGCTTCTTGAATCGGACTCATTCTACGGCCTCCTTGAAGTATAGAATTTTCGGCGCTTGGATGTAAACAATGGAAATGTCGTCGAAGACGGGCGTATCCAACAGATACTGGACGCTCGGATCGACGGTGTCCTTGGGCGATTTCGGATCGATGTACTGGCGATCAACAGGATACTTGAAGCGAACAAGATAATGCAGTTCACCGGCCTTCGCGTGCACCCGTTTGCCTGGGGTGCGCGGATCGACGTAGCAGTTGTCGGCTTCGGGATCCGTAAAGGCATTGACCGCATTAAACTTGTTCGTGTTCTTGTCGTAGACATAGCCGAGCAACGCCTTGGGTGCTGCCGATGCGCTGGGGCTGCTCGCACTGTAGGTCACCAATTGCACTTCAACTCCCTTGCTCCAATGGGACTGAACACCGGGAATGGGTGCGACACGATCCACCCGTAGATGCTTGTTCGGAACATTGACCTTTTCGTTCTTCCAGCCATTGTTCGCATCGAATCCAATGTCCCAGTTGTATTGTGCGTAGTCGAAGGGGCCGCGGAAAGCGACTTGTGAGCGGCCTCCGCCATTTCCCGTGACGTTCTCGTAGCGCTTGTACGTGCCAGCCTCTTTGTATTCATGCATGAAACGCGGCGTGAACACATTCCAACTGACCCGTGCTGGCGCGACCAAATCGTCGCTTTGCGCCAAGTGACCTTCCTGAGATTGAATCAGCGACTGCGAAATAAACGTCGGCTGCTGTTTCATGTCACTCGGATCCTTGGGCAGATAATAACGGCTGAGCGTCATGACGTCATGGATGAGCAACGAATCCCAAGCCTTCTTGGAAATTCTCAGTTCGTCAACCACGGCCATCGTTGTATCACTCGGCTGTTGCTTGTAAATATGAACCTGGTTGCCGACTGCTGCCGCCGGGGCAACAGCTCCCGGCAACGGACCGGGACCGGGTTGCGGAGCTGCCGTGCGCACCGGTGTGAAGCCCAAGTCATTCGGCAACGCAGCTTTCGCCACAACAATCGGGTCCGCTGCGTTCAACGCATCGTTAATGCAGGACAAAGGTGGCGCGTCAGCGACTGCATCCGATTCCGACTCCGCGACAGGTCCGAAGGGGTGGTGCACCCCGCGCCTTACGGGAGGGCGCGGTATCGGCGGCGGGGGCGGAGGCGGCCAAGGCGGTCCCGGCGGGCCATTTCCAGGAGGGGGCGGAATCCATGGAACATAGGGTCGGGGCGGCGGCGGCGGAGGCGGAGGCGGAATAGTAAACGGCGCTTTTCCCTGATTCAGATTGTTGATTGAGAAACACCCTTCTGTAAACCACTGATTATGATTCTGAGCCCATGGATACGCAGCGGGCTGGCCATCCAAATCGCAGTTCGTTCCGAGCCCCCCCGTGCCTTTCACGGGAACGCCGACGCTGTTTAGCGGAAGTCCACCCGTGTACCACCGGCGCGACGAATCCGTGGCATTGTTTGTATTGGGGAGCAGCCCATTGATGACCGCATGGTTATCTGTCTTGAATTTGCCGCCTTCCGGATAACGCGCGGTACTGACGAACGGCCGAATGATATTTCTGGCATACGAGTCCGCCCCTTGCTGCGCCAATTGCCGGTTTGCTGGGTTAAGATTTCCGCCGTAACCTTGATTGTTCATATAATAGCCAAAATAGTAACTTTGATCGAACCCCTGGAAAGTCGCCAGCGCACCCGGGATATACGCATCGTGAGAACGGGTCGTCAGCGCCGGGTTCCAGCCCAGCCCCCAATTAAACGTGGCGTTGTTCTGTGCGAACTGATGGACTTGTCCGACGAATGTCCAGCGGAATGGCTGGATGTAATAGCTGGGGGTTTCCGCACTCACATTCCCCGTTGTCTTCGGCTGATTCGCATCAAGGACATACGCCATTCCTCCGTGAATTGAGACAGAGGCAGGCTCGTCGTGATACTCTTCAAGGCCAGCCCAAAGATCGCTGTTGAGCCATTCGACACCCACGAAATTTACTTTGTCAGCACTCAGTGTCTTGCTCACAAAGCCCTGTTTGCACAATTTATTGAGCCGCGCGGCGTCGTCTTTGCCGTTTGAACTGCCGTTGAAAAACTCGTGCTCTTGATTGTCCTGGGCATGCCAAGTCGTCTTGACCCACATGCTGATAGTGCAGCCCGCCGCGTTGCCTGGCTCATAATTCATTCCGCCGCCCGCGACCGGCTTGATGACGGACGCGGGTCCGCCCCCCGACGTCTGGCCGTTTTTGCCCAGTGCAATCGTTTTTGCAATTCCAGTCAGAGCCGGGCCTTTTCCGTAGGCGTATTTGAGGGTCGCATCCTTGCCCGATACTCCGAGCGGACCCAAGAAAACGCCATCCGAGCGCAAATCGCCGACACGGCTGGTCAGGCCAAACTCGTAATGCTTGTCATCGTTGTGCAAATAATTCAGGCCCTGATTCGGCCCCGCTGCACTTGAGGCGTTCGCAGTCGTTAAACTGAGCGTAAAGATGGGATTGTTCTTCGGGTTGCTGTCGGGCTGCAATTTACCCGAAACCACATCGATATCTTCCGCCGAAGCCGGATCCAAATCGATTTCGGTATCGTTCAAATACCCCAGCAAGCTGATCGTATCGCAGACGCGAATACTCGCATTGAGCGGCGTTTTGGACTGCTCGCGCCCGTTTCCAATACATGTATCCGTATCCAAATCACCTTGAAAGCTGGCCAAAAACGTGTCTGCGTGCTTGCCTTTTTTGTCGAAGTTCGCTTTGTTTACCGCCAAAGTTAATTGGCCATCCCAGCCGGCCGGCATGATGCGGTTGGCGATGACGTCAGGAACGGAGTAGCCCGATGAGTGGGGTTTGACTCCGGGCCAGCTTGTCTTTGTGCGACTCCCACTTGCGTCTTTGGGGCCGTTATCAACGCATTCAGACAATACTCCGCCAAACTTGTTCTTCTCATTCAGCCTGTAACCCAGCGGCACCAGCGGTTCAGGAAGAGTGTCCAGCGCTTTATTGGTATTGACGTTGTCCACATCGCGCGTGACTTTGCCGTTGTCGGTAAAACTATTGATATCGTTGGTATATGCATTGCCCTTTTGCTGGGCATTCATGATGTGGCCTTCGACAAATTGCCGCTGCGTGGATTCCCTCCATACATCGTAGACCTTCACCAGCGCTTCCAGCTTGCGTTCCGCGCGAACTTCGCCCAGCCGAACTACTTGGCCGATGGAATGGATTTCATAGACTCCGCCGGCGTCCATCGTGAATTCGGTCGTGCCGCGATTTATATCCGTTTTGTCAATCATTTCACCGAATCGATAGCGCATGTTGCGGACGAAATAGAAGTAGCCGGTTGAAACGCCTCCGTCTGTCGCCAATGTGCCGCCTGTACCCACCGCCCCGCCCGCCGGCAGCGGTCCGACCTGTAGTTTCAGCGCCAGTTCAGGTTGTTTACTCCCTTTTTTCGCATCCATTGTCACGATCGGTTCCATGCTGGTGAAGTTACGGCCCCAGCGGTCGATCCATTCAATGTTCGGATTGAACTTGAGAATATCCGTATTCGAATTGAAGTGCGCCATGATCATCGGCGCCAGCGACAGCCGCCTTGGAAGTCCGGTTTTAGGATCGACGTTGCTGTCCAGCCGATTGTCGTCCCACGGCTGCACGACCCGGAAGAAGAAGTCGTCCCAGCTCTTGAAAGGGCCGCGCGGCTGAGGCACCGGCAGCGGCCGGGTCGCACTCTTTTGGAACGACATGTCGAGGTCGTTTTTCTTGGGCAGACCCGTCTTTAAATCCAAATCGGCCTGCCGGGCAACGATGACGTGATAGGCCAGTTCGTGCGCTTCGTTGCACATACCGCCCAAATTCTTGAAATTAGTGGGATTCAAAGCTCTATAATTGTTTATATATCCAAAATTCACGGGGTCCGTCCAGGGTTCCGGACGATTCAACGCGGGTTTGCCGGAAAGTAGCGGGACGCGCTTCAAACCGTTCACCGACGGCAGCCGTTGACCGTCAAATATTTTCAACGCGTCGTATACCACCCAGCTAGACCCGGATTGAACGTCTCGCAACTTCGTCGCTTCGTCGGAGTCGGTGCCGATTGCCAGGGGCGTGCCGTGTTGCACGTTGATGCCCATGAACATGGCGATCAGTACTTTGTCGGAGGCTGTGTTGATGTTTACCGGCGCGCGATGGATGCAAAGCGGATAGCGCTTGTAGTCGATGTTGATGTCGTCTAGAAGATGGCCGGACGGATCGAGCACCACATCGCCCTTCATGGAAGTGTGCGAGTACTGCGGGTTAAGCAACGCGTCTTCGCGGGCGACGATCATATAGGAACTGGTCGGTCCCGGTACGATAACAAAAGGTTCGTCGACTTCCAGCCAGTCGATGCCATTGTCTTTGATGCGGCGCAACTGCCCCGCTCCGTGGCCATTGATGATCGAGAGGTACGCGCCGCAAAGACTTCCGCGCGAATTTTGCTCATCGACGATGTGCTTGGAATTCTTGTCGACGGACGCGACCCAGCTTTTGTCGCGGTCAATGGCACGGTATTGATCGGCCCATTCGAATTTTCCGACGCAGGTCGTGTTCGGATCGACCCATGAATCGATCGTGATGTAGTCGCGCAAGGCGTTGAACTTGACCGAGCGTTCGATGTCTTCCAATTCGGGGTGTCCGAGATGATTCCCGGTGGTGACGGCATTTTTCACGTCTTCCAGGCGTTTAAATCCGCCGACCAGGGAGCGGTAATACGCGATCGCATAACCGTCGCCGTACAGGGCGCTCCCATCCGGGCCTGTCAATGCGCGTTGATTTCCGTCCACGCGGTAGTACAAATCGGTCGTGGTAGGGCCGTCGTCTTTATTGTATTGAGTGTTAAAAAGACCCGCGGGCGCGCCTTCCTGCGCCCAGCGGCGGGGCTGAATCGCGTCGAGATTCGCGGCGACCAGCGGCGGTCCGATCACGCGGCAGAGGTTGTCGAGCAGCACGCCGAGATTGTCGCCGGCGTTCACGTTGATGCGGCCGGAGGTGTCGGAGACGTTCAAACTAAAGCGGTCGCTGGCCGTGCCCGCACTGTTTCCGAGCGAACGGCTATAAGACGAATACAGTTCGGAAGTTGAGGTCTTCAGGGCGGCGGGCAGTTTCGCCGGGAACGAGACATGGCGCTGTGCGGCATGCAGCCAATCGATCATGTACCAGGCGTCGTTGGGGTCTTCGGTTTTGTAAAAGGCCTGCTCTTGCAGCCGCGCGATAGCGTCGCTCATGCCGGCACGCGCCATCATGTCGGCACGCACGCTGTCGCTGTAGCGCTGAGCGGATTTGTTTTGGGAGATGGTCAGCGTGTAAAATCCCGCTCCCATTGCGGCGAGAATCGCCAGCACTCCCGCCACCATGATGAGCGTTACGCCCTTGCCGCCACGTCTTGAGGTAAACACGGTTTGAATCTCCTGAACTGCCGCGACTGGATTTTCGGAACAGTCTGATGCTTAATAGTAGTGCACAATTCAGAATTCAGACAAAATTCTTCGATTTTTGATATATTTTTTGAGATTGCATAGTTTAAGGGTTAGGCTTCGTGGTAGTGCGTTTTGATCCAGAGCCGCGCACGTAAGAAATCGGCAACGCAAGATAAGCCGCTTACTCACGTGCGCGGCTCTGGATAAGCACACAAAAAGGAGTCCGCGATGTCCAACAAAGTTCTGGTCGTGATCGGCGATGCATCCGAAACGGTCGACACGCTTTACCCCTATTACAGGCTGCAGGAAGACGGCTACGAACCCGTCGTCGCCGCGCCTGAAAAACGGCGCTACCAGATGGTCATGCACGAGGTCAAGCCGGGCTGGACTATTACCAAGGAATGGGAAGGCTACACGCTCGACGCCAATATTGCGTTCAAAGACATCAAACCGGAAGAGTACGCAGGCATCTTTTTCTCCGGCGGTCGGGCGCCCGAATACATCCGCGACGACGAGGATTTGCTGCGCGTGACACGGCACTTTTTCGAGACGAACAAGCCTGTCGCCAGCGTCTGCCACGGCGTCGAAATTCCGGCGCGCGCGGGCTGCGTCAAAGGACGGCGCATGGCGACGGTCGCCAAATGCAAATTCGATCTGGAAGTGTGTGGCGGAATCTACGTCAATGAAGCGTGCGTGGTGGACGGCAATCTCGTCAGCGGCCGAACGTTTCACGATAACGGCAAGTATTTCGGAGCGTTTATGAAACTGCTAAATGCGGCGAAAAAATAGCGTGAGCGAATTGATTCAAGCGCAGTGGTCAGATCGATTCTGCGGAGATGTCACCTCGGGAAACTGAAGTTTCCCAACGATGCGGCCATTCATTACATCAAGTGTTGAACCATCATTTGAAATGAGGCGAGAACCGTTCAAACAAAATTCCATTTCGATAGCCGGACCGACATGAGTAATGACTTTCGGAACGCCGCTATTTCGATCAAATTGCTGAAGCAACAGCTTTCCACCTCTCTCATAGGGCCACGATACCCCGACGAAGGAAGCGCTTTCCCGGCAAAACGCAACGTGCAAAAAATGAGTGCCTTTCGCGGGCTCAAAGCGCCATATTTCGCGGCCATCGGCTGTATCGAAGCACCGCACCGGGCCGCCTGCTTCGGATATACAAATACTCGATTCGCTGAATGACGCGCCCAGTACAGCGAAACTAATGCGTTCGATTCGAGCAATCGGCGACTCGAGAGTTGTGAGCGCATAGCCACGGGTTTGTTCGAGAAATCGCACAGGCTGAAATGGACTTTCCCAAATTCCTTTAACTTGAGAAAGAGCGGTGAAAGCCGTGCCACGTGCAGTATTCAGGACTTGGCAGGATTTGCGTTCCGTGCAGCAAAATACCCGCGTTCCGTCGCCGCAGAAAGAGACTTGCTGAACTTCTTTAATGTCCTTCCGTCTCCAGACCTCGATATTGTCTGCGGTGCGGTAAAGCGCAATACCGTGAGTATAATATGCGCCCACCGCCAGTACGGTGCCATCCTCCGAAATCGCAAGTCGATTTCCACCAAAATCAAGTGTCGTTTTCAACGTTCGCAGTAGCTGCATACTCGACAGGTCGCAAAGATGAACCAATTGCTCGAATTCCGCAGCAGCAAAAACATTTCCCGTGTTACTGGCCGCAAACTGTCGAATTGATGACATAAAGGCCTCCACGTTTTCACCCGTTGTTGTTGGTGAAATTTCTGAACTGGCAGTGCGCAGCCTGAAAATTAGTAGACCGCGCCAACTCAAAATAATCATAACAAGAATTCGCTTTAAGTGAATTCCACTCCGCACTTTTTCTTTTCGCACGCACCGTTTATAACTCCGACATGGACTCTGAATCGGCCCTTCCCTCCTCCGGCACGACACACAAACCACACTCACACGCTGTTCCATCGTCCGGACGAGGTGTAGAGATAGTTATCGCCAATTTTCCGCACGGAGATTTATCCTCAATGATTCGATTTGCGCTTTCCATCGTTCTGACTGCCACGATCACGCTTTCGGCAGTTGCCTCCGATGCCCCGCCCTCTTCCACCGATTGGCCGCAATGGCGCGGGCCGCATCGCAACGGCGTTTCGGACGAATCGGGATGGTCTACCACGTGGCCAAAAGAGGGACCGAAGGTGCTGTGGAACGCGGTTCTCGGAACGGGTTTCGCAGCCGTCGCGGTCAGCCGCGGACGCGTTTATACGATGGGCAACATCAACAACGAAGACATCGTCTGGTGCCTGGATGCGGCGACGGGAAGCGTGGTCTGGAAATATGCGTACAAGTGCGAGCTTGAACCGAAGTCACACCCCGGCGGCCCAGGCGCGACGCCCGCGGTTGACGGCAAATTTGTGTATACGATGAGCAAGAACGCACAGATTAATTGCATCGACGCGGAGACTGGAAAATTGAAATGGTCCAAGGACGCCGTCGCCGATTTCGGCGCGACGAAACCGGAATGGGCGTTCTCGTCGTCTCCTTTAATTGTGGGCGACAAGTTACTGGTCAACGTGTTTGCGAGCGGCATTGCATTGAACAAAGAAACCGGCGAACTGCTTTGGAAGGGCAGCGGCACGAGCGGCTACGCGTCGCCCGTCATCTTCAAAATCAAGGACGGAACAGGGGCCGCATTCTTTGGAAAAGAAGCGCTCTTCGGCGTGAATCTCGCGGATGGAAAAGTGCTCTGGGATTTCCCGTGGAAAACACCCTGGGGCGAAAACAGTCCCGACCCGATTCCGCTCGACGATTCCATTTATATTTCCACGGGCCACGGCATGGGCGCGACGCTCTTAAAGCTTTCTGAAGATGGCAAACCCGCGCCCGTCTGGGAGAATAAGGAGTTCATCAATCACATTTCCACGTCGGTGCTGAAGGATGGTTTTCTGTATGGCTTCTCCGGACTCGTGCATCGCAAACCGACGGTGGCGAAGCCGAATAATTTGAGCTGCGTGGATGTCAAAACCGGCGTGACGAAATGGACGCAGCCTGACTTGATCGGACAGGTCATCTTGGCCGGCGGCAAGTTGATCCTGCTGACGACCGAGGGCGATTTGATTGTCGCGGAGGCGTCGCCGGAAAAGTACACGGAACTGGCGCGTGCGCATGTCATCGATTCAAAGCCCGGCGACGGCAAAGGCGCGCCGAAGAAATGCTGGACGGTGCCGGTGCTTTCGGGTGGCCACATTTATTGCCGCAACGCGTCGGGGGATTTGGTGTGTCTGGATGTTTCGAAGTGAGGGGTTAGGGAATAGGGGTTAGGGATTAGGGTGAATGGAACGTGCGTCGTTCCCTAATCCCTAACCCCTAAATCCTATCCCCTTTTCTGGAGATTCGTTGATGCGTTTTTGGGTGTGTTCGATTGCTTGTCTTATCTCTTCCATTTCACTTTGTGCCGCTGAAGCGCTTCAGATCGACCGCGATTTTACTATCGATGTTCAACCGCCGGGACTCGCTGAAAAGGTTACGTTTAAAGCGCGCAAACTTTTCAATCACGCCGATTATCTCGCGTCGGATGAAGTCAACGGACGCCTCGCGGGAAGCCCGGGCGAAGCACTCGCGCGAAAGTACATCATCCGGCATCTGCTCGATTCGGGCTATGATAACGTGCGCCAGTTTCCATTTCAATTCACCGGCGACGTGCGCATGGGTGAGAAGAATCGGCTGTCCGCCAAACTCGTGGGCGGCGATATGCTCGTTACTACCAAGTTCGAATTGATCGACGATTACAAACCCATGCCGATCAGCCAGGTCGGCGATGGCGCCGGCACACTGGTTTTCGCCGGCTACGGCATTAGCGCTCCCGATAAAGGCTACGACGACTACGCCGGGCTTGACGTGAAAGGCAAAGTCGTGATGGCGTTTCGCGGCGAACCGGAAAAGGCCGATGGCACGCGCATCGGCGGCGCGAGCGACCCGCACGCGGCCGCGAACGTGTACAGCGATCTATTTTATAAGGCCGGCATGGCGCGCGACAAGGGCGCGCTGGGGCTGCTGATTATCGACGGCGAACGTGGCAAGGCCCCTGAGAAAAAGATCATGCCGGACATGATCCGCGGCGGCGGGCGGCGGCATTGCGGCTTTCCGTTGATTCAAGTCCTGCCCGATATCGCCGACAAGTTTCTCGCCTCCGCAGGTAAAAAGAGTGCGGCGTTAAAACAGCAGATTTGCGATACGCTGAAGCCGTCGAGCATCGAAGTGCCGGGCGCGACCATCGACTTTCAAGTCGATATTGTGCGTGAAAAAACCACGGACTACAATCTCGCCGTCGTGCTCCCAGGCACCGATCCGGCACTCAAAGACGAGATTGTCGTGATCGGCGCGCATTACGATCATCTCGGCACCGGCAACGAATTCTCGCTCGCCGACAAATCCGAGATGGGCAAGATTCATCGCGGGGCGGACGACAATGCGTCGGGCACGTCGTCTGTTCTAGAACTGGCGGACGCGCTGTACAAGAATCGGGCATCGCTGAAGCGCACTGTCTGGGTGATGTTCTTCGGCGCGGAAGAAATGGGCACGCTCGGTTCCAACGATTTCGTGAAAAATCCGCCGCTCGATTTCAACGTGAAGAATACCGCCGCAATGGTGAACCTCGATATGGTCGGTCGCTGCCAGAACAACAAAGTAATGGTCTACGGCGCGGGCACTGGATCGGGGTTTGGCGAACTGCTCAAACGCGTCGATAAAGACATCGGCATGGAAATAAAAACGAGTCCCGACGGATTCGGCGGGTCGGATCAACTGGCCTTTATGAACGCCGGCATCCCGGTCCTGTTTTTCTTCACCGGGTCGCACGCCGATTATCACAAGCCCAGCGACACCGCGGATAAACTCGATGTCGCCGCGCAAGCCAAAATTACCGCGCTTGCGTTCGATGCCGCGGTCGATTTGATCAACGCGCCGGAACGCCCCAAGTTCGTCAAAGTCGAAGCGCCGAAGATGACCGGCGGAATGGGCGGCATCCGCCTCGGCACTCTGCCCGACTACGCCTACGACGGAAAGGGACTGCGCATCAACGGCGTGCGCGAAGGTTCGCCGGCGGACAAAGGCGGCCTGAAAAACGGCGATATCATCATCATGCTCGGCGGCCGGAAGATTGAGAATATCAACGACTACATGAATGCGCTGGCGCAGTCGAAAGCAAACGTGGAGACGCCGATAAAGATCCTGCGCGACGGGAAAGAGATGGACGTGAAAGTGGTGCCGGAGAGGAAAGAGTAACGTGGCGGGACGGTCCCGCCACATTACGGCACCTTATTAATCGTGTAATCCACTTCGCCCTTCACTTCCGAACCGTCGGCTGTTTTGAATTTATATTTGATCACCAGATTCGTCACCGGTTTTAGCGTCGGGATCGTGAAGACGACTGTCTTGCCGTCTTCTTTGAGCGCGACGTTTGTGATCTCGACCGGTTCGCGCGCTTTTTTCTTGGGGTCGCTGACCGAGTATTCGGGCGAGCCGTAGGATGCGGTTCGGACGACGTTGAACCATTCGGCGCTGCTGTCCTGTTTGTCGGCGACGGACGCGGTGTCCAGCGCGGTTGAGAACGTCACCTCCATTCCAGTTTTGCTGATGTGCGCTTCGACAGGCATCGCCACCGTCTTGCCCGTGTAGCGCACGCGCTGCAACGCACAATCGCGCGCGGCGCTGCTTGACCAACCCTTCAAGCCGGCGACGTACAATTGCCCGTCGATGGGATTGAAGCGCGGGCGCATCATGCCGCTGGCGAATTTCACCGGAAAGCGGAACGTGCCGCCTTGCGTTTCGTCGCCGACTTTGTCGAAGAACACTTCCGAGAGCCAGCAGTCGTACGACGCCGCGAGCATCTTCCCCGCAAACGGCCCCCACTTCGCGTTCTCCTTGGGCACCCAGACTTGCCCGCTGGTGGACTTGTCCATGTTGTAGGGAATCCAGCAAAGCGGTTTGTCGGGCGTTTTGAATTGATCAGCCTTCTGGTCCTTGCCCACCCAGCCGTAATAGCCGCCTTTCGTGACGAGATTAATCGGACACTCCGGAATCCAATTGCCCTGATTGTCGGCAACGGTGATCTCGTCGTTCGGCCCGACGGCGATGCCGTTGGGCGCGCGCAGCCCCGAGCAGAGCACTTCGAATTTCGAACCGTCTTTTGAGACTTTGATGATCGATCCGTTGTGCGGCGTCATGCGTTGTTCGGCGGCCCAAATCGACGAACCCTTCGCGAAATAGAAGTTCCCCTCTTTGTCGGTTTGAAGATCGAAACACATCTCGTGAAAATTGGTGGTGAGGAAGCAATCGTTATTGATGTTCTCGTAAAAATCTGCCTCGCCGTCGTTGTTGAGATCGTGAAGTTTGGTGATCTGATCGCGACCGATTGTGTGAACGACGCCATCGACGATTTTTATCCCCATCGGGTTGTTCAAGCCCGTCGCGAAACGCTTCCACTTGAGATTCTCAAGTTTCTCGTCGATGCCGGAGACAATCCACACGTCGCCATTCCACGTGCACAGCGCCGCGCGGCCATCGGCGAAGAAATCCAGGCCGGTGAAGCGCAGCCACGATTTGTAGGGATTGTCTTCGGGCGCGGTGACCATGTCTACGACGTACGGGGCGTCGTCTTTGGCGAGCACGCCTTTGGTGGCGACTTCCTGGGTCCAGCGGGCGGGACCGCCTTTCGTTAAAGTGGTGAGATCGACGGCCTCTTCTTTCTTCGCAAATAGGCCAAGCTTTTCGATAACCTTTGTTTTTGCAAGCAGGACTTTAAAAGTGAGCGTGGATGGATGCGCCGCAATGCTCAGGACGGCGCGCGTGCTGGCTGTGCTCTCCTCCGAGTCCACATTGACGCTCTCGGGCGTTCCCACCAATTGACCGACCGTATAGACGCCATCTTTTGATTTAACGGCGACCGAGAGTCCGGTATTTTTTCTGGCCGGCGGCTGCGGTTCGGCATCGGCGACTTCGAAAAGGAACATCTTGCTCGGTAACTGCGACGCACCGACTTGGATTGTCCGCGTGAATGCGGTCTCACCTTCAAGTGTCTCGGCGGCATAAGTTTCCAATACAGTCATCTCGCCGACCGTGTACGAAATGACAACCTTGTCGCCATTGAGATAGAGGCCTTTGTACTTCGCCCAATTTGCAGGCAGCGGACCGTCTTTGGGATTGCGCGGGTCTTCGAGTTTCCCGTCCTTCGCCCAGCCGGGCAGCTTTGACGTGGCGAATTGAATCTCGCCATCGACGGTGCAATAGTCGTTGTTGTTATCGGCGAACGGGCGGCTGGCCCAATTCAGATAGCCACCGGTCCACGCGGCGGTAACGCGGAGCAGTTCGGTGTCGAAGAGTATGTTCTGCGTCTTCTCTTTGTTGAGCGGAATCAGGATGCCTTTGTAGGCGATGTTGTCTTTGCTCGCGCCGACCGTAATGGCCATGCACGGGCCATAATCCATCTCGACAGCCTTTTTATCACCGGCTTTTTTGACAGGCTTGGCGACCTTCACAGCCTCACCGCAGAACGCGACGACCGACGTGAACAGGACACAGATTGAAGCAAGACGCATCAACATCGGAAAGAAAACCTCAAAAGAAAGTGGTGGGGCGTTTCGGCCCCACAATCACTGGAGAAATAAAAGGCGACGAATTTCAGTCTGAATACACCGCCGGCCGGTTTGCGGTGCGTCCACTTCGTGTACACGCTCTAAAGCGTCATTTCGTCCCCAGCGCCAAAGGCGCGAACTTCTAAAGCCCAGGCCGGAGCCGATACTCCGGCGCAGGCCTGGGTCCGTGAGATTTAAATTTTCCGAAGCCCCAAAGGGGCAAACTACTCAATCGTTTCCATTACAAAAATTGCACATCATGTCGTAACCCAAACTTCCAATCCGTCTAACCAATCTTTTCCGTTGCATAAGTTGCACTACGTGCGCTTATAAAGGCCCTGTAGTATATAATATATCATATATCAGACACCAGCCATTACCCGTATATTAGACGTATGAATACCCAATTTTATTCCAAAAATCAAAAAGAAAATCTGCGAATCAAATACAAATCCCGCCGAGAGCAATTCGACCCAGGCAGGGATCACGGAAATTAGTCCGGGGGTTTCGCGCGCAAGCGCGACACCCCCGGAAAGCGCGGAAATAATTGAGCACCCCGGCAGGGGTGCAGGATGATTCTTCCGTGGACGCACAATCAGTCCAAATATTTTTCGTCGTACTCCACGGCGGCGCGCTTCAAGAACTTCACCAATTCCTCTCGGAACGTCATCGTCCTGTGGTGCTCCTCCTGATTTGTGATGTATTTCACGATGGCGCCACGCGATGGCGCGCTGATGCTGAACGCGGCGTAACCGTCCTGCCAGGCGAAGCGCGGCTCTCGAATCGTTTCATGCACCCAAAGGCTCGTCCTTTTTTTAAGGTCGCGCATGAAATCGGAGAGACAATGAGTCGCCTTAAGGCCGAGCAAGAGGTGAACGTGATCATCAACGCCCCCGATGGTTTGAGGGATTCCTTCCAATGAACGAACAGTGCCGCCCATGTATTCATGCAGGCGGTTGCGCCAGTCGGTTGCGATGAGCGGCTCGCGATTCTTTGTCGAGAAGATGATGTGGTAATGGAGGCTCAGGTACGTGGAGGGCATTGGCGGTTTCTCTAAATTATCCTGCACCGCTTCGCGGTGCGCGCACGGGCGGGCAATTATACCGGGGGTGTCTCGCTTCGCTCGAAACCCCCGGCTAATTTCCGTTATCCCGCCGGGATAAGATGCTCGTGCCACCGGGGCCGCAACCGCAATTGCGGTCATGACCCCGGCAGGGGTCGCGGAAATTAGCCGGGGGTTTCGCGCGCAAGCGCGACACCCCCGGACCCAGAACACCCGATTCAGAACGACCCCGGCAGGGGTCGAAGAAGAATTAGCGGTTCATATCCCGATTTATCCTCGACGCCTGCGCTAGGGTCTGTCACAATCCTGTTCGGCACGAATCTTGCTCACCCATAGTGTTATTTTTCAGCCCACATTTGATCGTCTTTCAACTTTCTAAAAACACCTCATTTTTCGTCGCCAAATTTCCGTTTATTATAGTATG
>JBBRQD010000082.1:0-26100 GCA_038227045.1 Planctomycetota bacterium
ATCGCCAAGATCCGCCTCACCAAACTCCGCCTCCGCCCAATTTCCAGCCGATTCGATTTTTCTCATGGGAGCCACTCCTCTAATCAGGGTCTCCCTTATATTTCGTCCAGTTTCCCTCCGAAGATGTGGGTAAAGACAAGACCTTCAGGTGGTGGTGCGGAGAGTCCACAACTGCGCTCCAGCCGGCTTAAGCCGGCTTGTTCACCGAAGCGAACACACTCACAGAGAAAAATTGGTTTGAGATATTTGGTTGGATCAACGTTGACGTGACTTGCACCGCTTGCGGGGGCGGTCCGACGAGAATTATTGATCAGCAGACGATGTGACCGGTGTCCTAACCATGGTGTTCAGCGATGTGCACGAAACGTTTCAGAAATTGATTCGTGAACGTCCCCGAATCCCCAACGGTTCCGGGGACGGCTCCAAAAAAGCCCCCAGAGGATGAGTGAAGTTATATGCGTTTTAGCCTGTTAACCCTAATTGTCTTTTGCGTGACAGTATCAATGGGCATATACATTAACACTGTACGACATCCATCACGGCAGCAGTGGGGCTTACTGGGCTGGGAGTCGACGAATGACTTGTGCGGTTATCCATATGATTTTTATTACTTTAGGGCCGCTCGCCTTTATTCAGAGGAGGGCGAGTATTACCCTGATATCCCTATTTGGAATTTTTGGAATGCCGCCAAGGACGGGGCCATCATTATAGTCTGCGCCAGTATTGTCGCAGTGGGTTGCGAGATTATGGTGCGTCGCTTTAGCGCACGGCGTAAACGGTAATAAGCCGGCTGAGGCGGGCTACCCGCGATTTGGGGTTTTAATGTGAAATCGTTAATTTGGAACTGATCCGAAATGTCATTCAAAAAAACTCATTTGCTAACAATAACTGTTGCTTTACTCGTTTTTGCATCCCTTGTTGCATTAAACGTTTCTTCACGCAAGAATCGGATCGGGTGGCCACTCGGCGTACATTTCTATAGCGACACGGAAAATCTTGATGCGGATATATCGGTAGGAGAAGAACTCATTTGTTGGCCAATCAATGTAGCGATCATGTTTGGAGTACCTGTATTGATCGGGCTGTTGATCGAATCACAATTTTATTCGGCGGGTGGCACAGGAAGTCAATGACCGTTGATCGCGGCTTGCTCCAAAAGTTGGGTGCCACCGGTAGCAGCCGTTAGCTACCGGTGTGAATCGGCGGTGAGTGTCAGAATTTCAAGACAGTCACATTCGGCAGGTCCAAGTCCCGTTTCAATCCCATGACCACTACTTCTTCGCCCCATAAATCTTCGGATTAGAATCCGGATCGTTATACATCTTAAACTGCCGATACAGCTTCATCTGCTTCGCCCCTGAAAACAAATCGTTTAGCAGCGCTTGCAATGCCGCCGTAAGATCGTCGCGCTGCTGAATCAACGTCGCGAGGCGAGTACGGCATTTTTGAATGTGCTCCGCCGCGGCGTCGAGGCGTTCGGTCTGCTCGTTCATGTGGAAAACTTTCAGGCTCATAATCGACAGCTTGTCGATGATGCTGCCGGGTGTCTCGCTGTTCCAGGGCGCGTCGGGAGGCGGCGTGATTTTCTGGCGCTGCAGCGTCTCGAAGATGTAATCGTCGAGCTTCTCAATCAAATCGTTGCGCTGTTGATTAAACTTATCGATGGCACGTTTGACAGTGGCAATCTGCGCGTCAGCCGCGCCGGGATCGCGCGCCTTGTCCTCTTCATGCCAGAGATCAAAGTTGCGCCGATGCTGCTGCTGAACCAGCGCAAGCAGTGGAGCCGTGGCGGCATTCTCTTCGACGCCATGCCAGAGCTGCGTCCAAATGCTCTGGCAACTGGCAATCTTCTGAGCGGCATGGCGGAATTCGTCGTCGTTTTCGTTAATGGGTATCAAGATTATTTCCCGGTTCAGGTTCTAGGACGGAATTCTCTCTGAATCGTCGAATAATCAAGTGAAACCTTCAACCTTCAACTTTCAAACCTTCAACCGTCGTTAACCTTCCGGCGTCCAACCAAGAATGATATCGAACTTCGCCGCAAGCTCGCCAATCTTAGAATCCTTAACCTTCGCGAAATCGATAATCACCGACGCGCGCGCTTTTTCGTCGCTGATGTCGCGCAACACGCCGTCGCGTTCGTTTTCAACCTGCCCCTTAACGTAGCATTGCGTCGTGAGCAGTTCTTTGCCGCCGCGCTTGATCTTGAAATGAATATGCGCCGTGCGCGGGACATACGGAATGGGCTTGATGGTGCGAAAATAATACTCGCCGGACGAGCCGGTCAGAAAGCGGCCAAAACCCTGAAAATTAGTGTCGCGATTCTTGTGCCCGCTGTCCCGCGAGTGAATATAAACAGCCTTGCCGTCCACCTGCCAGATTTCAACAAGCGCGTTGCGCACGGGATTGCCATTGGCATCGAGAATGCGGCCGCTGAGATGCGTAATTTCACCAACCGCAGGCGTAATGGAATCATTGACAATGATCAGATCGTTGTCGGTATCAAGCGGAAGATGATCGGGATAAAAAGGCCCCTCAGTCTGCGCCGGAGTCTTGATGCGATCCAACTCATCGGCAAAAACGCCGCGCGTAAGCCAAGCCGCGGCACCAAGCGTAAACGTGCTCATGAAGATCCGGCGATCAGGAAGAATCAGTGATTTTTGCATAGGGATTGGCTCCGCATTGGGATGATTAAATGACTTCGATTACCATGATAGTAACGCGGGAGAGAGGTTTTCTTCTCAGAAAATATGGGGCCATTTTACAATGCGATTACAATCTGGATCGGCGCGAGATTGTTTTTTTTGCGCGCCATGAGTGAACCTATACCGCGAATGCCCAATTGCTTCAATTCCACACTTCAATATGATTGATGTGTCGAAGTCTCTTCGGTGAAACCTGAAACCTGGAACCCTCAAACCGATGTCCTTCTGCCACCTCCACACCCACACCCAATACAGCCTCCTCGACGGCGCCTCCCGCATCGCCGACATCATCAAGCGCGCGCGCAAGAACAATCAACCGGCGCTGGCCATCACCGATCACGGCAACATGTTCGGCGCGATTGAATTTTACAAGGCATGCAAAGAGACCAAAAAACTCGCCGAAGCCGACGGCCTTCCCGCGGTCAAGCCGATAATCGGCATGGAAGCCTACGTCGTCCCGAATGGCGAGAGCCGCTCCAAGCGCGAAAAGGTCGATGGCGATATCGATCACCATCTCTTGCTCTGGGCATCGACCGATGAGGGCTACAAAAATCTGATGAAGCTCTCCACATACGCCTATAAGGAGGGCTATTATTACCACCCGCGCGTCGATCGCGAATTGCTCGCGCAGTACGGCAAGGGAATCATCGCGTCGTCGGGATGCGTGGGCAGCGAGGTGCCTCAGACCGTGCTGCAAAAAGATTATTCCGCCGCGTACCGCATGGCCGGCATCTACCAGGAAATCTTCGGCAAGGAGAATTTTTACTTCGAAATTCAGGATCATTGCATCGGCCGCGCGGAGACGCCAGACGCGACCGAGAACATGCGCGAACTTGCCGCGATGCAGAAAAAGGTCAACGAAGCTATTGTCAAAATGGCGAAGGAACTCGGCGGCAAAGTCATCTGCACCAACGACAGCCACTACACGGATCGCGACGACGCCAAGGCCCACGACGCGCTGCTCTGCATCGGCACCGGAAAAATGATCAGCGATCCAAACCGTCTGCGCTTTGCGTGTGACGAGTTTTATCTAAAGAGCAGCGACGAAATGGCGCGGCTCTTTTCGTGGATTCCCGAAGCCCTGACGAACACACTCGAAATCGCCGAACGCTGCAACGTCAACATCAAGTTCGGTGATTACCATTTTCCAAAATTTCAGGTGCCGAACGGCGAAGATGTGAACGACTATTTCACGCGCCAGGTCATGGATGGCATCAAGCACCGTTACGGCGCTTCGCCGTCCGACGCGGTCCTCGCGCGCACGAACGAAGAACTGCGCGTCCTGAAAAAAATGGGCTTCGTCGAATACCTGTTGATCGTCTGGGACATCATCCGCGAAGCGCGTTCGCGCGGCATTCCCGTTGGGCCGGGGCGCGGTTCGGCGGCGGGATCGATCGCCTGTTACGCCCTGGGAATCACGAACCTCGATCCGATGCGCTATAGCCTTATCTTCGAACGCTTCGTCAACGAAGGCCGCAACGAGATGCCCGACATCGACATCGATTTCTGCCAGAGCCGCCGCGCCGAAGTCATCGATTACGTGCAGAACAAATACGGCCGCGAGTGCACGGCGAACATCGTCACCTTCAACGCCATGCTCGCGAAAGGTGCGGTGCGCGACGTCGGCCGCGTGCTGGATCGTGAATTGAGCGAAGTCAGCAAAATCGCGAAACTGATTCCCGGCACGCCCGGCATAAAAATCACGCTGAAAGCCGCGCCCGATCCGCGCAAGGAAGACGACAAGACGCACTACGCCGTCGACGACGATCAAGAGTTGCAGGGCATGTACAACTCGATGCCGGATGTCAAAGAATTGATCGACCTCGCGCGAAAATGCGAAGGCATCTCGCGCAACACCGGCTGTCACGCCGCAGGGCTCGTCATCGCCGACAAGCCCGTCACCGAATATTGTCCGCTCTACCGCGACAAAAACGGCATGATGCTGACGCAGTACGAAATGGCGCACATCGATAACGTCGGTCTGCTGAAGATTGATTTTCTCGGCCTTGAAACGCTGACGAAATTGCAGGTGACGTGCAGGCTCATCAAGGAGCGGCACGGTAGCAGCGTCAAGGAAGCGCTCGATTCCGAAGGCGCGATCGATCTCGACAAAATCCCGCTCGACGATCCCAAAACCTACCGCATGTTGGGGCGCGGCGACGCGCGTGCGATCTTTCAATTCGAATCCGAAGGCATGCGCAATCTGCTCGTCGAAGCGCGCCCCGATTGCCTCGAAGATCTCACCGCGCTCAATGCCATGTACCGCCCGGGGCCGATGGCCAACATCCCGAGTTTCTGCGCGCGCAAGCACGGGCGCGAAGAAATCAAATACGAAATCGAACAGCTTGCGCCTATCCTGAAAGACACCTACGGCATCATCGTCTATCAAGAGCAGGTCATGCAGATCGCCAATCAGCTCGCCAGTTTCTCGCTGAGCGAAGCAGACAGTTTGCGCAAGGCGATGGGCAAGAAGAAAAAAGATTTGATGGACAAATACGGCGTGCAATTCGCCGACGGCTGCGAGAAGAATGGCATCAACAGAAAAAAAGCCGAGGATCTTTATTTGCTCATCGCGAAGTTCGCCGAATACGGCTTCAACAAATCGCACGCCGCCGCGTATGCGCTGCTGGCGTATCAGACCGCCTATTTGAAAGCGAATTATCCGGCGGAATTCATGGCCGGCATCCTGTCGCTGGAACAGGGCAAGACGGAGAAGATCGTCGAATACATCGACGAATCGCGGCGCATCGGCCTGGATGTGCTCAACCCGGAAGTCAATAAATCGGGCGTGCGTTTTGGCATTGAGAACGACAAGCTGCTGCGTTTTTCGCTGGGCGCGATCAAGGGCGTCGGCGAAAAAGCCGTCGAAGCGATCGTCGCCGAACGCGAGAAGAACGGGCCGTTTGTCAATCTCTTCGATTTCAGCGAACGCGTCGATGGCAAGAGCGCGAACAAGGGCTGCATGGAAAGCCTGATCAAGGCGGGCGCGTTCGATTCGATCTCAAAAGGCCACGGCCGCGCGACGCTGCTCGCGGCGCTCGAAGACGCCATGGCCAACGGCGCGAAGCAGCGCGAAGACCGCGATTCGGGGCAGATGAGTTTGTTCGGCGGCGACGACGACGCGGGTCCGGGAACGAACGCCAAGGCGCGCATGCCCCAAGTACCGGAATGGTCCGACAAGCAGCGCCTCGAAGAAGAGAAGAAGGTGCTCGGATTTTATTTCTCCGGCCATCCTCTGGCGGAAGCGCGCGAATTGGTCGAGGGCTGTTCGAGCTGCAACATCAAGCGACTCTCCGAATACCCGGAGGGATTCGAAGTGCTGATCGGCGCATACGTCACCGCGGTTCGATTCGTGTTTACAAAAGCCAAGAACGAAAAGATGGCGATACTCACTGTCGAGGATTTCACCGCCAACACGCAAGTCGTTCTTTTCCCGCGCACGTTCGATAAAGTAAAAGACTTGATTCAGCCCGACCGCATCTTGTTCTTCCGCGGAAAGATCAAAGCCAACGACATGGGCGGAGCGGGGGGTGGGGGAGGCGCCGCGAAAGCCGTGGAAGGCGAAACCGAAAGTCCCGCCGCGCAGGTCTCGATCATGGCCGACGACGTGCTCACGCCGGAGATGGTCGCGGAACGCCACGTCGGCGACGTGATTTTCACAATCGAAGAAACCCCGCTCGGCGAGCCGAATCCCAACGCCGGCGCCGCGCTGACGAAATTGAACGCGGTGCTGCAACTGCTGAAATCCAAGCCGGGGAAGACGCCGATTTATTTCAATCTGATGCTCGACAATGTCGATGGCGCAAGCGCGGTGGTGCGGATCAAAGCAGGCGACAAATTCAAAATCGACGCCACGCCCGAACTTTTTCTGAGCCTCCGCACGCTCCTCCGCCCCGGCTTAATCCGAGTCACAGGCGAGGGAACGAAAGCGACGAAGCCGGCTGTGCCGTTGTGGAAGCAGAGGAAGCAGACGGAGACGGTGGGTGCGAGGTGATACCCTGTCTTCAGCGCCAACGGCGCGTACTATGATAGCCCAGGCTGGAGCCGGTACTCCGGCGCAGGCCTGGGTCAACAGGTGTAGAGATTTCCAAGCCCTGAAAAGGGCGGGCTAGAGGTTCGTAAATGAACACCGAAATCCCCGAAAAGCCCCTCGTCGGCAAAACCATCGCCGTGCCTGAAACGCGCGATCTTGAATCCTTCGCGTCCATGCTTGAAAACCTGGGCGCGACCGTGATGCGTTGCCCGCTTGTGGGCATCCTCGACGCGCCCGACCGCGAACCTGTGGAATGCTGGCTCAATGAACTGGCCGACGGCACGTTTAACGACGTGATCTTGTTGACCGGCGAAGGCGTCCGGCGCTTGATGGGATTTGCGGAACGCGCGGGGATGGCCGGCCGCGCGCGCGACGGTTTCGCCAAAGTCCGCAAGATCACGCGCGGGCCGAAGCCGGCCAAGGCGCTCGTCGAAATCGGCCTGCGCCCGGACGTGGCCAGTTCCGCGCCGACCACGCCGGGCGTCATCGAAACGCTGCGCCAGTTCGATCTCTCAGGCCGGCACGTCGGCGTGCAGCTTTACGGCGAAAATCCCAACGAACCGCTGATTGATTTCCTGCTGGACGCCGGCGCGCATCCCGAGCCGGTCGCGCCATACATTTACGCGCCCGCGTCGCATGCCAATCTCGTGCAACAATTAATCGCCGACATGGCGGCAGGGCGCGTCGATCTGCTGGCCTTCACCAGCGCCCCGCAAGTCCGCAGATTGGTCGAAGTCGCCGAGGCCTTCGCGCAAAAAGAACTGCTCGCGGCAGGCATCGCAAAAACGAAGATCGCATCGGTCGGCCCAGTCGTCGCGGAAGAACTCGCGAAGAACGGATGGACCGCGCAGATTCAGCCGAAGAGTTCGTTTATTATGAAGGTGTTGGTCAAGGAGATAGTGGACGCGTTGGGATCACGTGGCTGAACGCGTGAGTATTTTTAGAGGATAATGCATGTCACCATTCATGGCGGGTAGCGGCGATGAATTCTTTAACGGCTTATTTTACCTCACATTTATGCTTTTGGGAGGCCCCCCTTATAATCATTGGAGTTGTATGTAGTCTAGTTGTGTGGGTAATTCGATTTCCAACCCGTCCACGCACATTTCTTTTGATCACTATCTTTGCAGTGATTGCCTTTTTTCTGAATACTAGAAGTGCATCCCGCCCTGGGTGGCCAGTCTCAATACGGTACGAGCGATTTTCACCGCCATCCGGAGTGACTAAATCGCCATCCGACGTGGAATCTGAAAGTAATAACATTGTTTTATTGAATGATGCCGGGCTCTGCGTCATTTTAGCTACGATATTGGCCAATTTGTCCGAGCGCAAGAATGCGTTTCGTTGGGCACATCTGTCAGATGAGGGCGAATGATCTGGCATTGAATTTTGGGTTTGTCTCGTACTCACCTTAACAAAGCACCGAACCCCGCGACACAGCACTCAATTAATTTTGTGCCCGCCTCACGACGGACCAATGATCTCTAATGAGGTTCCACTATTCGCCCCGCGTTAACGCCATGATTTCATCCGTGCTCATTTTGACGCTCCCCTTGGCCGTCAGCAGCTCAATGATCTTTTTTCCACGATTGGGCGTCGTTTGCACCGCTCCCGCTTCCATCTCATCGAACCACGTTCGAAGCTTGTACCGCTCTTCCGTTGGCAGCTTGATGATCGCTTCTTCGATTTCTTGTATGTTGCTCATTATCGTGATCCTCGCTTCAACTGTTGCTTGAAGCTTAGCGCATCTGCATTTTTCCGCATGTGACAAATGGCATCAGGCAAGCGTGCGAGCCGTGATCAACCGATAGTGTTTATCGGTGCCACGCATCTCACGATTTCGATGTATCCTGCGATTGATTATTAGGCTCTATTCGTGTCTAATATGCGTTCATTTTCAACAAGGCCGCCGCACGAACAATTAGGAACGCACGCAAAAATGCTCAACGAACTCAAACGCTTCGATCCCGAAATCTTCGACACGGTGCGCAACGAACTGCGCCGCCAACACACGCAGCTCGAAATGATTGCGAGCGAGAATCATGTTTCGCCGGCGGTTATCGAGACCATCGGCAACGTCATGACCAACAAGTACGCCGAAGGCTATCCCGGCGAGCGCTATTATGGCGGCTGCGAATTTGTCGATCAGGCCGAGAATATCGCGCGCGACCGGGCCAAGCAGCTCTTCGATGCATGCTACGCCAACGTTCAGCCGCACTCCGGTTCGCAGGCCAACATGGCGGTGTACTTCTCGTTCCTCAAGCCGGGCGACACAGTTCTCGGCATGGACCTCGGCCACGGCGGGCATCTCACGCACGGCTCGCCGAAGAATTTCTCCGGACAGCTTTACCGCTTCGTCGCGTACGGCATCGATCCCGAAACGGAGTGCATCAACTACGACAAAGTTCAGGAGATCGCCTCGCGCGAAAAGCCGAAGATGATCACCGTCGGCGCGAGCGCGTATTCGCGCGCCATCGATTACGCGCGCTTCCGCCAGATCGCCGATTCGGTCGGCGCGTTCCTCTTCGCCGACATCGCGCACCCCGCCGGATTGATTGCGAAAGGGCTTCTGCCAAGCCCGATCATGCACGCGCATGTCACCACGACCACCACGCACAAAACGCTGCGCGGCCCGCGCGGCGGATTGATTCTGATGGGCAAGGATTTTGAGAATCCATTCGGCGTCGTCGCGCCCAAAAGCGGGCGCACGCGCATGATGTCGGAACTCGTCGACAGCATGGTGATCCCCGGCATTCAAGGCGGGCCGCTGATGCACGTGATCGCCGCGAAAGCGGTCGGTTTCAAAGAAAATCTGCTGCCGAGTTTCGGCGAGTACGCGGCACAGGTCATCAAGAACGCGAAGGCGCTGGCGACGGCGCTGATCGCGCGCGGCTACCACGTGATTTCGCACGGCACCGACAATCACCTGATGCTGATCGACATCCGCAACAAGAGCATCAACGGCAAACAGGCCAGCGATCTGCTCGACGAAATCGGCATCACGGTCAACAAAAACGCAATTCCCAACGACCCACTGCCGCCGCTGAAAACCTCCGGCATCCGCGTCGGCTCGCCGGCCTGCACGACCCGCGGCATGAAAGAAAAAGAATTCCAAACAATCGCCGACATCTTCGACCAGGCGCTCTCAAATCCAAAAGACGCCGCGCTGCACACGCAGTTGCGCAAAAAGACGATGGAACTTTGCGAAGCGTTTCCGCTGTACGCGCCGATGCGGAATGAATTGGGCTAACGGTGGAGGCTTGATTTTAGGGCTTAAAATTCGAGATCGACCAGCTATAGTGTTCTGAAATGAATCGTCGAGTCATTCGACGAGAGGAGCAATCGTATGCCATCCACTTTGACTACAGTGTCCGCGCCGCCCAGTGGTGCGCCGAAAGAGAAACCTATTTGTTTAAAGACGCGTCGCGAAGCCAGAGAATACTTGGCGAAGCACCTCAAACCCGTGGGTTTTGGTCCAAAGGGCCAGCCGTTGTACGCCAAGAAAGACATTGATTCGCTGAACATTATTCTTCCTGAAGACATTTAGAATGCGAGTGGCCAGAGATGATTCAGCCTGGGCAAATCTACTTGGCGATGAATGCCCAACTTGGAAAAGCGACGTATCGACGGCCTTGTCTCGTGTTGCGAATCTATTCTACCGGCGCTGTTGTCGGCTATTTGTCGACAAAGCTCGATTTGATGGAATATGGCGATTTGTTGTTGAATGAACTCGATCTGGATTTCCGAACCACAGGTTTGGACAAAACGTCCTATCTCATGGCTGACCGCGATATTCCGGTCGAGATGGATTTTTTCGACGGTGCAAAACTTCTGGGCCATGTTTCTGGTGAGATGAAAAAGCGCGTTGAAGGTTGGTGGGGAGAACCGCTCCTTTAGACCGCTTTAATATGTGGCATTGGAAAATGAATTCGCTTCCGACATGATCCTTCCGCCTCTTCCCGCGCCCGATGCCGAACTCTGGTCGATTGAGCCGTTTGCGTCCGCCGGTTTAGAGCCTGTTGACGCCCTGCGCCCTGCCCGTGCTCCATATCGAAATGAAAACCCAAATGCTCCCGCGTTGGTATTGATCCCCGGCCTGACCATGGATTCGCGCGACTACGTCCGCCAATTGCCGCTCGGAATCCTGGTCGATATCCACACGCTTCAAGCCAACAACCAAGCCGTGCAAGGCGAAGAAGGCTTCGGCCATTTCGTGCGGCATGTGGAAGAGTACATCCTCGCGAAAAAACTCGAAGAGCGCCCCGGCGGATTCGTGCTCGGGGGCAGTTCGATGGGCGGGGCCATCAGCCTCGCGATTTGCGCGCGCGGGCGGGTGAAGCCGCGCGGATTGGTGCTGATCGGCTCGTTTGCAAACTGCATGAAGCTCCCTTTCTACCAGCGTGTTCTCGCGCCGCTGTCCTGGTATCTGCCGCTCGATTTCGCCAAGCATTCCCTGCGCATATTTTTTCGCTTTGTCCGCAATTCGCGCGGCGCGGTGGGCCAGGATCTGCGTTTCATGTGGGCGAGACACGTGCATCGCACGCACGGCTACTATGGCCGCGCGATCATGGCATTGACCCGGCAGAATCAGATTCCGCAGATCAAAAAGTTCGCGCTGCCCACACTGGTCATTCACGGCACGAAAGATTGGGTGCTGCCGTACTCCGCCGGAGTTGAAATGGCTGAGACTATTCCCGGCGCGCGGCTCGTTTCGGTTGAAGGAGCAGGCCACATTCTTTTCTATACTCACGCCGAGGCCGTAAACTCGGCGATGGCGGATTTTCTCGATTCGTTGAATGCAAAGCGGCGGGACGCAATGTAAGCGAAAGATGAAGATTTTATTTTGAAACGATGAAGCGCGGGTTTATATTTGCGTCGTAATGAGTGGCATGGCGGAGTGTCCAATTTGCCGCGTACTTTCCTTTTAGCGCATCTTGTTTTTTGACGACGGTATACGATTCATGAAATCCAGTGTTGTGCCAGCGGACGAAAGCGTTCGCTCCTTTTCCATCAACAACGATCCGTCCTTGCGGCTGCCTCCCATGCCGCCCGCGGAAGATCGTTATCTGGCGTGCGAGGAATTTTCGGCGCCGGGATTGGAAACGGTCGAAGTGCTCAGGCCCGCGCTGCCCGACTATCGCACCACCGATGCCGAGGCGCCGGCGCTGGTGTTGATCCCTGGCTTGGGGATGGACTGCCGCGGCTACATCAAACAGCTTCCGCTGGGCGCAATCGCCGATCTGCACATGCCTCAGGCGATGAATTGCCCGGTCAACGGCGAGGACGGCCTGGGTCATTTCGCGCGCCACGTCGAAGAATACATCCTGCAAAAAAAGCTCGACCAGCGGCCCGGCGGTTTCGTGATTGGCGGCAGTTCAATGGGCGGGTCGGTCAGCCTGCATCTGACGCTTCGCGGGCGGGTGAAGCCGCGAGCACTGTTGTTGCTAGGATCGTTTGCCAATGGCGCGCACCTGCCGTTGTATCAGCGCGTCTTCGCGCCGCTCTCATCGCTTTTGCCGATCGATTCGGCTCGGCGCCTGGTTAGAAGTATTGCGGGGCGGTTTAAGTCCGTGTGTGGGTTCAAAGGCTCGGAAGTGCGCTGGATGGTGGCCGAAAGCATGCGGCGCTCGCGCGATTATTACGGCCGCGCGATCATGGCGCTGACGCGGCAGAACCAGATTCCCGCCGCGCGAAATTTGAAACTCCCGACGCTGGTGGTCCACGGCTCGGACGATTGGATTCTGCCGCACGCCGCAGGCGTCGAAATGGCCGAGGCCATTCCCGGCGCGCGTTTCGTCTCCGTCAAAGGCGCGGGCCACGGCGTGTTCTTCACGCACGCGGACCTGGTCAACGCCGAGATCGCGAAGCTCATTACGCGCCTGTAAATCGACCGCTATTATTTCCCGCGGCGTTCAATCTCACCGGTTGATGCGTGAATCAAAGCCGACTGCGCTTGTTTGCGTTGAATGAGTTCCAGTGCAATCGGCACGCTGCTTGGGCTGGGCTTAAGGAGCGGCGTTTCGGCCGGCTCAGCGACTTTGCGGCGTTTCTTTGCTTTGGGCGGCGGCGGCAAATTAAAACTCGGGTCCGCCATCGTGACGCGGTTGCGCCCGGCGTCTTTCGACTTGTAGAGCGCCTTGTCGGCCATTTGAATGAGCGTGTTCATATCCTGAGCGTCATTGGGAAAGCAGGCGACGCCGAAGCTGGCGGTGACGTGCAGCGGCGTGCCGTCGGGCGCAGCGATCTCCATTTCGCGCACCGCGTTCATCAGCCGCCCGGCCACTTCCTTCCCGACACCTTTGTCGATCTCCACGCATATAATCGCGAATTCTTCGCCGCCATAGCGGGCCACCAGATCGACGATTCGAACCTGCTGAATCAAAACCTTGGCGAGCGATTTCAACACCTGATCGCCCGTCTGATGTCCGTAGGTGTCGTTGAAGCGCTTGAAGTGATCCACGTCGAGCATGATCAGACAGAGGCTGTTGTGTTCCGATTCCGCGGTGCGCTGCAATTCTTGAGACAACTGCGCGTCGAAATGGCCGCGCGACGACACGCCGGTGAGCGTGTCGATGATGGAACGGCGGTACAGATTCTCGTTTCTCAAGCAGATCGCGAACATCTTCGACGAGACATCGAGGAATTCCACGTCGCTTTTGCTGTACGGCTGATGCGTCAATTTCTGGCCGATGAAGACAAAGCCTTCGAGCACCGCGCCGGTGCGGTCGACTTCCTGCAAAAGCGGCACGGCGGTATCGAGGCCCAATTCGCGGAGCGTCTCGAGTTCGGGTGCGGCCGGCATGGGGTTGGGCAGTTCGCGCAGGGAGAAACTCGAGCCCCGTTCAAACGCGTAGCGGCAAACCGGCGACTTTAGGTCCAGTTTGAACTGGATATCCTTCAATCCTTGGGAGGCGGTGCAATAGAAAAAACGATCTTCAGGCCGCATGCGCCGAACGATCATCACGCGCGGGGTCGCGAAGTGGCCCAGGACGGTGCGCAGCATATAGGACTGAAGCGAGACGACATCCAGTGCGCGTGCCGATGTGGCGCTGACCAATTCGAAGAGCGATGCGAAATCGTGCTGCTGTTTTCGCAAACGGTGGCGCAACAGCACATTCTCCGCTTCGTGGACGTTGGCCCAATCGGCGAGCGCGCGCGCTTCTCCCGGACCGCCGCTGAGCGCGCGTTGATAGAGCCGCTCGCACTCGGCGCTGCCCCTGTTCGTATCGGGAATCGTGGTGTGATCCAAGTTGGCTCTGGATGGCAGTGACGAGACGCCGACTCCATCTATGTCAGCCATGATTGACGAGCGATTCGCGCGAACCGGTTGGGCGTCGGCCGGAACATGAATATTGGTGTGAACGACTGCGTTGTCGTACCCCTCGATGAATGGCCCCTTTGAAGAAAGAGGGGCATTGGGGAGGGAGGAGCCATCGGCTGCCGGGACATCCGGTTGGCTGCTACGTTTCGTGCGGCGATTTTTATTATATTTTGCCAAGAGCTACCCCCAAATTTCGTTCAATAGTTCCGAGAAGAGTGAGAAGCAAACGACATACTAATCACATTGTGCATATACTTTATTTTCAAGTGCTCAGAAGATTATAATATGGAAATATATTGAATTCATCAAGAAAAATCAGATTGCACAATATTCAAATATACGCTTAAGCGATATAATATATACCTATATTTGTCATATTTGGTTGCCCAGAATTGACAGAATTAATGGTTTGCATTCGAATACACTGAGACGTACACGCATACAACTAATTTATTCGTGTTGAACATTCCCACAATTGAACGCCTTTCAATATGCTCTTGAATGTCCGATTGACAAGTTCGTCGTAATATGAAGAATAGTCAGTCGAGTCAAATTGAACGGGGCGGATGCTATTTAAAAGGAGCGCTTATGTTTCGATGCGTGTGGGTTTGTGCGGCTGTGTGTATTGCGAGCAGCGCCGTATTTGCAGCGGAACTTCCGGCCGATGTCGCGGCGGAGGTTGCAAAATTCAAGGACGCCAATCCGAAAGTTCGCCAGCAAGGCTTGACCGCGCTGGGCGAAATGGGGGAGAAAGCAAAACCGGCAATTCCCAATATTCTGGAAATGCTGAACGACAAGACGACCTGGGTGACGACGCGCGCGCTGATGGTGCTGGTCAAAGTCGGTCCGGATGAAAGTTGCGCCAAGCCCGTCGCGCCATTTTTGGCAAAAGGAGAAGGCATCACGACCCTGGCAGTCGATGTCATGGTGGCACTCAAGGACAAGAGCGTTCCGACGCTGATCGAGGCGTTGAAGGACGACAAGAGCGCGGAAGGCGCGTGTGATGCACTGAAACAGATCGGCCCGGCAGCCAAAGCCGCCGCGACTCAGTTGGCCGCGACGAGCAAGAGCACGAAATCCGGGCCAGTTCGCGACGCCTGTGCGAAGGCGCTCAAAGCAGTCAATAAATAGTTGGCGACGATTGGACCAGGGAAGGAAAACCCTTCGATGGAACGAATTGGATCGATGATGACCGTCGACGAGTTCGAGCAGGTGGCCGAGTCACTGGGGCCGTGCGAACTTATCAAAGGGGAGGTCGTTTTCATGTCTCCGGGAGGATTTTTCCATAGCCAGACTTCGTCGAACATTGGCGGACTCCTCCGCGATTGTTGTGAAAAGGAAAAATGCGGTCGAGTGCTTACCAATGAGGCTGGTGTCGTGACTGATCCAGGATTGGGAACCGTGCGCGGCGCGGATGCGCTTTATATTTCATATAAGCGCCTTGCGAAAGGAAAGGGTTATGAGGGCTTTTTGCGTACGCCTCCCGAACTCGTCGCGGAGGTCGAAGGCAAAGACGACACCTGGAAAAAATTGAAACAGAAGGTTGACGAATACCACAACCTCGGCGTCGATTTGGTCTGGGTAGCCGACCCAAAAACGCGTTCAGTCCGCATCTATCCAAGGGGCGGCAAGCCGCTTCTCAAACACGACGGGGAATTCATCGACGGAGGCAAAGTCCTGCCAAAATTCAAATGCAGGATTTCGCGTTTTTTCGAGGATTGAGCTACTCGCTCAGCGTGAACAGCCCCAGCAATTCCTCGCGGCTCAAGTCTTTCACGCCGGCGTCGTCGTGGGTGACGATGGAGCTTGCGAGCGCCTTCTTCAAAGCCTGGCGGCGCAGGATTTTTTCTTCCAGCGTTCCTTTGCAAATCAGCCGGTACACGTTCACCGTGCGCTTCTGTCCAATGCGGTAGGCGCGGTCCTGTGCCTGTTGATCGTTCGCCGGATTCCAATCGTGATCGTAGAAAATGACCGTATCCGCGCCCGTCAAATTTAAGCCGGCGCCGCCCGCGCGCGTCGAAATCAAAAACGCGCCAATGTTCGCGTCGTCATTGTATTGCTCGACCAATTTCTGTCGTGACGTCCCTGGCGTTTCGCCGTCAATGCGCAAATAGTTGATTCCCTTGCCCGTGACGTAATGCCCGATGATGTCCAACATACTGGTAAGTTGGCAGAAGATCAGCGCGCGATGCCCGCCTTCGCGGCATTCCTCGAGCAGTTCGCCAAGCGCTTCTAGTTTTCCGGAGCGTGTTTCGTAACCGGGGATTGGTTCGATCACGCGCTGACGGCCGCCGTTCTTCGGCAGATAAAGCAGATCGGGATGGTTGCAGATTTTGCGCAGCGAAATCAGCGCGGCCAGAATCGCCGGCGACGAACTGTCGCCCTTTTCGACAATGTCGCTGACGGCGCGCTTCGCCTCTTCCGACTCGCCAAAGCCCTTGTACAGCGCCGTCTGCTCGGGCGTGAGCGGGCAGAAAATATCGCTTTCGATCTTCGGCGGCAGATCTTTCGCCACGTCGGTCTTCAATCGGCGCAGCACAAACGGAAAGATTTTTTGGCGCAGGCGCTCGGCGGCGTTTTTGCCGGTCGAGTATTGCTCTTCCGTTTCCGCGCGGCCGGATTGCATCAGCATGATCGGCTCTTCGAACTGCTGCGTGAAATGCGCCTGTTTCCCGAGAAATCCGGGCATCAGGAAATCGAAGAGCGACCACAATTCGGTCAGCCGGTTTTGGATCGGCGTGCCGGTCAGCGCGAGCCGGTGTTTCGCCGGAATCGTCTTGATGGCTTTCGCCACTCCCGCCGCCGCATTCTTGATGAAATGCGCTTCGTCGACGATCACATAGCGCCACGGCACCTGCCGCAGCAGCGAGACATCGTTGCGCACCGTGCCCAGCGTCGCAATCACGACATCGAAGCCCTTGCGCTCGATTTCAGGATCCGGATCGGGTGCGCCGATCGCGATCTCCGGCGGTGCAATCTCCGAGCGCAGGCGGTCGCGCCTGGTCGGCGAGCCGCGATAAATCATGACACGCATCGTCGGGCTGAATTTCAGGAACTCGTTGCGCCAGTTGTCGGCGAGGCTCGTCGGCGTGACGATCAGCGACGGCATGAATCCGAATTCTTCTTTCATGCGCGTGAGCTGCGCGATGGTCTGCGCGGTCTTGCCAAGTCCCATGTCGTCGGCGAGCACGCCGTTGAGGCCGTAGCGCGCGAGAAATGCGAGCCACTCATAGCCTTTCTGCTGGTACGGGCGCGGCGTCAGCGTCATCGATTTGGGCAGCGGCATGGGCTGAATATTTTCGAAGCCCATTAACTGATCGAGGAACTGTTTGTAGCGTTCGTTGTGCTGGACGGTCCCCGCGATCGAAAAGACGTGAGTGAGGCGTTCGCGCGCCTCCGGCCGGAAGCGGTAATAAAATTTCTTGCGCCGCCGGCGCGCGTGATGACCGAAGAGCGGCAAATCTTCGTCGGGCAAAACTGCTCCGGCCTGCTTGAGATTCGCATCGAACGCGGCGAGCGCTTTTTTATCGACGTGAATCCAGGTTCCATTCTTGTTGAACCATTCGCGTCCGTCCTCGGCCAGCTTGCGCATTTCCTCTTCGGTAAGCTGCACGCCGCCGTGATCGAATGTCGCGGTCAGCGCGAACCACGCGTCCTTGCCTTCGTCCTCGTCGACATCGAGCTGCACGCGAACGGTCGCAGCCTCGTCTTTGATGTGATGCGCGCCGTCGACGGATTCGGAGACGTAGCAATTCCACGGGGTATGTTCGTCGTGAGCGGCTTTGCGCGCCCACGCAAGCAACCGTGGAATCTGTTCGTCGGCCGCGTCGAATCCCGAACCGGACTGGCCGGCGGCGTCTTCGAGTTTCTTGCGGCAACCCGCAACCAGTTCGCGGTCCACGCGAAAAAACGCGTTGCCCTGCCGGATGAACTTTTTTCCTTGAGCGGCGGCGGCGAGAATTTCGACGGGCGTGATCGCCACACGCGGCGCGTCGGTGTCGCTTGCCGCGCCGGAAAGCTCCAATAAGGCTGGATTCGTCGAAACGTCGGCATCGTTCGCTCGCCGGAAGGGAGCGGCCGGTTCGAAATAGAAACTCGCGTGCACCCGCTCTGGATTGTCATCCTCCGCGGCTTCCAAATAGAGGCTGGGCTTGAGCGTCAAGCAGACATCAATGCTGTCCACATCGCGCGCGACCGACGCGCCGAGGCGTTTGAGTTTCGGCAGCACATCCAACACGAACGCGGGAATGTCGTCGCCGGAAATTTTGTGTCGCGCCTGGCACGGATTCGTTCGCGGCAATTCGGGCGAGAGCAATTTGGCGAGCGCATTGCCGCTGAAATTCGCCGGCATCCGGTGGCGCAGGCCGTCAGCTTCGAGCCACTCGTTTTCAGTATTGGCCGCATCTAGTTTTGCCTGCGGCACTGGATTGGGGTACGCGACTGGCTTGCCCGTGGACGTGAACAACTCGCGAATGATTTCCACGTCGCCGTTCGCGTCGCTTTGCACGGCAATCCGTTCGCGCAAAGGCTCGAAATTAATGCCCAGCGCCACGATGGCAGGATCGATCTGAATTCCGAATCGTCCAGCATTGGCGCGCGCGCGGCAGAGCAGATCGAGCGCCTCGATGCCCGCGAATTCGGAGGACAGATGCAGCGACTTTTCAAAAAGGCCGCGCAGCAGCGGATCGTCCGGTAGTTCCGGCGGCGGCGTCACCGCGTTTTCAAATGTCCAGTATGACGCGTCGCGCGCGATCGGCTGGCCGAGCGCCCGGCCCGTCTCCGCGCAGCGAAATCCGGTGCGCGCAACGAAGCGCATCGCACCTGGGCCTTCGGCCTCCGCGCCCGGCGCGGGCACAATATGGAGCCACGCGCGCGCGGGTTCTTCAAGAACTTCAAGCTTGCCGATGCGGCCTTCTTCAATGACCGTGCAATAGTGCGACGCCTGCCGCAGCAGCGCCAGCACACGGGCGAAATCGCGTGTGCCGGCGATATGCGCGCCGGCCGCCGAAAGCGGAAGTTGTTTGATGGTTCGGATGAGCAGCGCGTCGAGTGGATCGGCTTTTAGCGCCAAATTTCCGTGGCGAAATGCGCCCTCGGCGGTGTGTAGCATATTGAGGGGCACGCGCCCGTCAGGCAGCACGGCGTCCGCGCGAAGCGCCAGACCGGGCCACGGCGCGGCGCCCGTTGCTCGAATTTCGAGATGCAGGGGCAGAGCCCCTTTGACTGAAGAAGATAGATTCACTTTGCTCGTCAATTTATTTACGCTAGGGGCGTGCACGATGAAAGTTGAATTCGAGTTAAATTTGTCAGGCTCAAAAAGTGTTATCGAACATCTTAAAACACGAACAGCCCTTTGAAAAAGCGGGTGGCGCTGCATGCCGATGCACTTCGCCGAACACCGTTTGTTCAAGGGGCTGTGCTGGATGTATCGACAGAAAAATGAACTCAGGACATGAAAACAACGTTGTTTTTTGAAGAATGGATCGTCTAAGATTTGTCACGGGCAGGGGGCGCAAGGTAGCGCTTTGAATGGCAAACGGCGTGTTTCGTATTGGCGCGGCTCGTGGGCGAGGTCGATCTTGAAAACGGTTCAAGTGTTGCTTCTGATCTTTATTCTGTGCGGCATCGTGTTCATCGGCACGAAGATCGCTCGGCGCTACATGACGCACCCTGCGGTGCCATCGCAACCGGCGGACGTGCCTGTCGATTCAACGCGTAAAGAGCCTCAGAATTCTCCCGACACTAGTAAAGATAATGGCGCGAAAACCCCGGCTCCGGGTGAAACGGCGCCTGTCATACGCCCGGTGGTGGGACAGATTCGGTTTGCCGAAGATTCCGTTTTTAAGAAGCACGATTTCTGGCTTGAGCAGACATTCGAAATCAGCGGCAACGACGATCGCGAAGGCAAGCCGCTGCTGCGGCTTTACGCGGGCCTCGATGAGAAAACGATGCGCGGCATCAGCGTCACGCTGCGCGGCTGGGAAGCAGTGCTGGAATCGAGCGATGGCAAGGACGGCGCGAAGCAAGAATTGGCGCGCCAGCCGCTCGCCAAATTTCCGCCGGGCGAATACGATCTGGGCGTCTTGTGGCGGCGCGGCGAATTGAGCGTGTGGATCGGCGCGGTGGAGATCCTGACGTGGCGGCCGCCTGACGCCGCACCCATTATGGAACTCCTGAAATTCGACAGCGCCGCGCAATCTCTTCATGCAAGCGTCGCGTTTGGCGCGCGGCGCGCGATTGCCTTCGATACGATCCGCTTCGACGACAATTTCATGCGCAACAAAGCCAACGAAGACTGGCATCCGTCCGGCGGGCGCTGGGAATTGACGGCGATGGCATTCGCCGAACGCAGCGCCAATCCGTTTTCGCTGCGCGTGTCGTTCGGCGACAAGAAGCCGTTCGACGACCGGCTGTATGAAGGCAATCGCACGCGCGGCGACGACTATGGGCTGGGTGTGCAAATTTCGGTCTCCGAAGGCACGCCGCACATCGTTCGCCTCACGGGCGGCTCTCCGGCCGCCCATGCGGGATTGGCGGAAGACGACATCTTTATCGAAGTAAACGGGCGCGAGGTCGATGCCGGCGATCCTGGCGCGCTCTATCGGCAGTTGTTTCACGCCGCCGGCGAACTGCATTTGAAAATGTACCGGCCAGGCGAAAAAGCGTTCCGCGAATACAGCATCGCGCGCGACGCCTTTAAATGGGGCGTCGCGGTCGAAGGCGAACCGATCCCCAAGATTCTGCCGCCAACCGTGCGCAACGGTGACGAATTCGCCTTCATCGCCGCGGGCGAAGGGGGCTGGAGCGATTACGAAGCGGAAGTCGCGGTCAAGCCGCTGGGAACGGGCGGGTTCGGTCTCGCCGTCGCCGCGATTTCGGATCAGGATTACGTGCTCTTTCGCTGGCGCGGACCGGCGCCGCGCGGCGAAAAAACGTCGGGCAAGACCGATGTGCTGCAACTGGTTCGCGTCAAGAATGGAACCGAAACGGTGCTCGCCGAAAAACCCGCGCACTATCGCCCATACGAATTTTATCGCATGGGGATCAATTGGACGGGCGATAAAATAAGCTGCCTCATCGATAAAAACGAATTGTTGAGTGCGACGATTCCGGATGTGAAGCGCGGCAAAATCGGATTGTACGCGCTGATGGGCGATCCGGTGTTCTTCGACGATGTGCACGTCGCCGGAGACCGTGCCATCACCGCGGCGTGGCACTTGGCGGAACGGTCGCTGAATTCGATCTTCGCGCTGGAAGACGACATGGAAGTGTGGGCGAATCCCGCGCTGGAATTCGAACGCGACGTGAAGACTGGCTGGGCCATCCACAACCAGCGCTTTCCGGGCGAGCAGGCCGTGACGATCGCCAAGCCGCGATTTGCCAATCTGGAGGTCGCGCTGTACAGCGGCAGCGATCCGGAATTGCCGTCGTGTCCGCGCTTGACAATCCGCAACGGCGTGGCGGAAATTTCAGGCGAGGGCTTCGCAAAGCAGCGGGTCATCGTCGGTGCGGGTCCGTTTCAGCGCGTGAGCGTCGATGCGAGCGTCAGCGGCGTACATGCCGTCATCGACGGCAAGAAGTTGGCCTCTGAGTGGGACGGCGGCAAACCGAACTTCGGCGGGCCCGGCGTGCGCACCGGCGGCGACCGCGTGGCGATTCGCGGCTTGAAAAACCTGGGCGAGCCGAGCGCGGTGCGGGTCACTTCGACGGGGACGATGGAGTACACTTTCGACAACGCGCCCAGCGATTGGAAAGTGTTGAGCGGACGGTGGGGTCTGTTGAACAAATGGATCTGCGATCCGCGCTGGTCGTGGTTCGGCGGCCGTACGAAAACCTGCGCGGCCATCTGGAATAAACATATTTTCTCAGGCGACGTGAGCGTCGATGCCCACGTCGCGCTGCTGATGGTCCGCGACGATCCGCCGTTCGAGCGGCCCGGCGATCACAACATGGTGATCTGCGGCGACGGCGTCAATCTGGACTCCGGATATACGCTGATCTTCGGCGGGGACATCAACAGTTGGACGCGGCTGTACCGAAAAGGCGTGCGGGTGGCCGAAACGGCGAAAGAAGATTTCCGCATTCACAGCGACCGTATTCGCCACCCCGACAAACAGGATCTGCATCAGCGCTGGTTCCATCTGAAATTGGAAAAGATCGGCAACACCGTTTCGTTCTATCGCGACGGCATTTTGGCGTTCAAATTCGCGGACCCCGAGCCGCTGACGGAAGGCCGGGTCGGCTTCTGGACAATGGACAACAGTTTCCTGCTCTCGCGCCTGCGCATCGCTCACGGCGGCGCGCGCGCGGCGCCATTCGAAGACGGAAAATGCGCGCTGTTCGACGATGGCCGCGCGGTCAATATTTTCGACGGCGAAACACCCACGACCGTCGTGCGCGAGATTCTGCCGCCGGACATTTCCGCCGCGCTCAACGCCGCCGAACATGCGTTCCACGCGCTGGACGGAATCGCGCCTGTCGCTGGAATCCCGGCGGATACAGCGGCCCCGGATGCCGACGGCGTGAAGAAATTGAATGCGTACCATATTGTCAATGGCATCGGCGGCGGACCGTTCGCGCTGCAATTCCGCTCGCGGTTGATCGACATCGAGCACGAGGGGGTCGTGCGTTTCGCATATCGAATCGAACCCGGCGCGGCGGTCGATTTTTATCTCACCCGGGCGGGAGAGACGGACATTAACCCGCGCCATCAGGGCTGCTACCGCTGGCGGCTGAGCGGCCCGAAGGAAGACAATTCGGGCATCCTGTCCGATGAATTCGCGCCGCTGGTCGGCGATGTCCCGGGCGCTGTCGCCGATGGAAAATGGCACGTCGTTCAATTCGACTTGCAGCCGTCCTGGCGCGATTTTTGGAGACGGCGCGGCTATCTGCATCCGGCGCGGCTGAATCTGCGGCCGATGTTCGGGAACCTGGACAACACCGGGTATCTGCTGGCTGGAATGAACGGCAACCATGCGGGCGCGGCGTACTCCGTTACGGAAGTGAAGACGCTGAAGCCGGAGGAAGCCGACAACGAAGCGCCCAAAGTCGCGCGGGTGATCTGGCCATTCGACGCGGACGGCGACGGGCATTCGATCGCCATTCAATTCGACGAACCGGGCGGATCGGGCGTGGTCCCGGAGACGGTGCATGTCACGCTGAACGGCCAGGCACTTTTGACGGAAGCGACACTGACCGACGGCGCGCCTTCGTTCAATTCGGCGACGCAAAGCTTGCGTATTGGATTGGAAAATGTCAGGGATAAAGACGACAAGCCGTTCAAATTGACGGATGGCGAAAAATACGCGCTGAAGGTGCTTCCCAACTTTGCGGATCGCGCCGGAAATGCCAATGCCGCCGGATTTAATTCGGAGTGGACTTACCGCGCGGAGGACGCGCGCCGCGCGAACAAGCCCGTCGCCGCCCCGGCCATTCTGATGACCCGCTCCGATGCCACCGAACTCAAGCCCGGAAATTTTCCGCTCGGAACGAGCGCGGTCACGGCGCTCCAGCCGATGGTCCGCATACAAGCGTCGCGCGACGCGCCGTCGTGGGCGCCGGCCGGACAAAAGAACAGCCTCGAAGTGGTGGCCACCGGCGAGTTGACCGCGATGGGCTTCCAGGTGCGCGGCGTCCGATACGATTTGCAGAACTGGCCGTACCTGGATCTGGATTACAAAGTGCCCAACGAAACGCCCTTCAATTTGCACTTGCTGACGGACGCCGGTGAATATCACTCGCTGCTGATGGTGGATGTCGAAGACGCACGGGACAACACGTCCATGGAACTCGCCAGCCGATTCGGCCCGCCGGCGGACTTCGTCGCCGACAACACCTGGCGGCGCTCGACGATTCCGTTGTTGAAGCTTTTTTCAGACGCCAACCCCGGCTCGCCCGCGCCAAAATTGAACGGCTTCAGCTTCCACGATCATGGCTGGCGCGGCGGACGGCGCGGGCTGCATTACTGGATCCACCGCGCGCAGCCGGTTCCGGCCGGGCGACTGGAGGACATCAGCGTGACGTGGATCGCGTCCGATATCTCCGGCATCACGGAAGTCGAATCCAGCGTGGACAATTCCCCGAAGGGCGATCCGAGCGGGAAGCACGAGCTGACCGACGCGGGGACGCTGGCCGGATCGCTGGCGAAAAGCGGCACGAAGCTGCAGGACGGCTGGAACTACGTTCATCTTCGAGCGAAGAGCGGCGCGGGAGTCTGGAGCGAAATCGCGCACCGCAAATTTTTCCTCGATACCACGCCGCCGCGCATCGTCAAAACCGAACCCGCGGACGGCGGGACGGTGTCCAGTCAGATGGTCCGGATTTTCCTTCAGGAAGAACACGGCGTCGATTTGAATTCGCTGCTGGTCCGCGTCAACGGCGTGCCGGTGATCGGTTCGGTGGACTACGACTCGGTCGCGCAAGTCTTGAAATTCAACGCGCAGAACGCCGGCATTAAAATGCTTCCCGGCGCGAAAGTGAGAGTGGATGTCAGCGGCCTGGCGGACAAATTCGGCAATGTTCAAACGAAGCCGTACACCTTTAGTTTCGTCTCGGACGGGCGGCCGGGGACGCCGGGGCCGGAGATCGCCAACTTGACCTATCAATCCGCAACGGAACGCGGCCTGTTCTACCGCCAGTACGACATGGAACTCAGTTTCGGCTTGTCATTCGAAGAACACGTCGGCCACGTTCATGCCCTGCGCGATTGCAAGATGGAGTGGTTGAACGATCCCGCGTTGGCGGCGGAAGGCAACCGCGCGGTGCGCTTCACGTGTTTGCAGGACGACGGCGATCCGCAAATCATGCTTCACAAAAATCCGTGGTTCATCGACCGCCTGCCGCTGCTGCATTTCGATTACAAAGCCGATCCGGGATTCAGGGCCGATCTGCAAGTCGAAGCGTTCGGAGTCTGGTATTCGATCCGCTTTCTGGGCGCGGGCCACGCGCCAACCGAGGGAAAGTCGATCGGTGCGATTCCGGGCGTCGTGGCGGACGGCACGTGGCGGCACGCCAGCGTTGATCTGCGAGCGTTGCTGGACGCTGCCAAAGTGCGCATGCCCGACCGCATCGTCGACAAAATCGTGTTCAGCGCCAACGGCGAAGACGACTGTGTGCGCGGCGCCATGCTGAGCCTCGATAACCTCGACATGGTGCCGCCAAGCGGAGGTTTCTGGCGCGGGCAAAACGCGGCGCTGAAATGGACGGCAAAGAAAACGCCGGGCGAAGTCGGCGGCTATTCGCTGGTGCTCGATCAGAATCCCGAAACAATTCCGCCCGAAAAAATCGGCGAGGCGCAAGGAATTATCGGAGTCCGCCCGCGCACTGGCATCTGGTACGCGCACGTCCGCGCGTGCGATCAGGCCGGGAACTGGGGTCCGGATAAATCGATCCAACTGGACTTTGGGCGGCAGACCGCCCGGCAGGTGAATCGGAATTTTGACGATGAGAATTGAACGTGTTCTCGCGAATTGTATTGGAGGCGATCGAATGAAGCGCATTATTGCATGTCTGATAGCTGCTTGCTCTGCTTCAATGCCGATTTTCGCCGCGGATGCCGCGCTGCCTCCGCCGGCGGCGCGCGAAGTCAGTTACTCCAAAGACGTCAAACCGATTCTGTCTCAACACTGCTACAAGTGCCACGCCAACGACAAGCTTGAAGCCAAGCTCGATATGCGAACCCGCGAGTCCTTTTTAAAAGGCGGCGAGGATGGCGTAGTGATCGTCGTGGGGAAGAGCGCCGACAGCGAAGTCATCAAGCGCGTGACGACCAAAGATGCCGATCGCATGCCGCGCAAAAGCGATCCGCTGAAGGCCGACGATATTTCGATCCTGCGGGCATGGATTGACCAGGGGTTCAAGTGGGATGAAGCGGGGGCGAAGTAACGCTCGGAGTACAGCCTTTATTGACCCGCGCATTTCTAAAGCGTCGTTATCGCGCCGCGCCGGGCAAGTTGAACGAGGCGGTCGAGCAAAGGCGTATCAAGAGGATACGCCGTGCGAGGCCAACGAAGTTCAACGCCGCCCGCCGCAAGCGAGAACGA
>JBBRQD010000083.1:0-25817 GCA_038227045.1 Planctomycetota bacterium
AGCGCCAGCGTAAAAAGGTCGTCGAGTGTCTGATTCCACTTCGCCAAATCGGGCTTGAGCATAGCGACAACTCCTGCCCCCCGATATAGAATCGACACCCTTGGCATCGAAAAATAGTGTTTTCAGTTTAGATTGGGTTTAAAAGCGCAACTGCGGCATTAAAACAGTAAGCCAACTTGAGAGACCAACATCGCTCACCCTTGTTGACGACTCGCTGGTCTTTCCCATTGACGGTCCAGCATTCGCATTGTTCGCATGTCTGCGGCCAGCCCCAATTGTAATATTTTGCGCTGATAACTCGATCATTTGCATCCACTTGGAAGGTTCGACCGAAAGTCCCCACAAGAATTAGTTCTCGCGTACCGCAAAATATTTGATCTTCGCGAGCAACACGCTCCAGAGTTGGCCGCAGATTCAATCCCAGCACAATTCCTGCCGCCAGCATCATCGCCAGCGCAGTGCTAAGGTGGAATCGCGGCAGCCATTTCATCGCAGTGTTTTCAGTCCCGTAGGGACGTATGAAAATAGCCCAGCGCTTCAGCGCTGGGAAAAAGTATTGTACGAGAAAAAGTCCCGTCGGGACGGCTGAAAATAATCTCGCGATTTTCAGCCGTCCCGACGGGACTTTCAATCCACTTACATTCTATTCCCAGCGCTGAAGCGCTGGGCTATTTTCAATCGTCCCTTTACGGGACTGAAACGGTCGCTTCGTTCCAACTAATTCTTAATATCCTTCTTAACCACCTCTTTGCCAAGCGCCGTCTTCTCAATCGCCCCCTTATTCTTATCCGTCAATACCTTCTGCTTCGCCACCAGCGCCGCGAGCATCTTTGCTGTCGCGGTCTGCTGATCGTTGAGCGTGTTGGCGATCGATGTTTGCAATGCGCCGGAACCGGCGTTGGCGAAGGGCTTTTCCGACGGCGGGCGCGTGTTGAGGTGCGCTTTGATGGTCGCGTCGGTGCGGCGGTCCACGATGCGGCGATCGATTTCTTCCTCGATCATCGTGCCGTACCAGTTCTCGCCGATCAGCAGTTCCTCGGCGTTCTTCGCATTCAGCGCGCTCGCGCGCGGCATGGCGCGCAGGTTCGCGCCGCGCGTGCCGATGAAATTATTTTTCTCAACGAGCAGGCACGCCTGCCCCGGATCGCGGTTCAGCAGCAGGCCGTCGCGGCAGTTTTCGAAGAGACAGCGGCGTACAAGCAGCGCCCACGGGCCTTCGTCGTACGCCGCGAAAATGCCGCCGCATTTCTTGAACGTGCAGTGTGTGAACAGCCCCGCGCCGGAGGCCAGCGCGTAATATTTCGAATCGTTGAATTCGCAATTCGTCCACTGGCAGACGCCGCCGTTCTGCGCCACGTCCGCCGCTTTGAAGCGCGCGCCGTCGAGCTTGCTCAGCTCTGTTCCATAGAGGAGCAGATTGGCGTTGTCCTTGTCCTGTCCCGCGAATTCGACAGGCCGGCCGTTTTCACCGGCGACCAGCAGCGTGCCGTAAACCCACACCGCGGCGCTCTTCGTCGGGTCGGGCGTGCCGGCCTGCAAAGGCTTGGTCGCGTTCGCGTCCGCGCGCATAAGGACGGTCGCGCCCGCGTTGATTTTTAGCGTGATTTTCGCGGGCACGATCAGCACGCCGCGAATGAGATGCGGCAGCGTTTCGGCCTTCAGTTCGGTGTTGGCCTGAAGCGTGCCGGTCAGCACCGATGCATAGCCCGGCTCAGTGACCGGTTTGGACGGCAGAGCAAGGCGCGCGTCGGCAACAGGGTCGGGTTCGACATTTTTCAGAGGCTTGGGCGTGGAAGAGTCCGAGGCAGTTCGGGACCGGGACGGTCCCGCCACGTTCTTGATAATCTCTTCATCGAGGCTGGCATCGACATGCAATTCAACTGGCGCTTCCGCAGTCTTCACGGCGGGCGCAGCCGTTGCAGGCTTCGACTTTTCAATCTTCTTTTCAATCGGCTTTACGACAGGCGGCAATTCGACGACATCTGCGGCTTTTGAAAACTCCGGCGGCAACGGATCAGCCGAATCGCCCGGTTCCTCTTTCTCCGGATCTGCCAAATCTTTACCCGTCACCGGCGCAGCGGGAGTGCGTGGTTCGGCGTCGGATGCGCCCAGAGCGCCCGCACACAGCCCAGCGGCAAAGAGCGCCACGCCGAGCCTCAAACCCATTCTGGCAATCAAAGACGTTTTCGTTCTCACGCGACACACCTCCGAAAACACGGATTTCCGTGTTAGCTTTATCGGTAGCGCGGCTGCGGAACTTTAACAGCACTCATGGGGAAAAGGAGACTGGGAGACAAGAAGAAAACGGTTCAGCGGCAGAAACTGTCCCAATCGGCGAGGTCCTGCAATTGCATCTTATTCTCCACCGACATTGTTCCTTGAAGTTTGTTGTGCGAAAAGATATCTGGATCAACTATTAAAATGCCGGCGTCGTCCTTGCCAAGATCATTTGAAATTGTTAGAGGCTCGAACGACACACTTCCCCCTGCGCTGAGAACATTTTGTCCCGCGTCCTTGCCGTGATTATCTGAAGTCCCTTTGGGTCCGGCCCCCTTGTGATCCGCCAAAATAATAACGCGAGAATTTATCGACGTGTGGCCTGGCGAATAACCATACGACGTTGAATATTTAATAGGAGTGCCTGGCAATTCTTCCTGAAAATGTGTCCCTTTTTCTCCAGGCCAATTTGCTGCCTTAGATGGTGCGATTTTCAGCATATTCGAGTTGTGCCCGTATTTTGGCGGACAGTAAAAGATACGAATATCGTCGACGTAATTGCGATACAAAATATTCAACGCCTCTTGCGCATCTCCATCCAATAAGGGATTTTTTCCCTCAGCCGCACGCGTCGGGTACATCAAGAAATCCGTCTCATACATCGTCATGGCCTTGTGAATTTGTCCCATGTTTTGTCCGCAGGTGGTACGACGCGAGCAGGTATGATTGCGTTGAAAATATGGTGTCAAAAAGAATGCGACACCTGTGGCGATGGCAATGATCGCGATCACTTCAAGAAGCGTCATGCCAGAAGTTTTCACGTTGGACATATTGAATTTCCTCAATTATTGAACAACATCGCCCATTCAATACCCTCTACGAACTTGCGGCCTTTGAGTTCGGCGTCTTCTCTCCTTGTCTCCAAGTCTCCAAGTCTCCCGGTCTCCATGTCTGCCGTTCCGTCCACACGTGCACGCTTTTCCCAGAATCGAGTACCGCACTTGCCTGATTCTCATTGAAGTCAACCCGAAAGCCGGTAATATCAAATCGCCATGACTAACAAGCAAATCGTGCTCGACCTCCTTGACCGCCTGCCCACTAACGCTTCGCTTCACGAGATCGCGCGCGAGGTCGATTTCATTGCTGCCGTGCGCGAGGGGCTCAAAGAACTCGAACGTGGCGAAGAAATACCGGTCGAACAAATCGAGCAGGAACTGCCGGCGTGGATTATTAAGTAGTCCTGTCACCGTCGGCGCGGAAGGACATTCGCGAAATCGCCGTCAAGAAATACCGCGTAATCTACCGAGTTGATCATGCGTGTCAAAAAATCAAAATAGTTCGATTTTGGCACAGCGCCCCAAACAATCCCGAATTGCCTGTCGAATGATTTCAGTCGCTTTTATCAGCCGCCGCAACCTTCTCTCTTGACTCCCCCATTCCTTTAAGTTATTGTCGGCACCAGAATTTGGCGCGGGCACGAAGCCTGCGGTACGAGTTTCCTTTTAAGAGAATGCGCTCAACGAGGCTGGCCGTAAATCGCCCGCCTCTTTGAGCCTGTTCTCCAAGAAAGAGCGATGGCGACGACGATTATTCTCCGTTCCGAAAAACCCATTTCGGACACCAGCTTTCTGCGATTGCAGGACCGCATCGGTTACCTTTTCAACAATCCCAGCCTGCTCGAACGCGCGTTGACGCATCCATCGAGCACCTCGCACGCCAACAGCGACAACGAACGCATGGAGTTTCTCGGCGATTCGGTCGTCAATCTGTGCGTCGCCCAGGCGCTCTACGAGTGGCATCCGGATTGGAACGAAGGCGATCTGACCAAAGTCAAATCCTGCGTCGTCAGCACCACGGGCCTCGCCCGCGCCGCGGAACTGATCGGCCTGCGCGATGTCGGGCGTTTCGGCAAAGGACTGCCGCCGCACGAACCGCTGCCGCCGAGCGTCTACGCCAATCTCTTCGAAGCCGTCACGGCCGCCGTGTATCTCGACAGCGGGCTCGAAGCGGCCCGCGCGTTCGTGCTGCGCATCCTCGGCCCCGAAATGCGCGTCTGCGCCGAAGCCGGCGGTGATCCCAATCCCAAATCGTCGTTGCAGCACACCGCCCAGAAGATCTGCGGCGTCACGCCGCACTACGCGGTCGTCGGCACCACCGGCCCCGACCACGGAAAAATATTCGAAGTCTGCTGCCACATCGGCAAACGCGTGTTCCCCGTCGGCAAAGGCAAGAGCAAGAAGGAAGCCGAGCAGGACGCCGCCAGCCGCGCGCTTGAAATTCTGGTGTGCGAAGCCGCGCAAAAGGCCGATGAGCAGCGCAAGATAAAGGAAATCGCACGAGTGATCGAGGAAGCGACCGATAGTTTGTAAGACAACGGTTTCAAATTCCAGGTTTCAGGTTTCAAGTTCTTGGGGGCGGCGGCGATGAAGAAATTCAAGGCGTACATCAAGCCGTTCAAGCTCGAACCGCTGTTGAACAGTCTGCCGCGCAAGGGTATTTTCGAAGTGCTCATTTCGGAAGTGCGCGGCTACGGCCGCCAAAAAGGACAGCTCGAATTGTATTCCGGCGCCGAATACGAATGGACGTTTCTGCCCAAAGCCCGCATCGAGATTTATTGCGACGACAGCGCCGTAGCCGGCGTCGAATCCGCGCTGATCGACAACGCCCGCACGGGACGCATCGGCGATGGAAAAATAGTGATACAGCCATTGGAACAAGTCGAGCCGATCGGCGCCGAATAGCATTCAATTTCTATGAATCCAAAACCATCAATCTGCGTCGCCACGCACCACGCCTCAATTCAAGACCTGTTAAACGACGCCGAATTCCGCTCGCTCGCCAACCGCGAAGGTTTTCTCGTTGAACTGCGCCTCGATTTTTTCAACGATCTTTCGGACGAAACCCTGCAACAAGCACTCGCCGTGTTCGCACCGAATGCGCTGGTGACGTTTCGTCATCCATTAGAAGGTGGCAAGCAGCCTGACGTGACCGACGCCGAGCGTCTGCGCTATCTGCAACGCGCGGCGAATCACGGCGTGAAATACATCGACATCGAAGCGCGCACGCCGCGCGACGGATTTGATAAGCGCGGTGCGAAATTGATTCTGAGTTATCACGATTTTGAAAAAGTGCCGGACGAAGCGACACTGTATTCCAAAATCTGGCAACCGATGCAGGCACAGCCTGGCGTCGACGTCGTGAAAATAGCGCTTATGCCAAAATCGGTGGACGATACGTCTATCGCTCTGAGTCTATATTCCGGCTGCAACGATAATAGCGTGCGCGCTTCCACACTTATATTGTGCATGGGCGAAACCGGATTGTGGACGCGTGTACTGGCTGGTTTTTTTGGGGCGCCCTTCACGTATGCGCGCGGCGAAGGCGCGCCCGGCACTGCGCCGGGACAGCCGACATGGCGCGAACTCGACGAACTCTACCGATTCCGAGATATCGACAAATCGTGGAACGTGTATGGCGTGATTGGCAACCCCATAGGTCATTCGCTTTCGCCGCTGATGCACAATTCCGCGTTTGCAGAATTGGGGCTGCCCTGTGTTTATATTCCGTTTAAAGTCGAAGGCAAAGTTTGGGGATTTTTTCAAGATGTGGGCCAATATATTCTTCAGGGCGCGTCGATCACCATTCCACATAAAGAAAGTATTATCACAGGATGCCATGAAGTCGATCCGGTCGCACAGGCCATCGGTGCGGTGAATACTCTGAAACACTTCGATTATGCTGACGAAGGTTATACCGGCTCCAACACCGACGCCCCCGCCGCCGCCGATTGCCTCGAATCCGCGCTCGGCACATTGAAAGACAAACACGTCCTCATCCTCGGCGCCGGTGGCGCCGCGCGTGCAGTCGCCGTCGGTGTCAAAGAACGTGGCGCCCGCGTCAGCATGCTTAACCGAACGCGCGAACGCGCCGAAGCGCTTGCGGAAGAATTGGGCGCGACCGTCGTGTCGCACGACGACCTCAGTGCGCTGAGAATCGATGCCATCGTCAACACCACGCCGATTGGAATGTACCCCAACGTCGATGCGTCGCCGCTTGAAGAAAATCAAATACCTAAAGGTTGCCTTGTCTTCGACACCGTGTATAATCCCCTGCGTACACGATTATTGGAATTGGCGGAAAAGCGCGGCTGCAAAACGGTCGAAGGACTCGAAATGTTCATCGGCCAGGGCGTGCGCCAGTTCGAATTGTGGACCGGAAAAGCCGCGCCGCGCGAACTGATGCGGCGTGTCGTGCTCGACGCCTTGAAGAAGCGCCAGAAATAAGTTCGTAGTCCCGCCTTCAGGCGGCTCCCAAAGACCGCCTAAAGGCGGAACTACGAACCGATTCGGATGAACACCATGCGTCCACTCACTCCTGGCCACCCGCTGCGCTTCGCGATTCTCGCGGTCGCGCTGTCGATTCTCGCGGGTTGCGACCAGGAGCCGGAGAATGAGCGCAAGCAGCCTGCGCCTTTAAAACTCAGCGAGTTCGGCGGCGGCGGCAAAAAAGATTTCAAGCCCGGCAAGGATCTCGAAAAATCCGCCGACCAAGTCCGCAACGAAGCGCTCGAACAAGTTAACAAGAATCTTGAAAAGCGAACCAAGGCCGCTGAAGAAGAAGCGAAGAATCAGGGCAAGGAAAAGAAAAAAGACAAGGACAAAGATAAAGCGGCCAAAGATGACCCGCGAATGCCCAAAGCGTTTTCGTTCGGAAACACGCCCTTCGTCGAATTGGACCCCGAAACGAAAAAGAAAAAGTCGGACAAAGCCATACCGCTCACCCCTCCGGCCAACACCCGCCATTTTGCCGAAATCATCGGACCCGGCCAGAAGTCGGTTTCATCGACCGGCGACACGGTAAACATTCCCAGCGGCGACAAGAAATCGGGCCAAAAGAAAGGCGCAAACGACAAGAGCGATGCTCAAGTGGTCGAAAACAGAGGCACTGCCGAATTGGGCGACGAAGTCACCTTTGGCAAGAAAGAAGAGAAGCAGGGATTCTTCGCGCGATTGTTCGGCATCAAGAAAGAGCCGGAGACACGCGTCATTCGCCAGGGCGAAGCGGGCAAGCAGTTCGAGATCATCAACGAGCAGCAGAACAAAAAAACGCTCGGCCAGGTGACCGCCGAAAAATACGACGGAACGCAATTCAGTTCGCACCACGCCGATGACCCCAACGGCTTGAAAGAAAAGTACAATCCTTTTAGCAAAAGCGCCCTGCCCAATCGCAATGCGTTCACGCCCGCGCCGGCCGAAAAGCAGGGGCTTGAAAGCGAACGTGTCGCCGGCGAAATGACGCGCATTCGGTTGAAGAACGAAGCGGCCGCGCAAGGCCAGAAAGAGCCGGCCGGAAAAGACGCCGGCGCCGGAAGAGGAAAATCGCCGGATGTCCGCCACCCGCTCACGGATTTCGACCCGCCGACGCCCAACCTGAGCGACGCGAAAAACGCAAACGTTGCGCCTGCGGTTGCACCGAAGACTCCCACCGCTCCGGCGACCGGCGCTGTCAATCCGGCCGCGCCGGCCGTATTTAACCCCAGCGACAACGCGCCCATCACCGCCGATTCGCCCATCAATACAGAATTCAATCCCGCCAAATTCGCCACGCCTGAAAACGCGCCGAAAGACACGGCGGCGGTTGTTCCGTCCCCGGCGGCAAAGCCCACGCCGGATTCGGAAGAAGGCATCGCCGAATCGCAGCGTCAATTCGGATCGCTCGAAGACTATCGCAAGGGGCTCGCCACGCGCGACATCGTGGCGCGCGAAGCGGCGTTTCAACGCGCCGCCGCCGAAAAACGCGAGGATGCCGTTCCGGCGCTTGTCGATGAAGTTTCGCGCAACGGAATGCTGGCAGTCACCGCCGCGCGGGTGCTCGCGGTCATTGGAAAAGTCAACGACCCGGTCGAACGCGGACTCATGACGGGCTTGAATACGAACGGCAACAAAGACGCCGTGCTGCGCGAAGCGTGCGCGGAATCACTGGGGCAATTGCGCATCCGCCGCGCCGTGCCGCTGCTCGCCGAAAAATCGAAGCTCGAAAAAAGTTACACGGTGCGCTCGGCGTGCGTCGCGGCGCTCGGTGTGATCGGCGATCCGGCGGCGCTGCCCGCGCTGCACATGCGGCTCGACGACCGCGGCGAAATCGAATTCGTCAAGCAGAGCGCCGCGCTGGCGCTCGCCCGCTTCGGCGACGCGGCCGGGCGCGAGCATCTGATTCAATCGCTCGATTCGCCGTCCGCCGCGTATCAAGTGCTGGGCCTGACGGGCCTCGCGCAGCTCAAGGATCCCGGAACGGCCGGTTACCTGGTCTCCGGTCTCGACTCCAAATACGAAGAAGTCTGGACGACGGCGGTGATGCTTTTCCCGCGCATCGGTGCGCGTTTCGCCGTCCCGATTCTGCGCGCGCAACTGCTGTCCGGAAACGATTCGATGCGTGTCCGAGCGTCATTGGCGCTGGGATTCCTGGGCTGCAGTGATGGCCGTGCGCTGATCTGCCGCGCGGCGCGCTCCGGTTCGCTGCAGGAGCGCACGCTCGCCTGCGAATTGTTCGCGCGTCTCGGGCGCACCGATCAGATTCCGCTGCTCATGGATAAGTTGAGCGATCCGAACACCAACGTCCGCCAGACCGCCGCGACGGCGCTCACGCGCCTGGACGCCAAGGAAGCCGTGCCGCTGCTCGCCGAAGCCGCGCGCGGGCGATTCAAAAGCCAGTTGATTCAGCCCATTCAAGTCTCCGAACAAACCAATAACGGCAGTCGCGAATCGCGCAGCATGCTGTCCGTCCAAACCGGCTCGCCAGCGGACATGAACGAGCGGTTGATCATGCTCGCCTGCCTGCGAATTCTGCGCGGCGAAAAGGACGATCTGGTGCTGAACACACTGCCCAGCAGCCGCGATTCGAGCTGGCCGGAATTCGATCGCGAATTGCTCAAGCAGCAAGTCGATTTGATCAAGATGTACAAGCTCGTGGACGTCATTCCATCCGGCGCGGGCGGCGCGGGCGCGCTGATCCTGATTCCTGGCGGACAGGAAATTCTATACCGCCGCGGCGAGACGCTCGCCGGCGGTTTCAAGATCGGCGAGATCAGCCTGGGCGCGCCGTCACCCGATGGCAAACGCAGCGTTCCCCCCTTCGCCACACTGCAACGCGGCGACGAACGCGTTATTTTGTATCAAGGTCTTGCGCCCGAAGTCGAGAATCGAAAAGACGTCGGGAAATTGATTCCATGTCCTCATTGAACGCGATGATTGCGGCAGTTCTGCTGCTCGCTCTGCTGGCCGTTCAAGAGAGCACCGCCGCTGATAAATCCGATCCTTCAGTTGAAATCACGTTGACCGGAAACTGGTCCGGCCGATGGACGGATTCACGACCGGGATACTCCCCAAACGGCGGCGATTTCACGGGCACTGCGGTGGAAAACGTTCCAGGAGTCTGGAGCGCGACATTCGTTGTTGGAAAGGCGCTGATCTTCAAAGCCGAACTGAAGGGCAAACTCGTCGATGGAAAAATTCGCTTCGACACCGCGGTGAGCCTCGGAAAATTTCACGGCGTGTACACATTCAAAGGCTGCGTAACCCGCGACGAATTCACAGGCGAGTACGAAGGCCCGGATGAAAAAGGAACTATCAAAATGACGCGCACCACCGAGCTTGAAAAATAACGGCACTAATAAACGAAGCGGCAAACTTCGCCGCTTCGTTCAATTGCAGTTTGAAATCCCCGACAATTATTTCACGCTGAACTTATGCACTGTCTTTTGCGTATAAGTCTCGCCCGGCTTGAGCACCGTCGTCGGGAAATCCGGATGATTCGGCGACTCCGGAAAGTGATGCGTCTCCAGGCAGAATCCCTGATGTTTGTTACAGACCACGCCGCGCGCGGTAGTGTGTCCGTCCATGAAATTCCCAGTGTAAAACTGCACGCCCGGCTCCGTCGTTGAAATTTCCATGACGCGGCCGCTCTTCAAATCGTGAACCGTCGCGCACTTTTTCAATTCGCCGGCATTGCCGTTCAACACCCACGTGTGATCGTATCCAACCGGGTCGCCGCCCGCTTGCTGGATGCGCTCGCCAATGGTGTGCGCCACCGTGAAATCCATCGGCGTGCCCTTCACCGGCTGTGTGCCGTTGTTCGGAATGCCGCCCATATTCACGGGCACATACTTGTCGGCGTGGATCGTCATTTCGTGCTCGAGAATATTGCCCGCCGCCGCGCCCGCGAGATTCCAATACGTGTGGTTCGTGAGGTTCAATACCGTGGCTTTGTCGGTCGTCGCGAAATAATCGATCGTCAGTTCGTTGCTGTCGTTCAGTGTGTAGACAACAGTGACTTTCAGATTGCCGGGATAGCCTTCGTCGCCGTCCGGGCTTAGATGGGAGAACTTGACGCTTCCTTCGCTCTGCTTGTTGACGGCGGTAAATTGTGGTTCCCAGACGGCCTTGTCGAATCCCTTGACGCCGCCATGCAGATGATTCGCGCCGTTGTTTTTGGCGAGGGTGTAGGTCTTGCCGTCGAGCGTGAATTCACCCTTTGCGATGCGGTTGGCGTAGCGCCCGGCCGTCGCTCCAAAGAACGGATTGCCCTTCGTGAAATAGCCATCGAGCGTGTCGAAGCCCAGCGTAATATCGCTCGACTTTCCATCCTTATCCGGCGCATCCAGCGAGACCAGCGTCGCGCCGTAATTCATGATTCGCGCTTTGACTCCGTGAGTGTTTTCGAGCGTGTAGAGCGTCACTTCCTTGCCGTCAGGCGTCTTGCCGAATAGCTCCGACTTTGTCGTCACGGTTCCCTCCCCCGCTTGGCAGACGACCGCTAAAACGGCCGCCAGTGCCATCCCCGAAATGGTTCTCATACTCGTCTCCTCCGCACTAAAAAAGAATTGGCCGCATCGTTACTAAGGGTGTATCTCTATGTAGTCAAGTGCCGATGAAAAATGGTAAAGTGTTTGAAGGATTTCATGAAAAGAAAATTCCGTCATTTTTCAATCCTGCACCGCGTCGTGCTATTCGCCGTTTGCGCGGCTCCTTTATTGTGTAGCGCGGCGCAACCGGACGCGGACGGCATTAAATTCTTTGAACAGAAAATTCGTCCGGCGCTGGCCGAGCGCTGCATCAAATGCCACGGCGTCGAAAAACAGAAGGGCCAACTGCGCCTCGATACGCTCGAAGCGGCGTTGAAGGGCGGCGAGACTCGAGCCGCCATTGTGCCCGGCGATCCCGTCAAATCGCTGCTCATTTCCGCCATCGAACACAGCGATCCCGACCTGACGATGCCGCCAAAGGAAGCCAAGCTTCCGGACGCGGAACGCGCCGCGTTCGCGCAGTGGATCAAGATGGGCGCGCCGTGGCCGGAGAACGCGAAAATTGCCGCCGCGTCGCTGGCCAAAAAACACAAAGTGATCACCGATGCAGACCGCGCATTCTGGTCCTTTCAACCAATCAAGAATCCCCCTGTTCCCGACGTAAAAGATTCCGGCTGGGTCAAGAACGAGATCGATAAATTCATTCTCGAAAAACTCGCCGCGTCGGGCCTCGATCCTGCGCAGGAGGCCGCTCCACGCACGCTGATCCGCCGTGTGACGCTCGATCTGCATGGCGTTCCGCCCACGCCCGAGGAGGTTGACGCGTTTCTGGCCGATGCCTCTCCAAACGCGTACGAAAAATTGATCGACCGCCTGCTGGCCAGCCCGCGCTATGGCGAGCGCGCCGCGCGGCAATGGCTCGACCTGGTCCGCTACGCGGAGTCGGACGGCTTCAAGCAGGATGCCTACCGCGCCAACGCGTGGCCGTATCGCGATTACGTGATCCGTTCGATGAACGAGGACAAGCCCTACGACCGCTTCGTCGCCGAGCAGCTCGCCGGCGACGAAATCGATCCGGAGAATCCAGACGTGTACGTCGGCACGGCGTTTCTGCGCTTGAGCAGTTACGAATACAACCAGCGCGACGTGCCAAAGGCGTGGGGGCAGTATCTCGACGATGTCACGGACGTGTGCGGCGACGTGTTCATGGGCATGAGCATGAGCTGCGCGCACTGCCACGATCACAAGTTTGATCCGATTTTGCAGGCGGATTACTACCGGCTCCAGGCCTTCTTTTCCGGTGTTCACTGGCGCGACGATTTGCCGGTGGCGCGTCAAACAGAGCTCGCGCAGTACAAGGCGGCGTACGAAAAATGGGAGCAGAAAACGAAGACTCTGCGCGACGAAATCGCCACGATCGAACAGCCTCATTTGGAAAAGGCAAAACGCGACGCGATGAGCAAGTTCGAGCCGGAATTTAAAGTCATGATTGAAAAACCGCCGGGCGAGTGCAAGCCGTTCGAAACGCAAATCACCGAATTGGCCTTGCGCCAGGTTGTCGATGAACGCAAAACCATTGATGGAAAAATCAAAGGCGCGGAGCGCGAAAAATGGTCTGAGCTGAAGAAGAAGTTGGCCGATTTCGATCCCGAGAAACCCAAGGCACTACAGACAACACTGCTCGTCGCGGATGTCGGTCCGAAAGCCGCGCCCACCACCATTCCGGGCGACGCAACGAAGACCGAAATCGAACCGGGATATTTGACGCTGCTCGACGCCAAGCCCGCCGTGATTCCCGCGCCGAAAACAGCGAACACCACCGGCCGGCGCAGTGCGCTGGCGGCGTGGCTGGCCCGGCCGGAAAACCCGCTCGCGTCGCGCGTCATGGTCAACCGCCTCTGGCAATATCGCTTCGGCCGCGGCATCGTCGCGACGTCGAGCGACTTTGGGCGGCTTGGAGAAAAGCCCACGCACCCGGAACTGCTCGACTGGCTCGCCACGCGTTTCGTCAAGGACGGCTGGAGCATGAAAAAAATCAATCGGCTGATCGTGCTCTCCGCCACGTACCGGCAAACCTCGCTGAGGCCGATGCCCGAAGCGGCGAAGCTGAAAGATCCCGAAAACCGGCTGCTGTGGCGCATCAACGCGCGGCGCCTGGATGCGCAGCAGATTCGCGATTCGATGCTGGCGGCCAGCGGCGAACTGGATACGAAGAACGGCGGATCGTCCGCGGATTTCACGTCGCCGAGCCGCGGCATTTACACGAAAGTGCTGCGCAACACCCACGACTCGCTGCTCGAAGTGTTCGACGAGCCCGACGGTCTGTTGACCAATCCCTTGCGCAACGTCACGACTACCGCGACGCAATCGCTGTTCATGATCAACGGCCAATGGCCCTTGCAGCGCGCGTCGTCGTTCGCGATCCGCGTGCAGCAATCGTGTTCGGGCGATCCCGGCGCAATGGCCGACACGGCGTACCGGCTCGCGTTCGGGCGTTTGCCGAGGGCCAAAGAACGCGCCACGGCAATGGCTTTTCTGGAGCGTTCGAAAGGCAACGCAGCCGCGAATGCGAACCCCGCGTCGAGTCAGAATTATGTCGCGCAGACCATGCCGCAGAGCGGCGGACAGGCCGCGCTCTTTCGCGAAAATCATCCCGAAGACCAGTTGAAACTTCCCGACAATCCGGGCCTTCCTGCGGGCGATTTTACAATCGAAGCGATCGTGCTTTTGGAATCGCTGTACGAAAACGCCGACGTGCGGACAGTCGCCTCGCATTGGGATGGAAACCCGCTGCACGCCGGCTGGTCCTTCGGCGTGACCAGCGAGAAATCGAGGTTTCAGCCGCGCAATTTAATACTGCAATTCAGCGACGGAGATCCGAAAAACGGCGCCACGGGATACGAAGTCGTTCCATCCGATTTGAGGATCGAACTGCACAAAACATACTACGTTGCGGCGTCGGTGAAAATGTCCGACACGGGTGAAACGGGCATCACGTTTTACATGCGCGATTTGACCGATATGGACGCGCTGATGCGCACGGCGAAGGCAAAACACGTGGCGCTTGCGCACGGTCCGTCGAAGTGCGCCTTTGTCGTCGGTGCGCGCGATGGCGTGCGCACGATGGGCTGGCACGGCATGATCGACGAAGTGAAACTCTCGAATACCGCGCTGCCCAAACAGCAGTTGTTCGTGGGTGACATCATCAACAAAAGCGCGGCATCCGGGCATTGGAAATTCGAGGAGAACCCCGGTTTCTTCAAGGATTCCGACAGCCTTCACCCCGACTTACTGCCCGCTGCGTCATCCAAGTCAACGGGCGACAGGCCGCGTGCCAGCCAGGCGCTCGTGGACTTCTGCCACGTGCTGTTCAATTCGAACGAATTCATATACGTCGAATGATGAATCGCTGAGCGTCTTTCAATTCATGGCTTTTGCCGGGGCAGATTCGTCAGGATCTGCGTGCCGACCGTGCCGACAACATCCCAAAGGCGTTGTTCGCCAAAGCCCTTCAAATTCGAATCGCGCCCCGCCGCGTTTTTAAATGTAAAGTAGCGCGCGACGCGTTCGTAAGTTGCACGGCCAATGCACGGCAGGCCGGTCTCGGCTTCCGTTTGCAGCCGCGCGGCGAGATTGGTCGCGGGTCCGACCGCGGTGAAGTCGAATTTTCGGAACGTGCCGACGTGGCCGAGCACTACTTCGCCCGTGCCGATGCCCATTCGCGCTTCGAAGCGCGGCAGGCGCAGCAGCATGCGCGGCCGGTTGACCGCTTCGATGACGCGAGTCAATTCGAGCGCTGCGGAGACGGCCCGGCGCGCGTGATCCTCGCCCCGGAAATACGCCATGAATCCGTCGCCCAGGTATTGATTGACCGACGCGCCGTATTTGTGCATCTCCCGGTCGAGGTCCGCGAAAATCTGGTTGAGCGACATCAGCACCCAGCGCGGATCGTGGCAGATCACGAATTCGGTCGAGTTCTTCAAATCCATGAACAGGACCGTGACCGTCTCCGGCACGCCTTCGAAAAGGCAGACATCGTCTTCCTCGACATTTTTTCCGCTGGCCCGGCGATACGCGTGCATCACGTACTGCTGCATGTCCGCGGAGCGCATCTCCGCTTCGGCCTCGCGCACCAGCCGCGTGCGGCGGCAGGCTTCGGCGCGTTCGAGCGCGCGTTCGAGCGCGTGCCGCAACACGGCCGCGGGCGCTTTGCGCGCGCGCAGCGTGCGGGCTTCCTCGATCAGCGTGGATGCCGCCTCGGAATGCTCGCCGCTTTTCTCAAAATGCGCCAGCGCGCGCTGCAACAATTCTTCCGTGTCGGCAAAGCGCCCCTGCGCGCGACATACGAGGGCGCGCGCCCGGTCGATGTGCGCGTTTCCTTCGGCGAAATTCAGCAGCGCCGCGGCGCGGTCGATTTCCGCCTCGGCATTGACGAGATCGCCGCGCGCCAGATACACGAGCGCGCGGTCCTTGCGCGCAAATCCTTCGATCCAGGTCGCGCCCGCCTCGGCCGCGCGCAGGGCGCTTTCGTCCAGCCAGCCGGCGGCATCGTCGAGACGCCCTTCGGCGAGGTCGATGCGCCCGAGAAAATTGTACATCTGCGCTTCGCCGAGCTTGTCTTTACCGCGAATCAGTTCGAGGTCTTTCAGAAAGTGATCGCGCGCGTCCTTCAAATAACCCCAATCGAGCATCAGGCGTCCGAGGCTGCCGTGCGCGAACGCGATGCCGTTGATGTCGCCCGCCCGTTCTTTGCGTTTCAACGATTCGGCGAAAAAATCGCGTGCCGCCGCGAAGTTGCTCAAGCTCGCGAAATATTTGCCGAGCGAGTCCAGTATGCGGCCGCGCAGAATGTGCTGCGCTGGGCACAGGCTCAGGGCCATTTCAAATTCGCGCAGGGAACGCTCGTCCGATCCGACGTGATAAAGCGCCCCGCCGCGAATATGCGCCGCCATGGCCCCCAGCAGCGGATCTTTTTCGATCTCCGCCGCCGTGATTGTGTCCAGAAATTTGTGCGCCGTGTCGAACTCTTTCATGCGCATCGCCACTGCGGCCAGACCGGCGTGTGTCCAGGGCGCGAAATGCGGATTCGCCGCGGTGGCGCTGCGTTCCAAGTGCTCGCGGGCCCTGCGCAAATCGCCGTTCTCGATTTCATTCCACCCCAGAATTAGTTCGGCGTCCGGTGCACCGGCGCGCGCCTCAAGCGAAGGCAACGCGTCCGCCCATTTCCACGAGCGCAGCAATGCGAGCGCGTCATCGGGCAAAGGCGCGGGCGGGATTTCATCGGCGTCGTTCGCGTTGGACATGAAGGCAGGATCCCTCGGTGAATCAGTTTTCGGTCGTGGCGGCTTTTTTTATTTCCGATTTGATGGCGCTCAAAATGAGATTGTAGCGCATCAGTTCCTGTCGCAGGTCCGATGTTCCCGTAGCCTCCGCCTGAATCTTGTGCCGGTCGCGTTCGTACCGGTATGCTTCGAATGCGCTGTTGTAGAGCGCCGTTTTCTTTACCGGATTGTCTTCGTTCCGGGCCCGGATCCAAAAGCATTTTCCGAGCATGGAATACGCATCGAAACTGCCCGGCGACAACTTGCGGGCGGCGTCCATGCGATCCGTGGCGTCGGCCCATGCGCCCTGCAGCGACAACAATTCGCCGACGATGGTCAGCGACTCGGCATCGTTTTTCGTTTTCAGCATGTTTTGCGCGTGCGCGATCCGCTCTTGAAGCATGCGGATGCGCGCGGCTTGATTGAAGTCCAGCAACTCGATTTTGCCGTTCTTGCAGCCGTAGATCAGCGATCTGCCGTCATTGGAATACGCCAGCGTGACCACCGAACCTTTCAGCGATTTGAACGAATACAGTTCGCGCCCGTCGTCCGCGTCCCAGATGCGGATCGACTGGTCGAAGCTTCCGGTCGCGATCTGGTTCTTGACCGGCGAATAGGCCACCGCGACCACCGAATTGTTGTGGCCCTCGAACGTGCGGATCTCCTCGCCTTGCTCCAGATCCCACATGCGGCAGACGAAATCCATTCCGCCAGCGATGGCGCGTTTGCCGTCGGCCATCAGCACCAGTCCAAACACCGGCGAATTTCCCGGCGATGAAATCCGCTTCGGTTTCTTGGCCGACCCGGCGTCCCAGAGCCGCAGAGTCCCTTCCATGTTGCTCGTGAGCAGCCGCTCGCCGTCCGCGGAGAACGACGCGCCCGAGACTTTCACCGTGTCGTCCGGCACCAGAGTGTTCACCGTTGCTCCGGTCTGAACGTCGATCACGTCTAGCTTGCAATCCGTCACGCTGATCGCCGCCCGGCGGCTGTCGGGCGAAAAGACCGTCGTAATAAAAGTGGTGGGATGCGGCTGGTCTTTGCGAATGACACGCGATGGCACGTCGCTCGTAGCGTCGTCGATGCGCCATTCCATGACGCAGCCATCCACGTCGATGGCAAGCACGCTTTTTTCGTCCGCTGAAAAAATGGCCGTGCGGATAGTTGCCTTGAGCCCCGTGAATTCGCGCAGTTGCAAGCCGCTTTCGACATCCAGCAGGCGGACCTTGAATTCCTTGTTTTCGTTGTCACCGCAGGTCAGTGCCAGTTTGCCGTTGGCGGAAAGCTTGACCGAACGGACAACGCCCGTGTACACATCGAACGGCACAGTCTTCTGAAATTTCTGGAACGGTACATTCCACATCATTAACGAGCCGTCCACGCCGGCCGTCATCACGCGCTTGCCATTGGACAGCATGGCAAGGCCGCTGATGGCGCTTTCGTGCCAGCCGCAGTCGATGGTTTGCGGTTCGGTGATGTGATCCAGATCCCAGATGCGCAGCGTCGTGCCACACGCGCTCACCGCGTATTTGTTGTTATCCTGTTCGAACACGCCCAGCGCGGCGACCTCGCTTTGATGGCCGTACGCGTGGCCCAGTTCTTTGCCGTCGGCGACATTCCATATTTTCAACAGGCGGTCGTCGCCGCAGGAGACGACGAATTTTCCGTTGTCGACAAACGCGAGGCCGTTGATGCCGCCCTTGTGCGCTGAAAAGGTCCGTTCAAGAATCAGCTTCCGTTGCGAGCGGTTGAAATTCCAGATGGAGATTTGCCCGCTGCTGCCGCCGGAACAGATCGTTCCGTCCGCGAGATAGGTGAGCGACCGGACAACGGCCGACTGCGCGTCTTTTGAATCGACCTCGGCCGCGGTCTGCATGTCCCAGATGCGCAGATTGCCATTGTAACTGCCCGACACGGCGTAGTCGCCATCGGGCGAAAACGCCACGCACGCGATCGGTTCCTGAAGGCCGGAAAAGGCCACGACCGCGCCGGTCTTGACGGTCCATAAATTCAGCTTGCTCAGCCATCCGCTGAACAGCACTTTCGTGCCGTCGGGGCTGAATCGGGCGCTTAAGATGCGGTCTCCCGGCATCGTTTTATAATTCTCGGTCTGCTGTCCGGTGCGCAAGTCCCAGAGTTTAATAATGCCGATCCCGTTCTCTTCGCCGGCAGTCAATGCGACCGTGTCGTCCTTGGGAGAACATGCAATGCTGAAGATGCGGCCCTTGTGATTTCCGATCTGGCGATGTCCGTCAAAATAAAACAGCGGCGGACGGTGGCGCAGATACAGCAGATTCAAATGCGTGTCCGCTTCCTCCACCGGTTCGCCCAGCGCCAATAAACTCGCGTGAGCGCTGTCGTAGCTCTTTTTTGCCAGCCCAAACTGTCCGTCGTTCTCCATTGCCGCGCCGAAGACAAGCTGGTCCTTTGCGCTCGCCAGCACGACCGTGCGCTTCGCTTCTTTTTCGGTAGCGGCGATTTTCTTGGCCTGGTCGTTTTGCGTGACCAGCAGATCCTGGCGCATCCAGACGGCAAGCACCGTCACGCCCAGCACCACCGCCAGGCAGGCCGCGCCGGTAAGCACCAGCGCTTTGTGCCGCCGGATGCTCAGGCTCAGCAAATACGCCAGCGAAGGATCGCGGGCGGCGACCGGTTCACCGTGCAGCCAGCGGTTCAGATCCCGCGCGAGTTCCTCGGCGTTCTGGTAGCGCAAACGCGGATCTTTTTGAATTCCCTTCGCGACGATCATCTGAATGTCGCGCGGCACGAACGGATTCGCGGTGCCCAATGGCACCGGTTCCTCATAGAGGATTTGATGCAGCAATTGCTGTTCGTTGACCCCCTCCAGAAAGGGCTTGCCGGCAAGCAATTCATAAAATGTCGCGCACAACGAATAGATATCCGCGCGCCGGTCCAGCGAGATGGGCTGGCGTTGAAGCTGCTCGGGCGCCATGTAGCGCAGCGTGCCCAGCAGCGCGGTGTTGTCGCGCGCCAGCGACGAGGTCATATTGGCGAGCGCGGCCAGCCCCAGGTCCATCACCACGATGCGGTGTTCGCCGTCGGTCAGCATCAGGTTGCCGGGCTTGATGTCGCGATGAATGATGCCGTGCTCGTGCAGATGATGCAGCCCGCGCGCCGCGTCGCGAAACAGAGCGGTCAGGCGCTGCATGCTGTTGGCAACCAGTTCCTGCCGGGAGCGGTGCTCCGGCCGCGATGGACTCGCCGGAATCTTTGCCGACGACGGCGGCGCCGGAAGATTCAAGAGTTCCGCCCGTTCCATTTTTACTTGAAACGAGGCGTTGGAAATAGCGTCGTCGATGCTGCCGTTCGCGGCCAGCGCTTTGGCGATCCGGGCGAGGTCCGCGCCCTCGATGTACTCCATGACATAAAACGGCGTGCCCTCGTGCACGCCGGAGTCGAGAATTTTGACGACGTTCGGATGATCGCACTGGCTCAGGACTTGAATTTCGCGCGCGAAGCGTTGGATCGCGACGGGGTCGTTGGCCACGCCGGGCAGCGGCATTTTCAGCGCCACGCGCCGCTCGAGGCTTTTCTGTTTGGCCATGGATACCGACGCCATGCCGCCGTGTCCCAGTTCGCAGATAATTTCATAATCGCCGAAGTCGTTGGGATTTTTTTCGCTGGCATCCGCGAACACCGTCGCGGCTTTGCCTCTGAACAGTGCGTCCAGTTCTTTGAACAACGTCGGATAGGAGTCTTGCAGTTTATCGATGCGCGGCGTTTCGCCGCTGATGAAATCGAGGTATTTGTTCCGCCCGTTGTAGTACAGCACCCGTTCGCGTTCGTCCTTGTCGTCGTACAGCAGCCACGGGTGCAGCGAAAAGTAGCGCTTGTCCACGCGCAAATACAGGCGCCGCGGCCGCAACCCTTCGGGAATGTCGGTCGAGCCGATGCGGCTTTCGAGCATCGGCTCGCCACCTTTGAGCAAGTAAACGCGCGCGCGGCGCTGCCCCGCGGCGTCCAATTCGACGGATTGCACGAACACCAGTTCGCCGCGATCCGGAAGGAATATCCAATGCCGCCACGCTGCCTCCAGGCCGTTCAACAGAATCTCGCCGGCGGAATCGTAGAATTCCGCGCCGCGCACCGCGCCGTGGCCGTGCAATTGATTGCGATAGGAGGCGATATATTCGAACAGCATTTTCGGCGTGACGAACATCGGCGACGCGTTGACTCCGGCGCCGACGCGCGAAAACAGCGCATAGACCGCGGTCAAATGCGGATCGTCCAGTTTGGTGTCGCTCAAATTGGCGCGAATCGACGCGGCCCACGAACCGGTGGACGGCTCGAATAACATGGACACGTCGGACGGCGGCTTCGCGGCGACGGCCAGACGCATGGACGCTTCCCAGCCGTTGAACGCGATATCATGAAGATCGCGCGCGCTCTTCGCGTTTCGCGTGCGGCGGATGAGCGCCGCGACGGGATAAGGCGGCGCCTTTCGCACGCTTGCATCGGCGCCCGGCGCGCCCATCGAACCCGCCGGTGACGCTCCGACACTTCCAGTCGCGGCGCCCCCCGTCAAAACGCCGGCTTTATTCGCCACGGCGTTTTCCGGGGATGCGGATCGATTGGACGTGTCGGGCATTATGCTATTTGCCCCGTTTCTTGGGCGATGTATCGCCGCCTTCGCCTATCAAGTCGGATGGGGCAGCGTCGTCCACGGGCGGGCTTTCTGACGCGTCCGGCAAGGGCGGCGCTGGATACCCCTCCCGATCCATCCGATCCATTCTGATCGTATTGAGTTTTGACACGGGTTCGAGCGTTTTGCGCAGTCTCGTGCCTTTCATCAGGGGTTCGGCCGCTGCGGGTAAATCGTCCGCCGGCTCGCCCTCTTTTGTTTCCGCCAGACGCGCCGAAGCCGGCTTGAGAGTTGAAAGCGCGCCGTGGCGGTAGGACACCATGAGTGCCTTGACCGCCTCGGGATCGTACATCGCCGCGGCCCGCTGCTCCAAATACATGAACGCGTCGCGCACGGCCGTGCCGTCCGTGTGCGCGGTCGGCGCTCCGCCGGGATATATCAATTTGTCGAACGCGCTGGCCACGGACACGATGCGTCCGCCCAGCGGTATCGCGTCGCCTTTCAATTGGTTCGGAAAACCCGTGCCGTCGTAGTTTTCGTATTGAGAGTGGATGCACGCCAGCGTGTCCGGCAAATCGGGAATTTCCGTCAGGATATCCGAGACAGCGGACGAATTGCCCGAGCCGGAAGCCATCTGCCCGACGGCCGCCGGAGCCCCGGAAAGCTCGCGGATCTTGCCAATGTCGTGCAACAGCCCGGCCAGCGACACCTGCACCAATTCCCGGTCGCTCAAGCCCATCTCAATCGCGATCGCCGTGCAAAAGCCGCTCACGCGTTCCGAATGCCCCGGCTCGCCAAATTTCATGCCTTCCAAAGTGGAAATCAGCCGCCCGATAATCCGGAAATAAACTTTGCGCCGCCTCACGGTTTGATGCAGATTCTCGAGTGCCAGCGCCAATTGCGAGCCGAGCGCCGTGGCGAGCTGCAAATCGCTTTCGTCGAATGCTTCCGTCAAACTGGAATTGACCGCGTAGATCGCGCCGTGCACGTGGCCGGAGCCTGTGATCGGCACGCAAATCAGCGAGCGGATGCTGTGCGTGATGATCGAATCCCCGGACTTGAAGCGCTCGTCCTGCATGGCGTCCGCGGTGAGAATCGCTTTCGCCTCGCCGATGACTTTGCGCAAAATCGAACGCGAGACCGGCGCGGTGTGGCTATCGGCCTTGCGCTTGATCGCCTGCGGCACCACCTTGCCGGAGGCTTCGTCGCGCAGAAAAATGTACGCGTGGACGGCCGGAACGTACTCGATCATCAAATCGAGCAATTTATCCAGCAGCGTTTTTTCGTCGCGCTCGACTTGAAACAGATGCGTGGCCCGGCAAATGGCTTTGAAATGCCCGATTTCGCGATCCGCGGTGTCGTCGGTCACGTACAGGTCTTTGATGTTCAGTTCGAGCGACGATTTGAAGTCGTCGTTCTCGTCGTATTGAAGATCGTCTTCGCTTCTTCGGCCATGGCGTACGCTTTCGAATTGCAGTTGCGTGGCGCCGACGCGAATAATGTCGCCCTCGCGTAGCAATTCCTCTTTGACGCGCTCGCCATTGACGTAGCTTCCGTTGCGACTGCCGAGGTCGTGCAGAAAAACCATTTCGCCCACGCGCACGATTTTCGCGTGCTCGCGCGACACGCCGCGGTCGATGACTTGCAAACCGCACGAATTGTCGCGTCCAATCACGATCGGATGCGCGCCAGTGACGGGCACAAGTTTGCCTTTGTTGGGACCCGTCTTGATGCGAATCTGCATGTACGAAATCCTAAAAGACCTTTCACCGCGAACCTTTGCGTTCTCTGCGGTGAAAAAAAAGCGCGCGGAATTCTTAGTCAGTCTTCAATACACCGTCATCCAGATGCAAGCGCCTGTGCGCGCGTTCGGCGAGGCTGGCGTCGTGCGTGACGACCATCGCTGCCGCACCCGTCCTGGCGCTCGCGTCAAAGATCAAGTCCATGATACGCTTGCCGCTCTCCTGGTCAAGGTTGCCGGTGGGTTCGTCGCACAGAAGAATCTTGGGTTCCAGAAAAAGCGCGCGCGCAATGGCCACGCGCTGGCGTTCGCCGCCCGACAGCGTGCGCGGCGAATCGGTGAGATGCGTGCCCAGGCCGACTCCGTCGAGGAGTTCGCGCGCGCGCTTTTCACATGTGGATTTGTTCGACATCCATTGCGACGCCGAGAAGTGAATCTTCGCGGGCATCAGCACGTTTTCGAACACGTTGAAATCGGGAAGCAGGAAAAAATGCTGGAAGACGAAACCGATCCGCGCATTGCGCACGATCGAACGATGCTTCTCCGGGAGCTGTCCTGCCGGCGTTCCGTCGATGAACACCTCGCCTTCGTTGGGCCTGTCAAGCAGGCCGAGAATATGCAGAAGCGTGCTTTTGCCGCTGCCGCTGCGCCCCACCAGCGCGGCGACTTCGCCCGCGTTCAACGCCAGTGACACGCCTTTCAGCACCGTCAGCTTTTTTTCGCCGTCGATGAAATGGCGGCCGATGTTGTCGGCGCGCAGAGCCACCGGGTTACTCATGGCGCAGGCACTCCACGGGGTTCATGCGCGACGCCCGCCACGCCGGAATCGCCGCGCCCAGCAGCGCCGACGCGATGCTGGACACCGCGATCACAATCCGGTCGTAATTCAGCGTGACGTGCGGAATTTTGTCCACGGCGAACGCGTCGCTGGGATAGATGTTGTTTCGAATCCACGGAATCTCGTTCATGTTATGCAGGAGCAGCTCGGCGAGTCCCATGCCGATCAGGACACCCAGTCCGCCGATGAAAATCGCCTGCATCAGGAAACATTTTTGAATGCCCGCCGGCGACGCGCCCAGCGCCCGCAGCGCGCCGATGTCGCGAATCTTTTCGGAGACCATGCCGTCGAAAATCAAAAACAAAATGAACGCCGTCAGCAGCAGAAACACACCCATGATTCCGCGCATCATCAGGTTTTCGCGCGTCACCGCTTCATAGAAATTATTGTCTTTTTCCTGCCACGTCTCGACGTTGACCTTGTTCTTCCGGCCCTCGCGATTCAGCGTCGCAATCAATTTTCCCGCCATCTGCTCGTCCTTGTTCCGCAGAAGTTCGATCGCCTTCTCGGCCATTGGGGCGTCTTTCGCGCTCAGCGCATCGATCGCCCTGCTCGCGCGTTCTCGATCGATTGTGTCGAAAACGGGCAGCACCGCCTCGGCAAGTTTTGGATCGCCGCTGTTTTTAATGGCATCGATTGTTTGCGCCGTCAATTTAGTATCTTCGCGAGTGACAATCTCCTGCATTTTAACGCGCAGTTTCTCTTTAAAATCCTTCAGATCCGGCCGGTTGGGCTCTTTGAGCCACACAAACAGTGTCTTTGCCTTGCCGCCCACTTTGATCTGATTCGCGAGCACTTTGCGGTCGACGAACGCGCCATTCTCCAGGAATGGATTCTTACCCTCGTAGAAACCGATGATGTTGAACGCGACTGTTTTCGCCTGATCGTCGTCGTCGGTGAAGACGAACGTGATGCGGTCGTTGAGCTTCAGGTTGAACGCCTTGTGCCACGCGCCGCCCACCAGACAGCCGTTGAATTTTCGAGTGTTGAATTCCTGCACGCCGAATTCTTTGATATCGGGCGGCTGCAGGATCTCTCTCAGGCGGCCGATCGTCAACTCTTTGTCCAGGTCGATGCCGCGCAGTGTGCCAATGGTCCGGTCTCTTGGAAAGATGGACATGGCGGGCGTTTCGATGCCGATGGTGACGCCTTTGATGCCGGGATCGAATTTCGAAAGTTCGCCGGCCCACTGCTCAGGATGCACGATTCCGCCGGCAAAATTCCCCACATCGACGGTCATGTGCGCGTCGATGCTCTGAATTTTGTCCATATAATGGTCTTTGAAGCCTTCGAGCACCGAGATGACCATGAGGTACATCAGAACGATAATGGCCACAAGCGCAATCGCCGCTTTGGTGGTGCGGCGAGTAAACATATAGCGCGCCGCAATGGTATAAGTGTACACGCCGTGTGTGGATTCCTGTTGATTCAGATGAAATGCAACGAGTCACTATCTTATCGGCAAAGCGGCGCTTTTTCTCGCACGGAATTAGGGGATTTCAAACGCGATAGAGCGGAATGCCGACAATCGGAGCATAACGTTCGAAATCGCGGTCGCTCGTGAGAATCGGACAATTCAAACGCCACGCAACCGCACAAATCAGGAAGTCGGTAGTTGAACCTTGGATCCCGGCGCTTCTGCATTTATTAAACATTTGGGCCGCTGCGATATAGTCTGCCTGGATAGGAATTAAATCCGGATAGTCTTCCAGAACTTCCTTTACCTTGTCAAATTGTTCGACATGCTTAATGCCCGAAAGCACTTCCTGGCGAACGGCGCCTATTATAATGGCTAATTGGTTCTGTGCGCTTAAAATGCGCATTCGTTCGACAGTCGCTTTTTCATATTCATTCAAAGAGGTCGCCTTGCGCCGCAAATACAACGACCAGGAGGTCGAGTCGGTGAGAATCATAAATTATTTCTTATCGACTAGAAAGTTTTCAAGCTTCGTTATTTTGGGATCGTCCTCATAATAGTCAATGGTTCCCGCGATCTCAAATAGCTTCATTTGCTTTTTGCGATGAATATATTCTTCCAATGCCGCATTAATGGCTTCTTTCTCCGTGGGATAATTCCCCAGCGATTTTGCTTCCTCCAACAATTTGTCATCAATGTCTGCCAGATTGACTGCCATAGTAAGATATCCTCGTTTTCGGATATAAACTCAATCTAAGCAGAAACCCGTAGTTTTTCCTCTTCGGGATCGAGTTCCCAGCGCGGCCAAAGGCGCTCGACCATGGCCAGCGGGGCTTGATTGACGCGGGCCAGAAACTCCCGGCACGCTGCATGAAGCGCTTCC
>JBBRQD010000084.1:0-25286 GCA_038227045.1 Planctomycetota bacterium
ATGCCTTGTTCGCCGCATGCAAAAAGTTCATCGACGATGTAAACGCGCAGGCGAGGACCATGATTGACCGCCTGTGGCCACGCTTTGAACTCGATCCCGAAGAAGAAAAACTACGTATCCCGGCGTGAACGGAGTTTAATTGTGTTTTTAAGACAACGGGATCGTAAGGGGCAGCACCGCGGGGCGAAGGCGGCTGTTCACCCCGCTGTAAATCCTACTGGATTGAGTCTCCTTATTGGACCCGCATTTAATTGTAAGTTTAGTGAGTGTGTCGTGACCTTCGACGAGTCTAGTGAATGGAGTATTATAGCCGAAATTGAAAGTCCCATTATGGAAGGAGCCCCGAATGAAGCGACTATTAGCGCTGCTTGTCGTCGCATTGTTTTCTGGGGAATTGCTTCGTTCAGAGGAGGGCGTGCCTGGCGGCGAGATCGTTCTGGGCATGTCTTCCGCCCTCAGCGGTCCTGCCAAAGCGTTGGGGCAGGACATGCGCACGGGCGTGATGGCTGGATTTGAACGCGCCAATCGCGCGGGCGGAGTGAATGGCCGAAAATTGCGCCTCCACTCGCTGGACGATGGTTACGAATCGGCCCGCGCCGCGCCCAACATGCGGCAATTGCTCGAAAAACAAAAGGTCCTCGCGGTCATCGGCAATGTGGGCACGCCGACTGCCATCGTCGCTGTTCCGATTGCGTTGGAACAAAAAACACTTTTCTTCGCCGCCTACTCTGGCGGTGGTGTCCTGCGCAACACGCCTCCAGACCGCTATGTCGTCAATTATCGGGCCAGCTACGCCGAAGAAACGGGCGCGATGATCGATGCGCTTATTGAACTGGGTTTAAAACCTGAGGAGGTCGCGTTTTTTACCCAGCGCGACGCGTTCGGCGACGCTGGTTTCAATGGCAGCCTTGCAGCTCTGAAACGCCACGGCCTGAAAGACGAGCGTGCCGTTTTGCACGTGCGTTACGAACGCAACACGCTTGCCGTTGAGAATGCCGTCGCCAGTATGATCCGCGCCGAGCACACGCCCCGGGCTGTGGTGATGATTGGCACGTACGCGCCCTGCGCCAGGTTCATCCATCAATGCCGCGAGGCGGATATCCGGACTCTGTTTCTGAATGTTTCGTTTGTCGGCAGTATTCCGCTGGCAAAAGAATTAGGCAAGACCGATGCGAAAGTGATTGTCATGCAGGTGGTACCGTCCCCGCTTGACACAAGTCTGCCGCTCATCCGCGAGTACCACGCCGATCTTCGTGCGGTCGACCCTAATGCGGTGCCCGGTTTTGGCGATCTGGAGGGCTATATCGCCGCGCGGATATTTATCACAGGTCTTGAAAAAATAAAAGGCGTGCCCACACGCGAATCACTTGTCGACGCCTTCGAAGGACTGGGCGAATTCGACATAGGCCTTGGCACACCGCTCCAACTCGGACCGAAAGAGCATCAGGCCTGTCATCGTGTCTGGCCCACAATCTTGGACAACGGAACATTCATTCCGTTCAAGTGGGCCGATCTGGCCGGTCCTTTAAAAAAGGATCTCGAACCGTGAGCCAACCGGCGGAGAACCAACGTATTTTCTGGATGGTTTGGCTGCTGGTGGCGATCGGCATGGCGACGATCGTCGTGATGATTTTGCTGGTCGGCAGGCAGATTGATTCGCGGCGCGAGGAACGCGCAAAAATACTGGATGAGCAGGCGCACTTGTACTCCGCAGCCCAGGGAGTTCTGCGCTACATAACGGAATCCCGGGGAGAGTTTTTAGCGATTCTGGACGAAAACACACCTTTCGCCAACAATGCCAACGCGGCCGACAACCTCGAAAAGACCGTCGATCGTTTATTGGTTGAAGCAAATATCAGTACGCTCGCGCCCGACGTGTTCATGCGCCTGAATACGCTGACGCATCGATTGATCGACGTCCATCTCCGGGCGCTTGACTGGCGGGCACGCAACGACGTCATGCGGGAGGATGTGAGCCAGCAGCGGACGATAGGCGAAGTGCGCGCGGCAATTGTTGCGCTATGCGGCGCGGTCGATTCCATCCAGGGCAGGGCGCGCTTGCAGGACGCCATGCAATTCAAACGCTGGCGAGCGGCGCGGGGCGACGAGGCCGCGCGATTGGCGCAATCGATTCTTGTAGAACAGGCTAAAATGCAAACCCAGGGAACAGGGGATTTCGACAAGGACTTGGCCGAAATGGCAAGCTATGCCGAACTGCTTGGCGGCGCCGAGAATCCCGACAGTCTCGCCGATTTGAAAGACAACAAACTCAAGCCTACGCTAAACCGCCTCACCCGCATGGTGGTCATTCTTGCGGATTCGGAGTCGGACCACGGCGCGCTCCTGCAACAGCTTCTGGAAAACTTAAAGAGGTATCTGCTGGGCCGGGGCTATGCATGGGATCCCACGCGCCAGACAATTCGGATGGGCATCGACGGACTTTACGTGCTGCGGCGCGACACGCTGGCGCTTCGATTGGAGCGGGAAAAATTAAGACGCGAACGGCAAACTCTTTCGCCCGAAATCGATAGCGTGATCTCATCGTTCATGCACTCGACCCAGGTGCGCTCCGATACGCTCGCCGGGCAGGCCGAACAAATGCTCACGGCCAGTTGGCGGCGTATGACAATCCTGGGCGCTTTCTGCCTGGCCTTTTTCCTCGGGCTTGCGTGGCTGATTTCCCGCGCGATCCGTCGGCAGATCGAACTGATTGAAGCGGCAAAAGAGGAGTCCGAATTGGGGCGACAGACCGCGATATCGCTGGCGAAAAATCTGTCCAAACTTCAGAGAGATCACGAATTGATCCTCAATTCCGTCGGTGAAGGCATTCAACGGGTCGATTGCGAGGGACGGATCATTTTCGAAAATCCGGCTGCCGCGCGCCTGTTGGGCTGGGACCATTACGAACTGATTGGGCGGCCCATGCACGACACCATTCACCACACGCGGGCGGGCGGCGGCGATTATCCGGTGAGCGAGTGCCCCATTTACGCCACGTTGCGAACCGGCCTGGAGTGCCGATTGAACACCGAAATCTTCTGGCGAAAAGACGGCTCCAGTTTTCCGGCCGAATATACTGCCGTCGCCCTGCGCGACGAACGCGGCGAAATTATCGGCGCCGTGGTGGTCTTCGCCGACATTACCGAGCGCAGACACGCGGAAGAAGCGCAGACGCGCACAAACCTGGAACTGGAAACCGCAAAAAAGGCCGCGGAAGCGGCGAATGCCGCAAAAAGCACGTTCCTCGCCAACATGAGCCACGAACTCCGTACGCCGTTAAATGCGGTGATCGGGTACAGCGAAATGCTCGAAGAGATGGCGTCCGACGACGGCAAATCTGAGTACATTCCCGACCTGCAGAAAATTCGCAGCGCGGGCAAACACTTGTTGGAACTCATTAATTCGGTCCTCGATTTATCCAAGATCGAAGCCGGGAAAATGGAGTTGTACATCGAAAAATTCTTGATTGCGCCGCTGCTCGACGATGTCGTCGCTCTCGTCACGCCGCTTACAATTAAGAACAACAATAAGATCGTGGTGTGGTGCGCGCCGGATTTGAAAGAAGCGTCGGGGGACATCACGAAGCTGCGCCAAACCCTCTTCAATCTCTTGAGCAACGCCACGAAATTCACACATATTGGAGTTATCTCCATCGCTGCCCACAAGGAAATGGAAAAGGAAATGGATTGGATGGTCATTGATGTCAAGGACAACGGCATCGGCATGACCCCCGAACAAATGAGCAAACTTTTCCAGCCCTTCCAGCAGGCCGATGCGTCAACCACGCGCATATACGGCGGCACGGGGCTGGGGCTCACCATCAGCCGGAATTTCTGCCGGATGATGGGCGGAGAACTGACCGTCGCCAGCTCTCATGGGACCGGAACGACTTTTACGATTCGCCTTCCAATGCTTCCGGTTCCCGCAAAGTTCTCATCGGGTCAACTGCGGGCCGTTTATTCGAATCTCTCGTCGGGTCAACTGCGGCCCGTTTACTCCAATCTTTCATCGGGTCAATTGCGGCCCATTTATTCCAATCTTTCTTCGGGCCAATTGCGGCCCATTTCCACCAAGCCGGCTGCCCCGCCGATAATTCCCAGCTTGCGCACAAAAATTCTGGTGATTGACGACGACGTCCTCGTTCACGATCTCATCGTCCGCAATCTCTCCAGATACGGATGCGAAGTGTTTCTGTCCGATAGTGGCGAAAGCGGCCTTCAACAAGCTCGCGCGATCAAGCCGGATCTCATCCTTCTGGATGTCATGATGCCCGAAATGGACGGATGGAGTGTGTTGAAAGCGCTCAAGAGCGATCCCGAACTCAAGTCGATTCTCGTCATTATGCTGACCATGGTTGCCGATCGGCAAATGGGCTTTGCTCTCGGAGCGTCCGACTACCTGCTGAAGCCTGTCGGCCAGATGCAGTTGCTGAACGCCGTGAACAAGCACCGCAAGTCTCCCGGTTCCGTACTCGTCGTCGATAACGACCCCAAACTGCGCGAGCAACTCTGCACTCAGCTTCGCGCCGAAGGCCTTGAACTGTTGTCCGCGGCCAATGGAAAGCAGGCGCTTGAACTCTTGAACCAGCATGGTGTTTCGCTCATCTTTACGGAACTCATGATGCCGGAAATGGACGGATTAACCTTTATCAAGAAGGTTCAGAGCGACGCGCGCTGGAAAACGCTTCCGATCATCGTGCTGACCGCGAAAGAACTAAACACCGAGGAGCGTGCCGTGCTGACTTCTCAGGTAAAAATGGTGATCGAGAAACATTCGATGCCCTACGCCGATTTATTCCCATTTATTGCTGATCTGGTCTCGGTTAAACCGGTTGACGCCGGCGTGGTTGAAGGACAAGAAGTTGAAGGACAAGAAAAGGGAATCGCATAATGGTGAAAATACTTCTGGTTGAAGACAACGAAATGAATCGCGACATACTGTTTCGGCGGCTCCAGCGCAAGGGCTATGAAGTCGAAACCGCCGTGGATGGGGCGGAAGGAATAGAAAAAGCCATCCACGGCAAGCCCGCTCTCGTTCTTATGGATATGAATTTGCCGGTGGTCGACGGCTGGGAAGCCACGCGCCGCTTAAAGGCAGACCCTTCCACTGCCTCCATACCCATTATCGGGTTAACTGCACACGCGATGTCCGGCGACAAAGAAAAGGTGCTCGCGGCCGGCTGTGACGATTACGATACAAAGCCCGTCGATTTCCCGCGGCTCCTGACAAAAATTGAAACGTTGACGGGAAAAAAACGATGAGCAACACGATGAATGAGTCTGAGGAAAGGGCGGCTTTAATCCGGCACGACTTGCGCACGCCTCTCACTGCAATTTTAGGCTATTCGGGTTTGATATTGGACGAAACGCAGACGCTTAAAGATCAAACGGCGGCCGGCTTGCTGCGAAAAATAACTCAGACCGGCAAAATCGTCGGTGAACTGATCAATCGAATTGTTGATGGCGGCGGACGCGCGATTGCACTGAACGAAATACTGGAATCCAACAATCAAATACTGGGTTTCGTCGAAATGCTTAAAGGCTGCGACTTGACGGCCGAGTCTTGCCAGGACGTGGATGCAATAATGGCCGCGTGTGGAAAATTGGAAGATCTGGTCCGCCATCTGTTGAATGCAATTCGATGATGTGCCCCAAATGGAGCGTGCAACGTGCCTGACCGAAACAAGCGCTTTACCCTTCAAGTGCCAGCCGATCTGAACGATATATTTCCTGCGTTCCTGGAAAACCGGCGCAAAGAAGTCGCCGCGATCCCGGATGCGCTCGCACGCGGCGACTATCAACAAATCCGTTACTGGGGCCACAACATGGCCGGATGTGGGCAAGGCTATGGGTTTCCAGCGCTCGGCGAAATGGGCCGCCATCTGGAGGCTGCGGCTTTGGCCGGCGATGCGAGTGCCGTGACGGCGTGCGAACAGGAACTCGCGCATCTCGTCAATGACGTCGATGTTGTTTATTGCTAATGTATGACAAGGCAGCACAAAAAACGCGAGGCCTGAATATGCCGCAAGACACTCCCAACACACTCCGTATTTTGCTTGTGGACGATTGCGAGGACAACCGCAAGTTGTCGTTGCGCCGATTGCAGAAACTGGGTTATTCCGCCGACGTGGCGACCGATGGCGTTCATGCGCTCGAAACGATGGCGCGGTCGGATTATGATATTGTCCTGATGGATTGTGAGATGCCCGAAATGGACGGCTATGCCGCCACCTTGGAAATTCGCCAGCGCGAAGGCTCGCTCAAACACACGGTCGTCCTCGCGATGACCGCCCACGCCGCGGATTCCGCCAGAGACAAATGCATCGAATCGGGAATGGACGATTGCATCGGTAAGTCGGTACATTTGGATGTGCTAAAATCCGTTCTAGAACGCTGGCGGCCAAAAGATTCGGTGGCATAGTTTAGAGTCTTTGGCAACGATACTGAAAAACGAATTCCGTTCGCAACGGTCACGGAGGCAGCAATGAAAGACATTACGAAGGGCTTAATCCTGTGCATCGATGACAGCACGGACCAATTGGTTCTTATCCGCCGCTATCTGCAGTCGGCAGGATATAAAGTTCTGACCGCCAGCGGCGCCGATGAGGCCATGCAGGTGCTTACTTCAATGACGCCCCATTTGATTCTGCTTGATGTATTGATGCCCGGAACCAATGGTTATCAACTTTGCGCCAAACTTCATCTGGATAAATCGCTTGCCCTCATTCCCGTCATTTTCCTGACGGCATTGTACACCGATCAGGACAAAGCCAGAGCCTTCAACGCGGGCGGGACCGATTTTCTGATCAAGCCGGTCACGCAGGAAAAACTGCTTGAAACGGTGAAGAAATATCTCGTCGTAAGCCAGAAGTGGCAGGATTTGGGCACCCGGAAAATATCGTCTTCGGACATGCGCGGTTTTCTCGCATTTCTACAGAAAGCGCTCAATCTCGCCCCGGATGTGGTAAACCGGATTTCATCCATTACGGGCGAGAACCTTTATTTCATCGCGCCTGTTCTTGCAGTCAGCGAGGAAGTCATCGCACGCAATATTGCCGCGTATCTCGACCTCGCTTATTTGCCCAAAATCGATTCCAAGGATTTGAGATTGGGTGTGCTCCCCCCCTCCTATTGTAAAGCGCGGCAGGTCGTTGCCATTACTGACGCGAACGAGCGCGTATTCGTCATTGCCAATCCCTTCGCCTGGAAATTGACCGACGATCTGACGAATCTGTTCGGCTTGAAACAAAAGCCGCGCATACTCGTCACGGAACCGAAAAACATAGAGGAATTGTTTAACGGTTCGGCGGAAAACTTAAGTGTGGCAAGCACCCCGGTTGAAGTTGCAAAGCCTCCGCTCAAGCCCCGGGCGGAAGAGGCCACCATGGTGGAAATTGAGGCCAAGCTGGCCGGACTCTATCAGGTTGAAAAGGAAACCGTTGTGGTGGTCGATGACTCCGCGGAGTCGGCGCCGATCATCATGCTGGTCAACAAGATCGTTGACGATGCCTGCGCTTTGGGAGCGTCCGACATTCACATCGAACCGTGGGAGCGCGAAGTGGTCGTGCGCTATCGCATCGATGGCGACCTTCGGCAAATCAAAAGGTTGCAGCCGCAGAAACTGATTCTAGCCATGGTCGCGCGCATCAAGATCATGAGCAGTCTCTCCATCACCGAAAGGCGCATGCCGCAGGACGGCCGTATTGTGTACAAGGACGATATCGATCTTCGAGTGGCAATCGTCCCGACCAATTATGGCGAAAAGGTCGTACTGCGGCTCTTGGACAAGCGCAAGTCTGCGCAGGCTCTAGATACGCTTGGATTTTCGAAACGCCATTTGGAACTGTACCGTGAGAAGATTCAAACGCCCTATGGGATGATCCTGCATGTCGGACCCACCGGATCGGGCAAATCGATGACGCTGTTTTCCGCCTTGAAGGAAATTCAGACGCCTGAAATCAACATTCAAACCGTCGAAGATCCGATCGAATACACGCTGCCGGGCATCAGCCAGGTACAGGTCAATCAAGGCATTGGATTGACATTCGCACGCGGCCTGCGCAGTTTTTTGCGCCAGGATCCGGACGTGATCCTCGTGGGCGAAATCCGCGATCGCGAGACGGCGGACGTGGCGATCGAAGCCGCCCTGACGGGGCATCTGGTGCTTTCGACGCTGCACACGAACGACAGCGCCACAACGGTGACGCGCTTGATTGAAATGGGCGTCGAACCCTATCTCATCAGTTCATCCATGATCATGATCTGCGCGCAACGCTTGTTGCGGCGCCTGTGCTCCGCCTGCAAGCAATTGTACAACGCCACGGACGACGAAAAGCGCCTGGCGGGCGTCTCGGAGGATAAAAAGCTTGCGCTTTATTCCGCGGGGAATTGCGAAGCCTGTGGCGGCACCGGCTATAAAGGCCGAATCGGCGTTCACGAACTTCTGATTATGAACGATGCGTTGCGCGCCTCCATGAGCACGCATGGCATAACCTCAGACGAACTGAAGCGTCTGGCCGTGGAGAAAGCGAAAATGACCACTCTTTATTGGGATGGCATCGAAAAAGTACGAAGCGGAACGACGTCCATTAAGGAGGTCGTGGCTCAGATACGCCGGGACGATTTCGAGTCCAAGCCGTCCGCCGGCATGTCCGGCACCCGCAAGAGTCAGTTCTAGCTCCTTGCTCGGCTGTCCCGCCAATGCCGTGCGAAAACGAATACGTTGAAATCTTGAATCGCCTTCCGGCGCCCGTTGTGATAGCATGACTGCACGGAGTCAGGAAGATTCGCATCGCGCAACCCGCCCCTTATATCTGCTCTGACTTCTGACAAGGAACACCGCCATGACCGATCCCTCGACCATTCTCGGCGAACGCCTTTTGAACGGCACACTTCAAATCGGCTCCATTCGCGTGGAATCGAAACTCAGCGAGTGCACTATTGGCGCTTCGTATACCGGGATTCATCTGGGGCTTGACGTCCCGGTGACGATTCGCACCCTGCGGCCAAATATCAAATCGGAAATGTCCGATTACCCGCGCTTCATTCAGGAGGCTCGAAAACTCGGCCGTCTGCGCCACTCCAGCCTCGCGGGCTTGCTGGACGTCGGCGAGATCTTTGATCACCCCTATGTCGTGGTTGAATCCGTGCAAGGAGTGCCGCTCTTCGAGCGCATAAAAAACCGCCCGCTCTCCGAAGTTCAGGCGCTTGAACTGCTCATACCCGTGGCCGAGGGTCTCGTCGAACTCTGGCGCAAAGGATTTGTCCACCGCAGCCTCAGCCCCTATTTGATTCAGCTTCAAACGGACGGCGGCGCGAAACTCGACATGACCATGCTCAGCGGCCAGTACGTGGACCCCGTGCTGAAAGGCTACCTGACGCATTGCCTCGCGCCGTATTGGTCGCCCGAGGAATTTTCCGGCGCGCCGGTCGGCCCCGCCGCCGACATGTGGAGCTTTGGCGCCGTGCTGTACCACGCCGTCACCGGTAAAGCGCCCTACCCGGCCCCGGCGGATAAAATTTATGCGCCGGATGCGCACAGCCTTCCCCCGCCCGACCCCGTCAGCGTGAAAAACGACATTCACGAAGTCATGCGCGAACTGTTGACGAAATTGCTGGAGCCCGACATTAATAAGCGTTTCGCGACCGCCGACGATTTTTTAAGCGCCCTCAAAAATGCGGAATTGCGCATCAGCCGGCGCGCCGAGCCTGTTCAAACGCAACTGATGACCCCGCACGAACGCCCTCAATATTCCCCCTCGCGTGTCTTCGACGTGGACGACGTGGTCGGAAATGTGCGGCTGACGAAACGTCTTGGCAACGGCGCGTTCGGCGTCGTCTATCTGGGGCGTCATTTGACACTCGAAATCGACGTGGCCGTCAAGCTGCTGCCGCCCGAACTGGCCGCGCTGGATCCGAGCTACGTCGAAATGTTTCTGCGCGAAGCACGCGTCGCCGCGCGCCTGCGCCATCCGAACGTGATCGGCATCTTCGAAGCCGGCGTGCAGAACAACCAGCACTATCTGATCATGGAGTTTGCGCCCGGCGGAAGCGTCTGGGACCGCATGACGCGTTTCGGCGGAAAGCTTCCCGTGATGGAGGCGCTGCAAGTGCTCTGGGATACCGCGCAGGGTTTGAGCGCCGCGGAATCGCTGAGCATCGTCCACCGCGACATCAAGCCCGACAACTTGATGTACGCGGCGGACGGATCTGTGAAGATCGCGGACATGGGCCTGGCGAAACGCTACATCCCCGAACATTTCCGGGGAAAGGTCAGCGAGTCGGTGGTCGCCGACCAGTTGACGCTCGGCCAGGAAAAAGGCCTGATGTCCGGCACACCCGCGTACATGGCCCCGGAAATCGCCCTGAAGCCCGATACCGCCGACCCGCGCGCGGACTTGTATTCGTTGGGCATTACCGCGTACCAGATGCTGACGGGCATCCTGCCCTTCGAAGGAAAAACGAGCATCGAAACGATCTTGAAGCACGTGCAGGAAGAGCCGATTCCGCCCCGTGCCATCAACCCGGAAATATCCGACGCGCTGAACAGCGCGATCCTGAAACTGCTGGTCAAGAAGCCCGACGATCGATACCAGAGCGCCCGCCAGTTTATGGAAGATTTGGCGGCGCTGAGCCAGGCGCTGTCGCTGCCTGTGGCCGCGTGAACCGAAAGTGACTCCAATTTGAGAGGATTGAATCCGGAACTCCGGTGACGCACCCTGCCGCCAGTACGGCGAGAGAATCGTGTTGACAATAGTGAAAAAGGCAATAATTTATGACATTTGGGTCGAATTCGGTCATTTGCTTAATCCAACTAGAGTGCTCAATGTGACGCCATTTGAAAAAATTGCAAAAAAAAAGTACGCGATTTTCAATTGAAGTGCACATGTTACGTGTACTTTGCTCTCTCGTTAAGATAGCAGCAAAGCGAATAAGCGGTAGTGGTTCGAATAGGCGTGACCGGATCATAATTGCTGGCTGAAATTCCTGTTTCTTGCGGTCTCGGCACACATCAACACATATTTTACCCTGTCTTATTTGGAGCGAAGCATGGACAGAACGATCGAAAGTGGTTTCCACCGTTCGATGTTGGCAGTGCTCTGGGTTGCTTTGGCGTCCTTGGCCGCACTCTCCGAAAACGCCTTTGCGGCAAATTTGGCGCCGATCGCGGCCACATCTCAGAGCAATTATGGTCCCCGGCCGCCCCAGAACGCCATTGACGGGACGGGCATGATTCCAAATAATCCGGTCACCTCCGCGTCCATAGCCGGAAACGCCCCGGACGGCAACATGTGGTTGAGCAACGGTAACGTCAATACCTGGATTGCGTTTGACTTGGGCAGCATGGTCACCATCAATGGATTCCACCTGTGGAATTACAACGAAGGCGGGAACTTTCCCGGCCGCGGCGTTAAGACCTGCGGGATATACACCCTCAATTCAATGCCCGCCCAGAACGGCCCGTATAGCACGTTCGGCGGCACGCTGGTGCAGAACATGACCTTCCAAATAGCGACTGGCGCTAACAATAATCCTGGTAATGGCGATCCGGGCGCCGATTACACGTTTGCCGGCCCCGTCACCACCCGATACATTCTCATGTACGTCCTCAGCAACTTCGGAACCTCCGACAGCTACACGGGTATTTCGGAAATTCGCTTCAACGATGTCACCGCAACCCTGACGGGCGTCTCGCCGGCGGGCGACGTTCCGGGCGGTGGATCAACCATCACGCTTACCGGCACCGGTTTTCAAAACAACATCACCGCCCCCTTTTCGATTACCTTTGGCGGTGTCGCCGGAACCAGCCCCACGTTCGTGAATGCCACCACATATACGGTCGTGGCACCCGCTCACGCTCTGGGGACCGTTGATGTGGTCATGACGGATGCGAACGGAGTTGTGAACACGCTCCCAAGCGCTTTTGTGTACCAAGCCAATCCGCCGCCGGGCATTACCAGCGTTTCGCCGGCTCTCGGCCCAATAGGCGGAGGAACCACCGTCACAATCAGCGGGTTGAATTTCAGAACTGGGGCGAAGGTGACGTTCGGCGGGACCAATGGCTTTAATACGAGCGCACCGGTGACTCCGACTTCGATCAGCGTGAACGGGAAAACGATCGTGGTTGTATCTCCTGCCGCCGATCCGGCGGACGCGTCCGGGCCCACTGCCGTGACTGTCACCAATATCGACAACAACACGACAGGCACTCTGGACAGCAGCTTCAAATACATAGCCCCCGCACCGACAATAACGGGCATTAGCGGGCCCAGCGGCTTTCCCAACGGCGCATACAACGCCGTCTCGGCAGTGACCATCACCGGGACTGGGTTCTCGTCGAATTTTGCTACAAACCTGGCCAGTCAAGGCAAAATTACGCTCGGCGGGCAAACAGTGATAGTTAACAGTGTTCAAGACGATCAAACGCTGCTCGGCTTAGTCCAGCCCATCGCGGTGGGCATAACCAACTTAACAAATGACATTGTTGTGACCAATCCAGATGGCACCTCCAGCGCCATCACCGCGGCCGATCGTTTCACCTATAACGGCTTGGTCCCACCCGACCCCGACTCAAATCTGCAAAACAAGGTTTTCTATCGTTACTACAGCAATACCTCGTTTGGCCCAACCTTGCCGGGTTACCCAAACACGACGTTTCCCTTGAATATCACTCCTTTCAGCACCGGCTTTGCAAGCACCATGAACTTCAACAATTCCAATCCGTTCCAGCCCGGCGTGGCGAACAATTGGGCGGTTGAATATGCCGGCATGCTCAACGTACCGGCCGACGGCATCTATACTTTCTATTTGGCATCCGACGATACCAGCGTCATGCGCATCAACAGCATCACGGCCGGCAGCACGATCGTCTGCAATGCGAACGTTTCGAGCGCCACCGGCACGCCGATCGGGTTGAAAGCCGGTCTTCACCGCTTTAACATTTCATACGCGGAAGGGGTCGGCGGGTACAACTTGGCCGTGCAATGGTCCAGTGGCTTTTTTGCCAGGGAGGATATTCCCCCAGGCAACGCGGCTATGACCGCCCGCGGCTTCTACGGAGAACAACCGCTCGTCGTGACCAGTGCGATTCCCAATCCCTCCGGTGTGCTGCCTGAAGACGGATTAGACATAAACACCGGCAATCCCACACCCATAACGATAACTGGATCTGGATTTGGATCGTACGTGAATAGCGTGACCATCCTGGATGCCACCGGTCTCGCTCTGAGCGGCGGCACGTTTACCAATCCCGGAACTCCGCCCAACTCGTTCACCGTCGCCAACTCGACAACCCTGAACGGGTTTGGTGCGCCCGCCAATTTTTACGATGGTATTGCGCCTGTTATCGTGTCGACCTATTCCGGCCAGAGCGTCACGCTGCCCGGTGGCTTGCCCAATGGTTTGTACTACGATACTTCGGCGAAGACGTTTACGTGGACTGGCGGCGCGAACACTTCAAATTGGAGCGATGGCGCCAATTGGGATAAAGGCCGGAAGCCAGACCTCTATTCTTATGTGATTTTGACCAGCGCGGGAATGAGACCGTCGAATCAGGACATCGCCGGAGGACTCCCGCTGACCTCTATTACCTACAACTCGGGGACCCCGTCGTTTGTGTTGTCCGGACAACCATTTAATTTCATCACCTATCCCGCGGCGATTACAATCGATCCTTCTTCGCCAAGTCAAACCATTAACGCAAACACGATCATTTCCGTGCCCACGGTCATCAGTACGGGCGCAGGCAAAAAACTGACGCTGCTGGGCAACACCAGCGGCACCGACGTGCTGACAGTCTCGAGCGGCAGCACGGTTCAGTTCGGAGACTTCGGAGGCGCCGCGACGGCCAACGGTTTGGTGTCCATTAACATGGTGGACAATGGCTCCGTGATCATCGCCGATCCGTTCGACCAGTTGTACACCGGAAATCTAAGTGGAACAGGAACCTTGACCGTAAATTCTGGGGGGGTTCTGACCCTGACCGGCATAAGCACGTTCTCCGGCGGCACGACAGTCACAGCGGGAACTTTGCTGATTCGGACGCCATTCGCATCGAACGGCAGGGATCCCATGGGCACGGGTCCGGTCACGCTCAGCGGCGGGTTGCTGCGCCTCGCTGGACAGCCGGGGGCTTCGACGCCGATTGCGCTGGCTCCCTCCAGTTTCAATTTCGATCTCATTGCGGAAGCCGGTGCGACCAGCCCTCAGACTGGAACGACTGGCAATTATGCGAGCTGGGTATATTACGAAAAAGGTGCTCCGAACACGACGCAAGGACTCCCGGTGGGAAACCCGCCTTTCACCAGCGTGTTTAATCCTCTCGTCAAATTCCAATTGGCGGCCTATTCGTCGGGAGTCGCGAACGGCAAAAACAATAATGCGTTGATCGTCAATACCGGTCAAACTCTCACTTTTACCCTTGCAACACCCGCTTCGTACCAGGCATTGCAATTACTATATAATTGTTCCGGTAGCGCCAACTTCACTGCAACGGTGAACTTTTCGGATGCCTCACAAACGATACTTACCGGCGGCACCACCGTTCCGGATTGGACTCAGGCCGGACCGATTGCGATCACCAATGTCGGCCTTAGCCAGGATTACACCACGTGGAGTTCGTTTTATGCGAATCAACTAAGCATGTTCGAGCAGGATTACGCGTTGAACTTGACGGATCAGACAAAGATGGTCGTGTCGATTGATCTGAAGGCCAACAGCGGTGTGCCGGTCTTTTTCGCGCTCAGCGGCGTTCCCCTTGTCGGCGGCCCGGCGCTCGCGACTCAATCGTACAACAACGGCTTGATTCTCACTGTCGATTCGACGGTCGATGTAGTCAACAGTTTGAACGCCACGCTGGGGGGCACGCTCTCGACAATCGGCAACCATGTGCTGACGCTGACGGGCACCAACGTAAGCCTCACACTGGGCAATGGCGCACTGAAGGGCAATCTGACATTGGCGATTCCGAGTGCCGCTAATCAGTTGACCGTGGGCGCGATTGCCGATGCGACCGGCGTCAATTCCATTACCAAAACCGGCCCCGGCACGCTTCTTTTTGGAGGCATAAGCACTTATGGTGGAGCGACCAATGTGCAGGGCGGCACGGTGCGGCTGGGCAAGAACGGCGTTCCGGCCGGAAGCGTTCTTTGGCTCAATGCCGGCGACACGGCAAAAATGCTGCCTGCAAACGCCGTCGCCGGCAGTCTCATTACCACGTGGACCGATGAATTGTCAGCCGCCAACGTGACGGGCTCGGGTGGCACCTATCAACCCAATGTCATAAACGGGCAGGCAGTGATACGTTTCGCCGGCAATCAATCCCTGTTTAACACCACCAATTACCCGGCACCGACGAGCGTTTTCGTAGTGGAACGATATACGGGTGGAAACAACAATCGAATCCTTTCCTCCAAGAACAATAATTGGTTGCTGGGTATGCATGGCGGCCAAATCGACCGGTATTATTACGAAGGCTGGGTGTCCGGAGTCGGCGGCAACCAAATGAACGGCAGCGCCGCGGATACGCTTCCGCACATGTACGAAGCGACGATTTCGTCCAGCGGCAGCACGGCTTCCGTGTTCGACAGCCGTTTTCCCACGGTCAAATTGCGCGACTCAAACACATTCGGCATCACCGGCCCCAACGGAATCGAACTCAACGGCTGGCAGAATTCAAGCGAGTTTTCCAACTGCGACATCGCCGAAGTCTTGATCTATCCGAGCGTGTTGAACGCAGCCACCCTGGCACAGGTCGAGGCCTATCTCGCGGAAAAATATTTTGGCGCCAGCCTTCCCGGCGGTCTAAAGGGATCCTTGCCGGTTAACACGGACTTGTCGCTGAGCCCCAACACAACGTTCGACGTCAACGGAGGCACCCAGACTATTGGCTCGCTTTCATCAGTCGATTCCACGGCATCAGTCACGCTTGGAACGGGCACGCTGACAGTTGGAGGCACCGCATCCACTACATTTCCGGGCATCATCAGCGGCGTGGGCGGCTCGTTTGGCAAGCAAGGCTCGTACACCTTGACCTTGACCGGCGCCAATACCTACACGGGCAACACGACCGTCGGCGCCGGCACCGGCGCGTTGAAGGTCGGCGTTGTGAATGCCATTCCCAGCGGAGTGGGCAATGGCAATGTGATCGTGAATGGCACCCTCGATTTGAACGGATTCAATATCGGCGTCAACGGTTTGAACGGCATTGGCTTTGTCGATAACTTTGCGGCAGGGGCTGTGACGTTTACGGTTGGCAACAACAATGCGACGGGAACTTTTTCGGGCGTCATCAGGAACTCGGTGGGCGCCGTATCGCTGGTCAAGACCGGCAGCGGCGTTCAATCCCTGCAAAATGCAAGCACCTACGCCGGCACCACAACGATCGCCGCGGGTACGCTGCGCCTTATCACACTTCAGAACAGTTTCCAAGCCTATAGTATCGCTGCCGTAGCCGCGGCCTCCAATCAAAATCATCCCGGATCTTTGGGATATGACTTCACGGTCAACAGGCCGGTCACCATTACCGATTTAGGTTTTTATCAACCTACGAATGCGGCCTTTACCGCGTTCACCCATAATGTGTTCATTACGAATCAGACGAATACGACAACTTTTGCGACTGCCACAGTCACAAGTGCAAACACGTTAAGCAGCGGTTATCGCTTTGCACTCATTTCACCCGTAACGATCCCCGCGGGCAATTACCGGATTTGGGGCAGCCGATATTCTGACGGAGATTTTAATACAGGTTTCGGGAATACCGTGCAGCCCGGCCCGTTGGATTCCGGTGGCGGAGCGCTGACCTTTGGCGTAGGAGGAGTCATTGCAGGCTATTACGATAATAACGCGGGAACGTTTCCAACCACTCAAGATAATTCCAATGCAGCGAATAACACGCCGTATCGTTACGCCGCGGTCAGTTTCAAATTCAACGACCCGTCCGTCATTACCGGCAATGGGCAATTGCCAACCGCAACCGCGTTGACGATCATGAATGCCAGTACGTTCGATCTTAACAATATCAACCAGACTATTGGCTCTCTTTCGGCCACGGATGCGTCGGGTAACAAAGTAACTTTGGGTACTGGCACTCTAACCGTCGGTAATTCAGCCCTTACCACATTCGATGGGATTATTTCCGGCGTGGGAGGGGCGGTTGTCAAACAGGGCACCGGCACCTTGACTTTGACGGGTATTAATACCTATAACGGCACGACCACCGTAAGTGCTGGGGCTCTCGCCGTGAACGGCAGCATCGTGTCGGTCGCCACGGCAACCGCAACTGGCGCTTTGCGCGGCACCGGCTCTTTATTGGGGGCCCAGACTAATTCCAACGCAAGTGGAGCCATCTGGCCAGGACTGGCGCTCGGCGGCGGTCTCCTTTTGGCAAACGAAACGCTGACAATTACTGGGAAGTATGTTCCCGCCGCGGGCAGCAAACTAAAAATCGCGCTCAAAAGTCCATTCCAACAGAAGCTGTTGGTAACTGGGCAGGGAGCGAGTGTCGTCGCCTTGAGCAACGTGACTCTGCAGTTGGGCATTACGAATGGCAACAATACCTTCACCATCCTCGACGTCGGTGCGAATGTCATCACGAGTTCCTTTGCCGCCATATCGGTCAATAGCACTGGTCAGACGGCTGGAGTCGTCACTGTTACCTATCAGAATCTGGCCAACGCTACCGTGACACCGTCCGTCGGAACACCTGCAAGCAAGGTATTGGTTGCAATAAGTGGAGTTGTCACGCCGGTTACGGTCGATTCCTTCAGCGCCTCCGCGCAAGGGGCCGGCGTTTTGCTTGAATGGAACTGCCTCTCCGAATTCCAGAACGCGGGCTTCAACATCTATCGCCGCCCCGTAAATGGCAGCGATTGGAGCAAGATCAACCCGGCGTTGATCGCCGGGCGCATTTCCAGCCCGGATGCCAGGACATACCGCTTGTACGATTGGGCCGCTCCGGGCCAATATGTGTACAAGCTCGACAGCATCAGTATTCAAGGCGACGCTGAAACTTATGCCCAGATTGCCGGGCCGGTCGATGTGGGAGGCAATCGCGCAACTGGCGCGCTGACATCCGAAGGCGTCGCCGCGGCGATTGCCAGTGTCGATGCGGCCAACAATACAACTGTCACTCAGGAATTGAGCGGGAAGTTTGCCGCCGCCGGGAACGCTCAGCCGAATCCTACAGGTAATAAGAATTCAGGTAATGACACAGATACCCAACTCACTCAAAACGCAGCGGCGCGAGCGGTTGCCGGTTCGGCGGGATTGACGCTCAATGCAGATGGCACTCTGGTCCGGCCTGCGACAGTAAAATTCATCGACATTGCCAGTGGCGCAACGGCCGAGAGTAGTCGTGCAGGGGAAGTGGCAACCCGCAGCGCCAGCGCATCCAGCGGGATGAATTCAATGGCGGCCGCGCGCTGGTTTTCGAGCAGTTCTGCAAATACGTCGAGCACGTTTAATGCGGCAAAGGTGGTCTACGATAAGGCCGGAGTCCTGCTGATTCCGCAGGCTTCATTGCCTGCCGGAATAAATATCAACCATCTCGCCGTGCAGCGCGAAGGGCGCGCCATTCCGGCGCTGGCTGTGACCTCCGATGGTTTGCTGGTCTTCGGGCAAGGGTATCAGGACGATTATACCGCCAAAGACGCGCTGTTCCTCCGCTCGACAAGCGGGCCGACCGCGGCGGGTCAGGCGACCCATGCCCAAGGATTGTTCGCCAGCGCTCAAGTCGCCAATATCAACAGCCCTGCCAAGGTGACGGTCAGTTATCACGACGTTTACTTCGACTACAACGACGCATTCCGTCCATATACGTTCGCGCCGTGGTTCTCAAGCCAGTATCTGACCGCCGACGCGTCGACGGGCACCACGCAGAGCTTCACGATAGACACTCCGTATGCCAGCAGCAGCCCGGCGACGCTGACGGTAAACGTGTGGAGTTTAACACAGTCCGCGACGGCGGCACAGGACCATGCGCTGCAGGTTTTGGTCAATGGACATCCTGCGGGTCAGGCTGTGTGGGGCGGCGGAAACAAGATGGTCCAGTTGACCTTCAACGTACCTTCGGGCGCATTGAAGACCGGCGCAAACCAGATCGATTTGGTCACGCCATCCTTGGCGGACGTGGATAGCCAAATCGCGTTCCTGCATTCGATAACTGTTGCGTACACGCGCACGCTGGACGGTTCGACGCCGGTAACTATATACAATACGGGTACTTCAAATCAGTTGTTCGAATTGAGCGACGTGCCAAGCGCCAATGCGTGGGTCGTTGACGCGCGCTTCCCGGATCGTGCGGCGCTGGTGCCTTACGAAGCGCAGGATCAAGGCGATGGGACATATAAGATGCGCTTCACCGCAAACGGCGGCGGCACGGGGCAATATCAGGTGGTGCCGGCCGGGATGGAAAATGCGCCGTTGTCGGTCACACGCCGGCAGGTGAAGCCCGTCAAGCTGACGGGTGTATACCTGGCGACGGGGCCCAGCCAGTTCAGCGCGGGAATCCAACCGCTGCTGATGCAGCGCGCCAAGGAAGGCCTGCGCGGCCAGTTCGTGGATCAGGAGCAAATCTTCGATTACTACAATTACGGGCGCTACGGCCCCGCGGGCATCCAAAATGCAGTGCGCGCGACGCAACCTCAATATCTGCTTTTATTGGGCAGGACGACGTACGACTACAAGAACTACTCGGGCTTGAATGTCGATCCACTTTGTCCCGCATTCCTGGTATCGACCACGTTCTGGGCGCAGGCCACGTCGGACTCGATGTTCGGCGATCTGGGCCGGGGCTATGCGGAAGTGGCCGTCGGACGTCTGCCGGTGAACAACGCGGCGGAACTGAGCGTGGCCGTAAAGCATATCCTGAATTACAAAGGCGCACCGGCTTCCGGCGCGCGCATTCACGCAGTGGCGGATCAAGCCGATCCATTGGCCGCAAATTTCCCGGCGCAGGCGGACACCGTAAGCCAGTCGTTCCCGGAATCCGTCTGGCAGCCCAATTATCTGGGTGTGACCTACCAGACAGCGCCGGAGGTCACCAACGCGCTGACCACCGCGGCAAACGGCGGGGCGGATTGGATCGTCTACATTGGCCATGGCAACGCGGTGGGTCTGGGCAATGCATCGCCGAAAATTCTGGATACGACTTCCGTTCAGGCCTGGATGGGCGACGTGGTGCTGCTGCAATCGACCTGCACTGCGAATTGGATGGCGAAGAACGTCAATGATTACAAGAGCATCGCCATCCAGGCGTTGACTCAGCCGCAAGGTGGAATCAGCGCGAGCATCGGGACATCAACCTACATGAATTCCGACTGCGCGGTGCCTTTCCTGACTCAGTTGATGAAAAACGCGGATGCCAGCGGTATGCGCTGGGGCAACGCGTTGATGAAAACGCAGCAATGGGCCGCGAGTCAAGGCCCGGGCTTCTACGCCGACCTCGCCGCAACCGAGCAGATCTTCGGCGACCCCGCGATGCCGGTCTTCTCGAAAAAACCCGCGACGGAGCAACCGCCAAACGGTACGCCACCACCTGGTCCTGGTCCTGGACCTGGGCCTATCGACTCGGCGACACCGGTGCCGGGAACGTTTTAGTAATTGATATGTAATAGAGCGATTCATGAGAATCGCTTCGGCTTAAAAACTTATTGAATGCGGAAAGAGCGAGAGGATAAAAATGGCCACCCAATGGAAGCGATCGCACGATGTAGTCTGGGAAGAGCTGGACGGCGCCGTGCTGCTGGTGAACACCACTACGGGCATGCGCTGCCATTTAAACGCGGCAGCGGCGGCGGTCTGGAAATTATGCGACGGACGCCATAGCGTAAGCGAGTTGGCGGCGGCTGTGGCCAGATCGTGCGAAGAAGTATTGCGCGTGTGCCGCCAGTTAAGCGAGATAGGCCTCCTATCCGGATCCCCGGCGCTGGCCGGATCAAGCGCTTTGTACAACGACTATTCATGCCTGCGAAATGGAGTGTCCGCGAATCTGGCAGGCGCGCCCGCTTTTACACTTTTAGGCTTGGGTGAAGGTCCGCGCAGAAGGCCTTCCCCGCGCGGAAACAGTGGACCGGGTTAACGCGATAAGCGCGAAGAGCAAATCGCGTTTTAGTCCAAATATGCGTGCAAAAAAAAGAGCGCTAAATAGCGTTCACGTATCCTTTCGAACGATTGCAAGGGCTTCCAAACGCACCCACACATTCTTAGGTTTATCCGCTGATTTCATGGCAAGTCGTGTTTGCACACGCTCCTGATAAACTGCATCCAGTGCCATTATTTTTTCATTACCTTGGCGATCATCTTTTGGAAGTTGCAGGGGTTCGAATGGTTTTTGCAGGAAATCCAGGACGGTCGCGTTTTGCCGAATGGCGCCGATCAAAAAAGTCGGCCACACCAGCGAAAAAAGAATAAATCGCATAAACCGTTACTGCATAAAAAGCGGCCGACGGGCATCGAACCCGCGACCTTCGGCTTGGGAAGCGTTATTTCGCATTTTAGTTGGGTACATCCACCTCGTAAATTTTAGCGCAAACTCTCGCCAACACAAGCCTTAAACGCCAGCGATGAAATTCGCTTCCGCTGCCAACATGTGCCTAAGCGTGACCTAAAGCGCAACGGCGGTCGCCAAGGACCGCGCGGGTCAATAACACGAATTGCAGGGGCCGCCCGCAAGCCCCGTTCGTTCTTCGTCGAAAGCCGAATTCCGCGGCCTGATCGTGGCTTTTGCGCTCCGATCTCCACGAGACACTTCAGTCCGGTCGGATTCGGTCCGACTGTCGGGGCGCACCGCTCCCAAATCGACCCGCTCTTTATCGACCTCGAGTTTTGAGGCGTTTTGCTTTCAGACGATCAGAATGGCACCTGCCAGAGTGGTGGCTCTTGAACTTTCCAGAGTCAATATAGATTTAGATTTCAAAATATGTTTTACAATTGCAATGGGTAGAATAAACTTCCCACTCTAAATAATGCCGTATAGAAACAATCGCCTATATGCAGCAAGCACTTTTATAAACGGGGTATCCAATGTTCACTCGACAATTCTGTGGCTCGTTTTGCGTCGTGTTGTTTTGCGGCATGCTAACCTTCTCGGCGTCGGCGGCGACGCCTGCCCCGCCGTTTATTGTCGTTCATGACGGCGCGACGACGGCGGCGGCGGCGTTCACTCCGAATTACGCGTGGACGGCGACGACCACGACGGGCGCTCCGGCGGCTCGGCAGGCGCACACGGCCGTTTTTACGGGCGGGACTGGCAATGCGGTGACCGCCAATCGTACAATTATGTGGGGCGGCGCGACCGGCTCCGTCGCGGTCAACACGGGCGGCGTTTACAACCCGGCCACAGATTCGTGGACGGCCACGACGACCACGAGTGCTCCACCATTGAGGACGAATCATACGGCTGCTTGGACTGGAGCCACGGGCAATGCAGCCACTGCCAATCGAATGATCGTATGGGGTGGCGACGACAACAACAACAACTCGCTGAACACGGGTGGACGCTATGATCCGTCGAACGATTCGTGGGTGCCGACGACGACCACCGGCGCGCCTGGGGTGCGCAGCTACCACGTGTCTGTCTGGACTGGCAACACGGGAAATGCGGCCACGGCCAACCGCATGATCGTATTCGGCGGGTATGATTCTGGATTCAATGCGGTGAACACCGGCGGCGTTTACGATCCCGCCTCGGACTCGTGGACAGCTACCACGACCACGAACGCGCCCAGCCCCCGCTGGAATTTTGCCGCTGTTTGGACCGGCAACACAGGCAATGCGGCCACAGAAAACAAAATGATCGTCTTTGGCGGCGAACCGACGGTCACGACCTCGGTCTTGACCGACGGCGGTATTTACGATCCCGCGAACAACACGTGGACCACATTGCCCGCGAATGCCACCGTCGGTGCCCGTGGCGCGCATTCGATGGTTTGGACGGGAAGCAAAATGATTGTTTTTGGTGGAGAGAGTGCGACGTTCACCGTCAACTCCAACATCGGAGCAGTCTATGACTATGCAGGCAACACATGGACAGCATTGCCAAGCACGGGTGCACCCGGCGGTCGTCTCAACCACACCACCGTGTGGACCGGTGAACGCATGATCGTCTTTGGCGGTTTTATCTCCGACAATTCGCGGCCGAACATCCCGTTCGCTTATGATCCGGTGGGCGATGCATGGAGCACCTTGACAAGCACCGGGGCACCTGCCGGCCGTGTGCAGCATACGGGAATCTGGGGATCGCCCAACATGGTCGTGTTGGAAGGCAATAGCGCTGGTATTACTAACACCGGCGGTGTGCTTTCGACGGTGAACACGGTGGCTTTGGGATCTTCCGGCGTGGGCAGCCCACTGTCGCGAAGTTTCAACGCTGAAAACACGGGCGCGAGCAGTTTAACGGGAGTCGCGGTCACATTCAGCGGAGCGAATGCGTCCGATTTCTCGGTATTGTCCGCGCCGACGGGCACGATCGCGAACGGATCGAATTCCGCGTTTACGATCAATTTCACACCGAGCGCAATCGGAGCGCGCACTGCCGTCATGTCGATCGCCAGCAGCGACCCGAACCGCTCGCCGTTCAACGTGAATTTGACGGGAACCGGCACCAACGTCGCGCCGTCATCCTTCTCCGCTCAGACGCCGCCCAATAAAGGGGACGTCAACTTTGCCTACGCCGGGTACACCTACGTCGCCAACGGCTCGCCAGTGCCGACGTACGCGCTGGCGCCCACGAGCGGCATACTGCCGAATGGGCTGAACATTGTGTCGGCGACGGGAGTGTTGTCAGGCACGCCTACCGTGGCCGGCGCATTCCCGAACATTATTGTGCGCGCCAGTAACGTGGCCGGATTCTTCGATAGTACACCGGCGACGATCACGATTGCCCCGGCGCTGGCGATTGCGCCGGCTGCTCTTGCGCAAGCGACGGCGACGAAATCTACTAATCAAATTATCACAGTCAGCAACGGGACGACGCCGTACACGACGCTGAACGTCACGGCGTTCGCTGCCGGCACGACAGGTTTGACGGCTGCGGCCCTTACGGCGAATGCGGGTGCGGGTACCGTGACGTTAAGCGGCACGCCTACGGCGGCGGGCACGTGTACCTTCACGGTGAACGTGACCGACACGGTGGGCGCGACGCTCTCCAAAAATTATTCGTTGACGGTCAACGCGGCACTCAGCATCGCCCCGGCTGCTCTTGCGGGCGCGACGGCGGGGACGGCGACGAATCAAATCATGACGGTCAGTAACGGGACAACACCGTATACGACCTTGAACGTCACAGCGTTCACTGCCGGCACGACGGGCTTGACGGCGGCGAATCTAACGGCGAATGCGGGCGCGGGAACCGTGACGCTCAGCGGCACTCCGACGGCAGCGGGCACGTGTACCTTTACGGTGAACGTGACTGACACGGCCGGTGCGACGCTGAGCAAGAATTACACGCTCACAGTCAACGCAGCGTTGAGCATCGCGCCGGCGGCGTTGGCGCAGGCGCAGGTCGGTCAGAACACGAATCAGGTCAGCACGGTCAGCAACGGAACGACGCCTTACACAACGTTGAACGTCACCGCATTCGCGGCGGGTGGAACGGGCCTGACGGCGGCGAATCTGACGGCGAATGCGGGCGCGGGAACGGTGACGTTGAACGGCACGCCCACGGCTGCGGGAACGTGCACATTTACAGTGAATGTGACCGACACGGCGGGCGCGACACTCTCCAAGAATTATTCACTGACGGTGGTCGCGATTAATATCACGCCCGCGAGTTTGCCGGGAGCGACGGCGGGCACGGCGTACTCCCAGGTTCTGACTGTTAACGGCGCGGGTTTACCGCTGAACAGTTTGACGGTCACGGCGCTGGTGCCGGGAGCGACTGGGATTGTGGCTGGAAGCTTCACGCCTAATTTGGCGACCGGAAAATTGACGATCAGCTTCACACCGGCGGCGGCGGGCGCGGCGACGTTCACGGTGAATGTTACCGATTCGACGAACGCCACTGCCTCGCAGAACTTCACACTGACCGTGAATGCAGCGCTGAGCATCGCGCCGGCGGCTCTCGCCAGCGCTACGGCGGGGACGGCAACGAATCAGATCATCACAGTCAGCGGCGGAACCACGCCGTACACGACGTTGAATGTGACTGCGTTCAGTGCGGGCACGACGGGCTTGACGGCGGCGGCGCTCACGGCAAATGCGGGTGCGGGAACGGTGACGCTCAGCGGCACGCCAACGGCTGCGGGCACGATGACGTTTACGGTGAACGTGACCGACACGGCGGGGGCG
>JBBRQD010000085.1:0-25064 GCA_038227045.1 Planctomycetota bacterium
GCAATGATGTCGTTCATCAAGACTCATAACCAGGATTCAACACCCATGCTGTGGACCGCCAAGGCCGAGAAGATCATCGAAAAAGTGGAGCGCGCACGTGCAGCGCTCCAAATCGTCAAACAGTGTGAATCAGTAGACTAGGTAAGGCTTGGCACCAGCTTTAATCAACAGTTGACGTTGATGGCTCGACAAAGCGGTACGATTAGACATGACAAAATCGGAAATGGTTTCCAGGAGAAATTTGTCCATGGCTTTCCTCATTCAATGATCAAAAAGTCGGCGTGCTCTGCTGTTGTGAGCTTATGCCGGCACCGGCACCGCCACCCACTCGCTGGCGCTCAATTTTGACTTCGCCGGGAATGCCGATTTCGGCAAGCCAGTCTCGTCTGCTGCATCTTCGACCGCCGCGTGGTATGCGCTTGCAAGCACCGCTTCGGCATGTTTTCGCAGTACGCCGCTTTCAAAAATCATCGTCAATTCGCGGCGTTGATCCTTGATGGTTCGCCGCCAACTATCCGCCCGGTTATTCGTTTGAAATTCCCATTTCAGATGGTGGGCGATTAAAATAACAAGACGACTCCACACTTCCCGCCGGTCGCGTATCGCCATGTCGGTAAGATACTCCCGCAAGTTGTCGTAATCGAGTTCGCCAAACTCCTTCCGGGCGATCAATTCCGCCATGGTCTCAAGCCAGGCAGTTTCGTCGCGCAAATAAAGTGCGGCAAGCGTTTCGGATTCCGTTGCAGTCATTTCGTTGACCTCATTACTTGTCGTTTACGCTGACAGCGGCAAAGCCACCCATTCCCGAGCGGACAGTTGCGACTTTGGCGGGAATGCCGATTTCGGCAAGCCGGTCTCGATCGCCGCCATATTTACCGCGTGCCGATAGGTTTTAGGGAGCTTGTCTTCAGCGTGCTTAAGAAGAACTTTACTTTCGAATATCTGCTCCAATTCGTTTTGCTGATCTATGATCGTCAGTTGCCAACTGGGTGTCCGGCGTTCCGGCTGAAATTGCCATTTGAGATGATGGGCAATCAAGATCGCCAGACGACTCAACACTTCCCGCCGGTCGCGTATCGCCATATCGGTAAGATACTCCCGCAAGTTGTCGTAATCGACTTCGCCAAACTCTTTCCGGGCGATCAACTCCGCCATGGTCTCAAGCCACGCGGTTTCGTCGCTCAGATAAAGCGCGGCAAGCGATTCAGAAGCGGTTGCAGTCATGATGTCTCCTTCATTCATTGCAAAACAAATTGTACAACTTCGCGCTCCCTACGGCAATCGTCCTATACCTGGTTCCCACGATTTCTCTTAGATGACTCTTCCACAAAACTCCCCGTCAAAATCGCGAGCTTCTCTTCCCCAATCCAAACTTTCGGCGTCCCTGACCGCATCAAAACGATCTTCGCGTCCGTCGGAAACGCGATCCAATTGTGAATTTCATTGCGTTTCAAAACTACATCGTAAAGCGGAACGCACGACAGGTTCGCGTGACTGTCGTGATCGTGATCCGGATCGAGACAGCCCATGTACCAGCCGGAATCGTCGGCCTGAAACGCCTCGTTGCGCGTCATGAAAAATACTTCCGTGTCGGCAAACCGGTCGCAGACAATCGCCTTCTGCCGCATGATCGGCATCTTCATTCGCGCGCGTTCGATGCCGAAACTGTCCAGCGTAAACAATTGATGCATCGTATGAAGAATGGCGTTGTTCGCGTTCGCCACAAACTCAATCGGCAGCGATTTCATATCCGGTTCAGAGAGCGTCAATCGAGTCTCGTCGTACCGCTGAATTTTCAGTATCAACCAGCCATATTGAAACGTCTCGCCCGGCTTGAGCACTTCGCCGCGCGCGACCATCTCTTCAATGGAGCGCATCAAATTGCTCGCCGAATCAGCGAAAGCATCCGCGCCCAACTCAAGCACGAATTCGGGGTGGCTGTGATTTTTGCAAGACTGCGTTTCGACGTGCATGTTTATCTCTTGTATTCGCTTCGTATATCCCCCAACGCCGGAAAATCCCGCCGCCAATTCACCACCACCTGCGGATCCAACTCCGCCCCAATCACGCACTCTCCATTGCCCGCATCGGCGATGATTTCGCCGTGCGGATTGACGATAAGGCTGCGGCCATTGTGAACGTATTTCGGATCGCGGCCCACGCGGTTGACGCCGACCACATACGCTTGATTTTCAATCGCGCGCGCGCGCAGCAGCGTGACCCAATGGTCGATGCGCGTGATCGGCCAATTGGCGATGTCGATGATCAGTTGCGCGCCCAGTTGCGTAGCGTGGCGGAAGAGTTCGGGAAATCGCAAGTCGTAGCAGACGAACGGCGCGACGCGCATGCCCTGGCAATCAAAGAGCTTGATTTCGGTCCCTGGCGCATAACACGCCATTTCGCCGCTGAGCGTAAACGGCTGCATCTTGGTGTAGCGCGTAATCTCAACACCGTCTGGCCCAATAACAACGGCTTCATTGCGCCCTTTTCCATCCGCGTCCGCATTGACCACGCCGGCCATAATCGTCGACTTGAAGCGCTGCGCGGTTCGCCGAAGATAGCGTTCGCTCGCACGCTCCTCGCCTTCGCGAATCTGCGCGATATTCATGCTGAATCCGGTGGAAAACATTTCCGGCAAAACAATCAGCGCCCCGCGACAAAGTTCCGCAGAACCATTCAGCAGCGCATCCACACGCGTATGATTCTTGGCCTTGTCTTCCCAAGCAATGTCAAACTGGCATAAAGCGATTTTCATTTTTTACATCCTCTCTCTTCTTTGTGTCTCTTGGTGTTCTTCGTGCCTTTGTGCGAGCGTTTTTCTTTGCATCTTTGCGAGAGAAAGCAGTTAAGCCAACGCCTTCAGTCCACGCACCAGCCGCCCAATTCCCTCTTCAACCGTCTCGCGTTTCAACGCGCCAAACGACACGCGCAGGCTGCATCCATCCGCGCCAAACGCATCGCCTGGAATCGCCGCAACGCGATGTTCTTTGATCAGACGTTCAACCAATTCCATTGGCTTGAGCGCGGAATTTAGATACACGAAAAAGTACAGCGCCCCATCGGCGTTCGGCACGCGGCAGTTGTCGCGAACCGTCTGCAATTGCTCCCAAACATATCCGCGAGTGGCTTCGATTTCTTTGATTTTTTCCCGGACATATTCCTCTCCGCCCGTGATCGCGCCCAACGCAGCAAATTGCGAAATCACCGGCGGGCAGATCAGCAGCGTGTCTTGAATTTTCTTGAGCGAGTCGAATAAATGTGCCGGGGCGATCATGTAACCAATGCGCCAGCTCGCGAAACCGTGCGACTTCGACAGCGAGTACAGCGAGATCGTATGCGCCGCCGCGCCGTCGATCGACGCGGGCGAAAAGTGCTTCGCGGCGCCATAGACGAAATCCTCGTACGCCTCGTCGCTGATGTGATAAATCCCGCGCTCGCGGCACAGCGCATTAATCGCACGCAGCGATTCTTCGGGGTAGACCGCGCCCGTCGGATTGCTCGGCGACACGGTCACCACCGCCCGCGTGCGCGGACCGATTGCGGCGCGGATGGCGTCGATCCGTGGCTGAAATTGATCGTCGGTTGCAACCGCAATGGGTTTGCAATCGGCGATGCAGACGGCCATCTCGTGATTGAAATAATAAGGCGCGAGCAGCACGATCTCGTCCCCGGGATCGGCGATGGCCAGCACGGCGTTCATGAAAGCCATATTTCCACCGGCCGTCACAACAATGCGGTTCGCCGCGTTGACGCCGATTTTATTTTTAGCGGTCAACTTCGTTGAAAGCGCCTCGACAAGCGGCGCAATGCCTTCGACCGCCTTGTACTTGTGATTCTCGCCATCTTCAAAAAACGCGTTCATCCGCGTCATTGCAGACGGAGGCGGGCCATAGTGCACCACGCCCTGCCCCAGCGAAATCGTCCCCGGATGGGCGCGAATCAATTCGCCCACAATTGGAATCACGGGTGCCTGAACGGCGGACATGCGGCGAGTCATCGAGATCATTCATTGCCTCTTTTGTCTGAAATAGCCGTTTCTCTTTCAAGTCCCGCCATTTCGCTTCCGATACCATTAATAGGGGTGAGTTCAGATAATTTCAATGCGATTGCATCGCATCGTTGTTTCCGGGAGGACACTTTTATGCTGCAAGGGATCATTCGCGCCGCGACCGCCGCACTGATTTTCGTGGTCGCAATTCTAGTCTACATCAATTATTTCCACCCAAGCAAGGCCGTCCTGCCGGAACGCGCGGAACTCGCGTCGGCTCCCGAAGTGCCGACCGTGCCGGTGAGTCCGGACGCGGCTCCGCCAAGTCTGACCGCGCCCGTTGCTCCGGCAGCTCCTGTCGCGCCGGCCGCTCCAACTGCGCCACCGGCATCCAGTGCGCGGCCACCTCGAGCGGAGATCGTCGAAAGCGGCGAGCTAGCCGAAGTCGTCGAACTGCCGCCATCGCCGCGAATACGCGTGTCCGGCGTGCCCCCCGCGGTCCAGACGCCGCCTGCCAAACCATCCGGCAAGCGCACCCATATCGTTCAACCGGGCGAATCGCTCTGGGTCATCAGCAAGAAATATCTGGGAAGCGGCGAATTGAACGCCAAGATCGCCGACTGCAACGGACTAACGTCGAAAGACCGCATCCGCGCCGGCCAGGTGCTGATCATTCCCGACCTCAACGCGCCCAATTCGCCGGCGGCACGCGCGGACGCTGCGACTAATTCGGAAGATCTCGCTGATCACGAAGATATTCGCCACGTATCGACAGTGTCGCGATCAAGCGAAAGCACTCGGCAACCGACGATGAGCAGCAGCGTGAAGAACAAGTATTAAACGCCAGAGCCGCGCACGTAAGTAAGCGGCTCTACTCCACATTCTTCCACGCGTCAATACCTTCCGCCTTAGTGTGAAAACAGGCGGCGCGATGCTCTTGACCATAGTCTTCCAGTTTCGGCATTTGCTGCTCGCAGACTTCTGTCCGCAGCGGACAGCGCGGGCCGAAGCGGCAGTTGTTTTCGAAACGCGTCGCCGCCGGCACCATGCCTTTAATTTCCGACAGCCGTTTGTGTTGAAAGCCAGCCTCGCCGCCGGGCCGCGCGCGCAACAGGCCCTGCGTGTACGGGTGCAGCGGGCGGCGGAAGAGTTCTTTTGTCGGACACTGCTCGACAATCTTTCCCGCATACATCACGTTGGTTCGTTCGGCCATTTCTGAGACAATACCGAGATCGTGTGTGATCAGCAGCAGCGACAATCCGCGCTCGCGTTGAAGATTTTTGAGCAGATCGAGAATCTGCGCCTGGATCGTCACGTCCAGCGCGGTCGTGGGTTCGTCGGCGATCAACAATTCCGGCGAACAGATCAGCGCCATCGCGATGCAAATGCGCTGCTTCAAGCCACCGGACAATTGATGGGGATAATCCGTCGCGCGGCGCTGCGGATCGGGGATTCCCACCGCGCGCATCGATTCGATGGTCTTCTCCCACGCTTCCCGGGCGCGAGCGTCGGGATGATGCGTCAGATAGGCTTCAGCGATCTGTTCGCCGACGGTGAAGACCGGGTTGAGCGCGCTCTGCGGCTCCTGAAAAATCATTCCAATCTCGCGCCCACGCACAGCGCACATCTCCGCCTCGCTGAGTTTCGCCAAATCGCGGCCTTTAAAAAGCACCTGGCCTTCCGGAATCATGGCCGGCGGCATCGGCAGCAGGCGCATGATGGTGTAGCTGGTGACAGATTTGCCGCAGCCGGATTCGCCAACCAGCGCAACACATTCGCCCTTTTTAATATCAAAGGTAATCCCATCGACAGCCCGCGCCACGCCGGCGTCGGTCTTGAAGTGGGTGTGGAGGTTTTGGACTTGGAGAAGGGGCGCCATAGTTGTTTAGGGGTTAGGGGTTAGGGGTTAGGGGTTAGGGGTTAGGGATTTCACATGTTGGCGTAATTTTATTTTCCTTTTCAATTTCTGAATTAATGAGTTGAGCATTTTTCCGATTTCATTAATCAGCGAGAATGCTTCGATCGTCTCTTCCCTTAAAATAAATTTTAAACGTATTGAAAGTATTAGCTGTGTCTCCAATTCCTGCAACGAACCTCGCTAAATCGACAGATGATAAATATAGGACAATGTCGATTTGCGCCCGTGTCCTTCGGCAATATTCGAAGGTATCGAAATCGCCGCGCGTTGAATCTGACTCGACAAGCCAAACATCTCCGTCTTTGGAAAGCTCCGCGACAAACTATAAATCTCTTCGACCAATTCCATACTTTTATTCCAAACAATCAAGTCCTTAAATGTCGTTACGTGCACTCGGCGGCCCTCCCGCGTAAAAGCCCTTTCCCTAATCCCTGGCCCCTAACCCCTTCCCTTCCCCTTCTCAATGCCGCATCTTCGGATCCATCGCATCCCGCAACCCGTCGCCGGCCAGATTATAACTCGTCACCGTCAGAAAAATCGACAATCCCGGAAAGACGATCAGCCACCAGGCGGCTTCCAGATTTGCATTGCCCTGGCTGATCATTTCGCCCCACGATGGCGTCGGCGGGGGCGCACCGAATCCGAGATAGCTCAGCGCGGATTCGATGAGAATCGCGCCGGCCACTCCGAACGCGCCGGCGACCAGCACCGGACCCATGGCGTTCGGCAGCATGTGCCTGAACATCAGCCGCAGCGACGACGCGCCCAGTGCGCGCGCGGATTGCACGTATTCCAATTCGGAGAGTTTTAGAAATTCGCCCCGCACCAGCCGCGCGATGCCCGTCCAGCCCGTCAGGCCGATCACCACCATGATGAAAAATATGCTGCGCTTTTCAGAATAGGCGATGATGATCAGAATCAGAAAAAGCGTCGGAAAGCAGATGATCACTTCGATGAAACGCGAAATGGCGATGTCCACCCAGCCGCGGTAGAATCCCGCCAGCGCGCCGAACAAAATTCCCAACACCACCGCGATGCCTTCCGCAACGAACCCGACGGAGAGCGAAATGCGCGCGCCATGCAACATGCGCGCCAGCACGTCGCGCCCTTGGCTGTCCGTGCCCAGCCAGCTCTTTCGGTCCGGCGCCTTCAACAAATCCGGGGTCGGCGTGATCGGATCTTGTCCGACCAGCGTAAACACGGCACGCTCGCCCTTTGACGCATCCAATGTTTCGGCCAAAACGACGTATGGCGTCCGCGTGTCGAATTGCCTGCGAAAACCCGTGTGAACATCCAGGAACGGAAGCAGTGCCGGCAGCAGGCCCGCCGTCCAGAAAATCCAATTCGGCAAGTGCCGCTGTACCGATTTTTGAAGAATCCATTTTGTCCCGAACGCAATGGGAAGGGTCAGCGTCGCCAAACAGAGAAAATTGAACACCAGATCGATGTTGTATTCCGGCGCGGCAAAACTCGCGAACAGCGGATAGGTAGTGATGCCGTCGCGCGTCCAGATAATCGGCTTGCCATTGGCGATAACCGGCGCCCACGCCGCGACCAGAAAAAGAATGCCGATCAAATAGAGGCTGAGCACCGCGACTTTATTTTTGCGAAACTGCTGCGCGACGAGATGCCAATAGCCCTTGGGCTTGAGCGGCGTCGCGCGCGCGCTCGGCAAATTGCCCGGAACTATGGATTCAGTGCTTTCAGCCACTCGCTGCGCCTCTTGATGAGAAGAATCGGAATACGCGTTTTAACAGATGCCCCGGCCTTGCGCAACGACGCGAAGAGACAGAGGCGCAAAGAAATGTTTACGGGTGCGAATTGCGCGTATACTTTCGCAAAACAGATGTACACAGTTAAGACATTCGGCAGCGCCTGCTTGTCTCACCGGCACGGTTTTGTCGCAGCGTTTCATGGGTGCGGGATCGGCGCGCACGTCCAACGCGCATTGGGCTGGCGATGTGCTACGGATTTACACTTTGGCTCATATCCTTGGAGAATCGTGATGAACGTTCAATTTATCGTTGGTTCCATTTTGCTGGCCGCGGTATGTAGCTTTGGATTCGCCGCCGAAGCGCCCGATGGCGAATGGACCGTGGATGTGACGCCCAGCGCCAACAACAAACTCAAGGGGACCAACGTCGCATACCCGGATGTGCTCACCATAAAAAAGGGGAAACTGTCGAGCCAGTCCGCGGTAAAGCAGGGTTTCGCGCCCGGTGCCTGCGAGGTGACAACCGACAATGGCAAGATCAAAATCAGCGCCGATCTTGTCAGCCCGAAACACGGCAAAAACCATTACGAATTCGAAGTTGAAAAGGGCGCGCTCAGCGGCTCGATGGTGTGGAGCAAAGCAGGCGAGGACGGCAAGCCCAAAGAGGCTGAATTTACACTCAAGAGCAAAGCCAAGTAGCATCGGCACCCGCGAAAAACAGGAGCGAGCAACACCTAACTTCGCGTTCCCCGCTTCACAAGATAACGGCAATGAGGCGAACGATCGCACCTGAAAAACGCGGCCTGGCTCCGTGCATATTTTTTAAATTCACATTCCCATAATTTATTGCGAATTGAGAGACGGCGAACTGTCCTATTGATGTGGAAGGAGGACGGATGCGATCTACCGAATTTCGTCGCACGAATTGTGCGATTATAACTCGATGCCTGTGCTGGATCGCCCTATCCGGTGTGTTCACCGCAAATCTGTGTCCGGCTGTTGCACAAGACGACGCGCCCATCCCTCCCCCGCTGAACCTGAAAGTTCTCTCCCGTCAACTGCGCGTCGATCTGGTATGGAACAGCAATATATCGGCGAACTTTGAAATTCAACGCGCCCCGAACGCAGACGGTCCTTTCGAAACCCTTCAAACGGACTTTCCCAATCGAACGATCCAAAGCGATTTCCTGGGCAAATCCGGCCTCACGTTTTATTACCGGGTGCGGACAGTCCAGCCCGCGGACAACAATGCACCCGCCGAAACGTCAAGCTGGTCCGCGGTGTTGAAAGGCACCTCCATGTCTCCGGACCCCGAACTGCTCCTGACGGAAGTTCAAGAGGCAGGCTTTCGTTATTTCTACGACTACGGCCACCCCGTCTCCGGTTTGGCGAGAGAGAGTTTCCGGCGGAATCCCGAAGTATGCGCAACCGGTGCGACCGGCATGGGCATGTTCAATTTGGTCGTGGGCATCGAGCGCGGCTTCATCGATCGAGCGCAGGGAACCGATCGCGCGCTGAAAATCCTGAGCTTCCTGTCCGAAAAACCGGCGCGCTATCACGGCGCATTTTCGCACTGGATCAACGGAACCACCGGCAAGACCATTCCCTTCAGCAAATACGACGACGGCGCGGATCTGGTGGAAACCGCCTTCCTCATGCAGGGCATCATTCTGCTCCGTGAGTATTTCTCGAAAGACGATCCCCGCGAAATCAAAATACGCGGCTTGGCGGACACGCTTTGGCGCGAAGTCGAATGGGATTGGTTTGTGCGCGAGGAGACCGCCACGTCGCATCTGCTCTGGCATTGGTCGCCGAATTTCGAGTGGAAGAAAGGCCTGAAAATCACGGGCTTCAACGAGGCTCAATGCGCCTATTTGCTGGCCATGGCTTCTCCGACTCATCCGATCCGCCGCCAATGCTATACCTGTGGCTGGGAAACGTCGCACCCTTCAACCCAACGGACCGAATTCGGAATTCCGTTGGAGCTCGGCGTGGGGGTAGGGCCGTCGCTTTTCTTCACGCATTATTCCTATTTGGGCTTCGACCCCAAGCAGATTCAGTACGGCAAAAAATGTTACTTTGAGCATTTTCAAAACTTCTGCAAAGTGCAGATTCGTTATGCGGAATCCATGAGCGCAACCTATACCGGTTATGGCCCGCTCTGGGGAATTACCTCTAGTTACGGGCCCGACGGCTATCGCGCGTTTGCTCCAGGCGCCAACGACAATGGCACATTGGCCCCCACGGCCGCGCTCTCGTCGATGCCCTATGTACCCGAAGAGAGCCGCCAGTGTCTGCGCGAAATGTACGAGAAGCACGGCAAACAACTGTGGAGTCCGTTTGGCTTTTACGACGCGTTCAATTTAAAGCGGAACTGGGTATCCGACGATGTTCTGGGCATCGACGTGGGGCCTATCGCGCCCATGATCGAAAATTATCGAACGGGACTCTGCTGGAAAATCTTTATGAACGCCCACGAGATTCCGCCCGTAATGAAGTTCCTTGCAAATCCTCCCAAAGAATAAGCGCCTTGCCATTCAGATAACCTGACCTTCCTTTGATGGCATGTTATTCGCTTATACCCGAATGCGCGGATTGTGAGTTCGGCATCCAAACTCATACTACGCCAACTTAACATTCTTTCTATGGAGTTTGATCATGGCTATTTCCAAAGGTTGGAAAATCGGTATTGCAGCGATTTTATTACTCGCCGGCGTTGTTGTCGCAGCGCCATTTATTGCTCATTCAATGGTAAAGAACAAGATCGATGCGAAGCTTCATAACGAATTCGGCGGTTTGGCTCACTACGATCAGATCGCTATCAACTGGAATCCGCTCGGCGCGACGCTGACTAATTTGCGCTTGGGTGATGCCAACCCCGCGGCGGGCAATCAACCGACGATTCAAGTCGCCACCACGGAGATCGTTCTCGATTCAGTCTTCGATACGGAACCACACCTTAAAAGCGCCACGGCACACGGGTTCGCGGTCAATATTTTCGTCGATGAAAAAAGCGAATCGAGTTTGAGCAAGTTAATTCGCGAAAAAGTGCCTTCGCGCCGTACACGGCCGCTTACGATCGACGCATTAATCCTCGATGGAATTACGATTAACACGTACGTTGCGCCCAAGGAGAAAACCGCGGCCCATCAAAGCGTCACGACAACTTCAGGTGACTCCCAACCAGCGATTGCGCCTGCCGAAGGTTCGGCAAAAACTGGCCCGGATTCAGTCTTAAAGATTGCAAAAGTCCGAGCAAATGGTTTTGTCGTTCCCATTCCGAAACAATTACTCGGCTACGAACACTGGATTTCAACCGTAATCGAAAGTGTGGAAGCATCCGATTCCAGCGAGAACAGAGCGACTCCCGCCATTAGCATAGGTCGCATTTCATTCGAATTGGACCAGGCGGAAAACACGGAAGTTCCCGTACGAATTCGGCAGTTCAAGGCTGAACAATTCAAAGTTTTAACCGCCAGTTCAATGTCTGAAAATACACCTGGATTTAAACACGTCATTGCCTCGATTCAGCAGGGTTTCGGGCTAAAGGAACCCAGGGAACTCCAGGAATCGGTTGAAAAGGGGAATCCCCCGCATGGTACCGGCCTGTTAATCCAAGATTTTCAAACATCGGGAACGGTTATTGAAATGCGTGGAGGCGACGCGTCGGGTAAATCGGCATTTTGGCGGTTGAGCAATGCGAAAATTCAAGCCGGCAACCTGGCGTTCGGAGAAAAGGTAACAGCACCTGCTCCAGGTTTCGTGAAGCTGGAAAGCAGCACAGAATCCTCGAGCGTTCCAGGCAACGTGTCGTTGTCGATAACCGAACTTTCGGGCCACTACCCGCGCTCCAGTTTCAAATGCACTTATCATATCGAAAACCTGGACGCCAAGTCATTCTCGTCAATGGCCAGCGACGCTCAGCACGTCGATATTCAATCCGGCTCGATGTCCATGTCCTTCGCCGGCGGCGCGAGTGATGGCCAATTGAATATCGAAGGCAGCGTAACCCTGAGCAACGACTTCCAGATTTCGGGCAGCAAAGTCAAAAGCATCGCGGTAAATCTCACGCGCGGCCGGCCCATCGATCACGTGACCATTACAGGCACTCTAGAACATCCCCAAATTCATTTGCCTGACGAATTGGCGATGCTGGGAGAACTAATGGGCAATATCCTGGCTGTCCGGCCCCTTGGAATTGTGGATTCCACAATCGGCGAAGTGCCTGTCATTGGATCGGTCGTAAAGGAAACAACCAAAGTGAGTTCCGGCGTGCTCGGCAAAATTCCAGTGATTGGCGGATTGTTTAAGAAGGACAATAAGGATAAGAAAGAGGAATAATACTATCCTGCGAAAACGATACGTATTTCTTCATCGGACAATTGGCGGTATTGTCCCGGTTGCAGATCGCCCATCGCCAGCCCCCCATAAGCCACTCTTTTCAGACGGGTGACTTCATGCCCGATGGCCGCGAACATGCGGCGGATCTCCCGGTTTTTCCCTTCCATCAAGTAAACCGTCAAATGGGATTCCTTTCCGCTCGCCTTGCGCAGAACAATTTCGTCCGCGCGCAGGAATTCGCCTTCGTCGGTGACGCCTTTGCGAAGTCCATCCAATTCGCCTTCGGTCACTTCACCCCGAACGGAAACAAGATAGGTGCGCCGAATTCCGCTGAGCGGATCGGTAAGTTTGTTCGCCAATTGAGTATCATTGGTCAGAAGCAATAGCCCCGATGTCGCCCAATCCAATCGGCCGACCGCGACCAGATGAATGTCGCCTTCGTCGATCAGCGAAAAAACCGTCGGACGCCCTTTTTCGTCTGAATTGGTGGTGACGCAGCCTCGCGGTTTGTAGAGCATGAACGTGCGCGGCTCGGCTTTTGAAACGCTTTGATTGTCAATGTCGATCCGGACTTTTTCGGGGACCACCGGGTAAAATGGATCAAGCCGGATCGTTCCATTCACACGCACTTTCGCGTCGAGAATCAGCCGCTTTGCCTGGGAGCGCGACGCCAATCCAAGTTTGGAGAGGGCGCGTTCCAACGGCACGTGTCCCGGCTTCATTCCATTCAAGTTCGCAAACCTCTTCGTTGGACCGCTTCGCTATTTTGCGGGCGAGAGCTCAAACAACAATTTCAGCGGTTTGGCCGTCTCGCGGATTTTTACGTCCGCTTCTTCGACCTTCTTCGTATTCGCCAGCAGATTCGCCTTCGCACCTTCCGGCGCATTGGGCGCCAGCGCGGCCTTCGACGCGCCGCGCCAGCCGCCAACATTTCCTTCCTTTGCGGCCACAGCGGCGAGCACGGCCTTCCCTTGCGCGGCGATCGGCCCTTTCGCGAATTGAGTCAGATTGATTCCGTCGGCGAGCTCCTTACCTGTCACGGTTCCCACTTCGATGCCGTTGATTTTCAACTCGTACTTTTCAGCAGCCATCCCGCTTACCTTCAACATGTACTGGCTCAATTCTAAAATGGCCGGAAAAAGAGGGATCACGTCGCGGGCTTCGTCCGGAATCGGAAGCGCGATCGATTCGTCCAGGCGGCTGAATGAAAGCCCGCCGTTCTCCGCCTTCACGTCGTCAATTTTGCAGCCCTTCGCCTCGCTTACTTTCCCCGCCGCATCGAGCGTCGCGCTGCTCACGAATCCTTCCGCGTTGAGCTGCTTGAGCAGCGCGGCGGCCATGACCAATTGCCCGGGCGGACCGGGGTGCACAGGATCGCCCTGCATCGTAACCAGCGCTCGCGGATCCTTCGCGAGGTCAGCCAAAAACGCCTTCAAATGATCGGCGCCCGGCAATTTATCGTCGCGCAATTCGGTCGTAATCAAAGTGCGCAAATTCGCCAGCGTTTCGCGCGGCTTGTTTACTCCCCAGACGTCAATGATCACATGAAACTGATCCGCAAACGGCGCTTTCTGAGCTTCGGCAAAAGGCTTCAACGCGTCGGCAAATTGATTCAGCTTTCCGTTGCTGCCGATCTTCTTGTTTGTGTCGCCGTTGTTAATCGGGCTCGATGTGAAAAACACCGGTCTCGCGCCCGCCGCCTTGATGCTCTCGCTGAGCTTTCCCATATTGTCGATGAACTGCTGAACACTGAAACCGCCCTGATCGTTCATGCCCAATTCCACCGACACGACGGTCGGCTTCCACGCCGCCACATCGTAATCGAACCGCGCCAAAACCTTGGGGATGGTATCGCCGCCCACGCCCGAATTTCGGAACGCGAATTTCAGCGTGGGATACCGCGCGAAGCAGTAGGCCTCGAAATAATTGGAATGAAGATGCTGAGCGGTAATGCTGTCGCCGGCCATCACCCAAATATCGCCATCCTTCAACGGAAACGCGTCGGCCGCTGCAAGATTCAACGCACATAACGCAACCAATACAGCAGCGGCAAAATTTTTTCGCATCGAATTCTCCATGTAATTCCGTTGCTCCTTCTATAACAAACAACCATGCTGTCAAGCGGGATACACGCGGCGGTTCGGATCCTTTTTGTTATCGGAATTCAGTCGTGACGCGCCACAGCCTCAGTGGTTAAAAATGTCCGCTACTTCGCACATGCGTAAACAATTGGAAAACTTGCTTTCCGAGACGTTTTTCCAAGAATGAACGCTCAACAATCCTGCGGCAACGGGGTACTGTAACCTGTTATGAGAGTTTCCTATTTTTGCGCTGCGTTCCTTTCGTTCTCCCTGGCCGCATTGCCCGGTGCGGCCGGAGAAACGCCCGCACGCCCAGTGGATTTCGCGCGGGACGTTCAACCGCTCTTTGAAAAAAACTGTTACGGCTGCCACGGCCCGAAAAAACAAAAGGGGAGCTTCCGGCTGGATCGCAAATCAGTCGCCTTCAAAGGGGGCGAGGAGCGTGACATTGTTCCAGGAAAGAGCGCGGAAAGCCCGCTGATTCGCAGGCTGATCGGCGCCAAGCCCGATGAAATCATGCCGCCGGATGGTGACCCGCTAAGCGCAGAGCAGATCGGTATGCTGCGCGCGTGGATCGATCAAGGCGCGAACTGGCCCGACAATCTGGCGGGCGAAGAGAACCGGCTGGATTGGTGGTCGTTGAAACCCGCGAAGAGACCGGTGGTGCCAGCAGCGGCCGATGTGAATCTGGCCAAATGGGTTCGCACGCCCATTGATGCGTTTATCGTAAAAACGCTGCGTGAAAAAAATCTCGCCCCGTCCCCTGAAGCCGATCGCCGCACGCTGATTCGCCGCCTTTATTTCGATCTGACGGGCTTGCCGCCGACCCCCGGCGATACGTTGGCGTTCGAACTCGATTCGACTCCTGACGCCTATGAAAAAATCGTCGACAAGCTCCTGGCCAGCCCGCGTTACGGCGAGCGCTGGGCGCGGCATTGGATGGACGCGGTGCACTTCGGCGAGACGCACGGACACGACCAGGATCGCGTGCGCCCCAATGCGTGGCCCTACCGCGACTATTTGATTGAGGCATTCAACACCGACAAGCCGTACGCGCGGTTCATTCAAGAGCAACTGGCGGCCGACGCGCTGTTTCCCGATGAACCGCAACTGACTCCCGCGCTCGGCTTCATTTCGGCTGGCCCTTGGGACGAAAGCTCTCTCCGCGACATTCGCGAAGATTCGATCTGCCGCCAGATCGGCTATTATCTCGACCGCGACGACATGGTCACGCAAACGATGTCCACGTTCGCCAGCAGCACCGTGCATTGCGCGCGCTGCCACGATCACAAATTCGACGCGATCACGCAACACGATTACTACGCGCTGCAAGCCGTCTTCGCGGGCGTGGGACGCGCGAATCGAGCGTATGACACCGATAAAAAGCTGGGGCGGCAGCGGAGCGAATTGCAGGCTCGTTTGAAATCGCTCGATCAAGTCGACGCGAAGAATGCGGAGAGCCTTTTGAGCGCGGGCGAGCGCGCCGAATTCGAACCGTGGCTTGAGCGGCAGCGCGCGGCGTACGAGAAATTGAACGCACCGCCGCCTTGGTCCACGTTGCAACTCGTCAGCGCGACATCGAAGGAAGGCGCGCAGTTTACCGCGCAGGCGGATGGTTCGCTGCTCGTCTCCGGAAACGTGCCCGAGACCGATATTTACACGGTGGTGGCGCAGGCTGAAATGAAGAACATCACCGGAGTGCGGCTGGAGTTGCTCTCCGACGCAAGCCTCCCCTTTAAAGGGCCGGGGCGGCAGAACGAAAACGGAAATCTGCATCTCACTGAATTCGTCGTCGAAGCCGCGCCGCGTGGGAAGCCGCTTGAAAAAAAGCGCGTGGCCATCGCGCGGGCGATTGCCGATTTCAATCAGACGGGCTGGACCATCGAACATGCGACCGATGGAAAATCCACGACGGGCTGGGGCATCCATCCCGAAGAGGGCAAAGCGCATTGGGCGTCTTTCGAATTCAAAGAGCCGATCCGATTCGATAGCGGCTCTGAATTGACCGTCAATTTGGAACAACAGTACGGACGCAAGCATCTGATCGGACGGTTTCGATTGACCGCCACGGAAGCGCCCCACCCGGCCGGGAAGAACGACATGCCCGCGGAACTTGCGCGGATTTTTGCCACGCACGAAAAAACACCGACGGCTCAACAACGCGCCACGGCGCTGGTTTATTTTGTGAAAGAACGAACCAACGCTCAACTGGCCGCGTTGCCGCCGCCCAATTTTGTCTACGCCGGCGCGCGCGATTTCAAAGCCGACGGCTCGCACAAGCCGGTCGACATCCCGCGTCCGGTGAATGAACTTCGGCGCGGCGAAATCGGAAAGAAGGGCGACCTCGCCCGGCCCGGCGCTCTGGAAAGCATCCAGGCATTAAAGGGGCGTTTCGAACTGGCCGATCCCAACGACGAAGGCTCGCGGCGCGCGGCACTCGCGCAATGGCTCAGCGCGCCCGCCAATTCGCTCGCGTGGCGCTCGATCGTCAACCGCTTATGGCACTATCATTTCGGGCGCGGAATTGTCAACACGCCCAACGATTTTGGCCACATGGGCGGAGCGCCGTCGCATCCCGAACTGCTGGACTGGCTCGCCGCGGAGTTTCTGGAAAGCGGCGGATCGATGAAAAAACTGCATCGCCTGATCGTGACGAGCGCCGTGTATCGCCAGGCTTGCGCGCACGATTCCACAAAAGCCGCTATCGATGCCGACAATGTTTTTCTGTGGCGAATGAATCGCCGGCGACTGGACGCGGAATGCGTTCACGACGCGGTGCTGCAAGTGTCCGGACATCTGGATTTGACGATGAGCGGGCCATCGGTACAGAATTTCACCTTGAGCGCCGGGCCGCACGTGACCCCGGTCGTGGATTATTCGAAGTACGAATGGAACGCTCCGGGCTCCGGCCGGCGCAGCGTCTATCGCTTCATTTTCCGCACGCTGCCCGATCCATTCATGGACGCGCTGGATTGCGCCGACGCTTCGCAACTGACGGAGGCGCGAAATGTCTCCGTAACGCCCTTGCAGGCGCTCGCCCTGCTCAACGATTCCTTCATGTTGAGCCACAGCGAACAGCTCGCGAAGCGTATCCAGAAATTCGGAGCGCCCCGCGACCAGATTGTGGAACTCTATCAACTTGCATTGCAACGCGAACCAACCCAGCGCGAGTTGCCTGTGCTGGAAGCCTACGCCGCAAAACACGGCATGGAAAATCTCTGCCGCATGATTTTGAACTGCAGCGAATTTTTGTTCGTGGACTGATTTGTGTATTCAGAAACTTATCGGGCGTTGAATAAAGAGAGCGTTTTAGATGAACCAAATTCAACACATTCCACATTCCCGCCGCGAATTTCTCTGGTCTTTCGGTGGCGGCCTCGGCGGACTGGCGCTCGCCCAATTGCTGGGGCGCAACGCCTTGCTGGCGGAGGGCGACCCGAAACCCAAGGCTGAATTCAACGGCGGATTGCACCATCGCGCGAAAGTTAAACGCGTCATTCAGCTCTTCATGAACGGTGGCGCGAGCCAGATGGACACGTTCGACTACAAGCCCGAACTGTTCAAACGGCACGGACAGAAATTCGACCCCGGCGCGCACTTCGAAGCCGCGACTAGCGCCCCCGGAAATGTGCTGAAGTGCCCGTTCGAATTCAAACAATATGGACAGAGCGGGCGCTGGGTCAGCAGCGTTTTTCCGCACATCGCCAACTGCGTCGACGACCTCGCATTTCTCATGGCGATGTCGTCCAAAACAAACGTTCACGGCCCCGGCAGCTACATGATGAACACAGGGTTCATCTCCCCGGGATTTCCGTGCATGGGCGCGTGGCTTTCGTACGGATTAGGGAGCTTGAACGACAATCTGCCGACGTTCGTCGTGCTGCCCGATCCCAAAGGATTGCCGTACAACAGCAAGGGGAATTTTTCGTCGGGCTTTCTGCCGGTCGCGCACCAAGGCACGATCATCAATCCCGGCGCTCCGACGCCGATCCCCGATCTATTTCCCGCGCAGCATCCCGCGTATCTCACGGCCGAAAGCGAACGCGACGGACTGGCTCTTCTGGAGAAGCTCAATAAGGATCATCGAACCGAGCGCGACGGCGATTCGCGCCTCGACGCCCGCATCGCGTCCTACGAACTGGCTGCAAAGATGCAGATGAGCGCGCCGCAGGCGCTCGATCTCGCCGCCGAAACGGAGGAGACGCGAAAGCTGTATGGCTTGGACGAAAAAGTAACCGAAGATTTTGGACGCCGCTGTTTGATCGGCAGGCGTTTGCTGGAACGCGGCGTGCGGTTCGTTCAAATCTGGAGCGGCGCGGGCGGCCCGAAAAACAATTGGGATAATCACGCGAACATCGAGAAAGAATTGCCGCCCATGGCCCAGGCAACCGACAAGCCCGCCGCGGCGCTGCTGAAAGATTTGAAGGCGCGCGGACTGCTTGACGATACCCTGGTGATCTGGACCACCGAATTCGGACGCATGCCCTTTGCGCAGGACAGCCAGGGGCGCGACCACAACGGCGGCACGTTCGTGACGTGGCTGGCGGGAGCGGGCGTCAAGGCCGGAACCGCGTTCGGAAAAAGCGACGAATGGGGCTGGAAAGCGGCGGAAGGGCAAAAATATTGTTACGACCTGCACGCGACCATTCTGCATCTGATGGGCATCGACCATGAGAAGCTGGCGGTACGGCACAATGGTATCGACCGGCGGTTGACGGATGTGCATGGAAAGGTCATTAAAGAAATATTGATGTAGCATTGACCGGCAGCGGTTCATTGAGGATTTTGGATGGTACTTTCGCGCTGCTTTGGTCTGTTCGCCGGCACACTCTTCGGGCTTGTTGCGCTGCTGGGGCGTGCCGAACCCGGTGAAAACGGTTTGGCACTTTCCGTGGAATGTTCGAAGGAACTCGGCGAGATCAGGCCGCTCAATGGCGGCAACTGCGGGCCGATTCAAGGCGGCGGACTCGTGGATCTTTCGGCCTATCTGCGCGAACTAAAAATGCCCTACGCAAGGCTGCACGATTGCCATTGGCCGATTACGGACGTGGTCGATATCCATACCATATTTGCCAATTTCGACGCGGATGCCAGCCGGCCTGAAAGTTACGATTTCCGGCGAACGGACGATTATCTTCAGTCCATTGCGGACATTGGTTCAGGCATCGTTTACAGGCTCGGTGAAAGCATTGAACATACCAAGCGGAAGTATTATGTACATCCCCCAAAGGACTATGACAAATGGGCGGCGATCTGCCTGAGCATCATCGCCCATTGCAATGAAGAATGGGCCGGTGGTTCCCGCTGCAACATAAAGTACTGGGAGATTTGGAACGAACCCGAAAACCGTCCGTCGATGTGGAGCGGGACGGATGAGGACTATTTTAAGCTCTACGAAACAACTGCGCGCGCGATAAAAAAGCGCTGGCCGGAATTAAAAGTTGGCGGCCCCTCCCTGGGATATACCGGCAATCTCGCCAACGGAAAATTTCAAGGAGGCGAGCTTCTCATAAAATTTATCGAGCGCTGCAAAGACCGCTCGATTCCGTTGGATTTCCTGTCCTGGCACCTCTATACGGACAACCCCGCGGAATGTGTCGTGCGTGCCAATGGCATCCGCGCGCTGCTCGATCAAAATGGATTTACCGAAACCGAACTCCATTTCAACGAATGGAATTACCTGCCGGACAACGATTGGTCGCCACTAGGACTCAAAGGACAAGGAGAGCCACGGGAGCGTTTCTTTGAAAAACTGGGTAGCGCAAAAAGTGCGGCGTTTGCGGCGTGCGTGCTGTTGAATTTGCAGAATTCTCCGGTCAATGTGGCGAACTACTACATGAGCGATACCAATGGCTTCGGGCTCTTCACCACCAACGGCGTTCCGCGCAAAACATACTACTCGTTCAAAGCGTTTCGCTACCTGCTGGAAACGCCCCTGCGGGTCGATGCGGCCGGTTCGCGGCCGTCGGATTGTTGTATATGCGCCGGATTAAATCGCGATAAATCGGAATTGCGGATCCTCATCGCCAATTACCGCTTTAACGGCCAGCCGCTAACACTGCAAATCCAGAATATCCCATGGTCGGTTCCGTCGAATTTCGAACTGTTCGTCGTTGATGACAAGCATAATCTGGCGTCCGTTCGCCATGGCGTGTTGAGCGGTGAAAAGATTGATCTGACCGGTGAAATATCCGCAGGGACAGTCGGATTGATAAAAATTCAACGCAGTAAATAACTCGGTCATGAGTGTATTCAATGGGATATTCAATGGCCTGGAGAAAACGGACACCGATGAATTTCACCCGCCCTCTTTTTTGTATTGGAGCGAGTTATCTGCTTCTGGCGGCCATCCCGTCTCGCGCGGCTGATGTTGTCGTGGTGGATTTCGTGCGCGATATTCAGCCGATCTTCGCCAAGAATTGTTACTCCTGCCACGGACCACAAAAGCAGAAGGGTGGCTTGCGGCTGGATGTCAAATCGTTCGCGCTCGCCGGGGGCAAAGAAGCCGCGATTCTTCCCGGCAAGGGCGCCGACAGCCCATTAATTAAAAACGTTACCGGAGCTGACCCGGAAACAGTCATGCCGCCCAAGGGCGAGCGCTTGACGGCAGCGCAAATCGATATCCTGCGCGCATGGATCGATCAAGGCGCTACCTGGCCGGAAAGCGCCAACGGCGATCTATCCAAGAACTGGTGGTCGCTCGCTCCCGTCGTTCAACCCGCCGTCCCGTCCGCCAATGCCGGGACCGCGTTGATTCGCAATCCCATCGATGCATTCATCCAGGCGAAATTGGCCGAAAAAGGTCTTGCTCCATCACCGGAGGCCAAGCGCAGCACCTTGATCCGGCGGCTTAAGCTGGACTTGATCGGACTGCCGCCGTCGCCCGAAGAAGTGCGCGCGTTCGTCGACGATCCGGATGCCGCCGCGTACGAGAAACTGGTTGAGACGTACCTGCAATCGCCGCATTATGGCGAGCGCTGGGCGCGGCACTGGCTGGACGTGGCTCGCTTCGCGGAGAGCGACGGCTTCGAGGAAGACATGCAGAGGCCGCACGCGTGGACGTATCGCGACTACGTCATTCGTTCGTTCAACGAAGACAAGCCGTACAATCAGTTCGTGCGCGAGCAGATCGCCGGGGACGCGATTGCGCCTGTCACGGCGCAGAGCATCGCGGCAACCGGGTTTCTCGTGGCCGGTTCATGGGACGCTCTTGCACGCGTCACACCCAGCGCGCTCGGCCGGCTGCAATCGCGCGAAGAACAGCTTGAAGAAATGGTCGGCGCGGTCTGTCAGACGTTCATCGGGCTGACGGTGCAATGCGCGCGCTGCCACAATCACAAATTCGACCCCAGTCCGCAGACCGACTACTACCGCATCAAGGCGGTATTCGAAGGCGTCGATCACGGCTTGAAACCCAAAAAGCAGGGATCGCGCATGCTGCTTGACGAAGCCGGCGAAAAACTCTGGATACAACAGACCGCGCCGTATCGCGGTCGAATCAGTGAACTGGAGAAACAGGACGCGGAACTCGCCAAGCGACTGGCGGATGCCGCAAAAGACGCGTCGCGTGTTCAGGAGTTAAAGGCGGAACAGGCCGTTTTGCATATATCACTCACGAACGTGCGCGCTGCGATGGCCACCAATTTCCCGGTGACGATGGCCTTCGTCGGCGACCGCGAAATGCCCAAGCCCACGGTGCTCTTTACGCGCGGCGACATCACGCAACCGGCTCAACACGTCACTCCGGGCGGCCTCGCGGCGATTGCGTCACCGGCGGCGGATTTCGGACTCGACGAAAACGCGCCCGAGGGATTGCGCCGCCAGCGCTTCGCCGAATGGCTCGTCAATCCCGCGCACCCACTGGTCGCGCGTGTCGCGGTAAACCGCATCTGGCAGTATCATTTCGGCACCGGCCTGGTCGAAACGCCCAGCGACTTTGGCGTGAACGGCACGCGGCCCTCGCATCCCGAATTACTGGACTGGCTCGCGGCGGAATTCGTGCGGCGCGGCTGGAGCATCAAGGCCATGCACCGGCTCATGGTCAACAGCGCGGCGTATCGTCAGGCGTCCGTGCCCGCGGTGGCCGTCGCGGCATTTCCGCCGCAAAACGAAAAGGCCGCATCGATCGATGCCGACAACCGGCTTCTGTGGCGCTTCCCATCCCGCCGGATCGAAGGCGAAATTGTGCGCGACATGATGCTCAGCGTCAGCGGATCGCTCAATCTGCAAATGGGCGGGCCCAGTTTCGCGCCGTACACAGTGACGCAATTGAACACGTATTTTTATCATCTCTTCGACAAGGACGAACCGATCTACAACCGCCGCAGCATTTACCGGATTCACGTCATGACCGCGCGCAGCCCATTTCTTGACGCGCTCGACTGCCCATCGCCCGCCATCATCACGCCCAAGCGCCGTCCAACGACGACGCCGATTCAGGCGCTGGCGTTGATGAACGATTCGTTCGCGATTCGCCAGGCCGAGACGCTGGCGCGCAATTTGGCCGCCGCGATTCCGGAAGCGGAAGGACAGGTGAAGCGCGCGTTTGAGATTGTTTTGTGCCGTGCGCCAACGGCCACCGAACTCACGGCCAGCGTGAAATTGGCCGGCGAGCATGGCATGAAAGAAGTGTGTTGGGCGCTGCTAAATTCGAGCGAGTTTCTTTATTCCAGGTGAGAATTATGCACACGCCACAATTGATAACGTCGTCCCAGGCGCTTCTTGACCGGCGCAACTTTTTGACAAACACCGGCACCGGCCTGGGCGCTATTGCCTTCGCGTGGCTGCTCGGAAACGGCCGGGCGCAGGCCGCGGGGACGGCGCACGCGCCGCATTTTCCGGCCAAGGCCAAACGCGTGATTCATATTTTTTCGCCCGGCGGCATGAGCCATGTCGACACGTTCGATTACAAACCGGAATTGGAAAAAGCGGACGGCAAGTCGCTGGAAGGCAAAGGGCAGCTCGACACCTTTTTTGGCAAGCCGGGAATGTTGCGCAAGAGCGTGTACGGCTTCAAGCAGTACGGGCAAAGCGGCGCGTGGGTGAGCGATCTTTTTCCGCACCTCTCTACTTGCGTGGACGACATGGCGATCATCCGTTCCATGGTGGCCAAAAGTCCCGCGCACCAGCCCGCGTGCTATCAGATGAACACCGGCTTCACGCTCGCCGGATTTCCCAGCCTCGGCGGATGGTTGTCATACGGCCTGGGCTGCGAAAGCGACAACCTGCCGACGTTCGTGGTGCTGCCCGATCCGCGCGGCCTGGTCAACGGCGGTTCCGCGAACTGGAGCAACGGCTTTCTTCCGGCGGAACATCAAGGCACAGTGCTGGACACGAGCGCGGATAATCTCGTGGCTGACTTGAAAACGCCGGCGCAAATCACGCCTGCGGCGCGGACGGCGAGCCTCGGCTTGCTCGCGCAATTGAATCGCGCGTACGCGGCGGAAGATCCGGCGGATACCTCTTTGCACGCGCGACTCGGTTCGTACGAACTCGCAACGCGCATGCAGTCGAGCATTCCGGAGACAGTCGATTTTCGCGACGAATCGCCGGCCACGCGCGCGCTTTATGGACTTGATCATCCGGTGATCGGACCCACCGCGCGGAATTTTTTGCTGGCGCGCCGGCTCGTAGAACGCGGCGTGCGGTTCGTCCAGGTGTACAATGGCGGCGCGCTCGGTTCACCGCGCATCAATTGGGACGGCCACGAAAACGTGAAGGAAAATCACGACCGACAGGGGCAGCTCCTCGATCAGCCGTGTGCGGCGCTGTTGAAAGACTTGAAGCAGCGCGGCATGCTCAATGACACGCTGGTCATCTGGTCCACCGAATTTGGCCGCACGCCATTCACGCAGGGCGACAAAAATTCGCTCGGCCGCGACCATCACCAGCACACGTTCACCTGCTGGCTCGCGGGCGCAGGCGTCAAGCCGGGAATTCGCTTTGGGACTTCAGACGAAGTCGGCTACAAAGCCGCCGAAAATCCCGTCACAATCTACGATTTCCACGCGACGATACTTCACATCCTCGGGCTGGATCACGAGAAACTGACGTTTTACCACAACGGAATTAATCGCCGGCTTACGGATGTGCATGGGAAAGTGGTGAATGGGCTTCTGGCGTGAGATGGAGGCTTGCTTGACGATTCATGCTTATGATGAGTTGGCGCGCACCGTTACCGATGCGGGATTTTATACCAATGGTTTCGAAACATACGGTACTTGGCACCGTACCACTGTTTGTTCCAAACGACTATTAGACGGCACGCTGACCGGTAACAGCTTTTGGGTGTCGCGACGGGCAAGCGGCTGGTATGTAGGAGCTTGGGGCGGATTCGTTTATTACTTACCCGACGAAAGTCGTTTGGCCGAAATGTGCATCGCTTGGCTAACTCGTGTTCCCAATGGGACTCGACCTGACTTTGACAAACAGCTCAAAAAAGAGTTTGGGCTGATAGCTGCGGACGAGGCGTTTGAGAAAGAAAAGAACGACTCTCAGGGAAGGGGACAGACACGCAACTAATCTTGCAAGAATGAGAGGATAACGATAGGCTTCTAAGCATGGGACGCATTGCACGGGTGGTTGTGCCAGGGTTGGCTCATCATGTCACGCAACGCGGCAATCGGCGTGCGGATGTATTTTTTGAAGACGCGGATAGATATGCGTATTTGAATTTGGTCAGGCACTACGCACGAATTCATGATATTGAGATTTGGGCGTACTGCCTGATGACAAACCACATTCATTTTATCGCCGTGCCGAAGTGCGAGAATGGATTGTCTTTAGCGTTTCGCGACACGCACACCGCCTACGGCGGGTGGCACCGTTAGCACTGGTAAACTGGAAACCTCCGACCGCGGCTTGGGGAAAAAGGGTGCCACTCAACGTCGTTAACCCGCATGAATTTTAGGAGTGAAAACACAAAAGAAAAGCCCCACCCCCGACGAAATAAGGTTGTCTAGGCCTTGCCGGGGGGAGGGCACATGGCACACAAGAGCCACGTTTTCAAGAAATATCGTCGGC
>JBBRQD010000086.1:0-23856 GCA_038227045.1 Planctomycetota bacterium
TCGTTCTCGCTTGCGGCGGGCGGCGTTGAACTTCGTTGGCCTCGCACGGCGTATCCTCTTGATACGCCTTTGCTCGACCGCCTCGTTCAACTTGCCCGGCGCGGCGCGATAACGACGCTTTAGAAATGCGCGGGTCAATAATCGATTCATGTGCCGCCTTTACTGTACAACATCGTCGATTGAATTGAGCGGCATTCTTTCGAACGGAAGCGGATCGCCGCGGATGCAGGGAACGCCGCGTTTCCTTTTTCATTTTCCGCTTCGCCGATATACTCTCCGGAATGCCTCTGATCTCCGTCAAAAATCTCGTGAAGGAATACAAGACCTACGATCGCCGGGAAGGGTTGGGCGGCGCGTTTTTGGACTTGTTTCATCGCGAGTATAAAACGCTGCGCGCGGTGAACGATATTTCGTTCGACATCGAACGCGGCGAAATGGTCGGCTACATCGGCGCGAATGGCGCGGGAAAATCGACGACCATCAAAATGCTCTGCGGCGTGCTGTATCCGACGTCGGGGAGCATCGTCGTCGATGGACGCGTGCCGGTGCAGGATCGCGAGGCGCATGTGCGCAACATCGGCGCGGTCTTCGGGCAGCGTTCGCAATTATGGTGGGATCTTGCGGCAGGCGAATCGCTGCGCCTGCTCGGGCGCATTTACGGCGTGGAGAAAGCTGAATTCACGGCGCGGATGGCCGAATTCGAAGACGTATTGAAACTCAAGGATTTTCTAAAAACGCCGGCGCGCAAATTGTCGCTCGGACAGAAAATGCGCTGCGAACTGGCCGCGTCGCTGATCCACAATCCGAAGATCGTGTTTCTCGACGAACCCACGATCGGGCTTGACGTCGCTGTGAAGCAATCGATTCGCGAATTCGTTAAACGAATCAATACGGAACGCGGCGTCACGGTGATTCTCACGACGCACGACTTGCGCGACATCGAGGAACTCTGTTCGCGCGTCTTCATCATCGACAAGGGCAAACAGGTCTTCGACGGCACGCTGGACAAACTGCGCGAGAAAGCGACGGATTTCGCGCAATTGACGTTCGCGCTGGCGCGCGAATTCAAAAAAGATTGGGTGCCGGACGGACTGCCGCACACCGGCGTCGAGTGGAAAGCAAAGGGCGCGTCGCTGACGGCGATCCTAAGCAAGGAAGCCCCGCCGCGCACCGACGTGATCCGCGCCGTGCTCGACAAATTCGGACAGGAAGTTGAAGATATTCAGATCGACGAGCCGGGCATTGAGCATATTGTCAGCAAGATTTACGAAGGAAAGGACTGAGGTTGAACGTGCCGCGTTCAACGAACTGAGACAATGCAAACCGCTACCCTGACTCAGCGCTCTGGCGCATTCGGTATCGCGCACAAATTCGGCCTGGTCGTCGAATTCGCGCGCTCCAGTTTCATGATCATGCTGGCGCATCGCGTCCGGTACATGGTGGGCGTGCTGAATTACATGACTTACGTGGCGGTGAATTATTATCTGTGGGAAGCCTTGTACGCGGACGTGCCGGCGGGCGAATCTCGGGCGGGTTATACGCTGCACGAGATGAGCACCTACGTCAGCGTCGGCTGGATCATGCGCAGCGCGTATTTTTCAAACGCCGACAATATTCTCGCGGCGCGCATCAACAAGGGCGAGATCAATTCGGATCTGCTGCGCCCAGTCTCGTTGTTTCTGCAATTCTACGGCGCGGCGCTGGGCGAAGCAGGGTTCCGCGCGATCTTCATGGCGCTGCCGGTACTGGCGCTGGCGCTCTTCGTCTTCGACATTTCGCCGCCGGCAAATTTCGCGGCGGGCGTATGTTTCGCGTACAGCGTGGTGCTGGCGTTTCATATTTTCTTCGCGATCAATTTTCTGACGGGATTGGTGGCCGCGTGGACAGAGAAGATTCAAGGCTTTCTGTGGGCGAAATTCATGCTGCTGCAGTTTCTCTCGGGCCTTTTGTTTCCCATCTCCTATCTGCCACACTGGCTGCAAATTGTGTTCAATATTCTTCCGTTCAAGGGCATGTCGTTTACGCCGCTACAAATCTATCTGGGGCGCTCGACAGGAACTTACCTTCGTTTTGATTTGATTGAGCAAACGGCATGGACAATGGCGCTGTTGATTCTTTGCGTGTTCATGTGGTCGCGGGTGAGGCGGCGGCTGGAGACGCTGGGGGGATGAGAATTGGTTTGTACTAATTATTTCAAATTGACAATCAGAACACTTGCCTTGTAATGGATGGGGGTGGCAGTGCGGCTAATTGCAGAGTTGAATTGGGATTGATAATGAAAACATGGCCTGATGAATTGCCTGTTTGGAGCGACCCGGAGCGTTTGGGAGGCAGGCCGTGCTTTATCGACACGCGTGTGCCTGTGGAAGCGCTGTTTGCCAATCTCGAAGATGGTGTAAGCCTCGATGAATTTCTCGATGCATTCGAAGGCGTCAAACGCGGCGATGCCGTCGCAGTGCTTGAGTATGCCGCGAGGCAATTTCACGGCGAAGCGGTATGAGGCGTGTGCTTCTCGATCATTGTGTGCCGGGACCGCTTCGCAACATGTTGTGGGGATGTACTGTATCCACGGCAAATCACATGGGTTGGGGCAATCTAAAGAATGGCGATTTGCTCAACGCGGCAGAAAGCGCCGGATTTGAGATTCTAATTACATCGGACAAAAACCTCCGATACCAGCAGAATCTCACCGCGCGACGAATTGCGATTATCGAACTGCCAACGAACCGGTTGAAACAAATGACGAACTTTGTCGTTCCCCTTCAAGCATTGATTCCTATAATTCAGCCCGGAGCATACGAAGTTGTCGCGTAGCGGCAGCAAGACTGAACAGCGCCCATGCTCAATCGCATCGCCCTCCACGTCCGCATCGCCTTTCATTACTGCGCGCAAGCGTTGAAAATGAACATGGAGTATCGTCTCGATTTTTTCGTCGAGTGCCTCGCCGCGCTGGCGATGCAGTATACCAAGGTTCTGACGCTCCAATTCCTCTTCGAAAAATTTCACGCCATGCGCGACCGGGATATGCGCGTGTGGAGCCAATTTGAAGTCTTTTTTATCTTCGGTTTCTCGCTGCTGCCGATGGGTTTGTTCAGCGCGTTTGCCATGAATTTCTACCAGTTCTCCGACAAATACCTGGTCGGCGGCGAACTGGATCGCCTGTTGATGCGCCCGTTGTCGTCGCTGTTTCAATTGATCATGGAAGGCATTGCGTTCGATTTTTTGCCCGATCTCGGGCTTGGGGTGGCGATTATCGTGTACACGTGGCCGCACCTTAGAACGCACTTTTCGCCGCTTTTGTTCGTTCAAATGCTATCAAGCGTCCTGGGCGCATGGTGCCTGTTGACCGGCGTTTTTCTGGTGCTGATTTCACTGTCGTTCTGGTCGCAGGATCGCTTGAGCATTCTGCCGCCAGTTTACAATCTGCTGAACTTCGCTCAATATCCGATGACGATCTACAAGCCCATCGTTCAGATTCTGTTGACCTGGGTAGTGCCCTTTGGCTTCGCCGCGTTTTATCCGGCATCCGGATTCCTGGTGAATTGCGAAGCGTTTCGCACCTTCAGCCTGTTCTCGCCCCTGGCCGGGATCGTCTGTTTGGGGCTGGGTGTCTTGACGTGGCGCGCCGGATTGCGACGCTATTCGGGCGCGGGGACATGAACTGCTTTTAACATCGAATCTCGCGAATCGGCGCGGATAAACGCGGATACGACAAATGTTCTTTATGTTGGTTGGATTGCGACGAAATGAATTATTCGGTGGCAGCGAGAATTTTAAGAATCCGCATCGACAACCCAAAAACATCCTCGTTTATCCGCGCCGATTCGCGAGATTCGATGTTTAAAAGCCGTTTCTTCGCCGTTTAGCTGTTTCCCTTTCAGCGTTGCGATTTCGGCGGTCTGAATTAAAGTCTGACGGTATTGAACGCGTGCACGTGTTCGTTGCCGGCATGAGGTGACCTATTTTTTTTATTCCGGGCAGCATTCTTCACTGGCTACCATGGCTGTCCCTTGTTTTTATCGCGTGGGTGTTTTATCGCCGTGCGTCGATCCGCAAAATGGGAGAAGCGGTGGGTCGCGCGAAAGCGAAGATTCCAAAACCGGAGCCGTCGCGGCAGATTGCAAAGCCCGAGAACGCGCTGAGTCGCGATTTCGGGGCGCTCGATTTGAAACCCGGAGCCAGTTTCGAAGATGTCAAGCACGCCTACCGCGAACTGGCCAAAGTCTGGCATCCCGACCGTTTCGGCGACGATGCGAAACTCAAGGCGCGCGCCAATGACAAGCTCGGTGAAATCAACGCGGCGTACGAGCGCTTGAAGAATCATTTTGGAAAGTAACATGCGTGGGAACGCCGTTCCCGGCCAATTGCGGTTTATGCAGTAGTGGCGGAAGCGGCGTCCCGCCCTCTTGCATATCGGCGCTTTGTTGAGGTGGCCATTTCAGTGACTACAATTTCAAAACTTTTGTGCGCGGCAACGGTGGTGCTCGCCGGTATCGCCGGTTCGTGGATTGTTTTCAGTCCATCGCCGCCCAGCACTGCGCTCGTTTCCCAATCGCCCAAAGACCCTAGCCGGCCTGTCGATGCCGTGCGCCCTGTCGATGCCGCGCACCCGGCCGATCCAAATCCACGCAGTGCGTTGAAGGCCGTCGTGACCGCCGACGGATCTATTTCGGCTAACGCGTCCGCCGCCAAATACATCGCCCCGAAGGACCGCAGCATGGACATGCAGCTTTTCGACAAAGCGCTGCTGTATCTGCTGGACGTGCAAGAACCCGATGGGCATTTCGACTCGGCCAAAACCGGCGCGGCACCGGAATTTCAGAATCTGAACAACGACATCGTGATCACGTCGATTGCCGCGTGGGTGCTGATGGGCTCCAGCAGCGGCGTCAATCAAAATTCCGACGCACTGGCCGGCGCGCGCAAAGCGCGCCGCTGGCTGGAATCGAAGATCAAGCCCGACGGGATCATCGCCGATGGCCCGGGCGAATCGGCGCTCGCTCAATTTTTCGCCAGCGATCTCTTCCGGCTTGCCGCGTCGTATTCCACGCGCGACAGTTTGCGCCAGACCACAAACAAGCTGAACAGCGCCGCGCTGTTGAAAATGAAAGCAAAAAACGGCGGCTATGGACTCACGGCTGAAAGCGCGGAACCCAACGCGGGTATGCTCGGGTTTGCGGCATTTGTCTACAAGTTCGCCGGCTATGACGGTTTCAAATTCGACGCGTATGCCGATGAAAACAAAAAGCCCGACGATAAAAATACAACGACGAAAACGGCCTTTCCGATCGAAGACGAAATCCTCGGCAACATCCGCGCTGGATTCAAGCGGCTGGATTCGAAAGCCGACAAATCCGGTGCCATCTTCGCCGAAAAGCCCGAGGGGCCGCCCGACTGGCGCGCCACGGTCGGCGGCATGCAAGCCATGTTTATGATCAATCCGTCGCGCACGACCGTGACGCCCGCGCTCGAATTCATCTTCGGACCGTTCGACAAACAGACCGAAAGTTATCCGCGCATTCTGGAACACGTGTCCTGGGGCAAGAGCGGCGAAGGCTACGACGCCATGATGCTGTGGCAGGGTTCCATCGCGGTCATTTACATGTTCACCGATGACAAATACGAATCGAAAACATGGGTGGGAAATCTGCGGACAATCCTGAAGGATCACCAAAGCCCGGACGGAAGCTGGGCGGTTGCCGGCGAGGACGCAAAACGCGGGCGCGTCTGGCGCACCGGACTGCACGCGATGACGATGGCCCTCACGTCCCCGCCACCGCCGCCGCCTGCTCCGCCCCCGGACGACCAGACGATTAATACGCCGGCCGTTCCGCCCAAAACAAAATGACGGCCGCGCGCCGTTTCTATGCTTCCGGCTTGGTACAAATAAAGTACATCGCCAGCACAAACGTCAGCGCCGATAGCCCCAGCATGATTTGCGCGTACGGAACGCGGGCTGGCCGAGTTTGAGCCGCTGCGACAATTGGAGCGGCGGGCACCGCAATCGCGGACGTCGACGACAGGACTGTTCCCGATGTTACAGCCGTGGTCGCGGGCTGGGTTGTAACTGACTTCGGCGGATTGGGTAGAATGACCGGCAAATTCGTTTGCGCCGGCTTGGTTGTATTTGGGGCGACGGCGACAGTCGCGGGAACAACCGGCACGGTGGGGTTGGCAACCGGTGGAACGACCGGCGGCGGATTGACGGCGGGTTGATCGGGCGGTTTGACGGCCACAGCCGGCGCGGGCGCCCTCGGTTTGCGTTTATGCTCCAGAAGCCATTCGTAGAAGGGCATCGTCGGATAGAACCGCCCCCAGACCCCATGGCCTTCGCCTTGCCATTTAGTCAGTTTAACGTCGTTACCATTGTTCTTGAACGCCTCATGCATCTTCAACGAACCATCGGTAAAACCCCCGTCCTCCGAACCACAGATGATCCAGACAGGTACATCTTTCAAGCGGTTTGGGGCCTGCTCGAGACGAACCGCGACGGCTGAAATCGGCGCGGCGGCGGCGAACAGGAACGGTGCCTCCTGGATCACAAACCATGTACCCATTCCGCCCATGCTCAGACCCGTGCAATACACGCGGTCTTTGTCCACGTTGAATTTCTTTTCGACTTCAATCAGCAGCGCGACGACAGATTGGATAATGGTACGATCGTCCCAGCGCTTGTCCGGAGGACATTGCGGAAAGAAGCCGATCAGGGGCATGGCGTCGCGCAGCTTCTTATCGTCTTTGAGCATCTGCGGCGGGCCTTCGTTCAGCAGGCCGTTCCAATCGTAGCCTTGATGCGAGTTGCCATGCAGAAAGGTAAAGAGCGGGAAGCCTTCCGGTTTCTTCGGATCGTAGGTATTGGGTAAGAAGAGGCAGTAGGACATTTCCACTTTTTTGCGATCGAATTGTATGACCGCCTTAAGCTTGTGCATGCCGGATTTTTGGAATTGAGCCACATCGTCGAGGAGCGTGGCCACCGGCGCTTTGGGCGGGCCGCGTTTGCGGATCTGCGCGGGGACCAGCCGTTTGCCGGGAATGGGGCGTTCCATGTTACCATCGGGTAACTGCCAGCCGACCGAAACGAAATCTTCTCCGCCGCCTTCTTTGTGCAGCGCTTCGATGTAGTACCGCTTGCCCTGCTCCAGTTTGATTTTCTTCGACTTCTGCGTCGGTACCTGCTCCCAGACATTGTATGCCGTGCAACCATCGACTCGCGCAATCTGCTGGCGATTCTCTTCTTTGTCATCGGTACTTAACCAAAGTTGGCTGCCGTCGTCGCTGCATATCCAGAAAGTATACTCACCCGTGGCTGGCGGTACCACATAGCCGCTTAAGCGCGTGCCGTAATTGTCGTCCATATTAGGTACAATTTCAAAAGACGTGTTGTAGTACACTTCGCTGGGAAAGTCCGGGAAGTCGTCGCTGTTCGTCAGGTCGGCCACGTTGCTGCCAGCGATTCCGCGCCAGAACTGACACAGAACGCTGCCTTCGTTGCCATTGTTCGGCGGGACTTTCAGTGCCGACTTCTTGAACTTCTCGACGGGATCTTCAATGACTCCATTGGGCGGTAATTCGAAGCGCTCCTTGCTGCCGCGTTTGTGTTTCGCCATCCATTCGTACACGGTCGGGTCGGGCATGAAGCGGCCCCATGCGCCGTGACCGCAATTGGGTACGACAGTCAGGTACACATCGGCATTCACTTCCTTCATTGCCTTGTACATATCGCGCGAGCCGATGGTATGGTCACCGTCCTGGGCGCCGACGATGATCCAGATGGATGTATCTTTAAGCACTTTCTGAGCGATTTCCGGTTTCCAGCCGAACGGATCCATCGGCACAATCGCGGCGAACCGCGGCGCGCCTTCTTCGGCCAGAACCCACGTCCCGCGCCCACCCATGCTTAAGCCCGTGCAGTACACGCGGTCTTTGTCGACGCGCGCTTTTTCGAGAAAATCATCCAGTGCTTGAAGCGTCGCGGTGGTCATCGGCGGATCCCAGCCCATCACGGATTGCGGCCAGAAGCCCACCATTTTGACCGATTTTCTCAACGGTTCGTTGTTGCGGATGTCGCCCGGAACGCCGGTGTTGAACAGCGCGTTGCAATCGGTGCCGCCTTCGCCCGCGCCGTGCAGAAAAACGAGACAGGGGTATTTGTCTTTGTTGGCTTCATATCCTTCAGGCAAATAGGCGACGTAAGGCACGAGGATTTTCTTGCCACCTACATTGGCATAGAACTTCAATTTGTGAAAACCCGGCGTCGTGGGCATTTGGCCCGCGATGCGTTTATTCCGCGGACCATTGCGCGCATTTTTTCCAAAAAAAACGCCGCTGATGACCGCGTTCTCGCCTTCCTCAGTCGTGATGCGTATTTTTACGTGTCCGGACATGTCGTAGACGAGGTACTTGCCTTCCTTGAAGTCGGCGACGGAACGGGAGATCAGCACGGCGTTGTTACGGCCGTCCAGGATCTCGACCTTTTGCTTGCGGCCTTTGCCGTTGTAATCGAGGAAATACAACGCGACGCGGTGCTCGCCGTCTTTTAAATAAATTTCAAGATTGAACTGACGCTCGTAGAAGCAGGCGGCGAGGCGTTCTTCGGAGCCCTTCTTATTGAGCACGCTTTCTTCGTCGCTGTCCGGATTAAATAAGTAGTATTGCCCGCCCTTGACCACTTGAGCGTAGCTCGGAACGAACGGCTTGTCCCCCATCACCTCGCCGCCGTCGGCGCCATAAGCGGATTCCCAGTCGCCGCGCGTCTTGGCGTCTTCCGTAACCAGGCGCGCAGTTGGCGCCGGTTCGCCCGCCGCGAGGCTCGCGAAACATAGAGCCACAAGCACCATTGCGCCGGCGGCCAGCATTCGTTTTGAAGAGTCTCTGCGCGTCATTTTCGATCCATCGTGTTTAGGCTGCAACCACACGGTCTTTTTCCCCGCCGAAAAAGTCCGTTGACCTTATACTGCCAATACTGTTTCTATCAAAACATTTCAATCCGCCCATGAAAGAAAAAATCATGCTTGGAATACGACTGGCCGTCCTGATTTCCATTGCCTTCGTTGTCTTCACTGCGCTGCACGCCGCTGACGCACCGATCAAAACCGCGCCCGTTCAAACTGCTTCCGGCCCGGTCATCGGAGAGGAGCGCAACGGCGTTCATATTTTTCGCGGCATTCCCTACGCTGCGCCGCCGGTCGGCGACTTGCGCTGGAAGTACACCCGGCCGGTTGATGCGTGGAAAGAACCTCGCGAATGCCTCACATTTGGCCCCGTCTGTCCGCAGCCCACCGTGCCGCTTTACGGCGATCTTGGCCCGGCAAGCGAGAATTGCCTGTTCTTGAACGTCTGGAGTGCGGCAAAGGTCACCGGCGATGGAAAAATCGCGGATGAAAAGCGCCCGGTGCTGTTTTGGATTCATGGCGGGGCGTTCACCATCGGCGCAGCGTCGCAGACGTGGTACGAAGGGACGCCGCTGGCGTTGGATGGCGCTGTGGTTGTCTCCTGCAATTACCGACTCGGGCCGTTTGGATTTTTGGGGCATCCGGCGTTGAGCGCCGAAGCGCCCTCGCACGCGTCCGGAAACTATGGCGTGATGGACATGGCCGGCGCATTGCAATGGGTCAAATCAAACATTGCGACCTTCGGCGGCGATCCAAACAATGTGACGATTTGGGGCGAATCGGCGGGCGGGGCGGCCGTGGATGCCTTGATGGCGTCACCACCCGCGAAAGGATTGTTTCATCGCGCGATTTCAATGAGTTCGAACACAATCGTCGAACAGCGCTTTTTATCGAAAGCCAACGGCGAATTGCAGAGCATTGAGGAACTAGGCGTCGTGTTTCAAAAGCGCCTGAATGTTTCGGATGGCGCCGACGTATTGAAGGAAATGCGCGCGAAAACACCCGCTGAAATCATGAGAGCCGGGCGTCCGGGTTCCGCAGTGCCAGGAGTATCGACCACTGACAACGTCATCGTCGATGGCGTGGTTCTTACGGAACCAATCAAGACGGTATTCGGCGAAGGCCGCATGGCTCGGGTGCCGGTGCTGCTCGGCAACGTCGCGGATGAAGGTTCGATGTTCGAGCGAAAATTGAAATACGAATCGGTTGCAAAATACAAAGAGTTTCTGGAAAAGCGTTACGCAACTAAAAGCGCGCAAGCCTTCGACATTTATCCGGCTGCCGACGATGCCGGCGTGCAAACTGCACAAGCGCTGCTCTTTTCAGACATCTTCGTTGCAACCACTCGACTTCACGCGCGGCAGATGGCGGCCGTTCAGCCCGCTACATACCAATACCATTTTACGCGCAAGGCCAAGCCAATGGTTGATTCGAAGTGGGGAGTATATCACGGTTCTGAATTGCCTTTTTTCTTTGGCAATGTACAAGACACCGAAAAGTACACAGACGAAGACCGCGAATTGTCGCGGTTGATTCGGCTTTATCTTGTTACATTCGCCAAGACAGGAAACCCCAATCCCGAACTGGCTCCCCAAGCGCCGAATTGGCCCGCGTTCAAGGTGGGCGAAGAGCAGTTGATTGTCCTCGATACCCCGATTACCACCGGCGAAAAGCTGCATGAGAAGACTTTGGATGCGCTTATGAAGATGGATAAATAGTTATCGCCATTGCCTTAGCGCAGCGGCATCACGCGGCTATACACCGCCTTCAAGTAACGTCCCTCCGGCACACGGATGGCCCACGGATGATCGCCCGGCGCGCCGTGGATTGCGATGATCTGCATGTCCATGTTCGCTTCTGTCGCGGCCGCGCGCAACGCTGAGAGCAAGTCTTCTTCGCTCACCAGCCCCGTGCACGAACAGCTCACCAGCACGCCGCCCGGTTTGATGCATTGCATGCCCAGGCGATTCATGTCCGCGTAGGCGCTCATCGCTTTGGGCACGTCCAGGCGCGAAATGGCGAGCTTGGCCGGGTCGAGGATAATCCGGTCGTATTTGCGGCCGACCTGGCGCTGGTCGCGCAGATAATCGAAGACGTTGTTGTGGACGAATTTCAACTGCTCGCCGATGCCGTTCAGCTCGCGATTCTTGTTCGCGACTTTGATGGCGTCCTCGTCGAGGTCTACCGCTTCGACGCTCTTCGCACCGCCCAGCGCGGCTGAAAGCCCGAAACCGCCCGTGTAACAAAAGCCGTCAAATACTTCCTGACCGCCGCTCAGTTCGGCGACGCGTTTTCGGTTGTCGCGCTGATCGAGGAAGTAGCCTGTCTTATGTCCGCGGCGCAGATCGACCTGAATCTTGAGATTGTGTTCCGTGATGATCAGTTCGCGCGTGACCGGCGGCGCGCCGTCCATCTTGAGGCCTTCGAGCTTCTCGGTGCGGTGGTCGCTGCGCACGACGATTTCGTGTTCCGGAAAATTTTCGAGAAACGCCTGCTTTAGCCATTCGAGGTGGCGGTGCATGCCCGCGCTGAACAACTCCAGCACGATGCATTTGCCGTACTTGTCTGCAATCAAGCCGGAAAGCCCGTCGCCTTCGGAATGAACGAGCCGGTACGAATCGGTCACTTTGGGGAGCTGCAGCACGTCGTGACGCAGCTTGACCGCGCGCGTGATCGCGCCAATAAAAAAGCGCCGGTCGGGGTAGGCCTCAGGCCCGATGGTCAGGAGGCGGACGGCAATTTCGGAATGCGGATTGTAGAATCCGCGCCCGACGAAGCGCCCGTCCTTTTCGACGACTTCGACCAGAGTGCCCGGATCGATTTCGTCATAAGGCCCGCCCAGCATACGGCGGAAAATCCACACGTGGTTGGAGGAGTGCCGCGTTTTCATTTCGACGACGGGCAGCACGTCGCCGGCTTCGGGAAGGATCGGTGCATCGTCGTGTTTTCGTTTTCGCATGGCTGGATTCTAATAGAAAGTGCGCAGAATTGCGATTGGCTCCACGCGATTTCCCTCATTCAATGATTAAATTTTAACGCAGATGAACGCGGATTAACGCAGATGCTTTTTTATAGAAGCAGTTATCCGCGTCCATCTGCGGAAATCTGCGTGCATCTGCGTTTAATTAAGGCGTCGATTAAGAGGCGTCGCTCGATTTATGCTTCGGCTGGACGAAAAAGGCCTGCCGCCCTACAATGCTCCACGATGCCAGTCTCCAGCCGACTTCGCCGCGCCGTCTATGCCGGATCGTTCGACCCGGTTACCAACGGACACATGCACATGATCCGCGAAGGCGCGCGGCTGTTTGACGAAATCGTCGTCGCCATCGGCAGCAACCCGGACAAGCGCTACACATTTTCATTGGATGAACGGATGGAATTTCTGCGCCAGTCCGTGGCGGGCATTGCCAACGTGAAGCTCGACCAATTCGAGAACATGTTTCTGGTCGATTACGCCAACTCGATCGAGGCGGAATACATTCTGCGCGGCATCCGCAATCCCAACGATTACGAATACGAGCGCGGCATGCGCCACATCAATGAGGACATGAATCCGCGCGTGGTGACCGTCTTCCTGATTCCGCCGCGGCAGATCAGCGAAGTGTCATCGAGTTTCGTCAAGGGTCTCGTCGGCCCGCGCGGGTGGGAGCGGGTCGTCAAGGATTACCTGCCCGCGCCAATCTACGAGCATTTCTTGAAGCACTATAAAAATCCCTAAACGAAACGGCGCGAGCTTTTTCGCTCGCGCCGCGGCAAATCGTTGGATCCATCCGTGCTTTAATAGTCCGAGTTATTCCGCGAATCGTGGTACGCCGTGCGCACGTCCGGTTCGCTCTCTTTGTTGCCGACGTGGATGACGTTGGACTTGATTTGTTCGACCATCAGCCCCAACACCGAGCGGTAATCCTCATCGATCATACCCGGCTTGGATTGGTAGCGGTTGCCCGATCCGTGCCGCGCTTCGTCGCGCGACCATTCGGCTTCAGGCACGAGTTTGAAGCCGTCCAGCGTGGGCAATTTGCGTTCGACCGCACAGCCCACGTAGCACCACTTTTTATCGTAGTCCTTAAAGTCGAACTTCTCGGTCTCCGGCCGGCCTTCGGCGACATCCAGCACCTCGCCGATGGCTTTCTGCGAGGACCGGAACGTGCGAACCAACGGATGGTTCTCCTTTTTATCGGAGGTGATCTCGTCGAGTTCCTCCAGCTTCGGAAGATTTTCGCCGCGCCGCCACGCATCGTGCTGCTTCTCGGCCGCTTCCCTGCACAATTTCGCGGATTCGAGAATCTTGAGGTGCTCGACGATCTTGTCCTTGGCCTGTTCCGGAGTTTTCGTGAGTTCTTCATTATACTTCTTTGCGCGCGCGACAATTCCACCGAGTTCAGGCTTCTTGTCGTCGATCCACCTGAAGGCTGTGAACTCGTACATGTGTTTGAGTTGATTTTCCCGCGCACTGGCAGGCATGTTGGGGCTGGATCTCGTGAAGCCTAGAATAGTCGAACCCAGTATAAGGTCTGGTGCGTTGACCTCCAATTTGCCCTGGCTGTATTTATCTTCAGTCTGCTCCGGCGTGACCCAATGGATCATATTGTGGGCTTTGGCAAACGCGGCCACGTCGAACGTTTTGTCCTTGTTTGCGGCGTCGGCTTTGAACTTCGTCTCCGCGTCGGCCAATTCCTTGGTCGCTTTGACGACGTTGTCCTGAACCGTTCGTTTCAACGCCGACATTTTGTCCTCGCGCCAAAACTTTTCGACTTCAGCCTTCACCTTTTCCAGCGGCTGGAACGTTCCCGGCTTGCCCGGCTCCTGCCAATGAATCGCCTTGTTGTTGTCGTACGTCGTCTTCAATTCGGCGTCGGTCGGAGCCTTGATATCGGCAAAAATCTTGTCGTCTTTGTAGGCCAGCGCTTCCACCGACAGTGTCGCCGCGGTCATGTAGATGTCCTTGTACTGCATGCCCGTTTTCTGATCCAGATTTTCGTCGTAGAACTTTTTAATTTCGTCGTCCGTGGGCTGCTTGGCATTTTTAACGAAATTCTCGCTTTTGAATGTCTGGAAACGGAGGCGGACGGTTTCCTTGTCTTCGCAATATTTCGCGTAGAATTGCGGGTCGGAAATGGCGATCGATCCCATCACATTCTGATGGAGTTTTTCGCGCAACGCCAGATTGTGAATCAACGTTTCGAACTGCGTCGAGGACATGTCCAATTGCGCGAGCAATTTTTCGTACAGGTCGGGCGTCACCTTGAGGTCTTCCCCCGACATTTGGTCGATGGACATGATCTTGTATTTGACGGCATTGCGCAGAAATTCTTTCAATTCCTCAAGGCCGATTTCGAAGCCCTGCTTGCGCGCGGACTCGTTTTCCGCGGCGAAGAGACCGATGTTGTCGGTGGTCGGGTTATCTTCGCGCTGGTTACTTTTCGGGACGTAGAAATTGACAAATTTATACAGCACAATGCGCCGCTGCAGCACTTCGGCGGGCGACAGGTACACTTCCTTGGTGCCGACGGTATAGGACACGGCGGGGCCGGAGCTGCCGCCAAAAAAATTCCGTCCCAAGGAACCCATGCCGAACACCGTCATGCTCAGCACGATGGCGGGGCACAGCACGTAATAGACGATTTGTTTGTGCTCGCGGAACCAGTGAAGTCTCATCTGAATGTATGCCTTTCGAACGAACCCGTGATGCGGACGTGCCGCTCCAAAATAGAAAGGAAGAGCTTAGCGGATTCGTTTCGCGTTACCAGCATAACCTGCGCAAATTTGTGTATGCGCAAAATCCGCGCGGAGTTATCCTAAGCTTGCGCGGGGCGTCTGGCGGCCGCGGCGAAACGTCGAGCGTCGGTCATCGAACTTCGCCGAGGAAAGTCCGGCCTCCACAGGACAGGGCCATGGGTAACACCCATCGGGGGAGGATTCGTAGTTGGAATTCGAACCTCAGGGACAGTGCCACAGAAAACAAACCGCTCGATTAACGGCGGTTGAAAGTTAGAAGGTTGAAGGTTGAATTTCAAAAGACATTTAACTTTCAACCTTCTAACTTTCAACCGTCGTTAAACGAGTAAGGGTGAAACGGCGGGGTAAGAGCCCACCGCTTCGACGGCGAACGTCGAAGGCACGGCAAACCCGGCCCGGAGCAAGCCCAAATAGGCGGAGAGGCGCGGTTCGCGCCGATCGAAGGCATATCCGCGGGTAGGGCGCTCGAGCCCGCCGGCAACGGCGGGCCTAGATAAATGGCCGCCCTCGCAAGAGAACAAAAGCCGGCTTACGGATGCCCCGCGCGCTTTTTTTATCTCTCGCAGAGGCGCAAAGACGCAAAGAACGGCGAATGGCAGACAAGGAGACAAGGAGACCGGGAGACAGTGGGACAGGGGAGAAATAGCTTGCGATTTAGCGTAAATTGTCTTTTATATAATCGTCTTTTATTTGCCGTTCTTTGCGTCTCTGCGAGAGAATAAATTGTTCTTTTAGAAAAGGGTATATCGCTATGCCGCATCTGGCTCGTCGTTCCATTCTCTCTATACTAATCGGTCTTTGTGCGTTGCTGCGTGCAGGTGAAGACGAATTGTTCAACGCCAAAGTGGTGGCGTTTTGTGAAAAGAATTTGAATGAAAAAGTTGGGGACGGGGAATGCGCCGCGCTGGCGGCTCAGGCACTGCGCGCCGCTGGCGCGCGCGGTCGTAATGGCGACAATCCCAGAAAAGACGATTACGTGTGGGGTAAAGAAATCTTCGTTCTAGAGTACGACTCTCAGGGATTGAAGGCTACCGGCAAGTATGAGGGCATTCAACCGGGCGACATCATTCAATACCGCGATGCAGTCTTCAAAGGCAGGAAGGGCAGTAAGGGAACGTACAGTTCGTCGGCGCCGCATCACACCGCGATTGTCTATAAGGTGGGCGCGAAGGGCCACGAGTTGAAGATACTCGAGCAGAACGCCAACGGCCGGAAGACAGTCGCCGAAGCGTCGCTGCGTCTGGACGATTTGAAAGAAGGCTGGATTCGGATTTATCATCCGGTGCCGGAAGAGAAGAAGTAGAGCGAGCTGTCCAAATTTTACGGCGAAGGGCTTTTCCTGCCAGCCCATTTAATTTCAATTCCCAACATCGACAACTTAAATGGATTGCGCGCCGTATGAATCGTCCAATACTGCAATTCATGCGCTTCGAGGATCTCATCCGTTTCTTTTTGATTTAACACGCCCATAAAATGCAGCGACGACCAGATTCCCGCCCATTTGCGCGCTTCGGCCGCGTGATATTTTGCCGCTTCCGAATCCTTTTCGATGTCCGTCGCGTACGCGTATTGATATAAATGGTAGGTGGGATTGAAAACCGTCCATCGCGCCGCGCAGATCAACACCGCGGTGACCGCCAGCGTCGCGAAGACGCCGATTCTTCCAATGCCTTTTCGCCGGCGCCACAATTCGAACGACGTGCCCAATACAAAACCGGAGAGCATTCCGCCGAAGTGCGCCCAATTATCCATGTTGAGAAATCCGAGCACGCCGATGCCGATGAGAAACAGCAGGTTGAACGCGTCGGCTCGCACAGCCGAATTTCGCCACGCTTTGCCAAGCACCGGGCAGTTAAGCACCGACACCGCCAGATGCGCGCCCATGATGCCGCACAGGCTGCCCGACGCGCCTATCGACAAATGGCCGCCAAAAATCATGCTGAAACAAATGCCCGTCACGCCGCTGACCAGGTAGATCGTGCCAAAATTCGGCGTGCCAAAATAAACCTCGGCGTCCGGCCCGGCGCGCCAGAGAAAATTCATGTTGAAAAAGATATGAATCAGGCCGCCGTGGAGAAACATCGGCGCGATCAGGCACACCCATTCGCCTTCCCACAGCCGCTCGCGCAGGCTCGCGCCCAATGCCACGAGTACGCTGGAATTCATGGTCATCAGATCCTGCGAGCGAAACGCCGCAACGAAGTAGAGCGCGACGTTGATCGCCAGCGTGGCCATTGTAAATGGCGCAAGCGAAAATAAGCTCGCATTGGAGCGTGTCATTGAAAGATCACCTCGCCCCAATTCTTCGGTTCGAGCATCAATTCGAAGACCGCGTCGTCCACGAGACCCGTGTGCTGATTGCTCCAGTACGAGCGCAGACGCGTGCGCTGGCCGGCGGGATCGCCATACGTCGCGCCGAAATCGCCGCGCAGCGTTTGCCCGGCGGCGGGGATGAATTCGAGCGCGCTTAATGGAATCGCGGCCTCGACCACGTAGCTGTCGCCGCGTTTCGTCACTTTGATTTGCGCGTCGCCGAGCACCTGGACATCGGCAACGATGTATTCCTTGATCACGCCCGAACTGAATGTTTTCGGGCTGCGAATCTTGTCCTTCGCCGCGACGGGCCGATACAGGACCGCCGTCGGATTGCCCTTGAAATTCCCGATGCTCAAGCGCACGTCGCCCAGCGCGGCCTTGTCGCGTTTCGCGTCTGATTTGGCGTCGGTGCCGAGCTGGAAATCCACGGTGTCGCCGCCGAGATACAGCGACTCCGCCGCTTCGGCTCCATTGACCCACGGCGTCTTGTCGCGCACGTCCCACGCGAGATACAGATTCTTCTCGTCCCATGCGGCGGCGGCGCGGATTTTGGTCTCTTCCTGCTTTTGGAATTGAGCGAATTCCGCGCCCTTGAAATCGGCGTCGAAATTCCCGGTGAATTTCGGCGACGCTTTTTTCACGGCGATCTTGCGCGAGCCGACGGCGGCCTGCAACTGTTCCTCGCGCAGTTTGCGCGCTTTGACGGTGTCCTCTTCGCTCACTTTAATGCTCGTCCCGGCCAGCGCCTGCACGCGGTCGAGGCCGGTGACTTCGAGATTCCAATACGCCGTCTTGCCCGCCTGCAAATATAGCTTGCCATCGGTGCCCTGCGTGATGCTGCCCCCGAAGTCTTCTCCGCCCATTCCCGGCGGCGTGTGCGTCATGTCGGCGCCGGGCAGCGCCTGCTCCGGCCACTTCACTTTCATCGGGTCGCCTTCAAAAAGCTGCGTCAGATAAAAGCCATCTTCAGTGAGAATATGCCATTCGCCGACATTCGTGGGGATCACCCAGATGTTGCCAATCGGCGCGGGCAGTTTAGCCGATCCCGTGGGGCCGAAGGAGCCGCGTATCAAGCCCACTTCCGGCGGACAGGCGTTGTGCGAACCGTGGACGCCGGTGAAGTTGTCAGGGTACGTCCAGCGCGTCTGCCCCGTCGCGATATCCGCGCATGTGAAAAGCGAATGGTTCTGATTGTATTCGCCATTGCGCAAAACCAGGCGCCCGTCCACCGAACCCAGCCCGGCGATCGGCAATTTGACAGGCTTCGACAACTCGTAACGCGGCGCGCCGCAGGCCGTGAATCCGGCGACCTTGAACTGCTTCTCCGCGTCACGGCCCGAACCCGCGCCATAGAAGGTGAGGTCGGGGGTCATGAACATGTACCAGCCGGTGACGCGCACGATGCCGTCCGTGATAACGATCTCGTTCGGCTGTTTGATTCCATCGCCATTTTCGTCGGCCCACATCGCCGTCTTGGTAGCCGTGCCGGTTTTGCCGTGCGCGGGCGGTGGAATATCTTTGCCGTCGTTGTCCACATACCAGATCGAACTGCGCAGTTTGTAATCGCCGTCGCCGATGCGTTCGAAAATGTTGACCGTGCCGAGATCGAATGCCCAGCGCGTCGCCGTAGCCAGATAGTTTTTTCCGTTCGCGCCGACACCGTACCGCGCATTCTCCATGCCGTCGCGCGTAATCACACCCGTGCATTGGGCGCGTCCCGTTGCGGGATCGAGCCGCCATTCGCAGCCTTGCCCCGCCATGACATTCGGATCAGTCGGCGAAATCGCGCCACCCAGCGCGCCGTAACTCGACGGGCCGAAGAATTCGGTCACGAGTTTTCCCGTCTTCGGATCCCAGACACTGACGCGTTTCGGCGACGGGTCGGATTCCACGACCCACAGTTTTCCATCCGCATCGACCGCCATATTTTTGACAAAACGCACTCCGTCGGATTGCCACGGACCCAGCAGCGCGCGTCCGCCTTTGCGGCCAATTTCAAGAACCTTTGCGCCGATGTCATCGGCATCGGGATGCCCCACGACATAATTCAGCGGTTCGCTCAACGCTTCGTATACCTGATCCTTCCCAAGTGCAAAACATGCCGTGTGCGCATTAGCGGACTTTGCCGCGGAAAGTTTAAGCGGCGGATTCGTGTTGGGATTGTCGGCGGGTGTGAGCTTTTCCACGTGCGTATCGCCGGAGAGATAATGAAGAACATTGGCTTTCACCGCAAGAGTTCCGGGCGCGTTCGCCGGCACGGTTCGGATCAGTTTGCCTGTTTTCGCGTCGAGTATGGCGATCAAATTCGCGCTCGTGAATGAGAGGAACAGCTTTCCGGTGCCCGCCGCGATCGCGTCGGCCCTCTCTGGCTTTGCGGCGGCATCCGCGGCCCAGAGCGATTTGATTTTTACGTCCGCGCTTTCGGCGCCTTCCCATTTCAGGTAGCTGCCGTCTTTCGCATTGAGCTTATAAAAACTCGCGCCTTCCGCGTCCGGCCCCGACAAACCGCCGAGAACGTAAAGCACGCCGCCATCCGCCGCGAGCGCTTTCACTCCGGCAATGCCGCCGCGATTGTTGCCCCAGAGCACATGCCCTTGCAGATCGCACGCGATCAGCGATTTGCCCGCCTCCGCGCCGCTCCAGCCGAGATACACCTGCGTCTCGTCGGTCGCGACCGACGACGGGATGCCATGATCGCCGCCCCAATTTCCTTTGCCGTCGGCGCTGTCCCAGGGCGCGATGCCGCCGTTCCCGGCCCAGCCGCGCAGCTTCAGCCCGATGCCGGAATGCGTCAGCGCGCTCCAGGTGTAGTCGCCCGCCGGCACCGGTTCGCCGAGTCGCGTCCACGACGGCGTCGTGAGTCCGTCCCATTTGACTTCGTGCTTTCCCTTGGTGAAAAACACCGTATTGAGCAGTTGCCGCGCGACGCGGCCGTCGGTGCTTTTTAAATTGAGCGAAATGTAGCCGTCCGCGGGCATGGTGAATTCGATGGGAATGAAGCCGGGCAATTCCTTCGATTTGATCAGCCCCGTCCAGTCCACGACCGGCGCTCCGTTCTCCAGTTTTACCGCGAACTCGCGCCCATCGGCGAGGCGCACCGGCTGAATCTTCGCGCCGCCTTTCGCTTCAAGCGTTGCGCTGCCCCAACAATTAAATGCCATGAAGGTGAACACGCGGTCGGGCGTGAGACCCGGCTTGAACAAATCTTTCACCGTCAAACGACCCTTCGTGCCGATGGTGAAGTTCGGTTCGAATGTCAGAGTCAACGAATCACCCGCTTTAAGCGCAAGGCCGTCGCGCGTGAGCAGCTTCCATGGAATCGCGATTTCCTGATTGTATCCCTTGCCATCCGCGTTGAGCGTGAACGCCTGCTGTGCCCCGTCGGACTTTTTTGCGTCCACGACGACACCCTCTTTGAACGTCGTCCCCTGCTCGATTTTGATGACATCCGCGCCATCGCGCCCGCGCCACGCGGTGAAATGCTGGCCGCGCTCCTGCGGCGTTCCCTGCGCGGTGATCGTGCGGAATTGCAGGCAGTCGCCCGCGAAACCGTAGTCCGCGATGGTCTGGCCGGGATTGTTCATCGGCGTGTCATCGATCCAGCGGGCGAGCAGATACAGATTCTCCGCGTCGTACTGCGCGTGAAGCCAGATGGCGAAATGTTCGCGCTGTTCCTCGACATCGTCACATGCGAAGATGCCTCCGGACAAATCCCAGTCATCCACCTTGCCGTCCACAACGACTTTTCCCGGCGCGGGCAGGATGCGGAAGCTGATGTTTTCGGTCTGGGAGGCGTATGTGGCACTGGCGAAGACGAAGACTGCGAGGGCTGGCCAAAACAGTTTCAAACGACACATTTTCAGAATTCCCTTTCGTAACGGTCCGATTCAATTCACCGAAGGCGGGGTGCCCAATTCAGTTCCTCAACCCAACGGCGAACGAAGCGCCTTCAAACGCCGCCCGGCCTCCAGCAGCGTCTCTTCCTTCTTGCAATAACAGAACCGCACCATCTTCTTCGCTTCCAGTGCGCCTTTGCGATAAAAGCTCGAACACGGCACGCATGCCACGCCGATTTTTTCGATCAGAAAGCGGGTGAATTCCACGTCGTCTTGTATGCCCACGTCGGGATATTCGGTCATGATGTAATATGCGCCTTGCGGCGGGAAGCATTTGAATCCCGCATCGCCCAACGCCTTGAGTAAAATGGCGCGCCGCTCGCTGTAGAATCCGCTCAGGTGCCCGTAATAATCCGGCGCGAAACGCAGCGCGGCCGCCGCGCCTTCCTGCAAGGGCGCGGGCGCGCCGACGGTCAGAAAATCGTGTACTTTGCGGATCGCATTGGTGATCTCCGGCGGAGCGATGCAGTAGCCCAGACGCCAGCCGGTAACGCTGTATGTTTTGCTCAAGCCGCTGATCGTCACCGTCCGTTCGCGCAGTCCCGGCAACGCGGCCGGATAGACGTGCGTGCTGGGTTCGTAAACGATGTGCTCGTAGATTTCATCGGTGTAAATCAAGGCGTCGTGTTCAATCGCCAACTGCCCGATGAATTCCAGCTCCTCGCGCGTGAAGACTTTTCCGGTGGGGTTGTGCGGCGTGTTGACGATGATGCCTTTTGTCCGGGGCGAGAATGCCGCGCGCAGTTCGGCGCGGTCGAAACTCCAGTCCGGCGGGCTCATTTTCACGTAGACGGGCGTGGCGCCGGAGAGAATGCAGTCCGGTCCGTAGTTTTCGTAAAAAGGTTCGAAGACGATCACCTCTTCGCCGGGATCGAGCGTCGCAAGCAGTGCCGAGATCATCGCTTCGGTCGAGCCGCAGCAGACGGTCAGTTCGCGCTCGGAATCGATGTCGAGTCCCGTGAACCGCTTGGTCTTTTCGACCAGCCCGTCGCGAAACGATTTCGCGCCCCAGGTGATCGCGTATTGATTCTTGTCGTTGTCAATGGCCGCCTTTGCCGCGTCCTTGATCGCCTGCGGCGCCGGAAAATCCGGAAATCCCTGCGCCAGATTGACGGCGTTGTGCTTGACGCAAAGCCGCGACATTTCGCGGATCACGGATTCGGTAAAACGAGATGCCTTCTGTGAAACCTTCGATTTCATGCCCTAACCCCTAGCCCCTGATTCCTAACCCCTACTTCGTCGCCGGCGATGTCAGCGCTTCGTTGAATTTGGCCGCTTCAACGGCCTTCAACATCACCGGTTTCATCAATTCGTTGAATTTTTCCGCGGCCAGATAGCGGCGAATTTCACCTTTGTATTCGGCGTCGCGGATGCCCGTCAATTTGATGACGTGAAAACCATAGGGCGTTTCGACAACCGGGCTGATGTCTCCTATTTTCGCGAGCGAGTATGCGGCTTTTCCAAACGCCTCGACCATCGCTTCCTTGCCCTTCAATGGAAACGGCGCCAGCCCGCCGCCGTTCGTTTTGGTCGCCTCGTCGTCGCTGGCGTTGGCCAATTCGGCGAATTCCTTCCCGGCTTTCGCCTGCTTCAGCGCCTCCTCTGCCGCGGCTTTGGCTTGTTCCTTCGTGCGCGTGACGGCTTTCGGCACGGCGTCCGCGCCCTTGTATTGAAACAGGATATGCGCCGCGCTGCGCAGCGGAAGGTCGTCTTTGTTTTTGTTGAAAAACTCCTCGATCTCCGCGTCGGTCAAGCTCGCCGACGCGTGCTTTTCAATCGCGATCTTGGCGCCCCAGAAGCGCCGGAAGTCCGCCTCGGACTGTCCCGAATCCGCGAGCATCTGCTCGAACGTCGTGCCATCACGCTGCAATTCGCTCTTTTTGAGCTCGACGAACTTGTCTAGTTCCTCTTTCTTCGTGTCGAGTTTGTTGTCGCGCGCGTATTTTTCGATCAGCGCGTTTTGCAGCAGAACTTGCGCGATTTCGATGCGCGCGCGCAGGATGCGGTCGGGCGCAGGCATATTTTTCGGATTCTTCTTTTTCTCCTCGGTCAACATCAGCAGCAAAACTTTTTCAACCTCCGGGGTCGTGATCTTGAGGTCGCCGGATTGAAGAAAAACGCCATCCTCGAGTTTCGCACGGGGCAACTCGGGAGGATCGTCGGGCGCGGGTTTGCCCGGCTCGGCCGGCTTTGCAGGCGTTTTCGGCGCCTCCTTGGTCTCCGGAACGCGCGGAGTATCCTCGCCGCAAAGCACAACGTTCGCGAAAAGAAACGCTGTACAACACAGACCGCGTAAGCCATGGATGGACAGCATGAGAACTCCCTGCATAACGAATGCTTTAGTCGAAGTGACCCTGCTCAAAAAGCAGCGGCCAACTATAATCGCGAATGAACACAGATAAATGCAAATTACCTCGGAAATTTTTCGGGGGTTTGGATTTGCAGCGGCCATTCACTTGCCGGTATTTTCGCGCGGCTTGCAAAACTCGCATGGAATATGCCCGGAGCGCTCCGCATCGTCCCAGGTTGCGTATCCGACAAACGAGTCGCTTTTCCCGGCGTAATCGCACCCGCGCACATGATAAATTTTGGAATTTTTGACGGAGATATACGGCGCGCTTTTCGCGTCCTGCGTCGGGACCTTGGGGTATTGCGGCGACTTATCGACCCTCTTGACGACAACGACTTTTGCATCCTCGTTGGCCATGTCGAGAGGATTGCGCTTGGCAATAGCCTCCGCCGATTGGCGCTCGGGGCTTGAGGCGCATCCAGCCAAAGCGAGGACGATGAGAATCAGAACGGACTGTTTCACACGGCATACAATAGGGGTTTTTTTATCAAAATCAAAGAAATTCAACGCGGGCGGCTATGAGTGGGCAGGGCCTTTCAAAAGTCCGTCGCCTTGCGCGCCAGCAAAGCGATGGCTTCGCCGGGGTGTGCGGCGAAGCGCCGCAAGGCTCGCGCGACGTTCTTTATTTTGTTTTGCCGCAGAACCGAAAGGATGGCGTTGCGCA
>JBBRQD010000087.1:0-23807 GCA_038227045.1 Planctomycetota bacterium
GACTATCTGCGCGACGTCCTGGTGCGAGTCGCCACCCATCCCGCCAGTCAGATCGACGCACTGCTGCCCCACCGCTGGACAACCAGGCAATACCCCTCCTCGTGAGAAAATCGCGGGACGGGGTTGGTCGAACGCTTACCCGGATTGCGTCTTTTTCACCAATGAATTGCCTGAAATTTTCGGCGAATTCAACTCGCCGGAACTTCGTGCGAAATTTATATATTCGCGATGGAAATCTAAAATCTTCATTCGCGGACGGTGTAACTGTACAGAGCACCCAACCGGGTTGACGCTTTTATATACTCGACCGCATCCATTTTTGCGGCCGATTTGGAGACTTTTTTCATGATCGTAAAATGCGAAGAATGCGGACGTAGTTTCAACCTTCAAGAAGATCAATTCGGAAAAGTGAAATGCAAGTGCGGCGCGCTCTTGAGCGGCCCTTCGGCCAAGGCCGCGGCCACCGCGCCCATCGGCGCTTCGTCCGCGGATACGCAGATGAGCGATCTCGAAGCCGTCAAGGCGCTCAAAGACGCGTACGACGCGTTGCGCGCCGAAATGGCCACCGTCATCGTCGGCCAGGACAAAGTCCTCGAAGAAATTCTGATCGCCATCTTCGCCAAAGGCCACTGCCTGCTCGAAGGCGTCCCCGGACTGGCGAAAACCCTGATCATCTCGTCGCTGGCAAAATGCCTCGACTTGTCCTTCAAGCGCGTGCAGTTCACGCCCGATTTGATGCCCAGCGACATCACCGGCACGGAAGTGATTCAAGACGACCGCACCACCGGCGAGCGCGTTTTCCGCTTCATCAAAGGCCCGATCTTCTGCAATATATGTCTGGCCGACGAAATCAATCGCACACCGCCGAAAACACAGGCCGCGCTGCTCGAAGCCATGCAGGAAAAGTCGGTCACTGTCGCCGGCCAGCAGCACAAGCTATCCCTGCCCTTCTTCGTGCTCGCAACACAGAATCCGCTCGAACAGGAAGGCACCTATCCGCTCCCCGAAGCGCAGTTGGATCGCTTTATCTTCAAGATCTTCGTGGACTATCCGAGCGACGGCGAAGAACTTGAAATCATGAAGCGCGTGACGACGCCCAGCAAAGTGCAGATCAAGCCGGTCCTGACGGGCGAGCAGATCAGCGCGCTGCAGGATATTGTGCTGCGCGTGCCAGTGGCCGACCACGTTTACAATTACGCGAAGAAGATCGTCCGCTCAACGCGCCCCGCGATGGGCGAAGCGCCGGACTTCATCAAGAACTGGATCAACTGGGGAGCAGGCCCGCGCGCTAGCTTGAACTTGATTCTCGCCGGCAAAGCACGCGCGATTCTAAACGGCCAGTTCCATGTGGCCTGCGAAGACATCGAAGCCGTCGCGCCATCGGTGCTGCGCCACCGCATCGCCTGCAATTTCACCGCGCAAGCCGAAGGCATCACGACGGACAAGGTGATTGAGCGGCTGCTGGCGAGCATTCCGAAAACGGAGAAGCTGGATAAGTAATACGGCTCATTTGTGATTTGGCATTTGTTATTTAATAGCTTTGCACGCGTCGTTTTTCGACATGTCGGAAAATAACAAATCACAAATGACAATTGTTAAATGACAAATTTGTCCGGTCGCTTGCCAGGATTGATGCGGGTTCGAATCCCGTCAGAGTCATTTCAATAAATCAATGATGTATTGAATCAAAAGCGAGCGATTAATGTCCCTCATTTCCGCCAACCCCACTCAAAAGAAGCTGTCGCTGTCGAAGTATCTTGACCCCAAGATACTCAACCGTGTCGACAAGCTCGAGCTGGCCGCCAAGGCGGTCGTCGAGGGCTTCATGGCCGGTTGGCACCGCTCGCCGTACCATGGGTTCTCCGTCGAATTCGCGCAGCATCGCGAATACACGATGGGCGACGATCCGCGCCATCTCGACTGGAAAATCTTCGCCAAGGCCAACCGCTATTACATCAAGCAGTACGAAGTCGAGACCAACTACGTCGCGCATATTTTGCACGACGCCAGCGAATCGATGTTGTACCAATCGCCCAAGGCGCCTTTCAGCAAGCTCGAATACGCAAATTTCATTACTGCCGCGTTGTCGTATTTAATCGTCAGCCAGACCGACACGGTGGGCGTGGGAATCTTTAACGAAGGCTTGGAGACGTTCGTCGAACCGAAGCAATCGCTGGGACACATCCACCGAATATGCCACGAATTGGAAGCGGCCAAACCGACGAAGAAGACCGATGTCGGCGACATCATGCATCAGTTTTCGGATCGCATCAAGCGGCGCGGAATCGTGGTGATGATCAGCGATCTGCTCGACAAGCCCGAGCGCATTCTGGACGGACTGAACCATCTGCGTTACGCGCGGCATGAAGTTCTGGTCTTCCACGTGATGGATCCCTACGAATTGGATTTTCCGTTCGATGGCCAGGTCAAGTTCGAAGGTTTGGAAGGCTACGAGCCGATTCTCTGCCAGCCGCGCATGTTGCGCAAATCGTACCTCGAAGCCTTGAACAAACATATTCTCGCGGTCAAGACGGCGTGCGAGCGGAACAAAGTGGATTACGTGTTGTTGAATACCGCGCAACCGCTGGAAATGGCGTTGCAATCGTTTTTACAGAGCCGGGCGTTAAAGAGCATCGCGCGGTAAGAGAAGAGGATCGAGGGGCAGAGGGTAGGGTTTGGGGATTAGGGGTTAGGGAGGACGAGGCTTCGCCTCGACTTCTTTTTCCCCTAATCCCTAGTCCCTGACCTCTAACCCCTGGCTTGGGATTGACTCGCTGAATGTTAAATCCATTTCTACTGTGGTTTACGGTGCTGGGTGCCGTGCCCATCATCATCCATCTGCTGAACAAGCGCCGGTATCGTCCGGTCGTTTGGGCGGCGATGGAATTTTTGATGTCGGCCATTCAGAAGAATGCGCGCCGGCTGCAATTGCGCGACATCATTCTGATGTTGATTCGCACGCTGGCGGTCATCTGTCTCGCGTTGGCGCTGGCGCGTCCGACAGTGAATGCCAGGAGCTTCATCGGCGGCAATAAAACGGGCGCGGTCATACTGCTGGATAACTCGTTGTCGATGGGTTACACGACCGGCGGGACAGTCAGCGGCCGGCCCGAAACGCGCTTCGACGTTGCCAAAAAACTTGCCAAAACCATTCTCGACCAGCTTGAACCCGGCTCGTGGTGCGCGCTGTATACGTTCAACGGCGAAGTCCGCGCGCCCATTGGCGATCCGTCGCAGAATCTGACTTATATCAAGCAGGAAATGGATTCGGCCGCTGTGCTTTCGGACGGTTCGACAAACGTGGAAAAGGCGTTCGAAAAAGCCGGGCAGCTTCTGGAGAGGCACCCTGAATTCAAGCTGGCCAACCGCGAAGTCTTCGTGATCACGGACATGCAGGCGTATCCGTGGAGCGCCAAGATGGTCTCCGGTGGATTCAATAAATCGCTCAAGGAATTGGGTGAAAAAGCGTCGGTCTACGTGGTCAATGCGGGCGACAACGGCATTGAAAACGCGGCTGTGATCGAACTCGCGCCGACCGACACGCTGGCCACCGTGGACATGCCAATCACATGCGTGGCGAAGATCAAGAATTTTGGCCAGTCCGATTTGAAGGGTCTGGTCGTCGATTTCTTCGCCGATCCGGTGGCCGGAGACGAACGCCCGGCTCAACGCTTTACAGTGGATATTCCGGCCGGTGAAATTTCCAGCGTCAGCTTCGAAAAGAAATTCGCGACGGGCGGCGATCACCGCGTGTCTTGCCGGCTGGCCGACGACCGGCTCCCCGGTGACGGGCGGCGCTACTGCAGCATTGAAGTCATCGACGAAGCCAAAGTGCTTTTGGTGGATGGCAAAGACCAGCGCATCGACGATCCGATTTACAATGAAACCGGATTTCTGCGCTTTGCATTGTCGCCAAAAGATCCGGAAAATCCCGACAAGCAGAACTTGATTACGACCGATGTGATTACCCATCATCGTCTGCCCGATACGAACCTGATGAATTACCAGGCGGTGGTGCTGTCAAACGTGCCGCGCATTCCGCCAGCGGTGGCTGCGGCGCTGGAGAAGCAGGTCAAGAACGGCAACGGCGTGATGATTTTCCTCGGCGATCAGATTGATCCGGCGGCGTACAATACGGTGCTGGGCGCGGCGGGTGTGAATCTGCTCCCGGCCAAAATCGGCGCGCCATGGGGCGAAGCCGTCTCCGCGGATACTGAAAAATATCCGCCGGCGTTCGGTTTTTCGGCCGACAAATTGTCGCACCCGATTATGGCTGATTTTCCAAATCAGAACTGCGTCGAATTGCTGACCGCCGTCAAGATTTATCGCGGCTACGATCTGGAGATTTCGCCGAAGGACGATTCCGTCCGGCCCGTGGCGACGTACTCCAATGGAAAACTCGCGGCCGTCGAAAAGCGCATCGGTTCCGGTTATGTGCTGCTCTTCGCCTCGCCCGCCACGACCTCGTGGAGCGATCTGCCGACGCAGCCCGCGTTCGCGATCATGATGAGCCGCGCCGCGAATTTGTTGACGTTGGGCAACCGCCCTCCGAAAAACGTCGGCGTGGGATCGCAGATTCGCAGTCTTTTGCAGCAGAGCGATCAGAACCTGCTCGTGCACATCACCCCGCCCTACCCGGGACTCAAGGTGGACACCAAGCCCGACCTGACGCCCGATTCGCGCGTGGTCATCGACATCAACGATACCGACCGCGCGGGATTTTACGACATCGTCATCGACCGCGATCCGAAGGTCAACATGGCGTATGCGGTGAACCCCGACAGCGAACTCGAATCGAATTTAAACACCGTCGTTCCCGAACAGATTCGCCACGATTACCCCGAATTCAGATTCACATATATTGCAAAGAGCGACGACTTGGCGAACAAAGTGTTGCAGGAGCGCAAAGGCAGCGAGTTGTGGCCGTGGCTGATCGGCGCGGTGTTCCTGTTACTGGCATTGGAGTCGTTCCTGGCGAACAGGTGGGCGCCGCGGGATTGAGAATTCGTTTAAAAATGTTCGTCGTCCCCAGAAATGAAGTTTCATAAGCAACAGTGCGAATGAAAGAAACGGAATGAAAGAGCTGCTTTACAAAATCATCGGCATCGACCCGCTCGAGACTTCGTCGATCAACAATTGGCAGATCAGCTTTGCCAATATGAAGACGAACTTTCAGCGGCTGATTTTTATCCTGCTGGGATGCGCGCTGGGTTTCGGCATCTGGTGGGTCTACAAGCGCGAGCCGGATTACTGCCCCATCAACAAGAAGCGCATCATGGCCGCATGCCGCATCGTCGGCGTGTTCATTCTGCTGTTGATTGTCGCCAACCCGGTTCTCGCCGTTTTCATGCGCGGATCGTCAAAGGGCAAAGTGGTGGTGCTCATCGACGATTCGAAATCGATGTCGCGCGTCGATAAATACAAGAAGGTCGAAGACAAGCTCGTCGCCGCCCATGCGCTTGGAAAACTTGCGCTCACCGTTTCCGACGCATCGAAAATCAATCCGGAGGTCGAAAAAGCGGTGACCTCAACGTCGCGCATCGATCTGGTCCGCGCCATGCTCGCGAACAAGGACATTGCGCTCTTCGAAAAACTCCAGGAGAAATACGCCGTCGAAGTATGGAGTTTCGCCAAGGGCACGGAAGCCGAAATGCACCGCCTGGGACAGGACAAAGCCAGTCTGGACGCCACCGCGCTCGAAGACATGAAGGCCGAAGGCACCGTGACCGAGATGGGCAACGCGCTGCGCGCGACGCTCAAACGCTACAAGGGCCAGCCGCTCTCCGGCATCGTCATGATCACCGACGGCGGCAACAACAAGGGCGAAGACCCCGCGGTCGTCGCGGGCGAATCGCCTGTCCGCATTTTTCCGGTCGGAGTCGGGGTGCCGGAATCACAGGACGTCGCCATCACGCATGTGTACATGGAGAACAAAATTTTCGTCGACGATCTCGCGCCGATCACGGTTCGCATCAAGCAGCATGGCTACAACAACGAGCCGGCCAAGCTGACCGTCACCAGCGAAGGTATTGAAATCGCAAAACTGGACGTACTGCTCAAAGAGGCTGGCGAGCAGACCGAAGTCATTCGCGTCAAGCCCAAGATCGCCGGCCGCTTCACTTATAAGGTGGAGATTCAGCCCGATCGCAACGCGTCCGAAGACATTGAACCATCCAATAATTCCAAGGTGCGCGAAGTCGAGGTGATCGATCAGAAAATCAATGTGTTGATCGTCGAAGCCGATCCGCGCTGGGAATACCGCTACCTGAAGAATTCGCTGGGACGCGACAAACGCGTGAGCCTTAAAGTATTGCTGCGCGTGCCGGATATGGCGGAGCTTGCCAAGCCGGGATCCAATTACCTAAAGGAATTCCCGAGCCGCGAAGAACTGTTCAAATACCATGTTATCATTTTCGGAAACATGCCCGGCAACGATGGTTTCTTCACCGAACACGACTTGGACAATCTGCGCCGCTTTGTGTTGGACGAGGGTGGCGGCATGTGGTTTATTGCGGGCAAGAACAACATGCCCGATACGTACCGTGATTCGCCGCTGAATATCCTCATCCCCGTGGAACTCGAGCCGCCCACCTCGGCGATCACTGCGGAAGACGAGCAGAACAACGCGATGACCGATCCTTACCGTGTCGTCCTGACTGTTGAAGGCCGCTCGCACACGCTGACGCGTCTGGACGTGGCCAGCGCCGAAAACAGCGAGGAACAGAACGCGACGCTATGGGACTCGGTGCCGGAAATGTATTGGTATCACAAGGCGGTTCGACCGAAGTTGGGCGCGGCCGCACTGCTGGTACAGGGCTTCGGCAAGAGCGGGCCGGCCTCGCGCCGCGAATCCCCCACCCCTCTATTGGTCACGTCTCAAGTCGGACGCGGGCGGGTGCTTTATCAGGGCTTTGCCGATCTGTGGCGCATGCGTTATCCAATTGAACTGGGCCCCGACGCGCTCGAACGATTTCATGGTCACGTCGTTCAATATCTGGGCATGCCGAAATTACTGGGACGAACCGCGCGCACGGAAATCTCAACCGACCGCGAAGAATATTTCGCGGGCGACCGCATCCGAGTCAACGCGCGCGTGCTCGAAAAAGGCACGCTGGATTATTCGAAGGCCGAAAAGCTCGCTGCCGTGTACACGAATTTGGAAGACCCGACGGTGAAAGGCGACTTCGAATTGACGCCCGAGCCTGGCGCCCACGGCATGTTCCGCGCTGAATTCCCGGCGAATTCCATTGGGCGATTCAGCATTACGCTCAAGGACGATGTCGAAGACGGTGCACATGCCGATTTCAGCGTCATGATTCCGCAAGTCGAAATGGAAAACCCCGACATGCGCAAGGATCTGCTGGAGAACATCGCCAAAGCGTCAGCGGCGTCCGCCAAGAATTCGACGGACGAGAAGAGTCCGGTGCGCATGTATCTCGCCGACCAGGCGGGCGAGTTGGTGAAGGACATTCAAGAGGCCCAAAAAGAAGTTCCGCCCGTTCGCCGGGAGAGCCCGCTGTGGAGTTCGCCGCTGTTGCTGATGTTGTTTACGCTGGTGATGGGTGCCGAGTGGTTGATGCGCAAGCGCGCCGATTTGCTTTAAAGGCCCGTCTCAGGTTTCAAGTTCCAGGTTTCAAGTTTCTGATTTGAGACCCAATAACCTGAAACCTGGAACCTGAAACCGTAGTTAAGAGGATGAAATGGCCACGTTAGCCGATTTGCAAGACCGTCTCGCACGAGTACGTTCCAAGGAGCGATGGTTCATCGCGATCCAGGGATTGTGCCGCGTGCTGGTGACGCTGATCCTGGTCGTGATCGCGTATTTTCTGCTGGACTGGCTGGGCGACTTGCCGTTCAATGCGCGCATTCTGGCTGTCAGCATTGGCGCGATCGGAATTGGATTTGTTTTCTATCGGTATGTGTATTTCGAATTGCGCCGCATTCAGGACGACGATGAAATGGCGCTGCGCGTCGAAGCGCGCAATCCCGATTTGCGCGGACGTCTGATTTCGACGCTGCAATTGGTCCGCACGCAGAAAGCGGGCGTTTATGCCGGTTCCGATCAATTGATTTCGGCGCTCGAAGACGAAACCGTGCGCATGTCCGATCCGCTGGATTTCACGCAAATCGTCAGTACCACGATGTTGAAGCGGCTATTGATCGCCGCGGCGCTGGTCGTCGTCGTGAAAGCGGCATTGATTTTTTCATTCCCCATGTATTTTAAAGCGCTCGCCGAACGCCTCTTTAACCCTGAAACGCAGTATCCGACCAACACAATTATCAAAGATATCAAGGTGCCGGAATACGTGGCGCGCGGTGAGGATATTCCCGTCGAAGTGACATTGGACCCCACCAAAGCGGTTCCGAAAAAAACAGATAAAGTGGAAAAGGCCGGCACGCTCTTTTTCATCAGCACGAAATTAGGCACGAGCATTCCCGTCGATTTGGCTTTTCCCGCCGACGGCGAAGTGTTCAAAGGCCAGTTGGCCAAAGCGCTGGAAGACGTGGACCTGGTCATTGAAATCGGCGACGTGCGGACGAAGCGCAAATCCATTCGCGTTGTCGCGCGGCCGGAAGTGGATACTTCGCGCAGCATCGATGGGATTCGCTACCAGTTGCCCGCGTACACGGAAGAACCGCCGCCACCCGCGCAGAAATTCGGCGCATTGTCGGCGCTTCAGGGATCGATCGCGGATGTTCAATTCACAGCAACCAAGCCGCTGAAGTCCGCGGTCATCGAGCGGCTGGATGGCCGGAAATACCCGATGACGCCCGTGCCCCCGCCCGCGCCAAAAGATCCGCAGACGCCACCGGAACCCGAGCGCATGACCTGGACCGTGAGCGGCGTGCCCATCGACAAGAGCGGAACGTTTCACGTGTCGCTGGTCGACGACAACAATCTGACCAACAGTCTGCCGGCGCTGGAGTATCCGATTGACGCCCGGCCGGATCTGGTGCCGATGATTAAACTGGTCAGGCCCACGCGCGACGCCACGGTGACACCGACGGCCCGCCCCATTATCCGTTACAACGCGCGCGACGATTACGGAGTCCGGGTGGTCTGGCTGTGTTACAAAGTCAAGAACGAAGGCCCGGAGGGTGTCGCGCGTTCCGACGGCCATTACGACGACGAAAAAAAGATTCCGACCCAGCGCAAAGAATACAAGATCGATCGCGACGAGAACAAAAAGCTCCGCCGCGAAATGACGGGCGCGACGCTTTCGTGGGATCTGGCCGACATCAAGGCCAAGGTCGGTGACCAGATTGTCTTCTGGCTGGAGTGCGACGACTATTGCGACACCAACGACGATGTCGCAATCCGCAAAGGCAAGGACGGCGAAGTCGAATCCAAATATCCGCGCACGCAAGACGTGAAATTCACGGTCATCTCGCGGGCCGACAAGGAAGCGGAATTGCGCGCGGAGCTCGCCAAGTTGAACCTGCAGATCGAACAGCACGCGAAGAAGGAAGAGGACGATAAGTTGAGAGTTCTCGAAATCATGGAAGCGATCGATAAGCTCAAGAAATAACGACACACCTCCCTGAAAAATCCGGGGCGACCGAAATGTCGCCCCTTCTTATTTTATTGAAATGCGGCGTCCTTTTGCTAAATTGCTCCGCATGAGCGATCTCTTGGCAACAGCGACGGCCCCCTCGCAATCCTCTCCCAATTCCGTGCCGGTCGAAGAAGACGTGCTGCATTTTGTGGCACCCGGTTGCAGTGAAGCGCCCGAAGCTATTTTCAAGCGCAATCTGGAGCGGCGCGCGTTGAAGTACACGTCCGAGCGGCGCGAGATTCTCAAGGCCGTCTTGACCACTCACGAGCATTTCGACGCCGACTGGCTGTTCATGGAGATGCGCAAAGTTGGGGCGAAAGCGTCGAAGGCGACGATCTACCGCAGCCTCGTGCTGCTGTGCGAAGTGGGCATTCTGCGCGAAGTTTTTCACGGCCCGCACGGTGCGTATTTCGAGCACGTCTACGGGCATCAGCACCACGAACACATGATATGCCTCAAGTGCGGAAAAGTGATCGAGTTCATTTCGAAAAAACTCGAACAACTGCAGGAAGATGCGTGTCGCGCGATGGGCTTTCATTCGGTGCGGCACCATCTGCAAGTTTTTGGTTATTGCAGTGAATGCCATCCGTGCCGCGCGGCATTTCCACCGCTCACAGATCGAAAGTAATTCCACCCCGAGGGCGACCAAAGCCCTCTATGCCGTTGAGTTGCCCTCCTCGACATTATCGCCTTCAGCGCTCCCCCGCATCTGACGACAATTATCATGGACGATTTCTTCCATAAAAATGAACACTCCGTGAGGGAGGTGGCCCGTGATCAACGGTATTTACGCGAACAAAAAAGTAACAGTCATGGGTCTCGGGCTCTTCGGAGGCGGCGTAGGCGCCGCGCGGCACTTTGCGGAAAACGGCGCGGCGGTGACGGTGACGGACAAGCGTTCGGAAGTGGATTTGAAACCGTCGATTGAGGCGCTCAAGGATCTGCCGATTCGGTATGTGCTCGGGCGGCATTTTGAAGACGATTTCCGGGGCGCGGACATTCTTCTGGTCAATCCTGGCGTGCCGATGGACAACCCGCTCGTGGCCATGGCGCGCGGCGCGGGAGCGCGGATCGAATTCGCGATGAATCTCCTCTTTAAACTGACCCCGAAGAATCGCAAGATCGGCGTCACCGGATCGAATGGAAAATCGACGACGACGGCGCTGCTCGGCGAGATGGTCCGCGTGATGGACGAGCGCGCGCTGGTCGGTGGGAACATCGGAAAGTGCCTGCTGAGCGAAACGCGGAATCTCGCGCCCGACGTGCCGATCGTGCTGGAACTCTCGTCATTTATGCTCGAAGGAATGAGCGAAATGGCGTCGAGCCCGCACGTCGCGATCGTCACGAACCTTTCGCCGAACCATCTCGACCGCCACGGCACTATGCAGGCGTATGCCGAAGCTAAACTGAACATCATCCGGCATCAGGAGCCGGGCGATTGCGCGGTGCTGAACGCCGACGATCCGGCGCTGTGCGGCTGGGAGTCGCAGACGCGTGCGCGCGTGATCCGCTTTAGCGTAAAGGAAGAATTGGCCGGCAACGCGGCGTTTCTCTCCGGCGATAAATTGATCGTGCGCTGGGAAGGCGTCGAAGAAGTCATCGCGTACCGCAGGACACTGCGGCTGCCCGGCCTGCACAATGTCGCGAACGCGCTGGCCGCGTCTGCCGCGGCGCTCGCGTTCGGCGTGCAGCCATGGCAGATGGTCGAAGCACTCTCGAAATTCAATGGTCTGCCGCACCGCCTCGAAGTCGTCGCGCGCAACGAAAAGAAGGTCACGTATTACAACGATTCGATCGCGACCACGCCGGAGTCGGCGATCTGCGCGCTCTCGTCGTTCGACGGACCGATCACGCTGATTGCCGGCGGTTCCGACAAAGGATCGGGATTCGACGAACTGGCGGTGGCGATTGTTCGAAAAGTACGCCGCTTGATTTTGCTTGGAGTCACCGCGCCGAAGATCGAAGAAGCCGTCCTGCGCGCGGCGGGACAATACAGCCGCAGGCCAATCATTTATCACGCCCGCAATCTGGAACACGCAGCGCTGCTGGCGTCAGCCGAGACACTTCCGGGCGAAGCGGTGCTGCTCTCGCCGGCCTGCGCGAGCTTCGACATGTTCAGGAATTTCCAGGAACGCGGCGAATTATTTCGGGCGCTCGCGATGCGTTTCATTGAACGCGGGACAACATCCGTGAAGGCATAGCGCTAGTTTTTTTCGCCGACATACAAATGCACCGTTCCAAACGTCATCGAAATCGCACGCACATTTTTCAAGCCCAGCGCGCTCATTCGCTCGCTCATTTCTTCCGGCCCGGCAAACGCTTGCACCGATTGTGGCAGATATTTGTAGGCGTCGCCGGCGGTCGCGGCGATCATGCGGCCGATCAGCGGCAGAATGTGCCTGAAATAAAACATGTATAGCGGGCCGAACAGGAAGCCCTTGGGTTTGGTGAATTCGAGCACCAGCACTTTGCCGCCCGGGCGAACGACGCGGACCATTTCGCTCAATCCCACGTTTAAATCGGCGACGTTGCGAATTCCAAACGCGACGCTGGCGATGGCGACGCTGTTGTCCTTCAGCGGCAGTGCGAGCGAATCGCCGATGCCGAATTCGATGCCACTGACTTTCTTTCGCGCGGCCTTTTTCGGGCCGTAGGCGACCATTTCATAGGTAAAATCGAGCGCGACAATCCGCGTCAGCGGCGCGGCGGAATGCAGCGAGAAGGCGAGATCGCCGGTGCCGGTGCAAAGATCGGCGAGCGTATCACCCGCGCCGAGTCCGCGGGCTTCTTTGGCCGCGCGGCGGCGCCAGAGAATATCCAGGCCCATCGACAAAAAATGATTCAGGAAATCGTAGCGCTGCGACACGCGGGAAAACATCTCGCGGACTTCGTCGGCGGATTTGCCGCCGGCGTTGCGGGCAAGCGGCAACGGCGCGGCAGGTGAAATTTGAGTAGTCAATTGCTCGCGACCTCAACGCAATAACTTGGAGACGGGAAGGAAAAACCGTTTGCGCTTTCCCACCCAAAAAGCAATTTCATCTCCAGGGTTTAAGACACTTTTTTTGGAGTATGTTCCCATCTTTTTGTTGGGCAGTTCGTGGACTTCAATCTGCTTGTCGACCAGATTGACAATCGCATATTGGGGAATTCCAGCCATCGCATAAATCCGCAACTTCGTCGTCCGGTCCGTTCGAAGAGATGAATCCGCCACCTCAATGACGCACAAAATATCGTTTGGGCCTGGCAGTTCTTCTGCGTAATCCTCGGGAACACCTTTGACAATTGCACCGTCCGGCTCCGGCACCTCGTTGTCCGCCAGCACAACCGGCCCCTGTGTTTGAAGGTAACAACCGTAATTGCTCAACTCATTGCTCAAGCTCCAGAGCAATTGAATTAGAAGATTATGCAAGTTGCCGATGGACATGGGATCTTCACCCTTCGCGCTTCTGTCTTTGATCACCAGCAATCCGTCGAGCAACTCAAATGACGCGCATTCAGGAATAATTCCGGATTTAATCAATTGAAAATACTTTTCGGCGTTGAAGTGGTAAACGCGAGCTTCTTCAATGACTTTTTTTTCCATCGTGATCGACATAAAATCCACCCCGTATTTCAGCGCGCGCCGTCAGCCAAATCTCAAATCTTATACTTCCCCATCTGCTCCGCCACACGCTTTTTGACCGCTTCGTCCATCAGATTGTAGCCGGGCCATTCGCGTGTGAAACCTTCCTCCGGCCATTTTTTGGTCGCGTCGATTCCCAGTTTGCCCGTCCAACCGTAGTGTTGGCTGGCGTGGTCCAGAATATCGGTTGGCCCTCTGACGATCTCGATGTCACGGCTGAAATCGCAGTTCGCGCCGACGTGAAAAAGCACTTCGTCCTGATTCTGAACATTGACGTGCTCGTCCACCACGATAATGATTTTTGTGAACATGATCTGGCCGAGGCCCCAGATCGCGTGCATGAGTTTGCGCGCGTGCTGGGGATATTGCTTCTTGATTTTGAAGAACGCGCAGTTGTGAAAGACGCCGAATTCCGGAAGACAATAATCGACGATCTCTGGCAGCGTTAGTTTCAGGAATGGCAGAAAGATGCGCTCCGTGGCCTTGCCGAGGTACGTGTCTTCCATCGGCGGGAGACCGACGACGATGGTCTGGTAAATTGGATTCTTGCGATGCGTGACGGCGGTGAGGTGGAAGACGGGGTAGTCGTCGGCCAGCGAGTAAAATCCGGTGTGATCGCCGAACGGGCCTTCGCGGCGGCGCTCGCCGGGTTCGAGGTAGCCTTCCAGAACGATTTCAGATTGCGCTGGCACGAACAAATCCGGCTGCGATACGCACTGCACCATTTCGACCGGGTTTTTGCGAATGAATCCGGCGAGAAACATCTCGTCGATTCCCGGCGGCATCGGCGCGGTGGCGCTGTACACGACCGCCGGATCGCCGCCAATCGCGACGGCCACGGGCATGCGCTTGCCTTGCTTTTCGTATTCGCGGAACTGGCGCGCGCCGTCGTGGTGCATGTGCCAGTGCATACCGCAGGTGTTCTTGTCGTAAATCTGCAAGCGGTACATGCCGCAGTTGGGCAGACCATCGACGCCGCGCGTAAAGACGTTTGTCAGCGTGAAATAGCGACCGCCGTCTTCCGGCCAGCATTTCAGGGCGGGAAGGATGCCCAGGTCTATCTTGTCATCGCGGTAAATCACGTCCTGGCACGGCCCGCTGCCCACCTTTTTAGGTGGAAAGTTGGACATCTTCATCAGCAACGGAATCATCTTCAGCTTTTCGACGAGCGTCTCGGGCGGCCGTTGATGAAGCAACGCCTCGATCTCGTTGCCAATCTCATTGAGATCCTTGACGCCCAATCCCAGCGACGTGCGATCCAGCGTGCCGAAAAGATTGATGGCAACCGGGATGTTCGAACCTTCGACGTTTTCAAAAAACAGCGCCGGGCCTTTTTTCTTAACCGTTCGGTCGGCCCATTCGGTAATTTCAAGAATGGGCGAGACCTTTTCGGCAACGCGCAATAGCTCGCCGCGCTTCTCGATGGCGGATATAAACTCGCGAAGGTTTTCAAACGGCATAACGACGGTTCCAAGTTTCAGGTTTCAGGTCTGTTAGAACTGCAAGTGTACTCTGTCGCGGCAAAACGGCGACACCTGGATTTTTAAAATCAAACCTGGAACCTGGAATCTGAAACAGTCGTTTTCAGTTCCGTCGGATCAGACCTTTGAAGACGCCTTGAATCTTGCAGTTGTCGACGATGATCGGAGCCATCGCCGGGTTGGATGGCTGCAAGCGGACCTTGCCGTTCTCTCGGTAGAAACGCTTTAGCGTGGCTTGGCCGTTGTCATCAAGTGCGACTACTATTTCGCCATTGTCGGCTGTGTCTCGCCCTTCCACGATGATCAAATCGCCGTCCATGATGTGGTCGTCGATCATCGAATCGCCTTTGACGCGCAGCATGAAGCTGTTGGGTTTGCAGTTGAAGACGTCCGCCAGCGGCATCTCCTCAGAGGCCGCGTCCTCCACCGCCTCAATGGGCAGTCCGGCGGCTATCGTGCCCTTGACGACCAGGTTTTTCTGGATCGCGTGTTCTCGGAGAAAATTAGGTTCGATGATTTCCACCGAACGCGCTTCGTGCCGACGGCGGCGAATGGCATTCTTGCGTTCCAACGCTTGCAGGTGCTCAAAGACCGTGATGGTTGACACGTTGAGTTGCTTGGCCAGTTCAGCATAGGTCGGAGAGTATCCATGCTCTTGCTGGAATTGATGGATGAGCTTTAAAATTTGCAATTGCTTCGGTGTGTAGTTCATCGAGACTCTCCTTAAAAAAAAGGAATAATATCCAACCGTTTCCCTAACGTTTGACAATATAAGGCTAACGTGAGGATGATTTCAAGACTTATTTTGAAAATTTTCAAAATCGTTGAAAACGTCAAGGACGTTATGATCGGCAAAGTGTTCGCTGGATATTAGATAGAGGTGAATTCCAACGGATTGATTGTCGATCAAAAAACGTTATTGGGTTGTTATAAATGTTTTTTTGCGGTGTGTGGTGATGCTGGACGGACTGGCAGTCCGTCCTACGTTGTCAGCAACTTTCTCACATCCCCCACCCTCACCGTGAACTTTTCTTTATCCAGCAATTCAACAAGCGGAACTGCGAATTTTCGGTTCATACCCAAATGTTGGCGAATTTCGGAGGTTGTCCGTTCGGAGCCTTGCGCAAACAACTCTTTCAACTTTCGTTTCGCGTCTTCGACATGTGAACGATGAAACGTGACGTCGGCTGTGGCATCGACGAGCTTGCCGGTGTCGCGCAGGTATTTCAAAATCTCGCGCATGATTTTTTGTGGAATTTTAAGCTGCGTTTCAAGTTCCGCTCGGCTGGGTGGCGTCAGGCTTCCGGCCTGAAACGCCGCTTCGACTTGATCCGCCTGTTTGGCCAATTCGCCTTCGAGCTTGCGTTCGCGGCCCGGCAACGAAACTATATTCGAATCCAACTGCACCAACCCGGCTTGCTTCATCAAAATCAAAAGGTCGTCGAAAAACGCCACGATTAACTCATCCGTCGTTTTTTTCAGCCGCTGCTTGAGCTCCGGGCGCTCGATTCCCGCCAGTGCGGGATGCTCCTTGATGAAATCCTTAACATGCTGTACGGCGCGATTGGAGACTTCCTTGAAAACAGCGGAGGACAAGAATTCTGCTCCCGGTTTGAGCGCGACCGCATTGCCGTCCGCAACTGCTTTCGCCGCAGATGAAACGATGCGTTCCGGCAGCAATCCTGTTTCAGCGCAAAGTTGCAGCACGCTCTTGGGCACGCATGACACGGCGAGAAGGTGCCGCAGGAATTTTTCCGCATCATCAACGGCCACAAGCCGCGCTTTCAAATCTTCCAAGGATTCTGCCAGCAGCCGCTTTCGCTTGATCGGGACGACATCGAGCACGCGCCCGCCACCCAGCGTGATCATGGGCGATTGCAGCCGCAGAATAAACCGGTCACCGGGCGCGAGAACTGTTTTATCCTCCAGCAAAACCTGCACGAACGCGCTCGCGCCCGGTTTCAGAATGTCGCCTTCGAGCAACAATAGTTTCGCCTGAATCTCCGCGGTCCCCGCGTGAAATCGGACGGCGGCGCGGTGCTTCAGCGGCCAGGGCGTTGAGGGCAGCAGCGAAAAATGTGCGGCGATCAGATTTGTCGGTTCGAAAATGCCCGGTGTGACTGCGATCATGCCGCGTTCGACTTGGCGCTTATCGATGCCGGGACCGATCAAGTTCACCGCAGTGGAATGTCCGGCCTGCCCACGCTCAATCGTCTGATTGTACGCGTGCAATCCTTTCACGCGGCCGTGATACGCAGGCGGCAGAACGTCGAGCGTATCGCCGATGGCCACGTGCCCGCTCAGTGGTACGCCGGTCACCACCGTGCCGAAGCCTTCTTTCGCGAAGACGCGTTGAATCGGCATTCGGAATGGGCCATCGGTTGTGCGCCGCGCGAGTTTCGGGAGTGTTTTTTCGAGCAGCGCCTTGAGTTCGGGGATGCCTTCGCCCGTCTTCGACGAGACCGCGACAATCGGCTTTCCATCGAGAACTGTGCCGGCTTCCAGTGCGCGGATGTCCTCCATGACGAGTTCGACATAACCTGGTTCGACCATGTCGATCTTCGTGACGACGGTCAATCCATCGCGCACGCCGAGCAGTTGAACGATCTGCAAATGTTCGCGCGTCTGGGCCATTACGCCATCGTCGGCGGCGACGATCATCAACACGAAATCGATGCCGGTCGCGCCGGCCACCATGTTCTTGACAAAGCGCTCGTGGCCGGGCACATCGATAATGCCGATGCGCATCCCGTTTTTCAAAACCATCGGCGCAAAACCGAGATCGATGGTGATGCCCTTGTCCTGTTCTTCAGGGAGCCGGTCGGGATGAATTCCCGTCAACGATTTGACCAGCGAGGATTTGCCGTGATCGATATGGCCGGCAGTTCCGATGACAGCGTTGAATATTTGCGTGCTCATGGTGCACCATTAGATTTGCTTGACCGGAATTGTAAACTGTAAAAAACTGAATGGATTGCGAATAGGATTCGATTCCTTCTCCCCTTGAGGGAGAGGGGAAATACAATCACTTTTCCAGCGCCAGATTCACGCATACGATTTCTTTGTCGTTGCGTGCGAAGCACTTCTTGTCCGCGAACGCCGGATGGCTCCATAGCACTGGGCGGCCGTTGTTTGTGCCAGTGGGCTCAAGGATGTGCGCGCGGGAAATCTCTTCGTATCCTTTGGGGCTTAAATTGGCAAAAATCAGGTCTCCCTTTTCATTGAAAATAATGTAGCGCGTGCCGTTCTTGACGATGTACGCGGCAGCCGATCCCGCTTTGACTCCGGCCACCGGCGCGTACGTCTCCCATATTCGTTCGCCGGTTTCGACTTTGACGCAGCGCAGTTCGCCGTTTTCGCAGACGCCGTACATGTACTCGCCATCGACCACGGGCGCGCACGTTTTCGCGAATAGCCCTGTCTTGCTGTCCGCGCGCCAGAGCACTTTCGCGTCGGGCTTTTCGGCGTCAAGCTTGACCGCAACGCCCTGGTTGACTCTGGCCCCGACATACAGCACGTCGCCGCTGCGCACGGGCATCATGATCGACATGCCGTTGTTGGGCACGATCGGAACGGTCCAATATACTTTGCCGGATTCGGGATCGAGGCCGTTGAGCGACTCGGAACTCCACACGAGCAACTGGCGTTTTCCGCCTGCTTCGGTGATGACTGGCGAACTGTACCCCGGTTCGCGGGCGTTCAGCGCCTTCCACAATTCCTTGCCGGTATCCTTGGCGAATGCGACAACCACGCTGCCTTCGCCGCCGACTATGCAGAATAACTTGTTGCCATCAACCAGCGGATGACAGGCAAAGCCCCACATCGGCGTCTTGGTTTTGTATTCTTCGCACAAATCTTTCTTCCAGAGCAACGCGCCTTTGTCGGCGTCCAGGCAACTGAGCATGCCTTCGGCGCCGAGCGCGTAGACTTTTCCGTCGGAAACGGTCGGCGTCGCGCGAGGTCCGCCGGGATATGCGATGGTGTATTCGCTCGGATATTTATATTCCCACAGTTGTTTGCCGCTTGCCGCGTCGAGACACAGGAGCCGCTCGTCGCCCTGCCGCGTGCTGCGCTTGTTTTGGTCGCCTGCCGCGCCTCCTTTGACTAGGTAATCGAAGACATAGACCTTTCCAGCCACAACCGCCGGGCCGGAATAGCCCTCGTTGATGGGCGTGCGCCAAAGCACTTTCGGTCCGCCTTCGGGAAACTTCTCGATCAATCCAGTCTCGCGCCATTCGTCGTTTCGGTGAACGCCTTCCCATTGCGGCCAATCCTCGGCGCGAAGCCCCAGCACCGCGACAATGCATAGGCAAGAAATAGAAACTATTCGCATGACTAATTCCCCTTGATCCAGAAACTGTTTCTTGCCGTTCTTTTCCTAGAATCGCTTTTGTCCATCCATGGCGAGCGTTGCAGAATCGAAATAGCGGTCGAGTTGCCCGCAGAAACCGATTTGCGTGGTATCCGACGGTTGCATCAATTCGTTCGCGGCGAGATGCAAATGATCGATTCGTCCGCCGGTTATGGCGATAATTTTCTGCAGCGAGTTCTGCGCATCTTCAAACGCGCCGTGCGTCACGCGCGCGTACCAATCCTGGTGGTGCGATTTTGTGCGCTGGATGCAGCGCTTGTAAAACACATCCAGCGCTTTGCGTCCTTCGTCGGGCGAACGCTCGAACGCGTTCTTCAATTCCAGAAAACCGTCGACGCCGCGGTCGCGCCGCCGCAGTGCGTCACTGAGCGTGATCGCGTTCATTTCAAGCGCGAAACGCGACGGATCTTCGAGCACTTCGTTGGAAAATGTAACGATGTTGTCGCCGCGCTCCGGAAGTCCGCTGTTCTGCATGACGATCAGCACTTCAAAATCGCCGTGCGGATTGATCAGCCGATGGACCGTTCCCGCCGTAAAAAGGTACGCGGCGTGCGTGCACAATTCAACGCGCGAGAAACCGTTTCGATCGATGATTTCAACTGCGCCGGACCCGCTCAACACAAAATACAGCTCCGTGCAAACCAGATGAACATGCGGCGTCCCACCGCGCTGGCCATCGGGTCCGGGCGTCTCATACACCTTCAATCGGGTCAGCAGCGTTCCGCCGGGCATCATAAGAAAAAAGTCCTGAGTCCTGAGTGCCGAGTGCCGGTGATTGCATTTCGAGCGAAATGCAGCACGATATGATACAATCGACTGAATAAGAATAAAACAATTTTGGCAATAGTTGCAATGCACTCAGGAATTTAATTATGGGCACTGGCAAATACAGAATCGACGACGGCAAAGGCTTTCGATTGAACGATTTCAATCCGGACGACACGGGTGATTTCAAAGACCGCGAGGCTGCGGAAGCCGCGACGTTGCAGGATTTGAAGCGGCTTCGCGAATTGCAGGAAAAATTCTATGTGGACCGCCGCTTCTCGATGCTGGTCGTCCTCCAGGCCATGGACACCGGCGGCAAGGACGGCACCATCGATCACGTGTTCAGCGGTGTCAATCCAACCGGCTGTTACGTCACTGGCTTCAAGCGCCCAAACGACGAAGAACTCTCGCACGATTTTTTGTGGCGCGTTCACAAAACGACTCCGGCCAAGGGCATGATTGGAATCTTCAACCGCTCTCATTATGAAGACGTGTTGGTCGTTCGCGTTCACGATTATGTGTCCCGGAAAATTTGGGAGAAGCGTTACGCGCAGATCAACGAATTTGAAAATATGCTGGCCGAAAATGGCACGCTTATTGTTAAATTCTTTTTACATATCGGTAAAGTTGAGCAAAAGCGAAGGCTTCAGGATCGGTTGGACGACAAGGAAAAACTCTGGAAGTTCGAGCCGGGCGATCTGAAAGAACGCGAATACTGGAACGACTATCAGGAGGCCTATCAGGATGTGATAAAAAAGTGCAGCACGCCTCATGCACCTTGGTATGTTGTCCCGGCGAACAAGAAGTGGTACCGCAACTATGTCGTGGCACACGCGCTCGTAAAGGCTCTTGAGCACATTGATTACAAACTACCGAAGCCCAATTTCGTCCCGAGCGCGATGATCGTAAAGTAGCTTCGTTTAAGTTATTGCGAAGGGACGGCAGGATGATAAGGAGAGGCGCTGAAAAGGCGAAACGATTCATTTAAAAACTTCTTCCACCCTCTCAACCTTGGCATTTTTTCGTTGCGGCTTTGCGACAGAAAATGGCTTCGCTTTTGCGAATTATGCGTATGTGCGCCCCATAATTGCATTTTATTGATACTTTCAATCTTTTACGATACGATTACTCGTGTAATATATAGCTCGTGAGGCGGCGCTACGTGCGCCGAGACAAGAGTTGTCGACAGCGCAGGTTGGCCACCTTTCGGGGAAACGAACATGCAGTTGATCGTCACATGTGCAGGTTGCGGCGCGAAATACCGAGGCGAATCCGGACCGAAAAAATTCCGATGCGCCGCGTGTTCGAACCTCTTCACCTTTCCGGATCAGCCCAAATCGGCCGCGGCAGGCTCGATTTTGTGTTCGAATTGCTGGACCGAGACCGTGCCAACCGAAAAATTAAAAAACTGCGGCTTCTGCTCGCAGCGTGTCGCGCCGCGCTACGGCGGAGTGGCCGCGGAAGACAAGCAGGCCAAAGCCAAGAAGCAGTTGGTTCCCAACGATCCTAATTTGACCGATGCCGCGGCGCGGGCGAATCCACCCAGCGGCGAAATGAAGGCCGGTGGCGTCATTGCGCCTCCGGAACGCAAAAAGTCCGGCGAATTCGAAGGGGGCGATTGGAAAGAGATCGGCCGCGAGCAGAAACCCGACGTGCCCGATCCCAAGAAGACTCAAGCCTTTGATCTCATGACCGAGTTAAAAAATGAACTCGAGCCTGAAATGCAGGGTGTCGTCGAATCCATCATGAAATCGCAGCAGTTCAATATCAAGGACCATCAGCCGCACGATGCGGTGCCTCGCTCGGCGAACAACGGTGAGCAGAAGCCGCCATCGGATCACCAGGCGGAAGAGGCGCGGCGGCAGGCGGCAGCGGTTCTCGCTTTGCAGGCAAAGCTCAACGCGGTCGAGGCTCAACTTCAAACCGAAAAGCAGGCCCGGGAACAAGTTACCGGCGAACGCAACGCGCTGAATGCGAAAGTCGCCGATCTCGACGCACGGCTGGTGCAGGAAAGTACCGCGCGGGAGGCAGCGGCGCAGAACAATATAACGCCCGAGTTGCAAGCCAAGGTCGCCGAATTGCAAGCCAGAGTCGGTGAGTTGACCGCGCGCGTGGCGTCCGAGGGATCGGCGAAAACGTCAATTGCCGCTGAACGTGACGAATTGCGAAAGTTAAAGCACGAGCGCGAATCCAATGATGCCGATTTGGAAACCCGGCTGAATGAGCAACGCACTGCCACTGAAACGGTGCAGCGTGAGCGCGATCACTGGTTCGCGGCGCACAAAGAACTGGACACCAAAAGCGCCGACCACTCCGCGCGCGTTGCGGATCTTGAAACCCGTCTCGGCAACGAGCGGAAATCCAGGGAAACGCTCCATAAAGAGCGCGATTCTCTTTCGAGCACCAACCACGAATTGCAGGCCCGCATCGCCGATCTCGACTCGCGTCTGCATTCGGAGCAAAGCGAAAAGGAAGCCATCACCGCCAAGCACGACGAACATTTCGGAGCCCGGAACGAACTGGATGCCAAAGTCGCCAATCTGGAGTCGCGTCTGAATTCAGAGCGCCAGGTTACCGAATCGATTCAGCGCGAGCGCGACCAATGGCGCGCGGCGCACAAGGAATTGGACGCCAAAAGCGCCGATCTGGTCCGCCGCCATGCCACCGAGCGCGAAGCGAAGGAGCGCGCGCTCAAAGAGCACGGCGACATGTCCAACCAGCATCGCGAGTTGAACGCCAATCTCGCCGATTTGAAAACGCGTCTCAAGGAAGAACAGGATAGCCAGCAACACGTGCGGAAGGAACGCGACGATGCGCAATTGCGGGTCGTCGCGGCAGAATCACGGATCGCAAAAGCCGAAGCGGAAGCCGCGCGCCAAAGCCTTGCAATGCATACCCGATTGGAGAAATTTTCCGCCGAAAACAATCTCATTCTCGCCAAACTCGCGGAGAGGACTTCCGATCTCGCCGCCCATGCGGCGAAGACTCGCAAACAGCTCGACGAAATGACTCAGCACCACGGCGACAACGTCGAAACCGGCGCGGCCGAATTGAAGGCCAAATTGGAGCATGAGAGCGCTGAAATCGGTGCGCGATTGAAGAAACTGATGCAGGAGCACGACGTAACCGTTGCACAAAACGGAACGAATCAACCGCCGACGGCGAACGACGCTATCGTCAAAGATGAGCCCGAGCGCTTGCCCACCGGTTTGATAGAGATCTTCCCGTCCGATCCCCAAGCGGAACTGCAGCCGGAACCGGAGTCCTTGCCGGATGTAGAAGCGGAACCGGAACTGGAGGAGGTACCTGAACTCGCCGGTGCGCTGCATGGCTCGTCGAGTTCCACCAATGCCGCGATCGCGGAACATACGCAAGCCACCGAACCCGGGGCGGGAAAATCCAGCGGCACGTTCTGGGCGAAGGTTTTCAAGAGACCGCACACCAAGGCGGAATAGTTGCGAAGCGGCGAACACAATGCCGCCCGATCTGCATGTTACTTCGCATGACCCGTTGCGTTCTGCAACTGGTTCTTCAATTTCGCCAGGGTCTCTTTGGATTCCGGAGTCTGCGCGAGATTTTTCAGTTCCGCTGGGTCGTTTTCTTCATCGTACAATTCGATTCCATGCGCTCCGCCGTCCCACTCGGTGTAGCGCCATTTGTCCGTGCGCAGACTATAGCCCATGATCGCATTCTTTCCGCCTCCACGACGGACTTGCGTCAGCGCGGGTTTATCCCAGGCAGCGGCGGGATTTTCGATCAACGGACGCAGGCTGATGCCGTCCAGTTTTTCGGGAATAGGCAGACCGGCGAGATCGGCCAGTGTTGAATGCAGATCGACCAGTTCAACGTTTCGCGCACACACTTTCCCCGCGTGTCCAGCGACAATCATTCCTCCGGCCGACGACAATTAGATTTCCCGGTTCGCCTGGGCAACGATCGTTGCGCTGAAGCAGGCTTTCTTTACGATCCAACTTGACCAGCGAAACGGAAGCGAGCTCTGCTGAGGAGCA
>JBBRQD010000088.1:0-23545 GCA_038227045.1 Planctomycetota bacterium
CCAGCAAGGCGTTTCAGCCTTCCATTTTATTCGAGATGCCGTCCAAGCCTACTTCACCGGTGAAAGTGCACCGCATTTGCTTCCTGCATCAATCTAATCCGTAGCGTTTCTTGCCGCGTTAGCATCGTGAACGGCTACGTCGAGGTTGAGTTCTTTGGCGACGACATCCGCATTCAAAAAGCGCAGTGCGGCGGGTTTCAGGTGCGCGTGAAAAAAAGTTGTTTTGCCCGCGCCGTTGGGTCCCGCCAAGGCAACGATGACGGGGCGCCGGTCCGGGACGTTCATCGTTTTGGCGGCTTGACCGCCACAAATGAACGCTTCACGAAACGCCCTGCGGTTCGCGTTCCGTTTTCCTCCGTTCGGATCAACACTCCAGGCACATTGGGATCCGGTTCGTAGTGTGGAAAGGGCAGCGACTTCAGGTGATCGGCAACACGGCTGCGGCCTTCCGGCGAATCGACGGAGTTAAGACACATCGAAAGCGGCCTCGCGTTGCCCGCCCGGCACAACGCCAGCGCCTGTGCGCCCTGCAGCAGCGGTTCAATCGCCCGCCCCAGTTTGGCCCAGAATTCAATTTGCCCCGTAATCGACCGTTCGGAAGTCTGTCCCGTGAGGCGGGCATCCAGAACGAGGCCGTCGGAGATTTTAACCGGTTGGCTCATACGGAATAAGGTAGCGAAATGCTACCCAATGTCAATCCTGTATTTGCGCCCGCCGCCCGTTCGTAGTTCCGCCTTCAGGCGGAAGTTGTTTAATTCTGAACCGCCTGAAGGCGGAACTGCGAACGGGTCCGCTTCGCGGAGGATAAAGGGCAAAAGAAAAAAGAATAAAGGGCTACGGAAAGTCCAGAGATACCACAACACGAAACCCTACGTTGCTGCCCCGGTGGTCAGGCGAGTCGCGGTCCCGGTAAGCGGAACGGCAGCTCCTCGGGTAGTCGTACCAGGAGCCGCCGCGCAACACACGCGACGCCCCTTCCGTTGCATTTAGCGGATCGGTCGGTTGCAGATTTTCGTAGTGCTCAGTGTACAAATCCTCGCACCACTGCCACGCATTGCCGTGCATGTCGTACAAGCCCCACGCGTTCGATTTGAACGCGCCCACTTTCGTCGTTCGCTTGCGAAACTCGCCCTTTACACCACTGCCGTAGGTGTAATTTCCGTCGTAATTCGCCTGCTCTGTGCTGATCGTCGGACCCGTATTGAATGGCGTCGTGGTTCCCGCTCGGCACGCATATTCCCACTCCGCTTCCGTCGGCAGGCGCACTTTCCGTCCCGTTTTCTGACTCCGCCATTCCACGAACTTTTTCGCATCGTTCCAACTTACTTCCAATACCGGTTCATCCTCGCCCTGAGAAAATCCCGGATTCATCCAGTTTCCGCTTTCGTTGAATTCATATTTATTGTCCTTCGCGTTGTATATATACGCGCCCTGTTTTGAAACACTCACTAAATCGTGCTGAATTCCCAGAGCGTAATCTTGCTCATGAGTCCGAAATAGGCGCTGTCTGCTTTTTCCTTTCGTCCGTTGCCGCCGGATTGCCCCGCGCGGCTGGCGACTTGGACGACCGCGATGCGCTGACCGTCGGGATGGGCGCTGACGCTGCGGCAATGGGTCAATTTCTTGTCGAGATGGAACGGGACACGCTCGCCCGGCTTCCAGCAATAAAAGGCGCCTTTGCCCTGCTGCCCGCTGCTGGCCGCCATCACGTATCCATCGATATGCCAGCCAACGTCCAGCACAATGCCTTCCGACGGATCCGCGTTTTCCCACTGCATCATCTGCTGGCGTTCTCCGCTCTCCCAATTCAACACCACGATCGTGGGCTTGCCGGTAAAAAAGCCGGACGTCGCGGGCTGGCTTCCGGCACACGCCATCGACGTTCCCTCCGCATTGAAGGAAATACAACGGATGCCGCCGACATCATTGATTTCCGGCACGCCGCTGGCGATGGGGCGCAAATACAGAATCTTCGCATCCAACTGGCGTTTGGGTTTGAGCGCCGGGAGTTCCAATTCGGCGACAACACCTTTGAGATCGCCCACCACGAGACTCTTGCCTTTGGGGTGGAAACGCACGCACATCAAGTCGCCGGCCTGCACGGGCGTCTCGCCCTTCGGCGAGCCGTCTTCCGCAGACCACAGCCGCACGACTTTGTCCGCGCCGCAAGTGGCCAGCAACGCGCCGTCGGGGCTGATGGCCAGCGACCGCATCCAGCGCGCGTGCGAATCAGCGCGCGTCCATTTCGGTTCGGGCGTTTTGTCGGCGTATTCAAAGCAGTTGATTCCGCCCCAGGAATCGCCAGTATACATGCGCTTGCCGTCGGGATGAAATACGAGCCCTTGCAACCAACCTTTGTGCTGGCCGAACACGGTCTTCGTGCCGTCGGCAATATCAAATCGGTAGATGTGCGCGTCGTACGATCCGGTCAACAGAAACTTGCCGCACGGGCTGAAGCGCGCCGCGACCAATTCGCTGTCGAGTTCAAACGCCTTCACTTGCTTGACTTTGGCGGCATTCTCCGGAACAGTCGCAGTAGGCGCCTTGGGTTTGGGATCGGGCATTATTTATTTCTCCGAAATTAACAGCTATTTACCGTTTCTCAATTACCATTTTTCATTTTCCATTATTAAAATCTCCCATCATCCGCAAACTTGGCCAAATGAAAATTGGTAAATGGTAAATTAGAAATGGTAAATAATGTCTTTATGTCAGAAGTTCTTTAATAGGGAAACAATCCTCGTTAGCAACCGGCAGCGGCTGGCCGTGATTGTCATATTCTACTTTCGAGGTATCGATACCGACGGCTTTGAACCAGGTGTGGAACAGATGACCCACATCGTACTCGGCATCTGTTACCCATGTGCCTTTGTCGTTGGTCTTGCCAACCACCGCGCCCTTTGCCAGCCCGCAGCCGGCCATAGCCACCGACCACGCTTCCGGCCAATGGTCCCGCCCGACGTGGCCGTTGATTCGCGGCGTGCGGCCGAATTCGCTCATGGCTACTACCAGGACGTTATCAAGCATCTTGCGTTCGGCAAGATCTTCGATCAATGCCGCGAAGGGCTTGTCGAATTGCGGCACGAGGCAATTGTGGAGATTGAAATTGTCGCCGTGCGTGTCCCAATGGTAACTGGTCACCTGCACGAACGTGACGCCGGCTTCGATCATTCGCCGGGCCTGTAGCAGATGGCGGCCCAGATCGTGGCGGCCGTAGCGTTCCACGTCGCGCTCTTTCACGGCGGCGGCGTCGAACAGATCCGACCGCACCATGAGCTGCGCGGCCATGTCGTAGGCGCAACTGTTGGCGTCGTTCTCATCGTGACGCCGCTCGCGCGCGAAGCGCTCGTTGGCTTTTTTGCGCAGTTCGTTGCGCGCCGCATCGACCTCCGCGGAAATCTCCGGATTGCGCAGCAGATCCTCCGGCGGCTTGCCGTCACCCAAAGCCAGCGCGCCATACTGCGGTCCAAGAAATCCGGCGTGATCGTATTTGAAGCCGCCGCCATAAGGCTTGATCCACAGATACGGCGGAAGCTTGCTGTCGCCGGGGCCCAGAAATTTCGCGACGGCCGACCCTAGATATGGGTACGCGACACCGCGATTTTTGGGATCGCCGCGTTCTATGCGCGCCACACCGCTGGAATGCGCATCGTCTTTCGTGTGCATGCCGCGCATCAGCGACAAGTGATGCATCTGTTTGGCGGTGTTCGGCAAAAGTTCGCTGATGTGAATGCCCGGAACCGATGTCGGCATCGATCGAAACGGCCCGCCAAAAGTCGTGTTGGGTTTGGGATCCCAGCTTTCGAGCTGGCTGATGCCGCCATCCAGCCAAATGAAGATGACCTGCTTGCGCTGACGCTTGACTTCTTCGGCCCGCACGGGACACAAAAACGAGGAGAATCCACCCACCGCGCCCGCGGCCGCAACGCCGGAGAACCCGCCCAGAATCTGGCGGCGCGAAAGAAGATGGTCGCGGCTTTTACAAGCGTAGGGGTTTTGCATCGTCGAAAGTCCTGAGTGAATTCTTAGCCTCAATTAAACGCGGATGGACGCAGATAATTTTTATTTACTTAAATCCGCGTTCATCTGCGTTCATCTGCGTTCATCCACGTTTAATTAGACCGTCAATCAACCCGAATCAATGATTCAAGCAAAATTCAGTCGAAGCCATTAGCGCCCACACCAAATCGCCCAACGCGGCGTCGCGCCGCTTAGCCTGTTTTTGAAGATATGCAGCCACGTCCGCGCGTTCGTCTTCGGTCGGAAAGCGTGTCAGGATACTTAAGTACAATTCGTCGGCGATTGCGGCGGGCGTGTCGAGCTTCGACAGCTTGTCGACCAGATTGCCGGGACGCGGCTTGAGCCAATTGAGTACGATCTGATCGTTGGACATGAACAGCGCGCCGGCGACGGAGGGCGCAAACTCCACTTCGGGTTCTCCCGCGGGCCCCGAGAATGCTGACACGAAATGTTGGTACAACGCGGGCAGCGGGATCGGGCCTTTGACTGGTTTCTTTTCGTCGCCACCCGGCGGATCGTCGTTGCCGGCGGCGGCCTCCACCTTGGCTTTGGGCTTCTCCTCTTTAATCTGACGCGCGGCTTCCAGTTCACCCGACGCAGTCAGTCCGCAGTGTGCGATCAACTCGCCGGACATGCGCTTGCCTATTGCCACGCGGTAGCTCTCCGCTGGAATGTTCGCGTTTCCCGCCGGCAGGACGCTGGAGCGCTGATACGTCTGGCTCAGGGCCAGTTCACGAACAAGCGCCTTGATGTCAAACTTCATCGCCTCGAATTCGTCGGCGAGCAGCGTCAGCAGTTCCGGGTGCGATGGTAGATTTTCGCTGTGCGCCAGATCCAGCGGATGAATCAATCCGCGGCCCATCATCAGGAACCAAAGCCGGTTGGCAATGTTGCGTTTGAACTGCACGTTTTCGGGCTTGGTAAATTGTTCAGCCAGCAGCGGCAGAGTGGCGAATTTGGGCACGCCCGGCGATTTCGTTTTCGTGTCCGGCGGCGTGGCCCATTCCTGGCCTTTCGTGAAAGCCGGCACTTCCATTTCCGTGCCAAATGGAATGCGCGGACCGGTTCCTTTTTTATCCGCCGGGTGAAAGACCGAAACGTATTCGCGCTTCGCGGCCAGCGGTTTTTCGCCGATCGCCGGATGCTTGACATCGGTTCGGATGAACGTTTGTCCCACGAACGCAAAGAGGCCCTGATAATCGGCCTGCTTATAATCCTTGATGTATTTATGATTGTGACACTCCGCGCACTTGAGGTCCACGCCCATGAACAAACGCCCGAGATCGCGCGTCAGACCCGGATAATCGGTCGGATTCTGGCCCACTTTTTCCAAGCGCCGAACATAGAAGAGCGCGGAATAACGCGTGTTTGCATCGTCGGGATTCGGACAGAGAATTTCGCGGGCCATAACGTCCCACGGTTTGTTTGCGGCGAAGCAGCTTTGCAGATATTTCAACCAGGCCAGCGAGGGCGCGTCGCTATGCGTGCGACGTTCCATCAGCATGATGTTAAACGCCTCGGCCATGTGCGCGGCGTAATCCGGGCTGGCGAGAAGATGGTCGATGAGTTTAGCGCGCTTATCGGATGCGGTGTCCGCCAGGAACTGCCGCGCTTCGGCGGAACTGAGAATAGTGCCATTGAGATCAAGGCAAACGCGTCGCAAGAATTCAGCGTCGGACGCCGCCGGAGCGAGCGGTCCGCCTCCGGGCGCGGCCGCTTTCGCCGCAATCAATTTATCAACGCGTTCGTGAAGCGCTTCGGCCCCGAACATTTGCAGGGTTGACAGGCAGAGTGTCGCGACTAAGCCAACTGTGACGAATCGACGGATGGATTGGTCCATGCGCTGTTCCTTATCGTCCAATTTCACACAAAAATAAATAGAACTTCGAGGGCATTCAATAAGCGTGAACTCGTCATTGTCTACACTGAAAGCACTGCGCCAATTCTCAAAAATCGAAGTTTTTAAGACCGGGACATATCTGGCAAAGCGCCGAATTGCCGGTGTATATATAGCGCAAACTCAATCTTGATAAAAGTAGAGCGGATTTCCAATCCGCCCAGTGTCTTGAAATCATCCGTAGGCGGATTGGAAACCCGCCCTACTTTTTACGTTTTCGGAGAGATCATGCGTCATTCATTCCTTAAGATAATCGCCGTTTTGCTCGCCCTCGCCTATCTTTTTCCGCAATGCGCTCAGGCCGCGGACTACATTTGGATCGAAGGCGAGGCGGCCAAGTCCAACACCGTTACGCGGCATCCGTGGTGGTACGACAACGTCAAAAAAGATCAATTCTCCGGCGGCGGATTTATTTCGAATTGGAATGACAAGCAGCCCGGCGAGGCTGTGTACGACATCACCGCCGACAGCGACAGATCCGATACGCTGTACGTTCGCGCCAACCCGGTCGGCGCCAAACTCGGCTATAAACTCGACGACGGCGCGTGGACCGAGATTAATTTCGACGGGAATCAAGACGATCAGATCAACGTGGCGGGCGATGACAAACCCGATATGCGGTTTCTGGCGTGGTCCAAGGTGGGCGTCGTGAAACTGAGCAAAGGCGCGCACACCATTACGTTCAAATTTCACAGCGACAACAACAACCACGGCATGTTGGATTGCTTCGTCTTCACGGCCGTGCCGTTCACGCCCAAAGGAATCCTGAAACCCGGCGAAAAAGAGGTTCAAGCCGTTGTGCAGCCGCTGACCGGACGCTGGCCTTTCGCTGCGCCGAAAGACGAATTCAGTCCCGACGCCTTGTTCGATCTGCGCTCGCTCAACGAAAAAGTCGCGGGCGAATCCGGCTACGTGACGCGTTCAAAAGACGGCAACGATTTCGTACTCGGCAACGGACAGCCTGTGCGCTTCTGGGCGCTGAACACGGGCGCGTACGAGCGCAACAGCATCGATCTGGAACGCCACGGGCGCTTCATGGCCAAGCGCGGCGTAAACATGGTCCGCTTTCACGGCAACATGACGCCCACCGACGGCAAGCTGATGGACATCGACGTCAAAGAACGCGAGAAACTTTGGAAGCTCGTCGCCGCGATGAAAAAATCCGGTATCTACACGACGTTCTCTCCGTATTGGGCGGTCTCGTCGCGCGTGAAACCGGCGATGGGCGTCGTCGATTCGGGCAAGGCCAACGAGATGGGCAAACTGTTCTTCGACAAGAAACTGCAGGAGGCTTACAAGTCGTGGCTCAAGCAAACGCTCTCCGAGAAAAATCCGCACACCGGCATTCCGCTGGCACAGGATCCGGCGCTGGCGATCATTCAGATCCAGAATGAAGATTCGATACTTTTCTGGTCGAGCCAGGGCATTGCCGGGGAAGGCGCGGCGGAATTGCGCCGTCAGTTCGGCGCGTTCGTCACAAAGAAATATGGCTCGCTCGATAAAGCAAAAGAGGCTTGGAGCAACGCTCAGGCGCCCGGCGACAATTTCGCGGCCGGCGAACCCGGTATGCTGATCATCTGGGAATTGACCCAGCGCAACGGCAATCCCGGCCAGCAGAAGCGGCGCGCCGACCAGATGGAATTCTTTACGGTTCTGATGCGCGATTTCAATAAAATGATCGTCGATTATCTGCGCAACGACCTCGGCTGCAAAGCGCTGATCAACGCCGGCAACTGGAAGACCGCCGACAACGTGACCATGAACGACGCCGAACGATACTCCTACACGCCGACCGACATCATGGGCGTCAACCGCTATTACGGCGGCGCGCACGAAGGCAAGAACAACGGCTGGGCGATCGGCAACGGCGATAAATTCACCGACGAATCGGTGATGCTCAATCCGCGCGCGCTGCCGGTGAATTTGAAGCAGGTCGAGGGCTACCCGATACTGATCTCCGAAAGTTCGTGGGTTCCACCGCAGGGATACCAATCGGAAGGGCCGTTCACCATCGCCGCGTATTCGGCGCTGAGCGGAGTCGATATTTATTACTGGTTCGCGACCGGTGAAGAAGATTGGCGGCAACCGGGTTCGGCCAACGGCTTCATGCCGTCGGAAGGCAAGTGGGTGTGCGCGACACCGATGCTGATGGGCCAGTGGCCCGCGGCCGCGCTGCTCTTCCGCAAGGGGTACGTCAAACAGGGCGAACCGGTGGTACAGGAACAGCGCTCGCTCAGCGATTTGTGGGAACGAAAGACGCCCATTATCGCCGAAGACGCAGGCTACGACCCCAATCGCGACAAAGACAATTTCTCGAAGGAATCCAACGTAAGAGACGGCGTCAATCCGCTCGCGTTTCTCGTCGGACCGGTGGTCACGAAATACGACGGCGATCCGTCCAAGAGCAAAGTCATCGATCTGAAACCATACATCGACGACGCGGCGAAAACAGTGAAGTCGATCACCGGCGAACTCGCCCTGGACTACGGCAAAGGCTTGTGCACGCTCAACGCGCCCAAAGCCCAAGGCGTGACCGGCTTCCTGAAGAAACAAGGCGATTTCAAATTCGCCGACGTATCGATTCATTCCGGAAACGACTACGCGACGATATTGGTAGTATCCCTGGACGACAAAGACCTGAAGCATTCGGCAAAAGTATTGGTACAGATCGGCACCACCGAACGCCCCACCGGATGGGCCACAAAGCCGGCAAAGGTAGAGAAGAAAGACGGCGAGGAAATAACCTCCTACGGCAAAGCGCCGTGGCAAATAGTCGATACGGACATGACCCTGACGATCGACAATGCAGCATTGAAGACGGCGCGCGTTCTGGATGTAAATGGCATGCCGGTAAAGGATATTCCGCTACAGGATGCGGGGGGAAAGAAGCTTTTGGTTCTGCCGGCGAATACTATGTATATTGTGCTGGAATAGCTGCGCGATGGCTCATTCAATTTTCACTGAGTGCTCTGTCGCTGGATTTCCATCCACCAATTGGCGAACACATTTCATGACCTCGGCAAAATCGAGCGGCTTCGTAAAGCTGGCCACGGCGCCGTCTTTTTTGAACTGGTCCAAATCCCGTGGCGACGCAAACGCCGAGACCATTATAATTGGTGTGGAGATTTTCGGGCTACCTACGCGGCACACCTTCAGCACTGTTCCGCCATGCAGCCCTGGCATGCGCGCGTCCATAATGGCAGCGGCATAGCTGTTCGTGGATAAGCGCCGCAACGCCATGTCGCCACTGAACACGGTTTCCACTGTATATCCTTCACTTTCAAGGACTTCGCGCAACGAATCCGATTGATCGGGATCGTCTTCAGCCAGAAGAATGACCGGCTTGTCTCCCCGCTCGAATTGTTCGTGGATAGTTTTCATGATTTTACCATTCGGCTCGGAGAGGACAATTGAACCTGTTGAACTTTTCGCTGGGATGCGGGTTTGTCTGGCTCGGCCGGGGACGCGCCTGCATGTGCCGCAACTGTTTCTTCAGACTCGCTGTGGAATATAGTTGCATACAACATTCCAAACACGATTGCCTCAGCGCTCAAAATAACTGGAATCGAAGACAGCGCAACCATATCCATGACACCACCTAAAATGAGTTTCATGAATCCGAAAAAGAAGATGACCGCCAGTATGACGAAAGCGACTTTTCCAGTGTTTCTGCTCATGATATTCTCCTTGATTGTTTTTCCCCTGACTGGCGTATCAACAAAAACTATGCCGATTAGAAAATACTTCTTATCTATTTATAAACATTGGGTTTATGAAATATATAGACAACTTAATTCGCAATCTTGGAAAAATATTCTTATACATTGGAACTCTTACGCATTAGGATGGATGGCGAGAAAGGGCGACTCAAATGGGATCCATTAAAGCACATCTGCTATATGCTGGGGTCAGTGACGCGGATATTTCCGCGTTGCGGGCGATCAAACCCTTGATCGAAAGTCACGCCGATGAGTTCATCGATCGTTTCTATGCCCATCTACATGCGTTTGAAGGAACGCGGAAGTATATAGCCGATCCGGCTGTTCTTGCGCGTCTGCTGGATTTTCAACGGCGCTATCTTTTCAGCCTGTTTGATGCGAAATTCGACACTGACTATTACGCGCAGCGATGCAGCATCGGGCACACGCACTTTCGCATTGGTTTGGATTTCAAGTGGTACATCGGGGCATACGGCTTATACCTCGGCTACTTCGAGCCATTGTTTGAAACTCACTGCGCCGGCGAACCCGAACGGCTTCAAGCGCTCCAGGCGGCCTTTCGCAAAGTTCTGCTGATGGATATGTCGATCGTATTGGAGGCCTTTCATCATCGCGACAAGTCGGCGCTCGAATCGGCGAAGAACCAGGTCATTCACCAGGAAAAACTCGCCACCGTCGGCCTGCTGGTCAGCGGCTTGGCGCACGAAATTGGCAATCCGCTCGCGTCCATTCAGGCCATCTGCGACATGCAGTTGCGCAAGAACATCGATCCGCCCCTCGCCGAAAAATTCACGCGCATCCGCACGCAGGTTGTCCGCATCGTGAACATTGTCAGCCAATTGCTCAACTACGCCCGCCCCGCCCCGCCCGTCTGGACACAAGTAAGCGTCAACGAAACCATTGAATCGACGGTGGAAATCGCACGATTGTCTCGAAGAGAGAAAAGCGTCGAGATCCGCTTGAACCTCGACTCGGCACTTCCGCGCATCGATGCACTCGCCGAGCAGCTTTCACAGGTTTTTCTAAATCTCTTCGTGAACGCGCTGGATGCGGTCAACGACCATGGCGGCATCCTGGAGATTGCAACGTCGATGCACAACGGAAACGTCTCGGTACAGGTAAAGGACAACGGTTGCGGAATATCCCAGGAGAATATATCTAAAATTTTCGAACCGTTTTTCTCCACCAAGGACGTGGGCAAAGGAACGGGTTTGGGGTTGCATGTCAGCCAGAGCATCATGGACCGCCACAACGGCACCTTACACGTCAAATCGGATTCGGGCCATGGCACCGTGTTTACCGTTGTTTTGCCGGTGAGCCAAAAACACGATGAGAAGGAGAATGCATGAGCACGATACTCATCGTTGAAGATGAAGAAGTCCTGCGGGAGGAAATCGCCGGATTGCTTGGCGACAATGGCTATTGCGTGCTGACGGCGCGCGATGGAAACGAAGGGCTCGCCGTGCTTCGGCAGAATTCCGTTCAGCTTGTCTTTTCGGACCTGCGCCTTCCTAAGATGGACGGTATCGAAATGCTGCGCCAATGCCGCGCGGAGAATTCCGATGTGCCTTTTATTCTCATGACTGCCTTTGGGTCGGTCGATACGGCCGTCGAAGCGCTGCGCGCCGGAGCGGCCGATTACCTGATGAAGCCGCTGTCGTTCGACGAATTGTTGACCAAAGCCGCCCGGGCGCTGGAAAGCGCGGAACTCCGCGCAGAAAACCGGATGCTGCGGCGCGACCTCGACCGAAAACTCGGTTCGCTCGAGATGATCGGCTCAAGCCCGACGCTGGAAAATATCCGCGAGCTTATCCGCAAGGTCGGCCCGACGCGTTCGTCGGTGCTGATTACCGGTGAATCCGGAACAGGCAAGGAACTCATCGCCCGCGCGATCCACAGCCTCGGTGCAGCGAAGTCGGAGCCTTTTGTTCCGGTGAACTGCGCCGCAATTCCCGAAACGCTTCTCGAATCCGAACTGTTCGGCCATCAGAAGGGCGCGTTTACCGGCGCGATCAACGACAGCGAAGGTCTGTTTCGGTCGGCGCGCAAGGGTACGCTGTTCCTCGACGAGATTGGCGAATTGCCCCTGTCGCTTCAGGCCAAGCTTCTGCGGGTGCTGGAAGATAAATTGATTCATCCGGTGGGATCGAACAAGTTCGTTCCCTTCGACGGCCGCATTGTTGCGGCGACCAACCGCGATCTCAAGCAGGAGTCGCAGAGCAAGAAATTTCGCGAAGACCTGTACTTCAGACTGGCGGTCGTGGAAATCGACGCGCCCCCGCTGCGCGCACGCCGAAGCGATATTCCGGCGCTCGCAAATTTTTTCGTTACAAAACTCAACCGCGACCTCAATCGCCATTTCACCGGCATTGACGACGCTGCGATGCAAGCGCTGTCGGCGGCGCCGTGGCGAGGCAATATCCGCGAACTTCAAAATGTCATTGAGCGCGCCATGATCCTGGGCGCCGAACCGCTGTTGCGGAGCGCGGACGTGGCGCCGCGTGAAGCTCTTCTCAGCGGCAGTGTCCCGATTGATGAAAAGAGTTTAAAGGGAGCCGTGAGCGCTTTCGAGCAAAAGCATGTGCGCCGCATTCTGGACACGTGCAATCAAGACAAGAAACGGGCGGCGCAGGAACTGGAAATATCGTTGTCGTCCCTGTATCGCTTTTTGGGAAGTGGCGAACAGAGCGAGTAATGCCGAATTCTCAAAATGGAAAATGACGGTTTCAATGCTGAGAATATCTTTTCTCGATCAACCGTGAGAGCGCTCCGCGCCGTTTCCGCGATTCACTATTTCGGATGAACTACTTTTGATGTAGATTTCATTGGGCAAATGAGTTCTTCCTGCTTCTCTTGCCGAAACGACTTGTCACATTCATCCCTGGATTTCCTTCTGGTGGCACGCGTCTTGCCTTGTTGAGTTATAGAAACAGTTAACGCGCGCCTCACGGAGAAGTCAGCCATGCACACTTTCAAACATATTCTCTTGACCACCGACCTTTCGCCAAACTCCGAGGCCGCAGTGCCATTTGCGGTGGCTTTGGCAAAGCAATCCGGGGGAACAATTCACGTCTTTCATGCATTCGAAGATGAAGCGGGAATGGCACTCTCATCCGGGATCGTAATCGGAACGTCGGCGTGGCTGGCGTCCGTGCACAAGCGGCGCGAACAAAAATTGATTGAATTTGCGGAGAGTCTCGGCGCGAGAGCCGGGGTGAACGTCACACATGCGTGCGTGAATGGACATCCGGCAAACGAGGCCGTCAAATATGCTCGGAACGTGCATGCCGACCTGATCGTGATTTCAACGCATGGGCGAACGGGAATCTCGCATTTATTTCTGGGCTCCGTCGCCGAAAAAGTGGCACGCCTAAGCCCAATTCCAGTTTTAACGGTCAGGCCGGGAGAGACTGTGCCGGACCAGTTTCAATTGAAGGCAATTCTTGTGCCCACTGATTTTTCGGCAAATGCGGAAGCGACCATGCCCTATGCCGTGGAGTTGGCCAAGCAGCATGGCGCGAAGATTATTCTGGCTCACGTGATTGAAAATTCGACATACTACAACGATTCGACATGGAGCGAAGGCATCGGGCCAGACGTTGAACAATGGATGGAGTCCATTGAAGCGGAGGGCAAGAAAAAGCTGGCTGAAGCCGCGGCCATGTTGGCATCGAAAAGCGAAGTGGATGTTACGGCGGTGCTGAAATGCGGGTGTGCACACGAGAAAATTTGTGCGATTGCCAGTGAACAAAAGGCGGATTTAATGGTAATGTCGACGCATGGATACACGGGTTTTTCGCATCTCGCACATGGCTCGGTGGCCGAACGAGTGCTGCGGAGTTGCTCGGTGCCGGTGTTGTCGATCCGAGCAACTGAACACACAACGCGATAGTGGCTTTTTACGGTAAAACGATTCTTTAGGGGGATATGAAATGCGGCACATCGACGAGGCACGTTTGGAAAACGACTTGGGGTACCGCTTCGGGTATCTCACCGAATTCATGGGATTCGGGCAGGCCGATATTGAGGCCGTTCTGGGATCCGCGCCCCTGCTTGCGCCAGTGGTTCCGGCCTTGGTAAACGCGGTTTACGCGAAACTCTTCGAATACGACGCCACTTGGCGGCATTTCGTTCCAAAGCAGAGTGGCTACGACGGATCCTCACCAAAAAGCATTGAAGAATTGCATCCCGATCACGAGATGATTGCGTTTCGCAAACACAAATTGACTCGTTATCTTACCCACCTCGTTACCGGGCCTTACGATGAAAAAATGATCGCCTATCTGGATTTCGTGGGCAGAATTCATACGGATCGTGGAGGATCGTCGAAAATAAACGTTCCGCTGATTCAAATGAACGCGTTGATGGGTTTTGTCGCGGATGCGCTCAACGCCACTATCCTTGGTTTCGATATTTCAGCGGAGAAAAAGGCGGCGGCGTTGCGGGCGTTCAGCAAGCTTCTGTGGATCCAAAACGATCTGATTACCCGGCACTACCAGCGGTAACCCAAGCGCCCGCGCCAATTGCCCCCTGGAAGCTCCATGACCTTCCCCACGTTTAGTGGACACGTCCCTTTTGACTCAGTTGGCTACTGCCTCGAACGATTCGGGGCTGACGTAGCCTAACGAGCTGTGCCGTCTTTGCCGGTTGTAGAATGCCTCGATGTACTCGAAGATCGACTGCTTTGCCTGCTGGTGTGTCGCGAACTTTTCGTGAAACATGTGCTCCGTTTTCAACGTACCCCAGAAACTCTCCATCGCCGCGTTGTCGTAACAGTTTCCGGTCCGGCTCGCCAACGACCACGAAGTGATCCAGGCATTAGCGCAGCATTGACATCCTTGTTTTCCAGAAGTTTGCGGAAATCGGTATTGGCCGTTGCGATCAAGTCCGCATTTTTGATTTTCTTCGTCCACGCGCGCCAGAAACGCGCCCGTTTTGGCGGTTTCGGCGGCGAGAACCCGCGACTTCCTTTGCGGTTCCTTGGCGGAAGGACACCGAATGACGTTTTTTCGACCGGCGCATTCTCGGGCATTATCGTCCCGTCACCGTCATCCACAAGTTGATTCACACCGGCGTTGCGCAGCAGGCGCAACAATTCGGCAAGAGTCCGCGTGGAGTGTCCGATGGTGAAAAGCTGCAGCACGATAATTAACGCCTCTGTAAAGTAAAACCCTCAAAACTGACACTTGCGGGTTTTACCCCATAGCGCAGAGTGCAGCGGTATTCGATCATAGGGTTCGACTTGCTGTGAACTTGATCGAACGATTCAAATACTTCCACGTTAACAGCCTAATGGGACAATCCCTGTGCGCAAAGAAACTCTCAAGGCTCTGGGCTGGGCGGCGGTGGCGACGGTTATTTTGGTCGCCTTGCTTTTCGTCGGCTCGCGACGGCTGGAACGCTTCGACTCGGCGCTGGTCGCGTACACGTTTGCGTCGCTTTTCGCCCTCTTCGGCGTCGTATACCGTTACGCGCTTTGGCTGCAACGCCCGCCCACGGCCATGTTCTGGCGACGCGGCTGGCAGGCCTTCTTCATGCCCCGCCATTTTCTTCGGAACTTGGGCCTCTGGTTTAAACGCGTGATTGGCGAATTTGCGCTCAACTCCTTTATATGGAAGCGTTCGCCCGAGCGCTGGCTCGCACATGCGTTGATCATGTGGGGGTGCGTGCTAGCCGGAGCGATTACGTTTCCACTCGTGTTCGGGTGGATTGAATTTGAATCGGTTCCGGACAAGCTCGGGTGGTATCAGGTTTATGTTTTTGGCTTCCCAACGAGTTCGTTCGATCACGAGTCATGGCTGGCGTTTTTCATTTTTCACGGCTTGGTCTGGTCGGCGTTCCTTGTGGTTCCCGGCGTCATGATTGCCATGCGTCGCCGATTGCGTGATCAAGGCGCAGTGGCCACGCAATTATTCTCGGAAGATTTCCTGCCGTTGATTCTTCTTTTCGCGATCAGTATCACGGGGTTGCTGCTCGTGGTGAGCTACACGTGGCTGAAAGGCTACGGCTACGAGTTCCTGGCGATTATTCACGCCGTCACTGTCATCGTCACGCTGTTATGGATGCCGTTCGGGAAGTTCTTCCATATCTTTCAGCGCCCGGCACAAATCGGCGTCGAGTTTTACAAAGATGTCGCGGCGCGGGAAGCAGCGGAGAACTGCCGCCGATGCGGTCACGCATTTGCGTCAAAAATGCATGTGGCGGACTTGATTCAGGTCGAACGCGAATTGGGATACGACTATTCAATCACCGACAATCCTGCGGTTCAACACTACCAGCAGATTTGTCCGCGCTGTCGGCGCGTCATGCTCGCTTTGGCGCAAGGTCGAGTCAAGAGTGGCGGCGAAAAACAATCGCAACCGCTGCCGAGACCGATGCCTGTTTATGCCAATCCGGGTTTGGGCGAAGGTCCGTTGGGTGAAGAAGACGCGCGGAATTTCCACGCATAAGGAAGATGATATTAAATGGCAACAATGGCAGTAAACGACAAAGCGATCTGCGCAACGTTCGGACCTCATCTCTCAAAATCCACCGGCACGCGATTGGATACTGGCGTGGTTCCGGACAAGTCTGTTAACACGCATTGCTGCTTCTGCGGGCAGCAGTGCGGGATTACGCTGCTAGCTAAGGACAATAAAGTGATCGGCTTTGAGCCGTGGATGGAATTCCCCTTCAACCAGGGAAAGTTGTGTCCCAAAGGAATCAAACGCTATTTGCAAGGTTCGCATCCAGACCGGCTGAAATGCGCCTACGAACGTGATGCTAGTGCGCCGGGTGGCTTTCGGCCGATGGGCTATGAAGCAGCTATCGCACGCGTGGCATCGGAGATAGATCGGTTGCAAAAGCAGCACGGGCCACAAGCCGTAGGGTGTTTAAGTGGCGCGAGTCTCACGACGGAAAAGACGTATTTGATGGGAAAGTTCGCACGGATGTGTTTGAAGACGCCGTACATCGATTATAACGGGCGACTGTGCATGGTCAGTGCGGGTGCGGCCAACAAGAAATCGTTCGGCATCGATCGCGCAGCGAATCCGAACAGCGACATTTTGAAAGCGGATGTCGTCTGGATCAGCGGCGCGAACGTTGCCGAATGCGCACCGATCACCACGGACTACGTCTGGCAGGCGCGCGAACGCGGAGCAAAGATCATTGTGGTTGATCCGCGTCTGACGCCGATTGCCCGGACGTGCGATTTGTTCCTGCCTGTGAAGCCCGGGCGCGATGTCGCGCTATTCAATGGCATTCTGCATTTGATGATAAAGAATGGCTGGGTCGATCACGATTTCATTCAAAATCACACGAGCGGATTCGACGAGGTCGCGCAAAGCGTTCAAGAATGGACTCCGGACAAAACCGCGCGCATCACTGGCATTTCGGAGCGCGCGATTCAACAGGCCGCAGAATGGTGGGGCACAGCGAAGAGCAGTTTCCTTATGCACGCGCGCGGTATTGAGCATCACAGCCACGGCGTTCAGAATTGCCTCGGCGCGATCAACATCGTGTTGGCTTCGGGCCGTATCGGGCGTGAAGGTTGCGGCTATGCGACCATCACTGGACAGGCCAACGGCCAGGGCGGCCGCGAGCACGGGCAGAAGTGCGATCAATTGCCGGGCTGGCGCGATATTTCAAATCCGGCGCATCGCGCGCACATCGCCGGAATTTGGGGCATGAAAGAAACCGAAATGCCCGGCCCCGGCGTGGACTGCTACGAGATGTTCCGTAAGATCGACAAGGGCGAGATCAAAGGACTGCTGTCGATCTGCTTCAACCCGCTCGTGTCGCTGCCGGACAACAATTTCATCCGGCGCATGCTGGAGAAGCTCGAGTTCTACGTCGCGATCGATTTCTTCCTCAGCGAAACGGCGCACTACGCGAACATTGTTCTACCTGGGTCGTTGCAGGAGGAGGACGAAGGCGTCGTGACCACCACGGAAGGACGGGTCATCAAGATCAATAAAGTCGTCGATGCGCCTGGCGACGCGCGCCAAGATTGGCGGATTATCCAAGATATCGCAAAGGCCTTGAAACGCGAAAAGGGCTTCACGTTTACATCGCCGCGCGAAATCTTCGAGGAATTGCGCCGAGCGTCCAAGGGTGGCGTCGCCGATTATTCCGGTATTACGTACGAAAAGATTGAACGCCAGTTCGGCGTGTTCTGGCCATGTCCATCAGAAGAACATGCGGGCACTCCGCGATTGTTCGAGAAGGATTCCTGGAATCCAGTGGCTCAAGGAAAAGGGCCGTTTTACTTTCCCGACGGCAAAGCGCATTTCAATGTCGCAAAGTATTCGCCGCCCGCGGAAGTCACCGACGCTGAATACCCGTTGATTCTGACGACAGGCCGCGTGGTCAGTCATTTTCTCTCGGGCGAACAGACGCGCCGTATCGGCCCCCTGGTCGATCATTGCCCGGAGCCGTTCATCGAATTGCATCCGCAATTGGCTGCAAAATTGGGCATCGCTGATAATGATTGGGCGACAGCTGAGTCGCGGCGCGGAACGTGCACGCTCCGCGCGCGCGTCGTTCAATCGATCCGCCCGGACACGATCTTCGTGCCGTATCATTGGGCCGGGCGCAAGAGCATTAATCAATTGACGATTTCGGCTCAGGACCCCATTTCAAAAATTCCTGAATACAAAGTCTGTGCCGCGCGGTTGAAAAAGGCCGACGCCCCCGTCAACTAACCGCACGTCATGAAACGCGAGGACCGCGATGGCCGTACCGGAAACCATGGAGTTCTTTGTCGATCCCAGCCGCTGCATTGGCTGCAACGCGTGCGTGCAGGCGTGCACGGAATGTAATTCGCACAAGGGACATTCGATGATCCAACTCGATACCGTCGACCCCGGCGTCTCGCCGCAAACGATTCCCGTGATTTGCATGCACTGCGATTCGCCGACGTGCGCGGAAGTTTGTCCCGCCGATGCGATCAAGCGCACGAGTGACGGAGTCGTTCAATCTGCGCGCAAACCACGCTGTATCGCCTGCAACAATTGCGTGCTCGCATGTCCATTTGGAGTGCCGAAGATGCAGACCGACATGTATCTGATGATGAAGTGCGACATGTGCTACGACCGTACGTCTGTCGGAAAGAAACCCATGTGCGCGTCGGTCTGTCCCAGCCAGGCGCTGATGTTTGGGACACGCGAGGAATTGGAACGCCTGCGCCCGAATTCGCGGGCGATCAACACGTTTCAGTTCGGCAATCAAACGATCACGACGAAAGTCGTCATGCTGGTTCCATCGCATTCACGAATCGAACGTTTGGATGTGATGTCCGGCCTCGACGATGCGTCTGTGTCACACGCAATGGACGACGTGTTCGCAAGCGGACTTGCAGAAACAGGAGAAGGGCTATGAACATTCGCGACCATGAGCATGTCACGACTCCGCCGGATGGAAACACGCATAAGCCGCAGCCGGCATGGCGTGAGCAATTTCCAATCGATTGGTCACACGACGAATTCCGTTCGCGGCGCGATTTCACAAAGATGCTGGGCCTGACGAGTCTGGCATTCGTCGCCGGGCAACTTTGGATCGGCGCGTTAAGTTTTTTTCGCAAGTCCCGTGCTAAACCCGAACGCATGGATTTGGGGCTGGTCGATGAATTGACGATTGGCGCAGCGAAACGATTTGAATATCCGTCACAAGGACATCCTTGTCTGCTTGTGCGGCTCGAAAAAGACCGCTTCGTTGCGTTCGGACAGAGGTGCACGCATCTTTCGTGTCCCATTATTCCAAAACCGGAGCAGGGGAAGTTCCTCTGTCCGTGCCATCATGGATCGTTTGACATACAGACAGGCCGCCCGTTGGCGGGTCCGCCGCGCCGTCCGTTGCCCCGCGTGATATTGGAAATGAAAAACGGCCGCATTTTCGCCAATGGATTTGCGGAGGGTGGGGAAGCATGAAAACCGTCTTCACGTTGCATCAGCGTTCCACGATCGTGGTATCGATTCTCGCGATTGTGCTGGTCGTGGTGGTCATGCAACTCTGGCTTCTGACGGCAACCATGGAAGCATTCCTCGGCGATGACGATTCGATCGTCTGGCCTGCCGCACTCGCGAGCCTCGGGTTCTTCGGTCTCAACTTTGGCTTGCTGCATTTCTATATGCGCAAATTGGTTGACGACCAATCATGAACCAGCCCATTGCGCCTGCCGCGTCGCCACTGGCACGGTTGTTCCCGGGATACTTCGCTCTGGTTATGGCGACGGGGATTGTTTCCATCGGCGCGCATTTCAACGCGATGCCATTCGTATCGCAATCGCTGTTGTGGTTCAACGTCGGCGCTTACATCGTTCTATGGATTTTGACTACGGCGCGATTTATTCGTTACAAACGCGAGTTCATCGCCGATCTCGTCAATCCACCGATGGCAGTTACGTTTCTAACGAAAGTTGCTGCGACATTTGTACTCGGTAGCCAATTCGCCCTGCTTACGCCTTATATGATGGCAGCCTGCGCGCTGTGGTTTTTCGGCGTGGCGCTGTGGATCGCCATCACGACGTTGTTCTTCACCGTAATCACCGTTCACGAACCCAAGCAACCGATAGAGACGGCTTTGAACGGCGCATGGCTTCTGGTGGTTGTTTCGACGGAAGCGATTTGCGTGTCGGGGACATTGGTCGCGCAAGCGTTGGGACGTACGGAGATCGTGCTCTTCATTTCACTATGTGCGTTCTTCGTTGGAGCGATGCTGTACATCGCATTCATTTCGCTGATCTTTTACCGCTGGATGTTTTTCTCCATGACGCGCGACACATTGACGCCCAGCTATTGGATCAACATGGGCGCGCTGGCGATCACGACATTGGCCGGCTCGCGATTAATTCTGTCTTCCGATCAATGGCCATTTCTGCTTGAACTGCGCCCATTTCTGAAAGGCTTCACGCTCTTTTTCTGGGCGGCCGGTGCTTGGTGGATTCCGCTGCTCGTGATTGCCGGCATCTGGCGCCATTTCTATCAGAGATTGCCGCTGACGTACCATCCCCAGTTCTGGTCGCTGGTCTTCCCGCTCGGCATGTTCACGGTGGCCACGTACGTTTTCGCGAAAGCGACGGGATTGGTATTTCTCGAAGCGATTCCAAACGTGTTCATTTACGTGGCGTTATTGGCGTGGGTTATAACGTTCCTGGGAATGCTGCGCTCATTCACACGGCGATGACATCGCATTACCCTGCGATTTTCAGTGTGGCTTCGCGTGCCACAGCCTTCGGAAACAGAATACTGTTCTCTTTGTGAACGTGCCGGTGCATGTCGGCTTCGAGGTCTGCCAGGCTTTGCAGCATGACGCGATACGTGTTGCAGGCCCAATCCGGGGCCGTGTAATCGTTCGTTAATTTTCGCATTTCGGCGAGCGCATCGCCAGCGTCTGTGTGTTCGCGTTCCATCACCGCGATCGGGTTTTGCACCGTACCGCAGTGCATCGGGGGGACGTGCTCCGATTTATCCAGTGTTCTGCACAGCGGAAAAAGAATCTCTTCCTCTTTGGCCATGTGCTGTGTCAGTTCCGCTCGGAATGCCTCAAAAACACGTGCCACGCCAAACAATGCGGGGTTCTTCGAGCCGTGGACATTGGCGACTTTTTTCGTGATTTCAGAGAGTCGCGGCAACTCCTGTTTCAGGTAGGCATGATGCGTGGTTTCGATGTGGTTGCACAATTCCGTTAAACTTGAGTTGCTCCAATTCTTTTCGTGTCCGAACGAGGCCTCCAGTGGATTCACATCCAGCATGCGCAGGACAGTTTCGGCGTCCAGCTTGCGATCTGCGCTGGCTTCATCCAATGGACGCTTGCCGCCGCAGCAATAGTCGATACCCAGCCGCTCGAAGAAACGGGCGGAATCCGGATGATTGGCGACAATCTCGCCGACAGTGGGGTAAGTTTTGGTCGTCATTCTTGATTCCTTTTCTGTGTCGTACGGTTTCATGCAATCCGCTTGCTGCACTGTTTCGTCGATCGTAACGAAGACTCATAGATCAAAGGGTGTGCCATGACTGAAATGACTCGTGAGGAAATCGATCACTTTCTGGCAAACTCCCGCATTGGGCGGTTAGGAATGGCAGATTTCAGCGGCCATCCATTCGTGATTCCGTTGCCTTTTTGATGGGTTGACGGCGCATTATATGTGCGACTGGCTATGACCTGGCGCAAGGGTGAGATGCTTCACGCCAATGATCTGGTTTGTTTCGAGGTAGACGAGTCGCCGACGACTTCTCCGATTATGCATCGGTGCTGATTGAGGGTCGGCTTCAACCTGTGCTGTCTATGAATGAAAAATTGAATGTGTGCGAGCTTAACGACGGAAAGTATTCCAGGCTGCGGAAGGGTTTCCGATCGGGGCACGGACGGATCACAGACCTGGAACATCTGCCACTTCAGAAGATCGTAGTCTCGACACTCAGCGGCAGAAAAAAAGAGTCGAATCATCGGAATTTTGTTACGTGCGACCAATTTGCGCACCTTCAGTTTTCGCATTTATAAGAACTCATCGATCATAATTGAGAATAGCTCGAAATATGTTGTCGCGATATGCCGACTATCGACAAGGATTTTCCACGCCATTTCAATTGATCGATCCCTTATCCCTTCCTATGAATTTCTTTCCCCATTCCACATTCACTTTTTTGATGTAGTACGCAAATGCGCGAAATTGCCCGCGTTCAATAAGGCTTTTTCCCAACACAACATCGAATCGTCCGCGCTGTTCAAAATGCCCAACACACAGCAAGGCCCACTCGTCGTTCTCGACGCCGGTTGCGGCACCGGCCAAGCCATCTACGATCTTCGCGAACGCTGGCGTTCCCAGCAGCCGGACCTGAACGTCACGCTGCTGGGCATCGAGTCCGACAAGAAGGCCGTTCTCAATGGACCAATGAGCGCCGAGTACGCGGTACCCACGCCATCTTTGTCACTTCGGGTCCAACGTGGCTCGATGCCTGGAGCCCATGCGCTGGGTTTTTATCTAATATCGTTGCCAAGATTATTCCTTATTTTGTAGCGAAACGGTGCACCAGAACTCACGGCTTCGCGCTGCTTTCGTGCGAATTCTTATCAGGCGTGGCGGCGTCGGCAGATTCAGCTTCCGGTATCAGAAGCGCGGAGCGGTTGCGGGTGAGAAAACTCCACGTCCACTGCATCAATACAAGGACTCTGTTTTGCATCTGAACAAGAGAAAACAGATGTATAAGAAGCCAGATGATGCGCGCCGGAATTCCGGAGAGTTGCAGCCAGCCGAGATCCGCGACCGCGGCATAGCGGCCAATCACCGCCATGCTTCCGCGATCGTTGTAGCGGAACGGTGGCAACGACTTTCCGCGCAGGCGTGCAGTGATCAATTTAGCGGTGTAGCTTCCTTGCTGCATGGCCGTTTGTGCGACGCCAGGCAGCGGCTTGCCGCCTTGAGACTCAAAGCGGGCGAGGTCGCCGATCACAAACAGCTCCGAATGCCCGGGAATGGTCAGGTCCCCCCGCACGGTAATCCGTCCCTGTTTATCCACAACAGTTCCCGTTTTCTGCGCCAGCACACGGCCCAATGGCGAGCCTTGGACGCCCGCCGCCCACAGGATTGTACGCGTCTCAATGCGCTCGGTTTTGTCGCCGCGTTGAAATGTGACCGCATGTTTGTTGACATCAATCACCTTGGCTCCCGTCATAACTTTAACGCCCATGCGTTTGAGCGACACGGCCGCGCTGTCGGAAAGCTTTTTCGGCAAAGAACTCAGTATACAATCGCCGCCCTCCAGCAGAAGAATGCGGGCAGTATTGGGATCGAATGTCCAGCGACAATCATTCCTCCGGCCGACGACAATTAGATTTCCCGGTTCGCCTGGGCAACGATCGTTGCGCTGAAGCAGGCTTTCTTTACGATCCAACTTGACCAGCGAAACGGAAGCGAGCTCTGCTGAGGAGC
>JBBRQD010000089.1:0-22496 GCA_038227045.1 Planctomycetota bacterium
CGGTAAGCGGGACGAGTCGTCCTGCCGCCGTGTGGCCATCAGCCGTGCCCTTGTTAAGCACGGCGTTCTTTCGTTCAGGAGGGGTAGGTTTACTCTGCCACTTAAACAGCGTTCTGCGTAGTTTATTTCGTAGGGGGTACAGAACCTGTACTGGTCCCGCCTTTTGCAAACGATGATGAAGAACAGGTGATAGAAAATGAAAACTGACATATTTGGAAGCGCTAAAGCAATGAAATATATGCATACAATTTGCTATTTGTGTCTTATTAACTTCAGTTGTTCTGGGGCAGAAGGCGTTCTATTGAATCGTGACCCTGTCGGCATTCATTTAAGCGCCATCGACAAAGAAAAATGGAAGTTTCTTGCAATTATGACAGTCGAAATGGACGATGGCGGAAAAATGGTTGTAAAGAAATCGCTTCCGGTGGTAGGCGGGGATGTATTCAATGAGGCAGATATTTCAAAAAGTCTTCCTGTCAGTGTCGATCAGTTCGAGACATTTTATGAAAAAAGAAAAATGGATTTAATTGTTTACGTGGATAGAAAGAATAATTGGGTTTCAAATGAGACTCGCATACTCCGCCTCGAAATACTTCAAGAGTTGTTGATAAATAAATTAAACGGCGAGGAAATTAAGTCCAAAGAAAGCGGTCCCGTCGAGAGATATCTATCTAGAGAATATTTTCGAACAACTCTTAAAGCTCGCGGGTGGGATATTGATATTGAAAAAAAGATTTTGGATCAATTCGTCGATGTAAACACCACGGACCTAGAAAAGGTTTATTTATTGGATATGTTCGCGAAATATGTGGATTCAATCAGTAATTTGGATGTGATCCGAACTCTTCTGGCCACATCGAAGCAAAATGACGCGGTGAGAATGAAAACGGGCTATATAATGCTACTGTTGGCAATTGTTAAGGACTCAAAGTATTCTGGAAAGCTCGACGAATCTTTTATAAAGATAATTAAAGATCACTGTTTTTGGTGGAATGACAAGTCTTTTAAGGAAGCCTCGTTTGGCGAGCGCGCCATTTATTTCGCGAGATCATACATTTTGCTGAATCATATGTCTCAAAAATATAAAGAGTTTTATAGGCAATGATTTGAGATTCCGAATGCATCGGGAGCGAGTAGAATGCGGGCCCTTTTACGGGATGAAAATGGACAAATTTAACTCAATTTCGTTGACGCGATCTTAGGCGAACTCCTGAACAAAGGTGGCAAATGACGGCTTGCACGTCTCGGTTCAAATGGATGACCATCTTGCTCGTCGGAGGTTGCATCTATGGCGTTGTTGGTGCATGGATGAATTCAAACCCATATCTGCCGGGTGGTATTAAAGTGGGCTACACAAAAAATTGGACGCGAGAGAATCAGCAACGCCAGGATTCGTGGAAGCCATCTGTAGTTTGGATGAGTAGTTATGTTTTATGCCGAGCACAGGTCGGAATCGAACAGACGAAGACGCGGGCACATCTTCCGACCGCGCCGGTAGGCCGGCGACGTTCTTTAACAAGCCGGGCGGGCATACGGGGAGCGGGGCGAATGGATTGGGGAGTTCAGGTGCTTGCTTTTCGCCGGTGGCGAAACGGATGTCCCAGCGGGCGAAAGCGCAGCCTAAAAAGTAATCTATATTTGAAAAGGTGTACTCATCAATTGATCGAAAAGTAAAAGCTGCCTCCCACGGATCGCCCCGAAAATTATTGTCATCCAGACTCAGACTTTTAAATAATTGTCGAACAGCATCCGAGCTTTGCAGGGAAGACGTCTCGACCGTACTGCGACTTGCAGCTTGAAGTTCGTTTAACTTTTGAAACCCAATTGAAAGGGATTTCGAGAAATGAAGCGTTAAGAATAAATTGGACGTGACATCAGTGCCAAGGGTCGTTTCCAACTCGTTCACGATTTTCTCGGCGGCGATACATAGTTCACGGGAGACATCCGGGAGAGCGGGCAAACTTGCAACAAACGTCTTTTCCCAGCTTCTGCTTGGTGCCATTAATAGCAGTAACTCTTGAGCCAATCCGCTATTCAAGAACGATAAAACGCCAAGCTCAAGCTTTTTTTCAGACCGGGAGAATACACTGATTCCCTTCTCGGCAAATATGTGTCCTGCACGCAATACACGCACATTAAAACCCTTGTCCGTAACGCGTGGATACGTGAATCCTGGGCGAAAATAATGTCGTTGAGCGCCCATACCTGCCACCAGTCGGACGATGCGTTTATTTCGGCGATCGTTGGTGGCGATGAGAAGGTGCTCATGCCCAGTTTGCCCATCAGACCTTTCGGGCTGGCAGGCGACCATGTGACTGCGGCGTCCGGCATTATGTATAAACTCCCGCGATGGCCTGGTACGTTCCGTCGGATTTTTTGCCCCAAGTCAGCGGGCCGTTGGCGCTGCCTTCGAGAACGAATACTACGTTGGGTGCGCTCGATGAAATTGCCCAAACACCGGAGGATGCGATGTAAACGTTGGGCGCATCGAAGACCAAATCGTTATCGATCACAGCAATTGTATCGATGGTTTGCAATCCCGAATGCGTCACGGCTGACGATGTCTTGACTCGCGCGCGAACAAAGATCTGATTCTGAATGAGCTGGACGAAATTCAGCGCCGTGGTTCCCGGCGTGATCGTGCCCTGAGTATCCAAAAGCCAAAGCGTGTCTTTTCGCAACGTGCCGGCGATGACGCTGACGAGCATTCCACTGGTCAACGTTCCCTCGCGCGTCCAGGCGTTCGCGCTGGCTTTCCACAGGCCGCGCAATGTTGTGGTTCCGTTGCGCCAGTCCAAAACCACGTCGCCTTCGGCCAGAGCGATACCATCAAGGGTCTGCAATCCGGAGTGCGTGGTGGAAGCGCTCGTCGCGGCGACGCGTGCGGTCGCGTTACCTTCGCCTCCAGGAGCGGCATACGGCAGACGAACGATGGCAAGGTGCTCCGATTCGCCGCTGTATGTATCTTCCCAAAGAATCTGCGCGCCTTTTTCTCCGGCGGTCAGAAACGTTTCGCCGTCTGTCACGCCGGCAAATTTTGACGACTCGCCAGAATGCCGCAATAGATTTACGGGGCAAACGCCGACGATAAGCGCTTTGCCAAATGCGCCGCTGGCGATCGGCTCCTGCAGAATAACAAACATCTCGTCGTGATCGGTCTTTGTTGGCAGCGCGCAATCGAGCGCCAGGCGATTTGCAAACTCGGTATAATTCTCAGTGGGTAAAATAATGGGTGAATCGATGCCGAGCACCGCAAACTGCTCCTGATCGGCGCCGGATTGATTGCAAATAGTGATGATGCCGTTTTGAGAAGCCGAAGGACGGATGCCGCTATTGCGGTTGAGCGCACGGCTCTGAAAGTCGGCAGCGGCGTCGATCATCGTATTGAACGTGGACGCCGGAATGCGAAGCTTTTGTCCTGTGAGCACTTTCTTCATGGCTTAAAGCCCCAGGACGGAAAATGGCGCATAGTCGTAGACCTGCTCGATGTGCGCGGCGATGGGTTTCTTTATGCGGATTTTGGCGCTGTTGTCCACGTCGTCGCCATACTGCACCCAGAGGTACTCCCAGCCTTTCTTGGTTATCCCGGTGATGGTTCCGACGGAGAGGCCAGTCAGATTTGGCGACGCAGCGAATTTGAACGTCACTTCCCATTTATTGTTGGGATTGATGATCCACGGATCGCCGCGCTTCTGCCCGCTGGCGCCCATGAACAGCACTTCGCCGGACTGGTAGCCTTTGAACATGTCTGAATTCACCGAGCCGGTCAGCGCGTAATACGCATAGGTGTTCAGATCGGAGTCCGAAAAATACCGCGTCTCCTGCCAATTCCAGACCGGCACGGTGATGTCCACGCCGTTCACGCTTTCGCCGTCATAGCCAATCGCGCCGCCCAATAACGTGGACGCCGCAGGACCATAGCGGTTGACGGTCTGAATGCTCTGGGTGATGTGTTGCGTGCCGCCGGTCGAATCGAAACTCGTGACAGGCTGGTTGGTGTCCTGATTGTCGGGCGTCGGTAGTTCGTAGCGGACGACGACCTTCCAAGTGTCGTTGGCGATGCGTTCGGCGATTTCCACGACGCGGCGATACATGCCGTTGTATGCCTGCGGCGTGTTGGCGTTGTTGAGCGCCAGCGTACGCACTTCGATTTCGTCGGCGCATCCCATGGCCATGTAATGGAACTCGGCCGTCGGCTTGTCGCTGATGATCTGGGTGCGGCTGGTGAAGAGTTCGATCAGTTGTCCGGCCATGTTATTCGAAACTCAATTCGTCCTCGTTCATCTTCTGCCACATGCGCTTGGTGTTCTTGGCGGTTTCCTCTGTCGCTTTCGCTGTCCGTTCCGGGGCGGTGCCGCCAAACCCTAACTGGGATACGGCAGCTGCATTGAATGTGCCAACCGTGTCGAGCTTGGTCTGCGCCTGTTGAACTGCCGGAGCCGCATCGAGCAGATCGGCCTTGGTTTTTCCGACGACTGGTTGCTCGGACGCCTCCTTTTCCTGCTTGGCCTGCGCGATGGCGTCGGCCCATTCTTTGCGCGCCTGATTGAGTTCCTCTTCGGCTTTGCCGATGGCCACGATATCATTGGATTGCCGTTGCGAGTCAACCGTGTCGGCCTCTTTGTTGATCTCTGCAAGAGTGGCGGTTCGTTCGTTCTCAATGTCCGCAATCGCGCGTTCGCGTTCGGCATTATTGTCGCCCGTTTTGACGTTGCGCTGCCGATTCAAACGGCTTGTTTCACTATCGATCTCATTACTAATCGCCTCGAAATCGAACGAATTGTCGAAGAACGACGCCAAGTAAGCGACCTTTTTAGCCAGCCATCCGACGGCCTCATTCCACACTTTGTAGAAAAACCCGATGAAATCATCGAGCGCATCGCCGAAGAATTTCGTGGTCAGCGCCCAGGCGGATTGAAGATCGAAAAAGACACCCGAAGCAAGGATCACCAGTCCGTAAAAGGCATCAGTGAAAATACGATCAATTGAGCTTGTGAAGTCGGTCCAGTATTTCGTAAGGATTGCAATCCCCTTGCGCCAGGCCAACTGGAGCGAAAGCCACAGAATTCTCGCGGCCAAAGCCACGTCTCCGGCGGCAAGCGCGTCCTTGATGCCTTGAAACGACTGGAGCGCAAAATCCCTGATTTCGGCGAAGACCTGGAGCGCGGCGTCTTTGAGATCGTTGAACCGAGCGCCCAGGTAATCGACGACTTTGCCGCCGACGCCTCTGGCATAAATCAAGTAACCAGCGAGTGCGACGAGTCCGACGATGAGCGCTCCCACGGGCGTGAGGATGAACCCAACCGCCGCGCCGACCACGGAAGCAATCGCCGAGAATGCTGTTCCGATGCCGCCTATGATCGCAATGGCCGTGCTGATCGTTCCGGTGATCAACGCCACGCCGCCGGTTATGATCGACGAGACCACGCCAACGATCGTGCCAATCCCGGAAATGACCGCGCCCAACGCGACCAAAGCCACGCCGACGCCCAGGATCACCACACCGATCTTCAACGCGGAGATGATCAGGCCCCGGTTTTCCTTGAGCCACTTCTTAGTTCCCACGACGATGTTGGTGATCCACGTCGCCCACTCCTTTAATAGGGGAGCGAGCGCGCTGCCAATAGCCGCTGCGACGCTGCGCAGCACCGACTTGATCTTACTCATTGCCTCATGCAGTTCAGCCGCGGCGCGCGCGTCGTCCGTGGACATGGTAATTCCGAGACGCTTGGCCTCTTCGCGCAGCGCGTCCAGATCACCGACCATGGGTAAAAGCCGCGTGCCGGTTTTGCCGAACACATTCATCGCGGCGGCGGCGCGCTCGGTCGGGTCGGTGATTCCATTCAGGCGTTTCGCGATTTCGCTGAACTGGTCTTCGGGCGAAAGCTGGCGTAGCTGTTCAGCGCTCAAACCGAGTTTGGCGAGCGCTTCGGCCGCACCGGTGGAACCTGCGCCAGCTTCGACGACAGTACGCTGCATCCGGCGTAAGCCCGTCTCGACGTCTTCCAGGTCGGTCCCTGATTGCTGCGCGGCATAGCCGATTTCAGAGAGAGCCTCGGCGCTGACGCCGGTGCGGCGCGACATCTTTTCGAGAGAATCACCGAACTCCGCAAAATCTTTAACGGCAGCCAGGATCGGCGTCACGATCCCCGCCCCTACCGCCGTCAATTTGAGTCCCAAACCGCTGATGCTTTGCCCAAATGCTTTCAGCTTTGACGAGGCCACGTTCAATCCACGCACCAACGGGTTGTTGTTGGCGTAAATTTCCACATAGGCAAGGCCGGCGCGAATACCTTGTGCTGAGGGCATGAATGAATCTCGTGTTCGGAGTGAAGAAAGTCATGGCGGGCGCACTCGCCCGCCATGATCTGCTGACGACGTTTCTGGAGTTAGTTGGACGCCTGCGTGCCGGCGGCGAGAGCGGTATCGACCGGATGGGACGCATCGATCTGTGACGCATCGCTCGGCGTGGACGGAGCGGCCATGGGCGGATTGCGGCGCGCATCAATGGCGTCGTTGATCTCGCTGAGTTCCTCGCTCTCCTCAGCCAGCTTCGCTTCCAGGACGTTGATATGGTCGTCGCGAATCTTGACCTGATCTTTCAACGCCGAAGTCGCCTGGTCGACGGCGTCGCCGACGGATTCGCGAGCGTGGATCACCGCCTGCTCAAGTTCGGCGATCTTCTTGTCCTTGGCGTCCAGATCGGCCAACAGTGCGGCGACCTTGGCTTTGGTAACAAACGTGCTCATGTACAAACCTCCCAAAATTGCGCTTGTGATAAATGCGGTCATCACCACGATGACCAGAAAAATTGCAGTGAACATGGGTTAAGCCACCTTTGTGGATTGGTTGTGCGCGGCGCAAATTGCGCGAATCTTCGGCTCGAAATCGTGCCAGTTTCCGCGATGCCCTTTTTCCAAATGGCACCGCATGTTTTTGGCCTCGCACAGCGTTATGTAGTTTTTCGGATCGAGTTCCAAATCCGGCCGCACATGAACCGGAAGCATATGATGAACCTCCGGCATTTCTGTCCCGCCGCACCATTGGCACGCCGGTTCGATCTTCAGATGCGCCGCGCGAGCCGCCGGCCACTTTGACGAGCGGCGGAGGACCGGCTTGCCGGCCAGCCAGTCGTGCAACATGGCGTGCGACGGCTTGTGTTTATTGCAGACAACCAGGTGCATGCATCCTCGCTTTCTTTTTTCAGGGGCTGATGTTCGAGCTACACGGCGGAGCAGCGGAAAATACGGGCTGCGCAGCCCAATCGAGAATTCGCTCGACGCCGACCGGCTTCGAGCAGTTTTGATTCAGCCGTCAGGGTTTGGTGGGCAACACCTCGGCCTTTTTTTCGGGCGGCGGCGCCTTCGCGCCATTGGGATCGCCCAGGACGAATTCGCCAGGAATGACTTCGCGCGTGGCCCGCACCTGTTTGCCGGTCGAGTCCTTCACCCAGACTTTCAGAGTGGCAGACTCGGCGATCATGGCCGGCTGCGTTTCGCGCAACACGACGGTGTTACGGCCACACCCGCTCAATCCGAGCACGCAGACGGCGCTCAAGATCAAAATCGTCGAGAGATTCTTGGGAGTATTCAGCATGGTCTTCCAACCTTTCCGCGATCTGTGAAAGGATCGCTTCAAAGAGAGCTTTGAAAATGGGCCCCAATGCTTCCAGCACTGGGGCGAAAGCGGTGAGTAGGCACATAGGAGTTATCCAGGTTTCGTGACGGGTTGGGGTGTGGTCGTGTCGCCGAACGTGTCGTTGAACGCCGTACGCGCCAAATCCAAGCGGGCGTCTTCACGATCACGCGCAGTCGGGTCGACGCCAAACGCGCTGCGGAAGCGGTCATCGAAAAGTTGCATCGCATGGGCGAGCTTTTCGTGACCGGCCCAGTTCTTCAGAAGGCCATTCTGCTCGGCGTCGTTATAACAATGGACGATGATGCCTTCCCAGCGTTCGAGATCGAGCTTGTACCGGTCGGAAGCCCATTTCAGCAGGTAAAGTCCGACGGTCACATAGAGGGTCAGTGCCGCGTTGCTGGAGAAAATCCGTTCCCAAGCGGACGCACCCGCCGGGGACGGTGACGCTTCCACAGTGATCTTGACGGGAATGCTCGTGGCGTCGCTGACGACGGCTTGGCCGGGTTCCAGCATGATCAGCGGCGGCTTTTTGACGACGCTGTTGTCCTCAGCGTGGACGGAACCGAACATCAACTGCGGACTGGTGATCGCCAGGACAATGGCGAGGGCCGCGTGCAAACACTTCATGCGCATGAGCGCTTCTCCTTATATAGGGGGGGGCGGATGCAGTCGCAGCACACTGTGTGGCGACTTATTTTTTTGCGTGCGAATCGACGAAGATGGTTTTCAAGATGCTCAGGTCGGATGTGGTGCCGATGATCTTGTTGGGTTTGGGTGTGTGGTGGGGGTTGAAGTCCGTGGGTGAAAATCCCGCACTCCTTTTCGGATCGCGGTGCGCATTGGCCAGAAGCGCCAACAACGCCGACGTGTGTGACCAAGCCTCCTTGCTCCGAGATTCGGACATCCAAAGCAGCTCACGCAACGTGAACGACCCCGGTTGAACCCCGAGCACGCCGGCTAACTGCCAGATGAGCCGCCAGCATTCGCCAGCGCCGATTCCAACTGGGCGTCCACGTTCAGGCCGTCCAATCTTTTCTCCGCAAGCGACATGGCTTTCGTTTCCAACTCCGTGAGCTTGTTTAGCGCCTTGCTCAATACGCTCCGACGGCGCTTCGGGAAAAAATCGACGAGTTCCTCCATCAGCGCCGTGGTTGCGACATCAATGGCGTCGCCGCCAAGCGCGCGGCCAAATTCCTCGTCGGATACGCTCTGCGCGTCGGCCTCCGGCTTTACCGCTGCGTAAAGCACATCGCAAAGCAAAATGGGATCGCTGCCGAGGCGCTCGAGCAACTTGCCTTCGATAGCTTCGAGCAGATTCACATTCGCCAGCGAGCGGACACGTTTGACCGTGTCGACACTGAGCGCAAGCGTCCAGGTCCGTCCGGCGTTGTCTTTGAAAGTTTTCATTGCTGCCTTCCTGAAAATAGGTTTCAATCTGCGCTCACGATTTACGGCACGGTCATCCATACCGGCGCGTTGGTCGAGTACGTCGGCTTGACGGTGACCGAAACGATGATGGCCTCCTCCAGCGATTCTTTCCGGCTGAAGTTGGTCACGCTCACGGTTGCGCGCAGGCCCTGGGTGCCGGTCTGGGTGATGTCGCCATCCATCACGGCAAATTCCAATGACGAGTTGTTAAAGAACGCGCCCTGGATGGCGGCAAATCCCACGTCCGCTGTGTCCCAGACCATCTCGAACTCGATGCTGCCGTTCTTCAGCGTGGCGATAGTGGCTTTCCAGCCGCTGTTGCCGCGCGTGGTCACGTCGGCTTCTCCGGTCTCCATATTCAGCGTCACGTCTTTGACACTGGTCAGTTCCGCCCACGCCGGTGTCGCGTGCGATCCCGTGTTCCGATACAGCTTGGCTTGCATACCTAGGCGAATCGCCATGATTTAATCTCCTTCACTTCACCGATCCGGCCCATTCCTGTGGTAACCGGTCTTTGACTTTTTCGAGCGCCGGTCCCATGAACGGGCGCCTGTCGTAATGTTGCTTCTTGTAGTGCCCGCCAAACTCATGTGCCGCGCCGGAGGTGCCGACGACAGCCTGATCTGGGCCAATTACCACGCGCTGTTGATCCTTCTCGACCGCATACACAATCGCCCGCTTGATCTGGCCCTTGCGCGAGTTGGGTGGCGTTCCCGGCGCAGACTCCTTCTTCGATGTCTTGATGCTTCGACGCGCCACAAGCCGGATCGCCGCACCTGCGTGTCCAAGGCTTTTGATTGAGCCGTCCTTTGCCGCCTTCAATACCTTCTTTGCATCGAACTTCGTATTCGCTTTCGCGCCAACCATCGTTACCTCACCACGCGGAACGTAAACGTCAGAACGCTTGTGAACACGCGCTGTTGTTCCAAATGTTCCAGCGCGTAAACCGGCGCGTTCTCCGTCTTGATCCAGATCGCCGCGACTGAATCCAGCCGCTTCAACCTGAAGAACTCTCCGATCTCGTCGACCAGCGCCATCAACGGGTCGATCTCCGCGTTGTCGCCAGTGTCCAGTTTCTTCTGAACTGCGATGTCAATGCCCACGTCATATTGGTTCGCGCTGCGCGAAAAACTACTGATCTCAATCTTCTTGGGCACCACAGACACACGCAGTGTTTTCAATTGCGCCAACTCAAAAACCGGACGGTAGAATCGAACCGAAGTCACCGATTGCGAAAGGGTCGCGGCGTTGAGTGCGGTCACTACTGCGTCGGCGACATCGGTTATCAGCGGCATGGATCATTGTTCCAGTTACGGCACATCGTCCTGAAGTTTCGTTGACCGCACCGATGGGCACCACCATGCCGACAATGTATGTGGTCTCCGGTGGCCACCTGCTGCGACCCGGCTCCCATAGTGCGAACGCTGGGCACCGCCGCCGGACCATCAATCGGATAGAGGATCATGCGCTGATCAACTCCGTGACATAAACCCAATCACCGCTGGCACACCAGCCGGTGATGATTCCCCCGTAAGCCAGCGCGAGCAGTTCCACATGCATTCCCGGCAACACTTTGTAGGTGTAATCGCCGCTGCTCGCGTCCGATCCGAACTTCACGAACAGATCGACGCTTGCTCCGTTGTGAATGACCAGGCCTCTGCGGTTGTTATTGGCAGCGGAAATCGTTTGAGTACTGGCGTTGAACTGCAAGTGAGTGGCGACGGCGTTTACCACTACATTCGCCGGCGACCCCACCGGTTGCACCAAAAGTGCGCCGGTCTGGTCGTCGATCTCGACGTTCGCCGATTGAATCCACGTGCGGGCCATCAGGGTTTCTCCTGGACCGTTAAGTTCGGCATGCGTTCGACGACTTTTTCCATTGCCACGGAGTTCCGCTCCAGTGCTTTCACCAGCGTATTGCGCACCCATTCATTCTGGAGCTCGGTTGAGTCGCGCATTTGCCGCTCGCGCTGCCAATCGCGCCATAGCGTGTAGCCGACCACCGCGCCGGCGAGTCCCCATTGCGCCCACAGGCCGGGATCGCCGTCAACGGGAATGGCCGCCAGAAGCAGCGCGCCCATCCCAGTCTTTACAATGGTCTCCATCACGGTCGTTACTCCTGCGCAATCAGCTTCGTATGAACCCGCAGCGTTTGACGGTAAGAATCGCTGTACCGGAAATGCGGCTCACCGCCCGGCGCGACGACCTCGTAAACAAACGTCTGACTACCGGCTTGTTCCCGCACTTGATCGCCCACTTCAGGCAGTGCCTGGTTCCCTGCGAGAAGGAGTTCCGCCGCCAGAATCAGGTAATCGCGCGATTCCGTCCGTACCTGCGCGCCGTAATCGTCATTGACGACGAAGATGGTTCGCCCCGTCGTCGCGTTGACTTCCACAGTGGCGCTTCCGCGGGCGTATATGACTTTGCGCGAGCAGCGCTTCACGCGCTGGTTTTCCAACCACGCTGAACCGTTCTGCAACATGTCACCCAATGGCGCGCTCCTTTATTGCTGCAAGCGGACGCGCACGGTGGTGTCTGCGTCGACGGTCGCCGTGGTCGTTTTGCCGAGGAACTTGTTCGATCCAGCCGTGGCCGTCGCGACCTTGTTTGCGGCGTCCCAGTAGACTTTGGTTCCGGCGGCGATTGCCGTGCCGGCACCGGAGGTCTTCGGCACGTCGAAGACACCCTCGACGCAAAGCGCGCCCGGTGTGTTGGCTTTGACGTCGCGCATGGCAATTCCGACGAGATCGCCCTGCTCGATCACATCGCCCACGGCCACATCGGCGGTGGGCGTGAAATCCACATAGTCGTCATCTTGAACGTAAACAGCCGTCATGGTTCAAATCTCCGCATTGGATTCTGGGGGAAAGAAGCGAAGCGATTACGCTTCGCCCTTGGACTTGATCGCGCCGCGCGGGTCTTGAAGCGCCACCCCAAAGTCGTGGTAGCCACGCATCTGGATTCCCAGGACGTTGAAGTCAGCCTCGGCGGTTTCGATGATCGGCGATTCCTGACCATTCAGGAACGCAACCTCGACCACCGGCAGGTCGGTGGGTTCGGCCAACAGATACCACGCCTTCGCCGAGTTGCCGGTGAACTTCGAGTTCGCCAGATAGCGGCTGACTTCGACGCGGAACTTGCCCTGATGCGGATTGGCGACCGGATATTTCGTCCCGGTGGTCGTGTCGCGGATTTCGAGCGACTTGAACATCTGCGTTCCCAACGCGCTGAGTGCAGTCGGGACCAGTATGACCGCCGGCATGACGCCGACGGGCTTGCCGTCGTTGTCCACCTGATCCATGAACGCCACTTCCGCCTTGCTCAACCCATCAATGCTCAAGACCGTGTCCGGGCCGGCGATGTAATTCTTATTGCCCGTAATGAAGAACCCGGCGTTGTTCATGAACACCGTCCAGAACACGTCGTTGATCTTCAAGCCGCTGCCCCGGCCGAGTTTGCGGGGAACCGTGGTGATCGCGCCGAGATCGTCGTTGATGATGTCGCGGCGGTCGATGGCCAACATCAAGCCGTAGGTATCGGCCTGGTTGGTGTACTTCTCGTTCCCCAGGGTGCCGTGCTTTAGCTCGCCGCCCGGAGTGACCAGCTCGTACTGGTCTTTACCGATGAGCCGGTAGCTCGACACCGTCTTGAAGTCGACGACGTTGCGCACGGCGCAGATGTTGCGCCATGTCTGCTCCACCGAGAAAAACCCTTCCAGAAGGAACTTATTGGCGACGTTGGCCAGGATCCCGCCGATATCGACGCTCGAGAATCCCGCCTGGACGGACTGTCCGAACGCGGCGCGCAAGACGGCGCGGCTGTCGCGGAAGTTGCGGCCCGAGTAACCGTTGGCCCACGCCGCCTCGAGCAGGAGTTCCTGCATGGAGATCCCGCCGCGAAAGCGCTTGCTTGCGGCCTCGAGCGTCTGCGGGGTGTAGAATTTCTCAACGGCTTCGAGTTTAGACGTTTGGACACAGGCTGCTTCCAAGACCGTGTTGTTGATCGTGGTGTCCGGCACAATCACGTTCGGCGCTGTGGGGCGACTGGCGCGCAGGATTTCCAATTCGCAGCGGGTCGCGTCCCAGCCGTCGCGGATGGCCTGCGCTTCGTTTTTCGGGTAAACCGTTCCGCAGAGCTTGCGGATCGCGGCAATGCGTTCGCTCTCGGTCGCAGCCTCGGCACGCATGGCCGCCGCCGCGTTCGGTTGCGGATGGACGCGGTCACTCGGAGGGGGTGTGAGCGTCTCCTGCGTCTCCGTTGCGGCGGCGGCCACGGGCGTTTCGACAGTGCTTTCGGTCGCGTTCTCTTTGTCCACGGTATGGTTCTCCTGATTGGCGTTGGCCCCGGCCGCGACGCTTGCGCTGGTCTGGCCGTCGGCTCCCAAGTCTACGAAACTGATCTCGCCCAGAGTGGCTTTGCGCACCACATTCAACGGGCCTGAAAACTCTTTGCCGTTCACGATGATCGATTGGTTCTCTCGGACGAACTCGGACTCTTCTACGGACGCGCCGATGGAAGCCTGCCAGGGAAATCCGTTGCGCGAAGAAGCGACGACTTCGCGGGCCGTCGATGTGTCGCGCGAAACACTGCCTTGGGCCAGCAACTGCCCGTTCTCGACGCGAATACTTTCGGTGTGGCCCACGCCCAGTGTCGCGTCGTGACCCAGGCGGATCGGGCGCATCTGCGACGGGATCGACAACCCCGCCAAGTCCATCACCACGGGAAAGCGCCAACCGGAAACACGCATCGGACCGCCGGTGTAGGCGACCATGCTAAAGCGCGGCAACACCGGTTTGCCTTCGATGGCTTCGACAGTCTCGAAGCTCATGGCGCAGGTCAGTGCCAGCGGCTTTAGCGCATTGGATTGTGCTTTGGGCTGCTTGCTCATTTCATTCTTCCTCGGGCAAAGGCACATCGTCGTTTTCAGTTTCCGGCGGCACGGTGACGGAAACTGACTGCGCATCTGCAACCGCCAAACCCAATTCACGCATCAGCGCGGATTCTTTGGCGCGCTGGCGCAGTTCGGATTCCCAGTCACGACCGCGTTTGGCATATTCTTCGGCCAGGGTGGTCGTGTGATTTTGGAGTCGCGTGGCCTGCGCCGTTGCTTCCTTTGCCGGGTCCACGTGCTCGTGGCCGTCCCAGAACCACTGGTGCGACCAATCCGCCGATCGGGTGCGCAAAGACTGCGGCAACAAACCTTCGACCAGAACGGCCTCCGCGATCCACGCCTCGAGAATCCGGTCCAGAATATTCGAACCAAGCGCCGTCTGTTCGACGCGGATTGCCTTGAAATAGACCTGATGATCCATGCGGCCGGAGGCGTAGTTGTAGTTGCTGGAATTCCCCGCGGCGATGTTGAAGGGCATGTTCAGGCAGCGGGCGATTTCGTTCAGGATTTCTTTTTTGAACTCTGCATACGTGCTCGCAGGCTGCTCGGCGTGGATCTGGCTCATTTTCCAGCCGCCGGGCATGGTCAAGAGCATGTTGCGTTCAAGCTCAATGGAATCCATCGGCTCGACGGAGTCGGCCTCGCCATTGGCCGGCGCGTCCGTGTAAAGAATTCCCGCGAAATAGGCGGCGGCTTTTGCCGCGTCCAACGTCGCCAGCGTGTAATCACGCAACATGGCAAATAGCGGCAGCGCAGGCGTGAGTTCCGGGATACCGCGATGCTGTCCGGGCCGGTCGGTGCGGTAATAATGCAGAACCGATTTGGCCGGGACAGGATCGAAGTCCAGCGTGAAGCGCAAGTAAACGTCTCCGGGATGCTGCTTCAGGACGTGGTACACAACCGGATTGCCGTGATCGTCGAAGACAATCCCGTCAATGAACTGTGCTTGGTCTTTCGGAAACTTGAATATCGGCGTGGCGACCTGGTCGGCCTCGATCAATTTCAGATCCAGTTTGACCGGACAATCCAGCGCGGGATTGTTCGTCATGATCGCGAACGCTTCGCCGTCTTCCGCCTTCGCCATCCGCATGGTGCGAAGCTTTTCGGCCAGATTTACGGCCCGCGCCCAGCGGGAGAATTCCCGTTCCATAAGAACGTTTGACGCGCGGTCTGCCGAAAGCATCTGGAGCCGCGGACCGGTGCCGATGCAATCGTTGGCCAGAGTCAGAACAATGCCTCGAGCGTAAGAATTATTTGCGACCTCGTAGCGGGACCGGTTGCGCAAAATCCGGCGAATGCCTGGCGCATTAGAGGCGTTGGCGGAGAGGCCGTCTGCGTACACCCAATGCTTGCGGTTGTTGTCGCTGGTGAGCGCCGCATCGTAGCGCGCTCGGACGACACGAACACAAGGCAACGGGCGAGCGTGTTTGATCTCGCCGAAGAAAATTTGTTTTAGACGTGCCAACATCAATTCGCTCCAGGCGGCACCAGTTTGGACATTCGCACACCCAGGCCCTTTGCCTTGGCGGCTTTCTTGGCGTTCAGGTAACGGTCAGCTTCGATCAGTTCGGGCAGTGCGTGCTGCTCGACTTCGCCCGAATCGCCCTTGGCTCGTTTCGGGCCTTGGGCGTTTTCGATGATGGTGTCTTTGAGCTCGTCCGACATCGAGTATCGATCTCCATTCGCCAACCAAACCAAAGGCTCAAGACCAAAAAAGAAGCGCCGCGCAGGGGTGCAGCCCTGCACGGCGCATTCATCTACTGGCCTCGCCAGCATTCGGGGATCAGCCGGTTGCTGGTGAGCCAATTGGTCTGGTTGTCTAAAGTGACTTTACCCGATCAATATTCACTTTGGAGGGGGATTCGTTATGGTAGGTGAAAGTCGTTACATCGCTGGAACATTGGCGCTTAGAAGTTCCATTTATGTAACTTATTTTTGTACTCAGTCTTCTTCGTACTGCGCCATCTGCATGTCATACGTTAAATCTTTGACCCCCTCGAGCTGCCAAATGTTATCGTTCAAGTGGAGGATAAATCCGTTCACATGCGCGCGATGCGTCGCGTTTTGCAACACCACTGCATGAGGAACAAGACATGCACGTTTCACGGAATAGTCTGGTTCAAAGATTATCCCAACAAGAAAGTCAAAATGGTAATCGTCGAGGGCTCGGAAAGGACTTAATTGCCTCGAGGGATTGCGAGCACTCAAGTGGCGGCACTTTACCTCGTAACGCTTACCATCTTCGTCGTTCGCATCATAACCCTTTGTGGATTTGGATGCCAAACGCAACCCAAGGGTTTTGGCTGCCAATTGTTCAGCATAGTCCGCAACTGGATTATTTGCACTACGAGTGACACGCCGTCGCTCTAATTCGGAGAGCACACGTCTGTAGAGCGAAAATAATTGGTTGGTCTTTAGTTCTTCAAGGTTTATGGGCATGTGCTTTCTCACGTAATTTTGATCAAAGCAACTTTTCCTTCGTCGACAATCGGCGACCACAATGTCGGCATTCTTTTCGACGCAGAATACCTCCCTCACGCGGCCTCGTATAGATCACAAACAGATGTTTGCATCCGCACTTCGGACACTCCAGTCCGCGTTTCACTTCGTTTTCGTTCGGCACTTCCGTCACCATCATCGCCTCCCTTGTAATTCAGAAAGTTTGATGCGCTTGACCTGAGCAGTCAGTCTTCCATCCGTTCCCGGCAGCACCGCGCCCTGCATCGACGCCGCAACAGCACACCCGACCAAGCAATCGAACCAGTGGTTGTCGAACCCTTCGGGCCGCAACTTCCATTCGTCCACCACGCGCCCGCGGCCTTCGGTCTTCACGCGGAACTCCGCAGTCAGGTGCTCAGCAAACAACCGATGCGCCTCGGCGTTGCGGCCGTAAAGCGAGAGACAGCCTTTGTCGCCCATTGGCACCGCGACGCGCGCGTGCACAAACGTCTTCCAATAATTTGAATCGAAGATCGCGTGGCGGATCGCGCGCTTGCCCTGAACGTTTGGGATGCGCCAATTGTGCCCGACGCGGTCGCCACGTTTGCGTTTGTATTCCAAGAACGGAATCGACGAAGCGCCAACGAACCGCCCGTGGCTGGGAAGCAGTACAGCGGAATGCGCGCTCTGGCGGCAGAACTGATACACAACGTCGGTCGATGTTCCCCAATTGGCATCGATCATGCAGCGCTCGATTTTTAAATGCGCGCCGTCGTCGCGATGCCATTCGCGTTTCAGGTACTCACCCGTCAACGATTCCAGGCCGGCATAGATCGCACCTTCCAGGCCGGCACCTTTGGCGACTGCTTGCAGGGTGCGCTGTGCCTCGCGGAGCGTAAAGTACTGGCGTTTCTGATCGGGGAACGCCCCGTAGTCGATCACGTATCCGGTGAAATCGTCCTCCCAAGCCACGACGGCGTAGAACAGCAATTTCCCCTGCACGTCGATGAACATCGTCAGGTGATCGCAGCCGATAGGCACCTCGGCGTGTTTCATGCCGTTGAGTTTGCTTGCAATCTGATCAGCCGACAGCAGACCTTCGTCGGTGTTTTTCTCGACCAACGGTTCGTTCTGGTATTCAGCAAAAAACGCGGCTTCGTCCTGGAGCCGCAAATTCATCGCATGCTGTATGGCGCTCAATTCATCGTGATTGAATCGTTCCGGCCACGCGATGATCGCGCCTTCGTCCATCGCCTCGCGGTTGGCCTGGTAGAACGCGGTCGCATCAGTAAGGCCGCGTTCGCTGCGCAGACTGTCGCCACGGACTTCGGAATACTTCGCCCAGAGCTTTTCATTGAATGGGAACCGATAGACCATCTTCGTCCGTTCGCCATTCCACTCCGGATGCTTGTCGCGATCCAGAATGTTGTCGGCCATGTCGCCGGTGCGAATCACCGTGCAGGGCATGACGCCGGCAATCTTTTTTCCGGGCCCTGCCAGACCGAGCACCGCGCCGGCGAGAATCCGCTCGCGAGTGGCGCACTGCGAAAGACTGCGTGCGGATTCATCGGTCTGCGGATCGTCGAGAACGACCAGCGACGGGCGTGACGATTTTCCATCGGCGCGCTTGAACTTCATGCCACGGATGCGTCCGGTGATTCCGGCGACCTTGATGATCGCGCCGCCTGCTTTGGATTCTGCGATGGTCGGCAGAACGATATCATTGGCCGTCCAACTGATGTGCGTTCGCTCGCCTTTGTAGAGCTGCCCGCCACAGCGGTTGGCGATTCCGTCCAGGCAGCGGATCGGATGGCAGACCTCGGGGAAGTCCCCGTCCAGCAGGTCGTTACCATCGAGTTCTGTTTTGATGCTGTCGAGCATGTCCATCGCGTGCGATTCGTCGCTGCCGATCAGGCAGACAAATTCGCGGTGCCCGTACAGTACTGCCCAGAGACATGCGCACTCGGCAATCGTGGTCTTGCCGGAACCGCGCGGCATGGCCAGCGCGAACAGTCCGCCGTGAAGCACGGCCTGCTCAACTTTGCCGATAACTTTCAGATGGTCTGGCGACCACGCCAAATGAAACGTGAGTGGAAAGTACGCCTCACAGAAGAATCGGAAATTCATCGCCGCGCGCGCCTTCCGCGTCGGGTCAACGACAGCGGGCAACTCTCCAATGTCGCGGCCGGATTCGGCCTTCTCGCGGTTGCGCGCGGCGGCCGCTTCCTTCATCGCTTCGTAATCGGCGCGCGGATCGACGACGCGCCGGGGTGCGTCGCGCTGTTCAATCAGCCAGCCGATGTAGCGGAACAGGTTTACGCGCCGGCCATCGCCGATGCGGAACCCCGCCCGCATGCGGTGCCGGTACAACTGGCGCTCGTCGATCACCGTTCCCAGTGGCGTGCTGTTGAGCAGCCGCGCCAGGTCCGTGGGCTTCAGGTTCTTCGGATCAATTTGCATTCGCCATTTCCCTGGCCAGCCACGCTGCATACGTGACGAGATTGATCGTGCCATCCGCGTTTACGGTCGCGCCGGCGTCGATGTGTTTCTTTAGCGTTTCCGCTGGCACTGCCTTCCCGCACAGGCGCGAGAGCACTTTCGCGGCGTCGGGAATTGACAGTGCTGTGAGCTTTAGCCCAGTGTTCGCCTCGATGTTCGTCTCTGGCATCGCTTTCTCTCCCAGCCTGCGGGCGGTGACGGTTAATCAGCCACTGACAATTCGCGGCCGACATTTTTTTGACTGCACTCATGAGCCACGTTTGCCAACGTGCCTCATCAAATGAGTCGGTTCCGCGCCGTCTGCCTCGTCATCCGAGGAGGCGCCATCACCACCTCGAAGAGTGCTGCTTTAACGGTCTTCAAATGGCGGTTAAGCCGCCATACTTTTTCCACCCTGAACATCGCCTCGAATTTCCTGCCTGATTTCATTCGCCACTCTCGCCACGCCGCCTCATCAAATTAGCCCCGTTTGCGAAGTTGCCTCATGGTCTGCAATTCTGCGCAGATCCACAGCGACCGGAGCAACACCTGCATGTCACCCAGCGCGCCGCGAATACGCGCGACGCCTACCTGGGAGGCAACGCAGATGACCACCGCGAAAGACCTGACCTTCGGAGTTGAAATTGAAACCATCGCACCACTTAGCCTGACCGAAACCGACGGCCTGCGCATCGGAGCGCGCCGCCACGGAATTCAGGTGCCGTACCTGCCACAAGGATGGACCGCCGAACGCGACGGTTCGATTCAGCCCGCGCCCGGATTCCAGGATTGCGAGATTGTCAGCCCGATATTGCGCGGACCCGAAGGCCTCGCGCAGGTCGCCGAAGTTCTGAAGACGCTCGAAGATAAAGCCCACAAAACCAACCCAAATTGTGGGGTTCACGTTCACATCGGATGGAGCCCCGACCTGCCCAGCGACGCGCTGGCGCGCCTGATCACCATCGTCGCCTACGCAGAAAAAGGCCTGTACGCGATCACCGGAACGAAGAACCGCGAACGCGGACGATTCTGCGGCGGGGTGCGCAAATACGGAGACCACAAACAGGCCAAGACCCGCCTGGATGGTGACCGCTTCCACGCGCTGAACCTGACCAACCTCGCCAACGGATCGAAAAAGACGGTGGAGTTTCGGGTTTTCTCCGGCTCGACCAGCGCGGTGAAGGTGGTCGGCTGGGTCCAGGTTTGCCTCGGATTGGTTGAACGCGCGCTCAACGGAAAACGCTCCCCGACCTGGACGCCCAAACCGCTGACCGGCGGCTGGAAAAAAGGCGGCGACGGTCAGAGCGAAGCCGAACGCCTGATGGGCTACCTCGCCTGGGGCGAATGCTACGCGCGCATCCACGAAGGTCGCCAATACGGATGGATTTCGGACGCCATTCCGCAGGACGCGATCAAGACCGAGTTCCGCCGCCTCGCCCTCAAATACGACACGCAAGCCTAGCGGAGTGGGCGGGGGAACCCGCTTAACGCGCCTCGCATTGTGCGAGACGGTCACAAGCCCGGAACAACGAGAGGAGAAACAGACATGAGCCACACAATCAACACGCCGCCCCAAATTTTCAGCAGCGAGTGCATCGCCGCCGTGAAGGAATTCCGCCGCGCGAAACCCTGGCGCGGGAACCTCGAGGAACGTCAGGACAAATTCACCGCGCTGCACAACCGGCTCTGCGCAGCATACGCGTTGAAGACGGAATTGCACTTCGCCGCCGACATCGACCCCATCGCGACCGAGGCCTTGAGCCGCTTCGACCTGCGCGACGACAACATCACGCTGCATTTCAAGCTGTCGGTGGTGACGTACTTCACCGCCATCGGAACCGCGCGCGGATTCAACTACGACCAGGCCCTCAAATGGGCGGTCGAGCTCTACCGCAAAATGTTTCCGCTCAGCGCCGCGCGCCACATCGAACGCAACGGCCTTCTGGTTCGCCGCCCGGGGCAATAGCCCCGGTTGTCTCCAACCCCCAAAAACCTCGCGAAGAAAGGACACACCATGTGCGGATTGTTTGGATACATCACACGCAGCGGAGGCGGGCCGAATCTGGCCCGTCTCCGGCGCATCGCTGCCGTCACGGAAACGCGCGGACGCCACGCTTTCGGTTTGGCGTGGCTCGACAGCGCCGGGAAGATTCACACGTTCAAACGTCCTGGCGCGGCGACCGAAGGTTTGGACGACCTTGAACGCTGCCGCGACGCACGGATTGTTCTCGGCCACTGCCGCTACGCCACGCATGGCGACCCGCTGGACAATCGCAACAACCATCCGCATCCGGCGGGCGACGGATGGCTCGTTCACAACGGCGTCGTCCGGAACTATCAACACCTGATCGACGCGCACGACCTGCGCATGCGCACCGAATGCGACAGCGAAGTGCTCGGGTTGATGATCGCCAAGAGCGCCGGGCCGGTGAGTGCGCGAACGGCGCGCACCGTCGCGCAGGCCGAAGGCAATCTGGCGCTGTTGGGCCTTTGGCGCGACCGGATGGTTCTGGCGCGCCGTGGCAACCCGTTGCATTTCGGGTCCACGCCCAACGGGTTCTACTTCGGGAGCTTGGCCGATAACCTGCCCGGCAACGTTCGTCAGGTGATGGACGGCACCGTTTCCGTCCTGACGTTGGGCCGCGACGGGTTGCGTTTGGAGGGACGCAGAATCAATGTTTAAAACATGCAATTCTTCTATGAGCAACAGCACCACATTGTGGTCGAGAAGATTCTGCATAATTCTGACAGTAATCTGCGCTGAAACCTTGATGTTCATCGAAATGCATGGCTTAATGCGTATGTGGAAACGAAAACACGCCAACCGCAAAACGAAAGGAATACAACGATGCAGAACGCGAACGAAACCGACCTCGACCTGGGCGACGACCTGGTGATCAAGAAACAGACGCGCCGCGAATCGGCGGGCGGAACCTGGGTGGTTGGAACCCTGCACGGAAATAAATTCGACGCGCTGGTTTTCCCCGAGCACGCCGAATGCGCGGAATACGAAATTGGCGACAGCAAGATTTCCAAGCTCTGGATTCAACGCATGTCCGACCGCAAGAACACCTTCAACTGGGATCGCGGCGCGGACATTCCCGTCGCCGACGCGACGACCCAGGCGATTGTGGATTTTCTCTGCGCGGGGCTCGCGGAATACACCTACGCAAAATAAACCGACGCGGGCATGGACGCCCGCGCCAACACAAACCGGGGCCACGCGCCCCACAACCGAAAGGAACACAGAACCATGTCGAAGAAGAACAGCACCAAGACGCCGAAGGCAAAACCGGCCAAAGCGAAGCCCGCCGCCGAAACCGTGGTCGCGACGGCGCAGGCCGACGGAAAGATGTCGGGCCTGGACGCCGCCGCGAAAGTTCTCGCGGACGCCGGAACGCCGCTGGGCGCCGGCGAGATGATTGAGCGCATGATTTCCCAAGGCCTCTGGAAGACCGAAGGCAAGACACCCGCCGCGACCATCTACACCGCGTGGACAATGTTGCCGAATATGGCCGCCTGATGGGCGGCCATCAACAAAAGGGCGCGGGCTTACCCTATAGATAATGCGGACTTTTTGATGATCAAGTTTAACTACTTTTACCAGGCTGCGAATGATGTC
>JBBRQD010000090.1:0-22363 GCA_038227045.1 Planctomycetota bacterium
AACGGCACAACATTCGTAACCTGACTCATGTGGCGTATCCTTTCTGGCCCGCTGTGGGCCGGTTGGTAATCTTGATTCGATCACCAAGGATATGCCGCACTTTTCAATTTCGCTCATCCACAACTTTTGACAATATCTCCTTTATTGTTTTCAGATACCAATTGTCACTTCGTTGAATCAACATTTAACAATGTATGCTGCCGCACCCCGCCGGGGCCTCAATAATTTCGCCCGACCACTACTTCCGCTCAATCATCGCATCGCGCGCCCGCCCGACTCCAACATACCGGATCGGCGCCCCGGCGAGCTTTTCCAGCCATTTGACGTAGCTCTGCGCGTTAGCTGGGAGATTGTCGAAGGCGCGGATGCGGTGGCTGTGGGGTAATCAGCGCCAACGTGGGCAGGTAGTTTACGCCGAAGGGAAGATTTGCCGATTACTTCCCAGTCCCGCTGACGCCTTGCTTTCCGACGTAGGAAAACGAAAATGTGCCGCCGTTGTATTGGCCGTTGTAAAAGACGAAGATCGGGACGGAGATCTGTTGCGAGACGTTCTGGTTGACCGCGCCGAAGGGTGCCAACAGGGCTTGCAGGGACGCCGCTTTCGTCGAGTAGCGCACGGTTCCATTGCGCGTGCTGACCGTGAATTTTCCGATTGAACCGGCGGCTTTGTTTTTGAAGAGCACGCCGGAATCGAGCGGCACTCCGCTGTTCGAATTCATGTCGCCGATCATAAATCGGATCGTTGAGCCATCGGCGGGAACGAAGAACGACTTGCTGAAGAGTGTGATGTCGATCGCGTCAGATCCGCCCTTGAAGTTCAACTTGAAGTTTTGTTTGATGTTGATCGCCGGAAACAACGCAATTATGACGGTCACTTGCACGCTGCTAGAAACGGAACCGCCATTGCCATCGGTCACTGTCGCTGTCGCTAAGAAAGTGCCGGGGGTGTTGTATGTATGCGTCGTGGACATTCCCGAGCCCGTGCCGCCATCGCCAAAGTCCCACGTTACGGTCAACCGATCGTTGTCCGGATCGGTGGCGCCAACCGTGAACGACGCGGCTGTGTTCATCGAAACGAGTGAGGGCATGAGTGCCGCCGCCGAGGTAATGACGGGAGGCAGGTTCGTACCGGGGATCCCGCTGGGTGGGGGAGTGCTTGTCCAAAGCCTGTAGCCGATGGCGTCGAGGACGCGCAGTTCCACTCCTAAAACCGGAGCCACGCCGGGCCCCGTAAACGCGTCTTGAACCTGGGTCTTTTGTCCGCCATTGACACTGAACCAATCGCCAAAATCGCCGTTCTTGTCTTGATTGAATTGTACCAGTTTCGTCGTGCCATCCAATGAGAAAAAGGATGCTGCTTGGGGATCGTTCGAATAAATCCGGGCACCATTCGAGCCGTAGCGGAAGAGATCTTCAGGACGGATCGGTCCGCTGGTTCCGCCGTCAAGCGACGAGCCCATACCGAGCGCTTCGTCGATTTCGTGAGAGGCGACGGACATGAGCGAGAATTTTTTAGTGTCAGTGTCCGCAGGAGTGATGTTCGTAATCGCGATATTGAGGCTAATGGTGCAATCGGCCTGTCCGGCAGGGGGATTCGTCGCTCCGCCGGTCAAGGCCATCGTTCGAGCGAGCGCGGTCGTGACATTGATGTTTGGATCGCCATTGACCGGATTGGCCGCGGCACTGGGAATATGCGCCAGCGCGGTCGTATCGTCATCCGATGTGGCGCGCGCCGCCAGCGCGGCTCGGTAGGTGCTGTAAGGGAAAGTGCCGAAGAACGTCGAACTCGCGCCCAGCCCGGTGCTCACTTTTTCAAAGCGGATCGAGATGGTGGCCGGATCGGAAATCGTTTTTTGGTAAACGGCAATGGCGGCGTTGATCGTGGCCATGATATCGGCGGAGCGCGGGTCGCTGGTGATGGAGCTGCCAAACGTGGGGACAATCACAAAACCGGCCGCCCGCGGCGCGATGGGTGCGGGCACGCCGCCGCCGTCATCCACGGGAGCGGGAATTCGAATGTGGGTGAAAAGGCGATCGGTCGCAATCTCCTCCGCGCGCAGCACGGAAAGAGTTAAACACGCCAGAAGCAGCGCTCCCAGAATTGTTCCTGTCGCGAAACCGGGGAGACCTCGTACGATAGTCACGGGAAATCCTCCATAAAATTGGTGCCCGACTTTCGGCACAGGGCTGTTTCGAGCTTGGCATCAGATAATGACCAGATGACAGAATTGCAAGGATTGGAAAAAAGTCAAATGCTATCTGGATAACGGCGCGAACTCCTCCATCGCAGGGTGGCCGGCCCGGGCGGGCCACCCGCGATACACCGAAGCGGGATGCGACGCCTCGAAATAGGGTCAACTTCCCTTCTGCCCCGCGCGGCGTAGGATTAGTCATTCGCAGAGGAACCAGACGGCGAACAGAACTGTTAAAGACAAGCTTGCATTAATCCCAATTGCCGTTTTGCTGATGCTGCGAGACGTTTCTTCGCTGGACCAAAGATGGCCATCGTCTCTGTTATCAATGACATATTTAACTGTGAATCGCACTGCGGAGCATGGATAACCATACTCAATAATCTTATCCGCCGGCCACATACGCATTAAGGGTGAAGATGAGTCCAAGTGCGGCCGTTCCTCAAAGTGCCACCCATGTAGATTCAACCAAATAATCCCACCCGCCACAAACATCAACACGATGGAAGTGGAGAGATGGATTTGAAAGCGCTTGCGCGGCGGCCTGTTGGAAGTCATCTATTGATGAAAGAACCCAAGGATTCCTGCGGCCGCTACTTTCGCTCAATCATCGCATCACGCGCCCGACCGACTCCAACATACCGGATCGGCGCGCCGGCGAGCTTTTCAAGCCATTTGACGTAGCTCTGCGCGTTGGCCGGGAGCTTGTCGAAGGCGCGGATGTTGTCCAGCGGTTCGGACCAGCCTGGATGCGATTCGTATACCGGCTGGGTTTGTTCCAATTTTTCGGCGTCGGCTGGGAAGCGGTCGACCTTCACGCCGTTGATCGAATAACCCGTGCACACTTTGATTTCAGTTTCGCCAGTCAGCACGTCGAGCTTGGTCAGCGCCAGCGCGTCGATGCCGGAAACATCCACTGCGTAGCGCACGCCGACGGCGTCGAACCAGCCGCAGCGGCGCTTGCGTCCGGTCGTCGTGCCGAACTCCGCGCCGCGGGTTTGCAGGCCTTCGCCGATGGCGTCGGTCAATTCGGTGGGGAACGGGCCGGAGCCGACGCGCGTTGTGTACGCTTTCACCACGCCGATGGCCAGCGCGATCTTGCGCGGCGAAATGCCACTGCCCGTACTTGCGCCGCCCGCCGTGGCGTTTGAACTGGTCACGAAGGGGTATGTGCCGTGATCGACATCCAACAGCGAGCCCTGCGCACCTTCTAAAAGGAGCCGCTTGCCGTGCGCCAGCGCGTCATTGATGTACGCGGCGGTGTCGGCGATGAACGGCTTGAGGCGCGGCGCGAAGGAGAGCACTTCGTCGGCGATCTTGTTTGCGTCGAGCGCGGTGCCGCCATAGGCGTGGACGATCAGCGGATTGAGTTCGGCGAGCCGGCTTTTCACGCGCTCGATGAAATAGCTGGGCCGCAGCAGATCGACGACGCGTAGTCCTGCCCGTGCGACCTTGTCGACGTAGCACGGGCCGATTCCGCGGCCGGTGGTGCCGATCTTGTTCTGGCCGTTGCTCTCCTTGTGTTTTTCGGAGAGCTGATCGACGACGCGATGATACGGCATCACGAGATGGGCGCGGTCGGAGAGCAATAGGTTGTCGCCGGAGATTTTGACGCCGCGCGCGGCCAGTTCGTCGATCTCGCGCATCAGCGCTTCGGGTTCGACGACGCAGCCGTTGGCGATGACGCAGACCTTTTGGTCGTGGAGAATTCCCGACGGAACCAGATGGAAAGCATAGCGCTCGTTTCCGACGACCACGGTGTGGCCGGCGTTCGATCCGCCCTGGTAACGCACGACGATGTCGGTGTCGGCCGCCAGCGCGTCCAGCACCTTCGCCTTGCCTTCGTCTCCCCACTGCACGCCTACGATCACTGTTGCCGGCACAAAGCCTCCCTGCTCTTAAAATCTCGTGTCGAGAAATGTCGAAAAAAGAAAAACGGTCAGGGCGGGAACTACCCAGCCTGACCGTTGAACGATTATTTCTATCTGCGGGGTGCGCGTCAAGTGGAATGTTTGGAATTTGAGCATAAGTTTTTGGATTGAGGCCGGTGCCGCAGTATGATGAGGAAGGATCGAGATTGAAGGTGCGAAAAAAAGGCGGCACAGTGAGCAAGCACGATCAAACAGAAATCAAAGGCGAGGGAACAGACGGCAAAATAGTCGTCGTCGTGATGCTGTGTATCGGGCTTGTCGGCGCAATTTTAGTGAGCCGAAACATGCCGTATAGCAATCCCGCCGAAGCGGATGAGGGCAGCCCTTATTATTCCCGGCCCACCGACGAGCAGGTGAAAATTCTTAAAGAAAAGCATAAGAATGACGGGCTGAAATAGAATCTCATCTCAATGTAATGTCGCCGCTCGATCCAGGGTGATCGCCTGCATGTTGTATTCCTTCGCCTTTTGTGTGTTGCCTTCCTTTTCGGCGCGTTCGGCGGCTTTGGTGTACATTCTAACTGCCTTGCTCGTATCTCTTTTTGCCGCGAAATCCTCTGCCGACCGCGCGTATTCGTAAGAGGGCGTTTTGTCGTTGTCGACAAGTTCCCCCTTGGATTTCGACTTCCCGGATTTGGCGGAACTGCCTGACGACAAGGCAAAATACCCGCCTACCAGAAGCAGGAGCACTCCGACACCCAGTCCGATATACAAGCCCATTGAATCGGCTTTGCGCTTGCGCGCTCGGCTGTCGCCGCGCCCGGACGGACTTTCTTTTTCGGCACGCGCGCCGCCGTCGCGCGGCGAGACCATGACCATTTCGCTTCGCCGGCCGGATGACGCGCGGCTCGAGGGCGGCGGTACGTTTGACGAGCGTGTGGATTTCTTGCGCTTTCCGATAACGGATGTCGGCGGGCGGCTGGGCATCCCAGCGGCCGCGCGCTGTACACGCGACCCGGATGCCGCTGGGGATTTCGCAGGGGATTCTTCTTGCTGCGCCGCTTCTCCCAGCACGTCGTCGTCCACGAAAATAATCGGCAGGGGCGACGGCACGGGCGGCGACGTGGCCGGCGCTCGATTGCGCGCGATAGTCGGCAGAGCTTTGACCGAATTCGCAAGCCGTTCCAATTCTTCCGGCGGCAGAATCATCGCCGCGCATTCCGCGCAGTACAATTTGCCTCCGTGCCGCAGGGCCGCACCGGCCGCTGTGCGGTTGTCCTTGATGTCGCAACCACATGCCGCGCAACTGTTCTCGATCGCCATTCCAATTCCTCGAAGATATCGAAAATCCATCGCCCTTGCAGTTCGTTGTATTCTACACCAGACAAAAAGAAGATTGAAGGCACAAAAAAATGAGGCATCCTTTTCGGGGTCCTTTCTTTGCCCGATGGGGGCCCGGGAGATTTCTGCGCATGAGATGGACTCCGTTCCGTTGGCCGTCCGTTTGTTGTTGCGCGGCATTGCTGATGCTGTGTGCGGAGCCACGCGCCACGCTTTCGGCGGAGGACTTTCCCGGTGACGGCGACCCCGGCCTGGCGCTGCGCCCACCTTCACTTTCCGCCGAAGAAGCAAGCGCTGTCCGCGCGTGGTTCAAGGAATTGGGCAGCGACGACTTCGACGTGCGCGACCGCGCGGCGTCGAAGATTGTTGGAAAAGGTCCGGCGGTGCTGCCCATCGCCAAAGAATTCTTCAACGATCCAGACCGCGAAGTTGCCGCGCTCGCCAGAGGCCTTCGCGCTCGAATTCTGACGAAGTTCGACGGGTTTCTGCCCACCGATTCCGTGCTCAGGGAAGCGCTCGCGAAGTCGGGCGGCACGGAAATTCCCTGGCACAAAGGCCCGGACAATACTGTCCTGCTCGTCCAAACTCTGCGTGAAATCAGTCAGAAATACAACATCGCACTGGAAGTGGATCAATCCGCCGTCAACGTCGATCTGGCATGCCCGGCTGCGCAGGTCGTGAATCTGGGCATGGAGGAACTCGGCACTCCGGGAAAGTCGATGGTCGCAGGCGATAAATTGCAGATCCTTGCAACCATTTGCGGCGCGCGGGGCATTCCGCGCGGCGATGTGTACCTCGTCACTTCAACCGAAACCGCTCAACGCCTTGCGCTCCAGCGCTACGCGTTCGACTGGAGCGGCCTGGAACTCGGGCGCGACGAAGCCGCTCGCGTCGAGAAGGAACTGGCGCCTTTTTTTCCGTCGACGGAGACCGAATTGCATTCCGGATCGAGCGCCCTTCTGGTGAGCGGCACCGAAGAATCCATTCAGCGCGCCGCGCGGCTCATTGCGCTGCTGAAGCCCAAATCGCCCGACGCCATCTGGCCGAAACCCGCGCCGGCGGACGACGCGGCTTTGCTGAAAAAACTCAGCGCACCCGCGCCAATTCAGATCTCGGCCAATAGCCCCCAACAGGCCGTGGACACAATTCGCCAGCAACAGCACGACGTGTTTCTGCAAAATCCAAATGGCTCGATCGTCTCCAGCCCCGCCGAGCTACAAGGGAACACCGGTGTGGAAATGACGTCGCTGAATCTCAATTTCAATCAAAGTGCCATGCCGCTGGGTTTGCTGTTGCGCTGGTGCGAACGCCGGGCGAAATTGACGGAACTGAATCAGCCGGCGTTTCTCGCTTACGGATTGACACCCGATAACCACATTGTCTTGCAGCCTCGCGCCACGTTGATGCCGACCAATCTGCCTGTCTGCGGCGCGGACGTTGCGTTCCTTTACAAAACGCCCGACGCATTCAACGCCGCGACGGATGCTGCGGTTCGGCAGATGCTGCTTGACGCGCTCTGTCCGCATCTCGATCTTTATCCGGCACTCGATACCGCACTTCGATTGCGCGTCATTCGCGGCAGGCTGCTCGTGCAAGGTTCGGCCGCCACATTGCGCCGTATTCTGGCCTTAACGGGCGAATGGCGGAGTTCGGGAAAACCGCCGGAGCCGCCGGCATGGCGCAGGATCATGGACGAAGCGCTCAACGCGCCGGTGGAGTGGGATGGTCGGGGACTCACAGGAGGCAAGGTTCTTTCAACGCTGCGGAAAATCGGCAAGGTCAACATTCTGCTTGAAGACAGCCCAACCAACGCGGCTCATTTCGAACTGTTGCCGCAAGATTCGGAGCTTCTTCCGCCCGGGCACTATGCGTTTAAAGAATTGCTGAACGACCTGGTTGCGCGAGCCAAAGCGCAGTGGAGCGTCGAATTGGGGGCGGTGGTTTTAACACCGAAGTGAACTGCGGGAACGGCAACGGCGAACGGCTTTTTAGCGGTCAACCTTTTTCGAGGACTTCGGTGGCGAAAGAGAGCGGGAAGACGCGCGGTCTGACTGGGCCGTTGCAGTTGAAGACCATGCCATCCAGGGGCATTTTTCGGAGGGCGCTGAAGAGGGCTTCTCCCCCTATGGGAATGGGCCGCTGATTGGGTTTCTGGTTGCCCCCCAGAAAAATATCCAGCGCGTCGCTGGCTGTGAAAATGGCGGCGAGCTTCCGGCCGCTGGGGTCGGGGGCGAGCGTGACGTACTTCTCGTCTTCCATGATGAAATAATACGTGTCGAACGTGCGGATCGTTCCATAGCCCCTAATCGAGGAATTCGCGGACTCCAGGGCCATTTCGGTCTTCACGATTCGCGACCAGGTTTTCAACTGGGCAATCTGTTCTTTGATGTAATGCACTTCCTGCGCGCAGTAGGGATTGATGTTGACGACATCGACCGTATCTTTGATCGCGTCAATCGCGCTGGGGCCGGAGACGTTGCCGACGTAGTAATCGCCCATGACATGGATGCCAATTTTGTTCCGGCACTCCAGGTAGGCTCCTTTGTCGGAGAATAAAAAATAATGCTTCGCGCCGTTGCCCAAATCGAACACGGAGAACTCGGGCACAAGGCTATCGAGACGAGCGGGCACTTGCCAGCCTCGGTAAACCGCAAACGTCCGCAGCAATTGGGTGCCCGTGAGTTTCTTGTTGAAGAAACGATCGATCGCCTTGCGCAGATTGAGTTCGTCGGAAGTCGTGGTCATAGTTTAGAGGCTATCAAGTAGGGCAGTGCCGTCTTAATTATATTCCGCCAGGTCGCCGATTTCGAACCGCCGAAATGAGCGGCGAGCGATGCAGCCACGCCGGCCGCATCGCTCGCGTGTTTCGATTGAAATATTTTCCTGTCGCTTTAATTGGACTTCTTAACCGTGTACTCGTGCTTCTGTTTCTGCAGCACCGTGACTGAAATCATCTTCACGTCCGGTCCAGGGTGTGTCACGCCGAGCTTATCAACTGCCTCGAAGCCCTTTGTCACTTTTCCGAAGACGGTATGAACACCATCCAAATGCGGCGTGCCCTGTTTGTTGGTGACGATGAAGAACTGCGAGCCGCCGGAATCGGGCGCCTGCGTCTTGGCCATGGACAGCGCGTATTGATTGTGCTTGTTCTTGTTGTTGGTCAATTCGTCGGGAATCGTGTACCCCGGCCCGCCCGTGCCATTGCCTTGCGGATCGCCGCCCTGAATCATGAAATTGGCGATGATGCGATGGAACAGCACGCCATCGTAGAATTTCTTTTCGATCAGCGTAATGAAATTGGCGACCGTGTTCGGCGCGGCGTCTTCAAACAATTCGAGTTCAATATCGCCGGCGCTGGTCTTCATCAGCACTCTGGGATTGCCGTCCTTGATCTCCGGCCCTTCGCCGGCGTTCGCGCACGGCATCGCATACAGGCAAAACAAACCCAGCGCCAGTACAACCAATACAGATTGCTTCACGTCTTTTCCCCCTGTGTATTCGGCGCGAACCCCGCGTCCGCGCATAGTTGGGTTTCTGGTTCCAGGTTTCAGGTTTCAAGTTGGCAACCTGAAACTTGGAACCTGAAACCTGGAACCGTTGTTAAACCGCGATCTTCTTTAAAATCTCGCCCTCATTAATGGTCGCCCGTTCCGGTCGCCCTTTGTGGAAGTAGGTCAGCTTCGTGTGATCCAGACCGAGGAGGTGCAAAATTGTGGCGTGAATGTCGTGGACGTGCAGTTTGTCTTTGACTGCGTAGAGACCCACTTCGTCCGTTTCGCCGATGGTCTGCCCGCCTTTGACTCCGCCGCCGGCCATCCACATCGTGAAGCCCCATGGATTGTGATCGCGGCCGTTGCCCTTCTCCGACATCGGCGTGCGCCCGAATTCGCCGCCCCAGACGACCAACGTGCTGTCCAGCATTCCGCGCGCTTTCAAATCTTTCAGCAATCCCGCGACGGGCTTGTCCATCGACGCGCAATTGTCGGTGTGATTTTTTTCGATGTTCGTATGCGCGTCCCACTTGCTCCCTGAACCGCTGTAGAGCTGAACGAAGCGCACGCCCTTTTCGACCAGGCGGCGCGCAAGCAGGCAGTTGCGGCCGAAGGCTTCGGTGACTTTGTCGTCCATGCCGTAGAGCTTGCGCGTGGCGTCCGTTTCGCTGGCGAGATCCACCGCGCCCGGCGCTTCGGCCTGCATGCGGAAGGCGAGCTCGTAGCTTTTGATGCGCGCGTCCAATTCCGTTTGATCGGCGTGAGCGCCGGACATTTCGGCGTTGAACTGCGCGAGCAAATCGAGTTTGGCGCGCTGGCGTTCTTCTCCGACGTTTTTTGGAGTCAGCAGATTTTGAATCGGCTCGCCGTCCGCATGCAAACGCGTGCCCTGATAGACCGACGGCATGAACCCCGCGGCCCAATTGCGCGGGCCATTGACGACCGTTCCATTGTTGTCTTGAATGACGACGAACGCGGGCATGTTCTGATTTTCAGTGCCCAGCCCGTATGTCACCCAACTCCCCAGCGACGGACGCCCGGCGAGAATCGAGCCGGTGTTCATCTGGCAGACGCCGCCGGAGTGGTTGATTCCATCCGCATGGCACGCACGAACCACGGCAATGTCGTCGACGCATTCGCCAATATTCGGAAGCCAATCGGAAACCCAGGTGCCGCACTCCCCATATTGCTTCCATTTGCGTTTGGACGCCAGCAGCCCGGAACCGGATTCGCCCATCGCGGTGAGCGGACGATTGAAACTCGGCGGCAGCGGCTTGCCCGCCAGTTCATTCAGAACCGGTTTGGGATCGAACGTGTCGATCGCGCTGGGGCCGCCTTCCATGAACAGAAAAATGACGCTCTTGGCCTTGGCGGCATAGTGCGGCTTTTTCGCGGCGAGCGGATTGCGCGCACCGGAATTCGGCGCTTCATCGGCGCGAGCGTCCAAGCCCAATAAATAGCTGGCGGCCAGCGCGCCGAAGCCGGCGCCGGATTTGCCGAGGAAGTCCCGGCGGGTGCGGGGAATTTCAATGTGTGGAAAGCGCATGGATCTATCCTGATGCATCGGAGCTGGCCAGCGCCACATTATACACCATATTCGGCGCGCGAGGCGGAGCTTTTCCTTGAAAGCTTATGTAAGTTGTCCGCATTCTCTTCACGTATTCTTTTTGTTGGATTTCATGCAACTTGTGTAACAAAAGAACGTCTAACAAGAAGTTGATGCACAAGCACCGACAGGCACGCCTTCTTTTAGGCAACGTGTACGTTGCGCAAGCCGCTTAATCCATTTGAAAAAAACGCTCTCATGCTCATGCAAAATTCATCGCGTCACTTTTTTCTGGCCTTCGTTTACTCCGCGGCAGTCGCTCCTGCCTGTTGGGCTTTGCAGATGGGTCAGCCCCCCACCCTTACTCCAGAAGGTCAAAAGCGCGTCGTCGATCGTCAAATCAGGGCGAATGTGGCGAAGGGCTACACCGACGCGCATAAGAAAGCGCTCAGCGGTTCTCTGAGCTCGTTGAATGGCACTTGCACGTGGCTGATTGGACTGCAGGACAAAGAAAACGCGCTTAAAATCGCGGCCGAGATGGACGCGGCGGATGTGGCCAATATCTACAGCGCCGGATTGAAAAAGAATATTGATGCCATTGCCAAGACGCAATATCTCAATGAACCGCACACGAAAGAACTGGCCTCACGCTTGAAAAGTGCCCGCAAAATCAAACTCGACGGGCTGCTCGGTTTGGCTCGAACCTGTTACGACGCGAATTTGCTGGGCTATGCCTTCGATTTAATCGGCGAGATGCTCGCCACCGATCCTGACGATCAGGTGGCGCACATGGCGTTGGGAGAAATCAAAGTGGGGGCCAACTGGCACACACCGTTCGCGGCGGCTCAAATTCATTCCGGCAAAAGCTACGTGCTCGGAAAAGGCTGGGTGCCGATGGCGGCGGCCGAACGGATCGGCAATGGCGAATGGTTCGAAGACAACAAATGGATGACGATGGCGGTGGCCGACAAGCTGCACGCGGACACTGAAAAGCCGTGGGTCGTGGAGACCGACAATTTCATCCTGCGCTCAACCGACTCGCGCAAGCAGACCATTCAAATCGCGGAACGCCTGGAGGGCATCCGGCATCTTTGCTTCAGACAGTTTCTGGAATTCTTCCTGCGCGGTTCCGCCAAGAAGGGCGCGGAGATGCTGTTCAATCAATCCGCTCCGAAAAAAATGCTCGTCTATTTTTTCGGTACGGAGGAAGAATACGCGCAATTCTGCACCAAGGAGATGAAAGGCCGCGACACGAGCCTGCTCCTGCAGTCCGCCGGATTCTATAGCCCGTCATTGCACAACTGCTACTTCTACCGCGGCGAGCAGCCGCAGGCGTTCATGATTCCGCTGATGCAGCACGAAGTCACGCATCAGGTTCTCGGGGAGTTTGCCACGGGCGGCAATCCGCCGGTCTGGTTGGCCGAAGGAATCGCCGGCGTGCTGGAATTTGCCACGCTGGATGGACAGCGCAAATTGACGCTGCCGAGCGGCATCGATCACACCGAAGTGCTTCACGCGTGCGAACTGCTCGACAGCGGCAAGCTTTGTTCCGCGGGCATGATGATGAACATGAGCCACGCGATCTTTCACAGCATGAATCGGCGCCGCAATTATGCCGAATCGGCGGCGCTGTGCCGCTTCCTGTTGGAAATGCAGAACGGCGCTTACTCCGCGGATTTCCTGGAGTGCATGAGCGATTACTACCGCGGGGTTCACGGCGGCGCGATCAGCCTCAGCGATTATCTTGCACTGGACAACGCTGAAATCGACAAACAATTCAAGGCCTATCTTAAAGCCCAGATGGCAAAACTGCCGGCGAAAAAATAGCCTCCCGACGACCGGGTGGGTCTCTCGCAAAGGCGCAAAGACGCAAAGAACAGCCAAAGCAAAAACGAGTGCCCGCAACTGCAGTGCATAGCCTGCTCGTGGCCTGTCTCCTTTTCTTCGCCATCCCTTTTCTTGGCCGTTCTTTGCGCCTTTGCGCCTTTGCGAGAGAAAAGCAGGCCGCGGCAAATGGAAACCGCGCCTTGCACTTTTTCCTGCTCTCTCTATCGTAAACCGCACTCATTCTCAATAAGGAGGCTTCGCGTATGCCAGACAACGGGCTTGTAGTGGCGCTGGTGTTGGTCGTGTCGGTGGTGCTCTTTCTGGTGTTTGCGGGCATCATCTTCAAGTTCGGCAGTTTGTGGATTCAGGCGATGGCGTCGGGCGTGCAAATCAGCCTCTTTTCGCTGATCGGCATGAGCCTGCGGCGCGTCAATGCGGCGTTGATCGTTCAGGCGTGCGTCATGTCGAAGAAGGCCGGGCTGAACATCAGCTCCGACCGCATTGAAGCGCACTCGCTCTCAGGCGGAAACGTGATCGCGGTCGTGCGGGCCTTAATTGCCGCGCACAAGGCATCGATCGAGTTATCGTTCGACAGGGCGTGCGCCATCGATCTTGCCGGCCGCGACATTGTCGATGCGGTCAACACGTCGGTGAATCCGAAAGTCATCGACTGCCCCAACCCAATGAAAGGGGGCCGCCAGACCATCGACGCCGTGGCCATGAACGGCATTCAGTTGATGGTCAAAGCGAAAGTGACCGTGCGCACGAACATCGACCGGCTCGTAGGCGGCGCAACGGAAGAAACGATCATCGCGCGCGTCGGCGAAGGCATCGTGACGGCCATCGGCTCGACGGAATTCCACCATCAAGTGCTCGAGAATCCCGACAAAATTTCAAAGACCGTGCTGGCCAAAGGCCTCGATGCGCAGACCGCGTTCGAAATCATTTCCATCGACATCGCCGACGTGGACGTCGGCGAGAACATCGGCGCGAAGCTGAGCGCGGACCAGGCCGAAGCGAACAAGCGCATGGCGCAGGCCGAAGCCGAAAAACGCGCCGCGATGGCGCGCGCGCTGGAGCAGGAAATGCGCGCGAAAGTCGAAGAGAATCGCGCGCTCGTCGTACTCGCCGAAGCCGAAGTGCCGAAGGCGCTGGCTCAGGCGCTGCGCGACGGCAACATGGGCGTCATGGATTACTACAACATGAAGAACCTGCAGGCCGACTCGCAGATGCGCGAACAAATCGCCGGCGGCCCGGCGCGCAGCACTAATTAACGGTTGGGAGTTCACCGCGAGAACGCAGAGGTTCGCAAAGCACGGCAAACGAAAGGGAAGAGAACGAGTATTCTTGCTTCCTCTTTTCCTCTTCGCCGTCCTTTGCATACCCCTGCGTTCTCCGCGGTAAAAATAAGGTTTCTGAATTCAGAATCGAGGTTGCCATGGATTTGATCATCGAACTTATCGTCTGGATTTTTAAGGCGCTTGCGGGCGAGGACGGCAAGAACAAGTCTGGCACCAAAGGCGGCGCGGCGGCTCCTCCGCCGACAAAGCGCGGCCCGTATAATTATGGCGGCGGCAAGTCTTCCACGACCGGAAAACCGCGCACGCTCGAAGAGATTCTCGAGGAAGTCAAGCGGCAGCAGGCGCAAGGCAAAGCGGGCGCGCAGAAGCCTTCCGCGCAACGCGCCGCGGCGCCGGTTGCGACGCCGGCCAAGGCCAAAGCGCCGTCGCTCTCGCGGCCTTTGTCTGAAGTCCAGCAGCCCACGGCAGCCCGAGCGGCCGCGCCCGCACCGCTGCCCTCGCAAGGCGGTTCGATTCAATCCACCATTGAGCGGCGCGAGTTGAAGCAGACGCTCGATCAACGGGAACTCGTCAAACCGGGGCTTGAAAAGAAATTCGAAAAGATCAGCGAGCGCGAAGATCAGCGCGCGCTGGGAATCGGGCACACGAAAATGGTGGCCCAAGTCGACACTGTCACCACCATGGGCGAAGTTCAGTCGGTGAGTTCGATGGAATCGAATCTGGCGGACAAGCGCACCAATACATTCGCCGATTTTTTCAAAGCGATCCGTATTGCGCCCATGAAATCCCGCTCGGAAATGGCGCGGCGGGCATTCGTATTCTCAGAAGTTTTCGGCCCGCCCCGATGCCGCGGACGGCATCGGCGTTAAAAATCTGCACCACTGAGGCACAGAGAACACTGAGAACAGATCCCTCTCTGTGTTCTCTGTGCCTCAGTGGTGAAATCGCGCTACTTCGGCGCGTACGTTTTCTCGATCAAATCGACGAAGTCCCAGAAATTTTGAATGACGTGCGCCGGCGGGGTTGCGCCGGGGCGCTGGTGATAGCGTCCGGAGCGCCGGTTCAACACGGTCAGCCATCCGGCAGAGTTGGCCGGATCGATGTCGCGGTCCGGGCGGTCGCCGACATGCATGCAATTCTTCGGATCGGCGCCGAATAGCTCGCTTGCTTTATTGTAAAATTTGGGCGAGGACTTGCTGATGCCGATCTGGTCGCTGAAAAAAATCGCGCGTTTATGCAGATAGGGAAGGATGCGCAGGCGGATGACTTTTTCGGCCTGCTTGACCGTGCGCCCCTGTGTAATCACGCCGAGCGCGAAGCCCAGCGCATGCAGGCGCTTGAAGGCTTCCACGCCATCTTCGTAGGGACTGAAACTTTCGTGAATGGTGTCGTGATACGCCGCCACGCCGATGGCGACGAGAATCGCGGGATTGAATCCGCAGAGCGATTTTTTTGGGATGCGTTCGAGCAATCGGTCGAAATGATGCTCGTCGTTCGACGAAAATTCCGCGACCACTTCATCCAACTCCGCCACGGCATCCTTGAACGGAAGGTCGAGACCGGCGCTAATCATGGCCTTCAGAGCGTTGTCGCGAGCCGTGCGCGCAAAATCCGTGCTGGCGTACAACGTATCGTCGATGTCGAACGTAATCAGGCTCAGCGTATGCTTGGATGACATGCTGATAACGGTATCGAAAAATCGGCGTGAGTCAAGAAAGATGAGCTGAGTTGGGTCACTTCAAATAGGGCGACACCGATGTTTTAATAATTTCTATCAATTCCTCATCCATATAATGAAACTCGTCGGGAATATTCAGAACAATAATCTTTTTGTCGATCTTAAACCGTGATTGCAATAGTTGTCGATGTCGCTTTTCCATCACAAAAATAATATCGGCCCACCGGATCATGGATTCATTGACCACCGTTCGCGCGCTTTTAGACGTGCCTGCCGATCGAGCACTATGATTCGGGCTGTTTTTAAAAATGGCTTCCGCGGTAGGGCTGCGCCATTTATTTCTGCTGCATACAAATAAGAGTTTCATAATCGCGTAACAAATCCGGGATAGTCGGAGGCACGTCTTCCGGGCCGCTGTTCGCTTCGTTCACCCACCCCAATTAATGACAATTGGGGTGGGCCATCCTTCTCTTTATTTCTTCACCAGCGCCCGCGCTTTTGCCGCAACATTCTCCGTGGTAAAGCCGAACTTTTTGTACAGCGCTTCGAACGGTGCCGACGCTCCGAAACTTTCCATGCACTGAAGCGCGCCGTCCATTCCGACGTATTTGTACCACGGCATCGGGTGAGTGGCTTCGACGGCCACGCGCGCTTTGACGTCGCGCGGCAGCACTTCCGTGCGGTAGCTTTCCGGTTGCTTGTCGAAAAGTTCCATCGACGGCATCGACACCACGCGCGTCTTGATGCCTTCTTTTTCCAGTATCTCCGCCGCGCTCACGCAGAATTGAACTTCAGAACCTGTGCCGATCAGAATCGCGTCTGGCTTAATGCTCGCGCTTCCGACGAGGATGTACCCGCCCTTCTCAACGAGGCTCGCCGAAGGATATTTACTCCGGTCGATCACCGGAAGATTCTGGCGGGTGAGCGCCAGCACCGTGGGACCATTGCGGTGTTCGAGAGCGAATTTCCAGGCCGCGGCCGTTTCGGTGGCATCGGCCGGACGCATCACGGTCAGACCATAAATCGAGCGCAACGCAGTGAGCTGCTCGATGGATTGGTGCGTCGGTCCGTCTTCGCCGAGTCCGATCGAATCGTGCGTGAAGACGAAGATCGACTGCACGCCCATGAAGGCCGCCAGGCGGATCGCCGGTTTGCTGTAGTCGCTGAAAATGAGGAACGTCGCGCCATACGGAATCAGCATTTTGCTCAACGCGATACCGTTGAGCGCGCTGCTCATGCCGTGTTCACGCACTCCGAAATGCAGGTTGCGCCCGGCATACGTTCCGCCGTCCATGTCGTGATGGCTGTTGCGTTCGTTCAGCGGGCTTTGGAAATCGCCCAGCCCCTTCATATACGTCGAAGTGGACGGCGCAAGGTCCGCGCTGCCGCCGATCAGCATGGGCAGCTTCGGCCCGATGGCATTGAGAATCTTGGCCTGCGCCGAGCGCGTGCTCAACGACTTTTCGCCCGCGAAATCGGGCAGCGCGTCGCTCCAGCCTTCGGGCAGTTTTCCCGCCAGCCAATCTTTGAATTGTTTTGCCAGTTCCGGGAATGCCTCTTCGTAAGCCGCGAATTTCTGATTCCATGCAGCTTCAAGCTTTACGCCGCGGTCGCTCTGTTCGCGGAATTTCGTCTTCGCTTCTTCGGGAATGTAGAACTGCTTCTCGGGATCCCAGCCGTAGGCTTTTTTCGTCAGCTTGACTTCGTCCGCGCCCAGCGGCGCGCCGTGAACATCATGCGTGTCTTTTTTATTCGGAGAGCCGAACCCAATAATCGTGCGCACGTTGATGATGTGCGGCTTGTCCTTGACCGTCTTGGCGATTTCAATGGCCTTGTTGATGGCTTCAATATCGTTGCCGTCGCTGACTGTTTGAACGTGCCAGCCGTAGGACTCGTAGCGTTTGGCACGGTCTTCGGTGAACGCAACAGTGGTGTGTCCTTCGATCGAAATGTGATTGTCGTCGTAGAGATAAATGATGTTGTCGAGCTTCAGATGTCCGGCCAACGACGAGGCTTCGCTGGTGACGCCTTCCATCAAATCGCCGTCCGAAACGATTCCGAAAATTGTGTAATCGACGATTTCGTGGCCCGGACGATTAAAGTACGCCGCCAGATATTTCTGAGCGATCGCCATGCCAACGCCGTTTGCCAAGCCTTGTCCCAGCGGGCCGGTCGTGGTCTCGACGCCGACGGTGTGACCGTATTCGCTGTGTCCAGGGCACTTGCTGTCGAGCTGGCGGAAATTCATCAGATCGCTGAGCGCCAGATCGTAACCGGTCAGATGCAGCAGACTATAAAGGAGCATGCAGCCGTGGCCGGGCGAGAGAATGAATCTATCGCGTCCGGACCACTGCGGATTCGTGGGATTGTGGCGCAGATGCCGCGACCAGAGCACATGCGCCATCGGCGCCTGCCCCATGGGCGCGCCGGGATGGCCGGAATTTGCTTTTTGCACTGCGTCAATGGAAAGACATCGAATGGTGTTGATGCAAAGCAGGTCTAGTTCTTTGGAATCCATGCGTCCGTGACTCCTCAAATGAGAGTGGTTGTCGATTGCGTGCGTTCAAAATATCGCCGTTCGAACTGGGCGAATATGATACCCATTCCATGCCGTTTTGCCGATACAAAATTCATGGAGGGCACGCTTCGGTCTCAACCAAACGTGACCTGCACTCTTTTTTTGACGCAAAATTTTAATTTTAAAAAAAGTCGCGTTACCAAGTCCGACTGGGCTGTTGATATTGGAGATTATATTTTGATACCGCTCGAATACCCGAGGTCGACCTTATGAACGGAAATACGCCGACCCATTGCAGACTATTGTTTCCACTGATGCCGATGTTTGCCGTGCTGGCGATGAATTTCGTCGATGTCCGCTCGCCAGCCAAAGGCGCTGCGCTCGGTTCCGTGACGCAACAAACGTCCGCTGCTCAAAGCTCTCAGTCGCTCGCCCCGTGCTGCCAGAAAATCCCTACGCGCTTTGGTGTGCTTCCAAAATATCAGGTAAAGTTTGCCACTGTCAGCCGCGGCGCGGCGGATTACGACGCGGGAAGCCAGATGGTTTCTGTGAACTGTTCGTTCGAGGACCAATGTCCTGAATTTCCGGTTGTCGGAATGTGCGACAGGGGCTTGATTGCGCGGCTCCAGACGGACTCCGGCTCGCTGGTCGAGGGTGGAACCGGATTCGGAATTATCAACCCCAACGTTCGCGACTTCAAGAGCGCGCCGTTTACGCTGCTGGCCAAAGTCCCGATTTCGGCGAAAGCGCTGCGCATGGTCAACGGTTCGGTCACTGTTTTGCGCGCGCGGGGGTCCGCGGCGGTGGTGTGGAGCGCGCCGTTTGGAGCGGCCATCGGCAGCGTGCGCAAAGCTGCCGGATTTGAATTCACGCTGACAAAATGCGACATCGCGAACGATCTCATCACCGGCGAATGGAGTTTCAAAATTCCGTCAGAGGCCGCAAATCCAGCTTCGCCGTGGTCAGCGCGGCAATTGAAGGGCGCGATGTATTGTGCCGACAAAACCGCCATCGTATCCGAATCGGGCAAGGAGAAACCCACTCTGATTCGGCGCGTATTTCGCGTGGGTAAAAAGTCTCCAGTCTCTCTGGAGTTGTCTTTTTACAGCGAGGTGAAGCTGGAGAATCTGCCGTTCGAGCTTTCCGGAATCACACTCGACGGCCGCCCGACCGCAAAATTGGAAGTGTCCGGCAACGATCAGAATTTTTAACTTCAATACGTCTCATTTCTTGATCCAGCTCGCCTCGCCCGGCTTCGCGTCCCGAATGTATTCAAGCTTGCTGAGATTCGCGGTTCGCCATTCCGCCGCGGCCTTTTTCCACTCTTTAAGTTTCACCTCTGCATCCGCCGATTTCGAATTCGGCGGCGCATCGAGAACGTGGCCGATGAGTTCTTCCAGCGAGCCCATGACCAGTTCGCAGCCACGCGCATCCGCGGTCTCGAGTTCGTTGAACAGAACCTCGAGCCCCTCCTTGCGCCCATGGCGAGCCCAAATAAGCCCCGTGGTTTCGCGCACCAGAAAATCCTTGCTCTTCGAAAAAATCAGCAGCGGCGTCTCGGGAATATCGTGGTTGCGTGTATTCAACGCGGTGAGCAGCGCGAATTCCAGATATGCGCTGCGCGCCGAGAGTTTCACCAGTTTATCGCAAGCCGTGCGAACGCATTCCGGCTTGGCGCTCCAGATGAGTTCCGCCAGTTCGCTCGCCGTGGTTGCGGCGCGCGGATACTTGTCGTTGAACTCGCGCATGTATTCGGCCAGCGAGGCCTCGTCGCCCGGCTGTATGCGCGCCAGGCGCGTGACGTCGGCCTGAACGCGTTTGAGCTTCCACGCCGTAAACACGATCGTTTCGGTTTGCGGATCGAGTGTCATCGCCTTTATTTCCAGAGGGACGGCTTCGTCGTCCTCGTCCGGAATCAGAGCGCCGGGGGCCGGCTTGAGCGGCTTCTCTTCCAGCGGCTGCGCCGTTCCGGCAAGCGCCGCAAGCACCAGCGCGCGGACTTCCGGATATGCGGGACGTTCGGCCCAGCGTTTGTAAATGCGGCGCGTGTCTTCGGTCTCTTCTGAAAAAACAAATCCGGTGCCACCTCCGGGCAGGGCCGCGGTTTCGACGGCAAGCGTTGCAATCGTTTTTTCCGAAGGCGGCTCGACTGCCTTGGGCACTTTGTCCTTTGGCGAATTGCCCGCAGCCAGCGACGCGGGCGGATCGTTTTCGCGTTTGACTGCAATGGTCCAAATCGCGGGCGCGTCGCCGCGCTCGTCGAGCGTTTCCCAGCATCCGGCGCGCATCCGTTTACCGAAAAAATGTTCGCGAACGAAGCCGCTGGCTGTTTTCGCCGCGCTTGATTTTCCACCCGCGCGAATTTCACGCAGCCGCTCCACGGCCAGTTCGCACGCATCGATTTGTCCGAGCGCCGCCAGCGTGATGACTCGATTTTTTTCGATCTCCCATTCGTCGTCGCCGCCGCGCGCCACGGCGTCGTAGAGCCGGTTCCAATAATCCAGCGCCCGCTCCGGTTTGCGCGCCCAAAATGCAGCCATCGCGGCAAGAAAACGCGTCTCTTTATTGGAAGGAGTTTTGTCGAGCGCTTCCTCAAACGCCTTCAGCGCCTCGGGATATTTGTTCTGTCCGAAGAGAAAGCGCCCCTGCTTGACGAGCGTTGTCGCGTCAGGCGTTTTTGCGGCAGGAGACTCTTCGCATTGCGCGAAGAAGAGCGGCAACAGGACGGCGGTGAAGATGACTGTGCGCATGAATGGGGCGCGCATACGATGCTCGAAAAAGGGTTTCAGTTGGTACGTCATCGCCATTCTAACCAATTAAACCACGATTTGTCATCGGGCAATTTTTTATTTGTGTGCCGCATCATTTGACCGCCAGCATGGTCTTGCGCTGAGCGATGTGGATGGTGGCCATCGCGCCCGAGTTGAAATTCACGAAATCGTTTTCGACACCGTCGCTGAATATGACGCCGCCCTCCGGCGTGCGCGATTCAAGTTTCAGCGTGACGCGGGGCAGAATATCGCCGGTCACCAGGCTGGCTTGGGACGACCGGCTCGAAAATGGCTCGCGAACGACGAAACGCAACATTTCGGATTCCCACGTGAACGGCAGGTATGCCTGCCGGCTTATCGGATTTACGGATTGCCCCGTGCTCACCGGCGCGCCGAGTCCGCGCGCCATATTGTAAATGGAACTCAACCAGCCCGTCGAACCCGCGCCCGTCGCAACGATGATCCCGCTGGACGAATGAATTTCGCGGCGCTCGCCGTGTTCGATCGCATAAAACGCCGACGCGTGGCCGCGCCGCCCGACGAACAAATCGTTGAAGGCGAGCAGCGTCTGCCCATCCGAGAGCGTCGCCTGCGCCATCGTGATCGGACGAAAACGCGCGCTGCCTTTCAGCACGTCCGCGACGGCGCCGGCGGCCTCGGGCGGCTTGAATGGCAGCAGCACGCCATCGAAGCGTTGCGGATCGGGGTTGACCGCGACGATGGGTTGTCCGTTAAGGTATTTCGCCGCGTTGACCACCAGGCCGTCCTGACCGACCGCGACGACCATTTCCTTGTCTGTGAAAAGATAATTGACTAGGAATCCGCGTTCGATGGTGTGAATCTTGGCAAGGCCCTCGAGTTGTTCGCGCACCGTCTGAAGCGAAGCGTGATAGGTTTCGTGTTCGCGTTCATAGTCCGCGAAATCCGCGCCGGAACACTCGATATAAAACTTCGCCTGGCCGAGTGTATTGAAACGCTCGATCAGCATTTCAAGACGGGTCTTGCGAGTAAGGAGGACGATTTTTTCGATGGGCATGGATATCTCGGCAATAGTAGTTGAGTGGCCCAGCCCTCGGGCCTTGTGGGGTAGGCCACCGAGCAGCACTTTGCTCCGTGCGTTGGCTCTCACTCTGGCTACTTCGCGTCCTTTAACTTTTTCTTGAACTCATCAAATCCTGGTCCAAGCATTTTAATGAGACGTGGTACTCGTTCTGGTGCCTTCAGGTATTTTATTATTTCCGGGGTTGCTTCCTTGTTTCCAAATAGATACAGCGCCCACGCTGTTCTCAGATCAGGATGACCGATTCTATCAAAGTTCTTCAGCGCAAACTCTCGATATTCATTGGCTTCGCTCAATCCCGTAGTTCCGACAGATCGGCTTTCTCGACGAAGCCCCAAATCGCGCGAACTTCGTGATCTAGCCGGATCAAGGTATCCAGATCACTGATCAAATAATCGACCTGATTGCGTACCGCGTGTTTGAAACGCGGTGCCAGCGCCGGGACTTCAGACTTGGGCTTCGCTTCGCCCACCGGAAAAAGTGTTTCATCCGCCATTTTTATCCCTCGCAGTCGATGGTGCTTTATAAATCGACGCGCATGGCTTGCCTTTACTCAAAATTCAATGTAAATTTTCACGGGCTCGGTGGGGCTATAGGATTCGTTTGGCGGTTTTTACGCTTCGCTTCACCCTGATGTTGTGAATATGAAGGGCTCTCTCTCCAGTTGTGGTCATACGGGCTTAACCAGGTCACTGGTTGTCCCAAACACGTTAAACGGAGAGAGAGCGATGAAAACTTTACTGCGCAAGGGCAAGGGCTTCAAGGGCT